>CALMEI010000057.1 GCA_937863225.1 uncultured Polaromonas sp.
AATACCAAATGAACCCGAGCTGGACAACAGCATGCCACCGCCAGCATGTCGCCATGCACCAATCAAAGCAGGCAAACACGTCACCGCACGCACCGCATTGCCCCCCCCTTTGACACGCTGCACGCCATAGTTCAACCGAATGGCGGCTGGTGTTTTATTCACAAAACTTTGTCCATAATCAAACGCCAACGATTTGATTTGAGCAACATCAATGCCACACACTTGTGCTGCGCGTTCAGGTGACCACTGCATCGCACGTGCTTTCAATGCTTCCCAACCCAGGGTGTACTGCTGGATGTAATCGTGATCCAACCAATCATGCGCAATCAATTCGTGCATCACCGCCAAAGCCAATGCGGCATCGGTGCCGGGTAAAAGTGCGATGTGTTCATGGCATTTATCGGCGGTTTCGGTTTTACGTGGATCGATGCAAATCAACTTCGCCCCCCTGCGTTTGGCAACTTGTGCGTAGCGCCAAAAATGCAAATTGCTGCCAATCGAATTGCTGCCCCAAATGATGATGAGCTTGGCTTGCGAATAATGCTCCACCTTCATGCCAACTTTAGCACCCAAGGTGTATTCCATGCCTTTGCCGCCAGCTTCGGCGCAAATTGAACGATGCAAGGAAGAACCACCCAAGCGATTAAAAAACCGCGCCGCCATCGCCTCACCCTGCACCAAGCCCATGGTTCCTGCATAACTGTAAGGAACGATGGCCAGCGGGTTGCGTGCAGCAATGGCAGTCAAACGCGCGGCAATGTCGGTCAACGCCGCGTCCCAAGAAACGGGTACAAAATTCCCATCTCCTTTTTTGCCCACGCGTTTAAGTGGTGTCAAAATGCGCTCGGGATGGTAAGTGCGTTCGGTATAACGTGAAACCTTGGTACACAATACACCATCGGTATGCGGATGATCTGGGTTGCCCTGAACTTTGACGGCCACGCCATTTTCAACAGTGGTGATTAAAGCGCAAGTGTCAGGACAATCGTGGGGGCATGCGCCACGTATAGTGTGTGTAGTCATGGCAACATTTTAGTGTGCAATGGCAATTTACGTGCCGCTCAGCATTCAAGAATCAGCTACGTAAAGCGGCTTTCAATGATGCGCCAATCTCGGGTTTTCCAGCGAAAGGGTCCGTTGGATTGCGAATCATGACCACATCTTCCATGCGAACTTGCACACTGGCCAATGCTTTGGGATGGCTGTAAATGTAAAACTGGTCTGCGGCAATGGCGTCAAATACTTTTTGCGCCACTTCGGCGGCGCTGACTTTGCCCGAGCTGACTGCTTTGTCGCTCATGGCTTGCCCTATGAGTTGGCTCTTGGTGGGTTTGATGCTGCTTTGTTGCGTATCGCTGGGTTTGTTGCGATGACTTTGCGAGATACCGGTCGGAACAAAAAATGGGCACAACACCGATGCACTGATTTGATCAGTGACCAATTTCAAATCTTGGTACAGCGTTTCGGTCAAACTCACCACCGCATGTTTGCTCACGTTGTACACACCCATATTGGGTGCGTTCAGTAATCCGGCCATGCTGGCGGTGTTGACGATGTGTCCTTGATACGTGGGGTCTTTGCGCGCAGCTTCTAGCATCATGGGTGTGAACAGTCGCACGCCATGCACCACACCCATGAGGTTGACACCCAACACCCAGTCCCAATCTTTGAGTGAAGTTTCCCAGATTAACCCGCCTGCGCCCACGCCCGCATTGTTGAAAACAAAATGGGGAGCACCCAAAGTTTGAAAGACTTTTTGCGCCATGGTTTCAACGTCATCGGCTTTTGAAATGTCCAGCACAAACGACAGCACTTGCCCGCCTTGGGCGGCTGCCGTGGCCGATATTTCAGCATTGGCTTTGTCCAACGCATCCTGTTGCACATCGACCATCACCACATTCATGCCCAAGTTGGCGGCAATCCGGGCGCACTCTAATCCGAAGCCAGATGCAGCACCCGTTAAGACCGCTGTTTTGTTCTTAAAACTTGAAATCATGGATATAGCCGCGCCTGTTTAGATTAATTTCACCAATTGTTTGCCAAAGTTTTTTCCAGACAACAAACCAATGAATGCTTCTGGTGCTGACGCAATACCCTGAGCGACAGATTCTTTGAATTTCAGTTTTCCTGTTGCCACCATGGTTCCCAGTTCTTTCAATGCTTCTGGCCATACCTCCATGTGCTCAGATACGATAAAACCACGCAAGGTAATGCGATTGACCAACAACAATTGGGGCTGTGTGATGGGCACAGGCGCGCCGTTATAGCCGGCAATCATGCCGCACAAAGCAATGCGCCCGAACGCATTCATGCGACTGAGGACCACATCCAAAATCATGCCGCCGACATTTTCAAAATACCCATCTATGCCATCCGGCGTCACCTCTTTCAAAGCTTTGTAGAGTGATTTGCTGTCGGCATATGCTTTGTAGTCAATACAGGCATCAAACCCCAATTCATCCACCACATATTTGCATTTATCGGCACCGCCGGCAAAACCAATCACGCGACAACCTTTGGCTTTGGCCAATTGCCCCACGACACTGCCCACCGCCCCGCTGGCAGCGCTGACAGCAATGGTTTGCCCTGCTTTGGGTTCACAAATTTTCATCAAACCGTACCATGCAGTTACGCCAGGCATACCGACTGAACCCAGGTAAGCAGACAACGGAATATATTGCGTATCTACTTTGCGCAACACACCAGGTGCATTGGCATCGACCACACTGTATTGTTGCCAGCCACCCATGCCTACCACTTTGTCACCCACACTGAATTTGGAATTTTTGCTGTCGATGATTTCACCCACCGTGCCACCACCCATCACTTCACCCAAAGCTTGTGCAGCGGTATAACTTTTGCTGTCATTCATTCGGCCGCGCATGTACGGGTCTAGACTTAAGAAATGGTGCTGCACCAAAACCTCGCCGTCTTTTAATGGCGGTGTTTCGTTGCTGACCATTTTGAAGTTGCTCACAAGGGCTTCTTCTTTGGGGCGATTATCTAAAAGAATTTGTTGATTGATAGGCATAGCGTTCTCTCTGTCAAAGTTATATTGAATTTATCCACCGGTAACAACGGACACGCCACCATCCACAGCCATCCATTGACCAGTGATGTGTTTGCCCGCATCGGACGCAAATAAAAGGGTAATGCCTTTCAAATCTTCGTCATCGCCCAATCGCTGCAAGGGGGCGCCACCGATGAGTTTTTCCTCTCCCAATTTTTCCAAAATACCTACCGTCATTTTGCTGGGGAAAAAACCTGGGCAAATAGCGTTGACGGTGATGTGATGGGGCCCCCACTCTGCGCCCAATGTGCGCGTGAAATTGACCACCGCACCTTTGGATGTGTTGTAAGCAATGGTATGCATTCCCAATGGGTTACCATTTAAACCTGCAATGGATGCAATATTGATGATGCGGCCTGCTTTATTTGGAATCATGCTGTGTTTAGCAATGTGCTGACTCAAAATGAAATACCCGCGAATATTCAAGTTCATCACTTTATCCCACGCTTCGACAGGATGATCTTCCGCCGCCGCCCCCCAAGCTGCACCCGCATTATTGACCAAGATATCGACACGCCCTAAGCGCCGAATGGCTTCATCGGCCAAGGCGCGGATGTCGGCTTCTTTGCTGCAATCAGCCGCAATGAAATCGGCATCAATGCCTGCACTTTTCAATTCGGCAACGGCTTGCACCAAATCATCTGCTTTGCGCGAGCTGACAATGATTTTGGCACCCGCCTCTCCCAGCGCATGCGCCATTTGCAAGCCTAAACCACGCGAACCACCTGTGACCAACGCGGTTTTGCCTTTGAGATCAAATAATTGCTGTACGGTACGGGACATTTTTTCTCCTTAAAAATCTTCTTCACGCATCAAAGCACATGTCATATCACGTGCATGAACCACTTTCAGCCAGGCACCTATTTTTGGCAATTCATAATGATAAAAATAGGATGTAGACGGCGTATTTATTGCCTGTAATGCTATGTTTTTAGCAGCAATGTCTAACCACAACCACGCTATCACCATGTGCCCAAATGCTTGCATGTAAGGCACAGCGTTCGCCAATGCTTCTTGTGGATTGCCATTGGCCCAAGCTGCCAGTGTGGCTTGATGTACCAATTCAATGGCCTGATTCAATTCAATCGCAAAGGCTTTCAGTGCTTCGTGTTGTGCTGCCTGCTTGCTGCATGCATGCATGCGGTCACGCAACAATTGCCACGCTTTCCCACCTTCCATCAAAACTTTGCGTCCTAACAAATCTGCTGCTTGAATGCCATGCGTGCCCTCATGAATCATGTTCAAACGGTTATCGCGCCAATATTGTTCAACCGGAAAATCACGTGTGTAACCATAACCACCGTGAATTTGTATGGCCAGACTGTTTGCTTCTAAACACCATTCGCTCGGCCAGCTTTTGGCGATCGGCATCAATACCTCTAAAAGCAACCTGGCTTCATTTGCACTACTTGCATCACCCGTCATTTCTTCATCAACCAATCGGGCGCAATACAGCTCCATGGCCAATGCGCCTTCGCAATAGGCTTTTTGCGCCAACAGCATGCGTTTCACGTCGGTATGCTCAATGATGCGAACTTGTGGTTGCGCAGCATCTTTACCGGATGCACCCATTAAGCGGCCTTGCGGACGGTTTTGTGCGTACTCTAATGATGCATAGTAACCTGCCAAACCCAACATGGTGGCTGCTGTGCCCACGCCAATGCGTGCTTTGTTCATCATGTGGAACATGCAACGCAAGCCATCGCCTGGTTTACCAACCAAATATCCGACTGCCCCGCCTTGACCACCTGGTTTGAATTGACCCTCTCCAAAATTGAGCAAGGTATTTGTGGTACCGCGCCATCCCAATTTGTGGTTTAAACCCGCCAATGCCACATCGTTGCGTTCACCCGTTAATTGAGCCCGTTCATTGACCATCTTTTTGGGAACAATGAACAAGGATATACCGCGTGTACCAGGAATCAGTTTGCCTGATTCGTCAGGGATTTTTGCCAACACCAAATGAACAATGTTCTCGGTCAGCTCATGGTCACCCGAAGAAATCCACATCTTGTTGCCCTTGAGCCGATAGCGTGGACCTAATGCATCATTTTGCCAATCGCCTAGTGTGCTGTCGGTATCGGGGGTCGCGCGTGTGGTGATATCCGAAAGACTTGAACCAGCTTGTGGTTCACTCAAACACATGGTGCCGGCCCATCGTCCGGAAAATTCGTTATTGGCAAAAACTTCTTTTTGTTTGTCTGTGCCATGTACCAAGAGCAAACCAGCATTACCTGCTGTCAGCATGTGTGAACCGATGCTGACTGACGCACAAGCAAAAAATGCATTGGCGGCTGCCTCCACCACATAGGGCAATTGCATGCCGTTCAAGTCATAGTCTTGTGCGGCACTCAACATGCCTGACTCAACATAAGCGGCATGCGCGTCATGTGTCGCTTGGGGCAGAATGACTTTCTGGCCATCGAATTGAGGCTCTTGCGTATCCACCAATCGATTGAACGGTGCGTATTTCTCACGTGCGATGCGTTCACACGTGTCCAGCACCGCATCAAATGTTTCACGCGAGTGGTCGCTAAACCGCTCGCGTTGGTTCAACGTTTCAACCCCTAACCATTGATAAAGTAAAAAATCAATGGTTCGTCTGAGGCGCATAGTGAGTTGATTAGCTTAAAGAACTTCAAACACACCAGCTGCACCCATGCCACCACCAATGCACATGGTGATGCACACGCGTTTTGCGCCGCGGCGTTTGCCTTCTATCAAAGCATGCCCTGTTAAACGCTGTCCGCTCATTCCGTAGGGATGCCCTATGGCGATTGCTCCGCCATTGACGTTCAGGCGGTCAAGCGGGATGCCCAGCTTGTCTGCTGAGTACAGAACTTGCACCGCAAAAGCCTCATTCAATTCCCACAGGTCAATATCTTGCACGGTGAGGCCAAGGCGTTTGAGTACTTTTGGCACGGCAAACACAGGACCAATGCCCATTTCATCGGGATCGCAACCAGCAACTGCAAAACCCAAGAAGCGTCCTAGCGGTTTCAGACCACGTTTTTCAGCCAGCTTCTCATCCATGATCACGCAAGCACCAGCACCGTCGGAAAACTGGCTGGCGTTGCCTGCGGTGATGACACCACCTGGCACGACAGTGCGAATATCTTTGATGCTTTCATAAGTCGTGCCAGCGCGCATGCCTTCATCCACACTCAATGTCACTTCTTTGGTCATCAAGCCCATCACTTTGTCAGCAACGCCCATTTTTACTGAGATTGGCGCAATTTCATCGTTGAAAAGTCCTTTTTCATGTGCCGCGCACGCCTTTTGCTGACTGGCCGCACCCCATTGATCCATCCGTTCTTTTGGGAAGTTGTAGCGTTTGGCCACGTTTTCTGCGGTTTGCATCATGTTCCAATAAATGGTTGGTTTGTTTTTCACCAACCATGGATCTTGAAACATGTGCATATTCATTTCCTGCTGTACGCAAGAAATACTTTCCACCCCACCGGCAACAAAAATGTCACCTTCGCCTGCAATGATGCGCTGCGCAGCCATGGCAATGGTTTGTAAGCCTGATGAACAAAAACGGTTCACGGTTACAGCAGACACGCTGTCAGGCAAGCCTGCACGCAAAGCTGCTTGTCGTGCAATGTTCCATCCTGTTGCCCCTTCAGGGTTGGCACATCCCATTAACACATCTTCAACTTCACCTGGTTCTATGCCTGCACGCTTGACGGCATGCTCGATAGCATGTCCGCCCAAAGTGGCGCCATGTGTCATGTTGAATGCACCTTTCCAACTCTTGGCCAAAGGTGTGCGAGCGGTCGAAACAATTACTGCTGATGTCATGATCTTTTCCTTAATGTTCGGTACTTAATTAAATGTTTTACCTTCAGCCACCAATTTGGCCAACAATGGCGCGGGTTCCCAAAATGCAGCATCGTCAAGTGGGTTTTGTGCAAACCGTTTCATACTTTGCACCACATTGAATAAGCCCACTTCATCAGCGTAATTCATGGGTCCACCACGGTAGGGTGGGAAGCCATAGCCCATGATGTAGACCATGTCTATATCGCTGGCTTTGTTGGCAATGCCTTCTTGCAAAATGTGTGCTGCTTCGTTCACCAAAGAGTAAACCAAACGTTGCACTATTTCTTCATTTGTAATTTTGCGTGGTGTGATGCCCAGTGATTGTCGATGCGCCTCAACCATGGCTTCAACCTCCTTATTCGGTATCGCATCGCGCTTGCCAGCCACATAGTCATACCAACCAGCGCCTGTCTTTTGCCCAAAGCGCCCTTTTTCACATAACAAATCTGCTGTCTTGCTGTATTTCATGTTTGGCTTTTCAACATACCGGCGCTTGCGTATCGCCCAACCAATGTCGTTGCCCGCCAAATCACCCATACGGAATGGACCCATGGCAAATCCAAATGCTTCTATGGCTTTGTCCACTTGAGAAGGCGTGCAGCCTTCATCTAACAAGAAGCCTGCTTGACGACCATACTGTTCAATCATGCGGTTGCCGATAAAACCGTCGCACACGCCTGAAACCACCGCTGTCTTCTTGATTTTCTTGCCCAATGCCATCACTGTAGCCAAGACATCTTTGGCCGTTTTTTCGCCGCGCACAACTTCCAATAGTTTCATGACGTTCGCTGGACTGAAAAAATGCATGCCAATCACATCTTGCGGGCGTTTGGTGAAACTGGCGATTTTGTTCAAATCGAGTGTGGAGGTGTTGCTGGCCAAAATTGCGCCCGACTTCATCACACCATCCAAGGATTTGAAGACGGCTTCTTTCACACCCATTTCTTCAAATACGGCTTCAATCACCAAGTCAGCTTCTTTCAAATCGGCATATGCCAATGTTGTACTGAGCAATGCCATGCGCTGCTCATATTTATCTTGTTTTAGCTTGCCTTTTTTAACTTGTGCTTCGTAATTTTTGCGAATGATACCCAATCCTTTGTCCAAGGCTTCTTGTTTCATCTCGAGCATTTTGACTGGGATACCCGCATTCAAAAAATTCATGGCGATGCCACCACCCATGGTCCCCGCACCAATGATGGCGACCGAATGAATGGCGCGCAGCGGGGTATCAGCCGGGACATCTGGAATTTTAGAAGCCGCTCTGTCGGCCATGAACAAATGCCGCAGGGATTTGCTCTCTGGTGTAAACATCAGGTTTTTGAAAATGGCCAACTCAGCGGCCATGCCCACATCAAATTTCATTTGAGTGGCATTGCGTACCGCTTCCACACATTTCATGGGTGCAGGGTAATTTTTAGCCATGCCTTTGACCATATTGCCTGCAAAACCAAAATAGGCATCTCCCATCGGGTGCTTACATGGCATATTGCGCACCAATGGCAATGGGCGTGTGTCTGCTTTCGATTCTGCAAATGCAATGGCTTCAGCTTGCAACGATTCGACGGAAGCTGTTAATTTGTCAAATAATTTTTGCCCTGGTAGTTGTGCCAACATCTCGCTCTTAACTGGCTCACCACTCACAATCATATTGAGTGCGGCTTCAACACCCAATACGCGCGGCAACCGCTGCGTGCCGCCAGCACCTGGAATCAAACCCAATTTCACTTCAGGCAAGGCCACATTGCATCCGGGCGCTGCCACACGGTAATGACAACCCAATGCCAATTCCAAACCACCCCCCATGGTGACGGTGTGAACCGCAGCCACAACTGGCTTGCTGGCGTTTTCAATCGCCAAGATCACGCTCAATAAATTGGGTTCTTGAATGGCTTTGGGACTACCGAATTCCTTGATATCGGCCCCACCCGAAAACGCTTTGCCGGCACCAGTGATGACGATGGATTTGACAGTCGCGTCGGCTTGCGCTTTAGCCAAGCCATCTGTGATAGCCACTCGAGTCGAGTAACCCAAACCATTCACAGGCGGGTTGTCTAGTGTAATCACGGCAACTGTGCCGTGAACTTTGTAATGTGCCGTCATCGCGCTACTCCTAAGTTTGGAATGAAATGAAAAAAAGAACGGTCGTTCTTTTTTAGTCATTGTAGCGAGTTTTAACAGTTAACGCGATTTGTTATTTATTTTCTAAAACCCAAAAGGTGGGGTAGCAGAGTAGAGCTAACTGCTTAGTTGCAGCAACCAGCTTTGGTTTCAGGCACACCGACGGCTTTCAGGATTTTGCTCAATGGGCAAAAACCAGTGATGCCCGATTGAAACAAGTTGACGCCAACAAATGCAGTGAAAGCTAGTGCCCACTCGCTTACAAAGATAGGGCTGGCTTCAATACCCAATGCCAAAGAAAGCATCACAAAAAAACCGGCGATGGTAAATGTGTAGCTGGTAACGGTCATGATAATCTCCTGATTAAATTAAAAAAAACGATAAAAATTAAACCAATTGGGATTGTTTTTTCTCCATGCGCTTACTGAAAAGTGCATAGTAGAGAACAGGAATCACCACCAAGGTGAGCAAAGTAGACACCAAAATACCAAATATCAATGAGATAGCCAACCCATTAAAAATAGGGTCATCCAGGATAAAGAAAGCACCAATCATGGCAGCCAAGCCTGTTAAGGCAATGGGTTGAGCGCGTACTGCAGCTGATTGGACCACGGCGTCTTTGAAGGCCATGCCTTGCGATACTTGCAACTCAATGAAATCAACCAACAATATTGAATTGCGCACAATGATTCCTGCCAACGCAATCATGCCAATCATGGAAGTGGCAGTGAACTGCGAACCCAACAAAGCATGGCCAGGCATGACACCAATGATCGTTAAAGGAATGGGCGCCATGATGACCAAAGGTGTTAAATAGCTGCGGAATTGCGCCACCACCAAGAGGTAAATCAAAACCAAACCCACGGCATAGGCTGCCCCCATATCACGAAATGTGTCGTAGGTGATTTGCAGCTCACCGTCCCATTTAATGGCATATTGCCTGTACGTTTCAGCAGGTTGGGTAATCCAGTATTCCCCCAGTTCCCCAGTCCCAGGCAAAGCAGATTTGGCAAGCTTGTCGCGTATGGCGAACAAACCATACAAAGGCGAATCTAAATGACCTGCCATGTCGCCAAAAACATAGCTCACACCTTTTAAATCCTTGGTGAACAGTGGTTTGTCGATCACACCACGTTCTATTTCAACCAATTCTGACATAGGCACCATTTGGCCATTGGCAGCACGCAAAGGTATGGCCAGCAGTGCATCCAAGCCATTTTGTGATTGCAGTGGTAACTGCAAGCGTACAGGCACTGGGTATTTAGATTGCCCATCTCGCAGATAAGTGGTATCAGCACCCGACAAGGCCATGGCAGCACTTTGTGCCACACTGGCAATTGGTATACCCAATGATTCTGCACGTTGGTGGCGTACCCGCAAATAGGCCCGTGGTCCGTTTTCTTTGATTGACGTGTCAACGCCCACGATATCTGGCGTCTCATGAAACGCTTTGGATAGACGCACGGCCAGCTCTTGGCGACCAACCTCATCAGGACCATACACCTCTGCCACCAACGGTGACATCACAGGCGGACCCGGAGGTACTTCAACCACTTTCACGCGGGCATTGTGTTTGAGGCCGATTTTTTCTAACTCAGGTCGCAAGCGTTGCGCGATGGCATGACTTTTATCGCTGCGCTGGTGTTTATCAACCAAGGTGACTTGCAAGTCTCCCTGCTCAGCGTCTGAACGCAAGTAATACTGCCTGACCAGCCCGTTAAAAGTAATGGGCGATGCAGTTCCTGCATAAGCTTGCAGATTAAGTACTTCCGGTTGCTTGGCTAACAATGCACCCAACTCATGCAAAGTGGAGGCTGTATTTTCCAACGGCGTACCTGCTGGCATTTCCACGACCACTTGAAACTCGCTCTTATTGTCAAACGGCAGCATCTTCAGTACCACCCATTGCACCAGGGTCAAGCCCACAGACAAGAGCAATGCCACCAGAATGCCTAGCAACAACAACCAACGTTTGCGTGCGCTGTCTAAAAACGGCGTCAACACACGTTTAAACAATGTTTGCAATTTTGGTCCTAAACCTTTGGCCTCACTGGTGTGGCTTGCATGAGAACCCGCATCATGCGAATGTTGCTTCATCATTTTCAAGGCCAACCAAGGTGTCACCGTGAACGCAATGGCCAAAGATAGTGCCATGCCTAAACTGGAATTGATTGGAATTGGACTCATATATGGGCCCATCAATCCGGTTACAAACGCCATGGGCAACAAAGCTGCAATAACGGTCAAAGTTGCCAAGATGGTGGGGCCACCCACCTCATCGACGGCACGCGGAATGATGTCTTTGAGTGAGTCGTTAGGCGTGAGCTGTTGGTGCCTGTGAATGTTTTCAACCACCACAATGGCATCATCCACCAATATTCCAATCGAGAATATCAACGCAAAGAGTGACACACGGTTTAAGGTAAAACCCCAAGCCCATGAGGCAAACAAGGTAGCCATCAAAGTTAATATCACTGCGGCGCCCACGATGACTGCTTCGCGTCTACCTAGTGCGAGCCCAACCAATAAGATCACCGAACCAGTGGCAAACGCTAATTTTTGAATCAACTTGTTGGCTTTTTCGGCAGCTGTTTCACCATAATCACGGGTAATGGTGGCTTCAATGTTACTGGGTATGACCGTGTTATTCAGTGACTTAATGCGCTCACTCACCGCACGCGACACGTCAACAGCATTTTGTCCTGGCTTCTTGGTCACGCTGATGGTCACTGCTGGATTGACACTACCCGCTTGCAGACCTGCATTTTTGTTAATACCGTCTGGTGATACACCCTTTGTACCATCCTCTTTTGAATTTGTAACCATGGCACTGCCTGGCGTGAACCAAACATAGCGTTGAGTCAGTTGTGCACCCGTTTCAATGCGTGCAACTTCACGTAAAAATACGGGCAAGCCTTTGTTCACCCCAACAACAATGTCGCCCACATCTTGTTCCGAGCGTAAAAATTCACCTGTCTCCACACTTAACATTTGCACTGCTTTGCCTTGCGTATCAACAACTGCTCCGGATGGCATACCCACATTGGCCGAAGCCAACGATTGTTTCAGTGACAGAACATCAACACTGCGCTCACGCATTCGCACCGGATCCAACCAAACATGTACGGCTCTGCCAGGGCCACCTATGGTTTGCACTTCGCGCGTACCAGGCACAGACTTCAATTCAGACTCTACTGCATGGGCTACACGTTCTAATTCATATGCTGGCAAAGTTTCCTTGCCCCACAACGTCACTGCCAATACAGGTACATCGTCAATGCCTTTGGGTTTCACAATGGGTGCCAGCGTGCCTAAATCACGTGGTAACCAATCTTGGTTGGCATTGAGCACATCGTAAAGTCGAACCAAGGCTTCGGTACGCGGTACGCCTACTTTGAACTGAACTGTAACAACCGCAACACCAGGGCGCGCGACAGAATAAGTGTGCTCGATACCTGCTATTTGACTGAGCAATTGTTCAGCTGGTCGTGCCACCATGTTTTGCACATCGGCACTCGAGGCGCCTGGAAACGGAATCAACACATTTGCCATGGTCACGTTGATTTGTGGCTCTTCTTCACGAGGTGTGACCAAGACTGCAAACAAACCCAACAGCAATGCCACCAATGCCAACAAGGGGGTCAGTGGATTGGATTGAAACGCAGCGGCTATGCGACCTGATATACCCATCTTCAGGCTCGTATTTTCAACTTGTGTACTCATGGCAGGCTCACTTCGCAGCAGGTGATGAAGCCTGCGGGGTTGCTGGCATGACTGCGGTTGCGGCATTTGGCTTAGCGGTAGGAATGATTGGTTTAGCACCTTTGAGTCCAGCTTTAACGGGGTCTAAGGCAACCAAGTCGTTTTCATTCAAGCCAGCCAACACCTCAATGCCAGATTCACCTTGATCTGCGCCCAATCTCACAGCTTTAAGTGCAAATGCGTCACCCGAAACAACATACAAGGCCGTTAATTCACCACGACGCAACACGGCGGTACTGGGGACCAACATTCGACTGGCCTGTTTGTTGGTGCTTGTATTTGGACTGGCGCTGTTTGCCACACTGAAACGCACGCGCACTTGCTGACCAGGCAGTAGGTTTTTGGCGGCTTCAGTAGGCAACTCTAAGCGCCACTCAACCGTCTGCGATACAGCATCTGCCGTTGGCACACTGCTGCGCGAAACCGGTCGAATCCACTGTGCTGGGCTGTTGCTGCCATCAGCAGCAGGCAAGCTGGCCATTTTGACTTCAATCGCTCCTGCATTTGCGGCTGCAGTGGCAGTGCTGGCACGCGACATCGGAACTTGCACAACTGCGCGTATGGGCAGCGGTGCATACAAAGTTAAGAGGGGTTTACCTGGAACCGCGAGATCACCCGCTTCTATGTGCGTTTGCAACACCCAGCCGTCATAAGGCGCTGTCACGCGTGTGAAGCCTTGGGCCAAGGCAGATTGTTTGGCAACTGCATTGGCTTGGTCTTTGGCCGCTGTTGCGGATTTAAACTGCGACTCTGCTGTATCCAATGCCGCTTTGCTAACAAAGCCTTTGGCTTGTAACTCTTTGGTGCGATTAAAGTTGGCCAGTGCATTGCTTAATTCAGCTTGCGCTTGCGCCATTTGTGCTTGACTGCGCTGTACACCCGTTTGCGATTCCCTATCGTCAACGGTTGCGAGAATTTGACCCGCTTTAACCTTGTCCCCGGGCTTGACCGTCAGGCTAGCAATGCGTCCTGAAGCTTGAGACGAAATGGTGCTTTGCTTAACCGGTTGAATCACGCCGTCAAGCTCAAAACCTGCACCCACAGATTTCATTTGCGCCGAGACAACGGGGACTTGCACCGCTGTTTGCGCCCATGCGCTTGACGATTGCAAACCGCCAATCAACACCGAAGCGATTAGCAAAGATTGACGACGATTCAATCGCGACAAGTGAGAAACATGCATTGCGTTCATAAAGACACCTTATAAATATACTATGGGGAGTATACCATGGCGCCCAGATCAGCGCAAGTCAAACCAATTTCCCGATTTATTGTGCGGGAATTAACCTCTGTCAGAGGCGCGCAAAACCAACTTTCGGTTTTATATTCTAATTACTTGGACTTAGAAGAGCGTTCTGCTTCGTCCATTTTACGGACAACCATTTTGTACATGTACCACATCATCCCCAGCATGAACACAATCACCGCCAAGCTCATTAAACCGTAGTCTGTAGATATCAAATCATTCAACATTTTCATTTTCAGCTCCTTTATTCATACGACTACTATCGTGCCAATGAAGAAGCCAAAATATGACATAAATCAATCCTTTGGCTGATTGGTTATGACTTAAATCAAAAACCTTTCAAAAAATACAGCCTCATTTTCCCCGCATGAACAAAGTATCCATTTCTCTGATTGAGATTTGTCGCCAGGTGGGGCGGCCGTGGTTGCATTGATCGGAACGCTCCGTCGCTTCCATCTGTCGCAACAAGGCGTTCATCTCATCCAGACTCAATTTTCGGTTGGCGCGTACCGCGCCGTGACAGGCCATCGTCGCCAATATCTCGTTTTGCGCACGTTGAATCACACTGGCCGCATCGTGTGTGGCCAATTCTGCCAAAACACTGCGGGCCAGCTCAACTGCATCCCCTTGCGCCAAAGTGCTGGGCACTGCGCGCACGGCCAAAGTTTTGGTTGAGAATGGGCTGACATCCAAGCCCAATTGCAGCAAAGTGTCCGCACATTCTTGGGCAGTGGTGATCTCAAGAGGGGTTGCCGCAAATGTATGTGGTATCAGCAAAGGTTGACTGGACAATTTGGCCTCGCCTTCGCTGCTTGCCTTCTGCGCCCATTGCGCCTTCAGTCGTTCATACACGATACGCTCATGCGCAGCATGCATGTCCACAATCACCAAACCTTGTGCGTTTTCCGCCAGGATATAGATACCCTGCAATTGGGCAATGGCTCGTCCTAAGGGCCAAATCGGTTCATCGTGCCGCGCACCTGCATCTGGCGCCGTTTGATTGATCCCAAATGGTTTAGATTCATCCAAACCAATGCCAAGCCATTCCCGCGTGGTATCAGACGCATGCACGGGATCAGGCTTCAAAAGCTCCTGATTTGCTCTATATTTAATAGCATTATAGGCAGTATCCACGCCGGCTAGAGCCCGATTTTCCATATATTTTTGCCGTAACACAGGCAAATCGGGGTTAACATTCCCAGGTGCTTCACTGTGCATTTGATGGGTAGTTTGTGAAGAGCGTGGTGCCGATAGAGCGGATTCAACCGCATGACGAACGGCTTGATGGACTTCACGACCATCTCTGAAGCGCACTTCTATTTTGGTGGGATGCACATTCACATCCACACGTGATGGCTGCATTTCTACATACAGAACATACACGGGTTGTTTGTGCCCGTGCAGCACATCCTCATAAGCACTGCGTGCCGCGTGAGTGATCACTTTATCACGGACATAGCGTTGGTTGATGTAACTGAATTGCTGATCAGCGCGACTGCGCGCAAAATCTGGCAAGCCAGCCAACCCAGTGACGCGGATGTTGCCATGGGCAGTGGGGTATTCATAGGCCACTTGCACCGATTGTTGTATGAATTCATCACCAAAGACATCGCGCAGGCGTTGCTGTCTTGCCGCTTCAAATGAATCACCCTTGGAATCACCCTTATAAGCACGCCACTGCTCAAGCAATTTGCCATCGTGCCAAATCGCAAATCCCACGTCGTGTCGCACCAAGGCATGCCTGCGCACAGCTTCAATGCAATGCGCCAATTCGGTTGCATCCGTTTTCAAAAATTTGCGCCGTGCAGGTGTGCTGTAAAACAATTCTTTGACCGCAACGGTTGTGCCCTGCACGCGTGCGGCTACCGACATTTCGCCAGTACCACCATTGAGAACATGGGCTGTCGCATGGTGTGCTGTGCGTGACGTCAATTCACAATCGGCGATTGAATTGATGGCGGCCAGCGCTTCGCCACGAAAGCCCATGGTGCCGACCGATTCCAAGTCTGCCAAGCTGCTGATCTTGCTGGTGGCGTGCCGTTTCAGAGCGATGGCCAACTCTTCTTTGGCAATGCCAACACCATCATCTTCAACAGCGATTAACCTCACACCACCAGCCGACAATCGAACTGTGATCTGCGTCGCACCTGCATCCAGCGCGTTATCGACCAACTCGCGCACCACGGACGCTGGCCGTTCAATCACCTCGCCAGCCGCGATTTGGCTGATCAATTCATCTGAGAGTTCGCGTATGGGACGGCGTTGCATGGGTTTAAGGTGGTTAGATGCTGGCACAGACTGATTTTAGTCAAGCTCTTGTGTTGTAATTCGAGCATGGAACTAATTACTACATTCTTGGACTTTTTATTGCATGTTGATAAGTACCTGGAAATTTTTGTGACCAATAATGGCACCTGGGTTTACGCCTTGTTGTTTGCGATCATTTTTATTGAAACAGGTTTGGTGGTGATGCCGTTTTTGCCCGGTGATTCCTTGCTTTTTGTGGTGGGTGCCATGTGCGGCATTGGACTCATGAGTTTGCCCTTGAGCATGGGACTGTTGTGGCTGGCTGCCGTTTTGGGTAATCAATCGAACTACGCCATTGGGCGCTATTTTGGCCCTAAGGTTTTTCAGTGGGAAGATTCCAAGTACTTCAATAAAAAAGCTTTCAACCAAGCGCATGATTTTTATGAAAAATACGGCGGTATCACCATCGTCGCAGCCCGATTCATGCCTTTTGTGCGTACATTTGCGCCATTCGTTGCAGGCGTTGCACAGATGAACCGCGCCAAATTCACTTTTTATGACATCACAGGTGGTGCATTGTGGGTGGTTGGCATCATCACCATTGGTTATTTTTTTGGCAACATCCCTTTTGTTAAAGCGCATTTAGACAAAATCATTTGGGCAATGATTTTGTTACCCGGTTTAATCATCATGTATGGCGCATGGAAATCAAGGAGCAAATGAGATGGCCAGCAAAGACGAAATCATTGACTTCATCAAAACACAATTTCCACAAGCCAAATGCACCATTGATGCGGTCGGTCATCGAGCCGCCACGGTGCGCCACAAAATTGGTCATGCTGAACTCAGGCCAGGCGGCACAGTAGCAGGACCGGTGATGATGTTTGTGGCCGATGTCGCCTTGTACATCGCCATACTGGGTGAAATTGGTATTGTGCCTTTGGCCGTGACCACCAGTTTGAATTTCAATTTCTTGCGCAAACCTGCAGCCGATAAAGACATCATTGGCGTTTGCAAGCTCATCAAATTGGGTCGCACACTGGCGATTGGCGAGGTTTCGATTTATTCGGAAGGCAATCCTGAAATGGTTGCACATGCAGTGGGAACGTATGCCATACCCAAAACTTGATTCACACACATCGATTTAAATCCCAATCACAATGATCGGTTACGCGCCAAAGGTGGGTTTTTAGAGAAATAGTGTTTGATGCCACGCATGATGGCATCGGCCAGCTGGTTCTGGTATTCGTGGCTGCGAAGTTTTTCTTCTTCTTCAGGGTTACTGATAAAAGCCGATTCAATCAACACACTGGGGATATCCGGTGCTTTCAACACGGCAAAGCTGGCCTGCTCTACGCGGGGCTTGTGCAGTCTGCCTAATCCACCGATTTCTCTCAACACGGTAGACCCCAGTTGCAGGCTGTCTTTGATTTGTGCTGTGGTGCTCATATCGAACAGCACTTTTTGCACTTCAGCGTTTTTGTTTTTAATATTGATACCGCCAACCGCATCCGCTGCATTTTCTTTGTTGGCTAACCATCGGGCACCCGCACTGCTGGCACCTTTTTCGCTCAGTGCAAAAACGCTTGCACCAGAAGCTTGCGGTGTCGTGAAGGCGTCCGCATGTATGCTGACAAACAAGTCCGCTTGCACTTTTTGTGCTTTCCTGACCCTTTCATGCAAGGGTACAAAAAAATCAGCATCACGTGTCAAGTATGCCCGCATGGGGTTGCCGTTGATCACACTGTCGTTGATTCGGTCGCGCAGCAACAAGGCGACACGCAAAACAACGTCCTTCTCACGTGTGCCTTGCGGCCCAATTGCGCCGGGGTCTTCGCCTCCATGGCCAGGGTCAAGTGCCACAATGATGAGGCGATCAGTTTTATTGGGTCGCCGTAATTGGGTGTCAGGGGGTGATGCCATCTGCGCATTTTCATTGTGGTGATTTCCTTTGGGCACTGGTCGGTTGCGCAAATCGCCTGTCTGGTTGTTTCTTTGAGCGATCCAATCCCCCAACGGGTCGCTTGTGGCAGGCAAAGATGGGGTGAGCTGTGGTTTGGTTGGTCGCACACCCAATTTGCTGTCTTTAGATTCCGCCATGCGCTCAGCAATCAGTATTTCCAATGGATCCATGGCTACAGCAGGGTACAGATCAATCACCAATCGGTGTGCATAGCCAGCAACCGGTTGCAAAGTAAACACCTGCGGTAATACGGCTTGTTTTAAATCCAAAACCAACCTCACAATAGAAGGCGCTTCGACGCTGGTGCTGGTTTTAAATTGGCCGATTCGCAAGCCGCCAATGTACGGATCGTCCGCTTTGACTTTTGCCACCAATTCGCGCAGTGCCGGACTTAACTCTAAACCTTCAATATCGACAGCCAAGCGGGGTGGTTCTTTGATAAATGTTTGTTTGGTCACCAGAGCAACGTCACTTTCAATGGTGATGCGCGTGTATGCTGCCGCAGGCCAAACCCGCACTGCCACAATACCTGCACCACGCACGATTTGGTGTCCACTCAGTAACAACACCAAGCCACTCTTTGTTGAAAACTGGATAAACGATCGTCGTTTCATGTAAATGCAAAAAGAACCTGTTTGCCAATCGGTGTCATGGCATACACCGTTACGGTGCGGCTGTTGTCGCTGTTCACTGTGATGTGCATCGCAATGTCTGGAATGGGCAGTTCGGATTCGGCCATAGCCGGCCATTCAACCAATTTAACACCAGGCCCAGCAAAAATATCTCGAAAACCGGCCTCTTGCCATTCCACAGGGTCTTTGAAGCGATAAAAGTCGAAATGCCAAAACGACAATGGCAAATTCGCATGGTTGCGTATGTCGTCATACGTCTCAACCAGCGCATACGTTGGGCTTTTAATGCGACCCTTGACACCCAAGGCCTGCAACAGGTACCTGACAAATGTGGTTTTACCCGCACCTAAATTGCCTTGCAATTGAATCTGCAATGCATCGCTGGGATTTAGCAAGCATAATTGCTGTGCCAGTTGTTTTGCCAGCCTTTGTGTGTCGGCTTCTGACGCGCAAAGCCATTCTTTTGAACCAGAAGCATTCAAAATTTTGACACCTTCATCGAACATTGGTTGAAATTGCATACTTTCACTTTTACACACCCCATTGAAGCAGCCCAACTTTAACCCTGACTTAAGCCCCGAATGGTTCAACCAAATCAAAGATTGGGCGGTTGAGCTTGGATTCTCGCAGATTGGTGTCAGTGGGGTGGATTTATCTTCTGCCGAAGAGGGGCTACAGACATGGTTGGCCAAGGGCTTTCATGGTGGCATGCACTACATGGCAGCGCATGGACTTAAACGTGCACGGCCGTCTGAACTCGTACCCGGCACGGTGAGCGTGTTGACAGCGCGCATGGATTATTTGCCCATGACTACCGCAAGCCATTGGACAGAGACCGAACTCCAACGCTTAAACCGACCACAAGAAGCCATTGTTTCTATTTACGCCAGAGGACGCGACTACCATAAAGTGATGCGCAGTCGTCTGCAAAAACTCAGTGAGCGTATCGCACAACACATCGGACCGCTCGGTGTTCGCGTCTTCACCGATTCGGCGCCTGTGTTAGAGGCTGAATTGGCCAGCCGCAGTGGCCAAGGTTGGCGTGGCAAACATACTTTGGTGCTCAATCGCGATGCGGGATCGATGTTTTTTTTAGGTGAAATTTATTTAAACATTGCATTACCACACACCACTGCCAGCACTTCTCATTGCGGTTCTTGCCAAGCCTGTATCGACGTTTGCCCGACACAAGCCATCGTCGCCCCCTACCAACTGGATGCGCGCCGCTGCATTTCATACTTAACGATTGAACATGCAGGCGCCATTCCACTTGACTTACGCCCACTGATGGGCAACCGCATTTATGGCTGCGACGATTGTCAATTGGTTTGCCCTTGGAACAAATATGCCAAGCGCAGTGCCTTGCCCGATTTTGACGAGCGCGGCACAGTCACGGGGCAAGATTTGATAAACTTGTTTGCATGGACTGAAGCAGAATTTTTACGCCATACCGAAGGCAGCCCTATTCGCCGCATTGGCCATGAACGCTGGCTGAGAAACATTGCCGTAGCCCTTGGCAACGCAGCCAAAACTGCCACACCAACCGAAACCCTGAACATCAACACGACACTGCAAATTCAGTTGCAACATCCCAGTCACCTCGTACGAGAGCATGTGGCTTGGGCGCTAAGTCAATTGAAAGACAGCAAAACCTGCTAACCACAGTCAAACTCGCTGCAAGCCGACAGACAGCAGGTTGATGATGATTTCTGATTAGCTATAATTTTAATAGCAATATAGGCAATAAATACGCCGGCTACAGCCATTTTATACGTATAAAATTACCTAAAATTCCCCATCGCTGCGAAGGGGTACCCAAAGGGCGGGGTAGTTTCCTGCCCGTTCCCATCTTTTCCTAGCCGCCAGCAACTACCCCGTCGCTTCGCGCCACCCTTCATGATGAAGGAGAATTTAAGCAAGGAGCTCAACTATCCTTCATTTTTAACTTTGATTTTGAATGATCTGACCAATGGCAAATTACCGCCAAGTGCATGAGCTGTAACTGTGATTAAAAATTCATCGTAGTTGTCATTTGCATCGTAGCAAGCTACATTTGTATTTGGTGGTGAAGAACAAATTTGGGTAATTTTTCCTGTCGACGAATTTATTTTCAAATTTGCAGACATATCAGCTAAATTTGCATTTGGACTTGCTGCAGCTATTGCCATACTATAAGTCAACACTCTTCCAGCTGAATCAAAAGCAGATGTATCAATTGCCCAATAGCTGTGCACGCAATTCGGATAGATACATGTCGAGTCATAAGCAGGATTTGTTATTTCGTTCATTGGTGGTGGAAATATTATGGGTGTAACTTCATTGCTATATCGCTGCATGGGGCCACCTCCACCCCTGTCTCCAAAAAACCAATCAACCAGTACAGCTCCCGTAGGCATTGTGTCTAGAGGTGTTGGTGTTGGCGCTGGTGTTGGGTCACCACCGCAGGCATTGCCTTTCACTGTCACCATGTAAACCGCTTTTGTACCATCTGGCGCGGTGATGGTGTATTGAACGGGTTGGCTGTAGTCGCGGGCTATGGTTGGGTCTGGGCTGATGCTTGCGCCATTTGCCTGTACGCCTGTGACTAAGCTGGTAACAGTGGAGCAGGACTCTTTGCTGGTTAAATCGATGGTGACGTTTTGGCCGCTGACAGTGCCTTTAACGCCATTGATTTCAAAATCTGCAGCAACTGTGGGGTCTGAGCTGCCACTGCAAGCAGTGAGCAGCGCAAAGGCAATGCTAGTTAGAGCGGCTGAGCGGCTGAGCGGCTGAGCGGCTGAGCGGCTGAAAATTTTACTTAAAAAACCTTGCACTAACGACATCGTTATCTCCTTTGTTGTGAATTGATTGCTAAATTTTACTTGATAACTGGGTTAGCAAAAGGCCATGAATCTCGCATCCAAATTGCTATATATTTAATAGCATCTTAGGCAATAAATACGCCGGTTAAATCCATATTTTTCATATTATTTCTCTTTTACGCATCGATGTGAACATCTTGCAGGCGAAATCGCTATCAGCGTAACAGAGTCAACAAATGCAAAGCAAATGGTAAACTGAACATGCCCAGTAAAGTGGAGAGGGTGACCAGGCCAGAAACATACGCACCGTCATAACCCATGCGTGCGGCGAGAACGTAAGAGCTGGCTGCGGTGGGCAGAGCGGAAAAAATGAGCAACACGGTGCTTTGTGTCACCGTCAAACCCATGGCATAAGCAATACCAAAAGCCAGCAATGGGGCGATAAAGTGCCGAATACTCAACACCGACACCGCCAAAGCTTTGCCGCGCACCAAGCTGGCCACTTGCATGCCTGCGCCAGCTGCCATTAAACCCAAAGGCAATGACGCTGTGCCAATGCGATGCACAGTGGGAGCCAGCCAGTCTGGAAAGGCAAAGCCAGAAAAATTGGCCAACAAACCACTGACAGTGCTGATAATCAACGGATTGCGCAGCATTTCACGCAAAAAATTCAAATCGCTGTGTCTGGCCATCGGCCAAACGGCTGCGACGTTAAACAGCGGCACACACATGCCTAATAACACCGCCATCAGCAACAAACCTGGTGCGCCTGCAATGCGTTCAACCAGCGCCAAGCCGATGAAAGAATTAAAACGGAAGGCAATTTGTGCACTGCCTGCGTGGTCGCGGTCTGAAAACTGCGCTTTTAACAGCGGTACATGCGGCAAGGCGTAAGACAAAGCGATCGTTAAAATCGCCAGCAGAAAGCCGGCTGGAACAAAACTGGCGACCGCATCAAAGCGAATAGTTGTTTTGACGATGGACGTGAACATCAGTACCGGAAACAAGAAGTAGTACACCAACTTGTCGATTTGTGTCCAAACTTGCCTGTCCAAAGCCGTGAAACGACACAGCAAGTAGCCTGTCAGAATCAAAGCAAAGTCAGGGAATAAAAGTTGTGCGTAATTCAAATAAAACCTCAGTGTATGTCTAGCATCTGACCCACATCAATTGCTAGGGTAAACGAGTATGTAGAATCCCCAGCATACGATTCTTCTGCATCTTGGTATGATGGTTTATTGTCACCTATCTTTTGTCAACTTATTTGAAAAGGCTACAGCATGTTGAAATTGAAATCTCTTCACAAGACCTTGGTGCTGTCTGCACTGCTGGCTTCGACCGTTTCTGCACTGGCACAAAACTACCCGAATAAAGTCATCAAACTGCAGGTTCCTTTCGCGCCTGGTGGCACCACCGACATCATTGCGCGCGTCATGTCTGACCCTTTGAGCAAAGCGCTGGGGCAAAACGTCATCGTTGAAAATAAGGCAGGCGGCGGCGGTGTGGTGGGAGCCAATGAGACCGCCAAGTCAGCGCCCGATGGTTACTCACTGGGTATGGCAACCGTTTCTACCACGGCTGCCAATCCTGCCATCAACCCGAAAATGCCCTACAACGTGTTGACAGACTTCACGCCCATCATCAACATTGCAGCCACGCCGAATGTCATCGCGGTTCACCCCAGTTTCCCTGCCAAGAATTACAAAGAATTTGTGGCTGAACTTAAAAAGAACCCAACCAAGTATTCTTACTCTTCATCTGGAATTGGTGGCATTGGCCATTTGCAAACCGAGCTTTGGAAAGGCTTGCAAGGCGTATTTATCACGCACATCCCTTATTCTGGCGCTGGCCCTGCATTGCGCGACACAGTGGGCGGTCAAGTTCAAGTGATTTTTGACAATGTGCCCTCCGCATTGCCGCACATCAAAGGCGGACGTTTGATCGCATTGGCCGTAGCCGCACCCACTCGTTTGGCAGCCATGCCGGATGTACCCACATTCAAAGAGCTGGGCTTAGAACCCGTCAATCGCATGGCGTACTATGGCATCATTGGCCCTAAGGGTTTGCCTAAAGAAGTCGTCGACAAAGTGAATGCCGCCACACGCAAAGCACTGGAAGACCCTGCTATTCGCAAGCGCATTGAAGATACAGGTTCTATCGTGTTAGGCAACACGCCTGAACAATTTACACAACAAATCAAAGATGAATTGGCCGTCTACAAAAAGGTAGTTGAGACTGCCAAACTCAAACTCGATTGAACGCTAAGATTACCGCACCCCCTAACCACATTGATGTTTTCATAGATGCGTTGTGGTTAGAGGATGGTTTATCCAAGAATACATTAGAAGCTTACCGGCGCGATTTAACGCAATTTGCTCAATTTCTAACGCCAGCTGGTTTGTCTTTGGACAATGCCTTAGAGCTGAACATCAACGCTTATTTCTCAGACAAGCACAGCAGCACCAAAGCGACTTCAGCCAATCGCCGTTTAACCGTTTTCAAAAGATACTACCGCTGGCTGTTGCGCGAGCGAAAAATCAACGCTGACCCAACACTGAAAATTCAAGCCGCCAAGCAAGCGTTGCGTGTCCCTAAAACAATGACTGAAGCGCAAGTAGAGGCATTGCTGGCTGCACCCAATACCGATACCCCATTGGGTTTGCGCGACCGCACCATGTTGGAACTGATGTACGCCAGTGGTTTGCGTGTCAGCGAATTGGTGTCCTTAAAAACCATCCATCTGAGTATGAATGAAGGTGTGCTGCGTGTTTTTGGCAAAGGCAACAAAGAGCGCATTGTCCCATTTGGCGAAGTGGCGCGCTTGTGGATTGAGCGCTACCTTACTGCCAGCCGCTCTGCCATTTTGGCCGGCAAGCAAACACCCGATTTGTTTGTCACCCATTTAGGCAGTGGCATGTCACGCGTGATGTTTTGGATGATTGTTAAAAAGCACGCATTGACCGCCCAAATTACAACAGCCCTGTCGCCCCACACCTTGCGCCATGCATTTGCCACCCATTTATTGAACCATGGTGCAGACTTACGCGCAGTGCAATTGCTGCTTGGTCATGCCGACATTTCAACCACCACCATATACACCCATGTGGCACGCGAACGATTGAAATCCATTCATGCACAGCACCATCCACGCGGGTAAATATGCTGTCATTTTGAAGTGCACAGGATGAGCTTTGTATTTATTTTCAATCCTGAAAGTCACATTTCACGCTGTTTACAAGCCTGATGCAATGCTTAGCCATTAACATTGCATGACATGAAATTTATAAAATGAAGGAGACCTCCAATGACCGTAGTAACCAATATCGAAGATTTGCGCGTGATGGCCAAAAAACGTGTGCCGCGCATGTTTTACGACTACGCCGATTCTGGCTCGTGGACCGAAGGCACTTACCGCGCCAACGAAGCCGATTTCCAAAGCATCAAGCTGCGTCAACGCGTCGCGGTCAACATGGAAAATCGCAGCACAGCAGTGAAAATGATTGGCATCGATGCCAAAATGCCGGTCGCCATAGCACCCGTTGGACTGACAGGCATGCAACACGCGGATGGTGAAATATTGGCTGCCAAAGCAGCTGAAAAATTTGGTATTCCTTTCATCTTATCGACGATGAGCATCTGCTCAATGGAAGATGTAGCGGCTCATACCACAGCGCCATTTTGGTACCAGTTGTACATGATGCGCGACCGTGATGCCATGGTGGCGATGATTGAACGGGCGCGCAAAATTGGTTGCACGGCACTGGTGCTGACGCTGGATTTGCAGGTCATTGGACAGCGCCACAAAGATTTGAAGAATGGCTTGACCGCACCACCCAAACCCACTTTGGCGAACATGATTAACTTGGCGACCAAGCTGCCTTGGTGTATGGGCATGCTGGGCACTCGCCGCCATTCATTTGGTAATTTGGTAGGGCATGTCAAAGGGGTGAGCGATATGCGCTCCTTGTCCGCTTGGACCAACGAACAATTTGACCCACGTTTGTCGTGGGAAGATGTGGCGTGGGTCAAAGCACAATGGGGTGGCAAATTGATTTTGAAAGGCATTCAAGATGTTGAAGATGCCAAGCTGGCTGTACTCAGTGGTGCTGATGCCATAGTGGTGAGCAACCACGGCGGTCGCCAATTAGATGGTGCGCAATCGAGCATCAAAGCCTTGCCACCTATCGTTGAAGCCGTTGGCGACAAAATTGAAGTATGGATGGACGGTGGCATTCGCTCTGGACAAGACGTGCTCAAAGCGTGGGCGCTGGGTGCCAAGGGCACCATGATTGGTCGCTCGTGGCTGTATGGTTTGGGAGCGTTGGGCGAAGCTGGAGTGACCAAAGCTTTGCAAATCATCCACAAAGAACTGGACATCACCATGGCGTTTTGCGGACACACCAACATCAAGCAGGTTGATAAAGGTATTTTATTGCCAGGGACGTATTGATTGAATGCGGTAGATTGAATGCGGTAATATGTCGTTGTTTGAATTCAACCCGTCATGAAAGCGCATTCACCATGATTCAATTGAGGAAAATTTTCATCGCTTGCCTGTGCTTGGGTATTGCCGCACTGGCTACCAACCCCGTTTATGCAGCGAATAAGAAAAAGTCTCACGCCTCTGCAAAGGCCAAGCGAAACAAAGTCACTTACCAAGGATATTTGACAGACAAACAAATTGATCCTGGGGAAACAGTGCGTGAACGTGAACGCCGCTTGTCACGCGAATGCAAAGGCCGACCCAACGCCGGTGCTTGCGCTGGTTTTACGCGATAAAACTGCACAGCAAATCATTTATCGAACCAGCGGCATTTTGCACGTGGTGGATAGTTCTGCCGCTTTGGCGCTGATTTGTTTAATCACTCTAAAGCCATAGCCTGAACCTTCAACATCAAATTTCACGCCGGCCACCCCCTGTTTGTCCATCAAACCCACTACCAAGGGTTGTTGAAACTGATGATCAACGCCTCGCATTTCACCTGATTGACCATGAAATGCAACCATAGCCCGCTTTAATGCTGCCTGAATTGCTACTATATTTATAGCGTTATTTGAATTCTGCAGCTTCACGCTATTGACCGCTTGGGCTAAAGCCTCCATCATCAGTTGCATGCGCATGTGCACATAGTCGTCTGCGGGGTTAGGGAAACGCACTTTGAACGCTTGGTAAAACGCTTCGCTGCCCGGGGTTGGTACATTGGGTAGCCAATCTGCGACCGCCACCACTTTGCCCACACCGGCATCGCCAATCGCCGCGGGTGCGCCCAATGCGTTGCCAAAGAAAGTATAAAACTTACCATCAAAGCCCGCCTCTTTGGCAGACTTGACCAGCAGCGTCAAATCGTTGCCAAAATTACCTGTCAACACCGCTTGTGCGCCAGTGGCTTTGATTTTCGCTGCATAGGGCAAAAAGTCTTTGATACGCCCAATTGGGTGCAACTCTTCGCCCACGATGGCCACATCAGGACGTTGCAGTGCCAACTGTCGCTTGGCTTCTTTGGCGACAGCATGCCCAAAGCTGTAGTCTTGCCCAATGATGTAAATGCTTTTCAAAGCTTGGTCTTCTTTGAGCACTTCAACCAATGCCTTCATGCGCATGTCGACGTGTGCGTCAAAACGGAAATGCCAAGGGCTGCATTTTTCATTGGTCAGTGCTGGGTCAATGGCCGAGTAATTCAAAAACAAAACACGTTTGTTTGGTTCACGTTCATTGTGTTTATTGATGGCATCAATCAATACCGCGGCCACAGCAGATGAATTACCTTGCATGATGATGTGCGCCCCATCGTCAATGGCAGAACGCAATGCAGATGTTGCTTCCTCGCTCTGCCCTTTGCTGTCGTAACGTTTCAATTCAAACTTCACACCACCCTTTGTCGCGGCACGTGCATTCACCCGTTCTGTCGCCCACAGCAAATTGCGGTACACCGCTTCTCCGGTGTTGCCAAATGGTCCACTCAAACTTTCTATCATGGCAATTTTGAGTGGGGTTGAAACCGAATCGTTTTGTGCAAAGGCGCTGAAGTGCAGTGTGATGGCAATGAAAGCCAAGAATAATTTGAGAAAAAATTTCATGTCAATTGAGTCAAGATTAAAAAGTGAATGCTCGCCATTAGCAGCAAGCCAATGTTGAAGACAAATGGCTCTTTGGCTAAAGCGTATCCAGCGGCCAACGCGGCTTCACGTCGAAAGCGTAAACGGTGTTCGCCGATTGTTGTCCGCTTTGCAAACGCATGGCTGCGGCATAGGCAATCATCGCGCCATTGTCGGTGCACCAAGCCAGCTCGGGGTAATGCACCCGCACACCAGTTAAAGCGCATACCGCATTCAATTGCTGACGCAGCTTTTGATTGGCACCCACACCACCCGCTACCACCAAGCGTTTTAAACCAGTTTGTTTCAATGCGATGGTGGATTTACGCACCAGCACATCCACAATCGCCGCTTGGGTGGATGCTGCCAAATCTGCCAACAATTGTTGTGGGAACTGTTCCACTGGTACGCCTTGCTCATGCACCAATTTTTGCACTTGCACCAGTACTGCTGTTTTCAAACCCGCAAACGAGAAGTTCAAATCGCCACTGTGCAGCAATGGCCTTGGCAAGTTGAAAGCTTTTTCATTGCCGCCTGTCGCCAACTTGGCCATACCAGCGCCACCCGGGTAAGGCAATCCCATCAGCTTGGCCGACTTGTCAAAAGCTTCACCCGCCGCATCGTCCACGCTTTCACCCAACAACGTGTAGCTGCCTACGGCATCGACCTGCATCAGTTGCGTGTGGCCACCCGACACCAACAGTGCCACAAAGGGAAACTGTGGTGGGTCGCTGCTCAAAAACGGTGACAGTAAATGCCCCTCTAAATGGTGCACGCCCAAAACAGGCTTACCCAAAGACGCCCCCAATGCACAAGCCGCCCCTGACCCCACCAACAATGCACCCGCAAGGCCAGGCCCTTTGGTATAGGCCACCACATCGACATCAGCAAGATGCAAACCAGACTTGTCTAGCGCTTGCTGCGTCAAAGGCAATACGCGTCGAATATGATCACGACTGGCCAGTTCTGGTACCACGCCCCCAAAGGCTTGGTGCATTTCAATTTGACTGTGCAAAGCGTCGGCCAAAAGGGTGGGCAAAGCATTGCCCTCAGTTTTAACAAGTGCCACGCCCGTTTCGTCGCAGCTGGATTCGATGCCTAAAATGATCATATTTCGAGTTTACATGCACCCTCAACGCCGTTTATGCTGAATGCGATTTTTTTCTCTGGCTTCCTCACCAGCCTTGCCCTCATCGTCCCCATAGGCGCGCAGAACGCTTTTGTATTGAAGCTGGGCTTGATGCGGCAGCATGTGCTGGTGATTGCGCTGTTATGCGGATTCATGGATGCGGTCTTGATTTTGCTGGGTGTGACATTTGCTGGTGCGACTTTTGGTCAGTATGCATGGACGCTGCTTGCTGTGAAATATGTGGGCGTGGCCTTTTTGCTGGCATACGGCTTTCGCGCTTTTTTAGCGGCGTACAAACATGCACAGCCCATGGCAGTGGCGCCGCTCAACCAAACCATCACGTTAAAGTCCGCCCTTGTCACTTGCCTCGGCTTCACCCTGCTCAACCCGCATGTTTACCTGGATACGGTGTTGCTGATAGGCGGCATCAGCGTGCAATACAAGCCTAATCAGTATGACTACGCTATGGGTGCGCTGACCGCCTCATTCACTTGGTTTTTGGCGTTAGGCTTTGGCGCACGGCTGCTCAGACCGTTGTTTGTCAAAGCCCAATCTTGGGTGGTTTTAGAAATTGCAATTGGCCTGCTGATGTGGAGCATTGCATACCACATTTGGTTTTTGCCAATAGCCGTATAGCAAGAAATTGGCAGCGTTCTACTACAAATAAAATAGCACTTTAGGCAATAAATACGCCGGGTACAGCTTGATTTTTCATAAATTTTGCAACAACATCATTTCAAACGCTTCAACAAGCTTGATGTATCCCAACGGTTTCCGCCCATGGCTTGCACGTCGGCATAAAACTGGTCGACCAAAGCTGTGGCGGGTAGGCGTGCACCATTGCGCTTGGCTTCATCCAAGACCAAGCCCAAATCTTTGCGCATCCAATCGACGGCAAAACCAAAATCAAATTTATCTGCCACCATGGTTTTGCCACGGTTGTCCAGTTGCCAACTTTGCGCTGCGCCTTTGCCAATCACGTCCAGCACCAAATTCATGTCCAAGCCTGCTTTTTGACCAAACGCAATGGCTTCGGCCAAACCCTGCACCAAGCCAGCGATGCAAATTTGGTTCACCATCTTGGTCAATTGCCCTGCACCGGCTTCACCCATGCGCGTGAAGGCGCGTGAGAATGCCATGCCAGTGGCTTGTACCGCATCAAAAGCAGCCTGGTCGCCACCGCACATCACGGTCAGCATGCCGTTTTGCGCACCGGCTTGACCGCCCGATACAGGGGCATCGACAAAATGCAAACCCACAGACTTGGCTGTTGCATACAGTTCACGCGCCACGTTGGCAGATGCGGTGGTATGGTCCACCAAAATGGCGCCTTTTTTCATGCCCGCAAAAGCACCGTCAGTGCCTGCAACCACGCTGCGCAAATCATCGTCATTGCCCACACAGCAAAACACAATGTCAGCATCTTGCACCGCCGTTTTGGGCGTGGTGCCGTGTTTGGATCCAACATATTCACTGCAAAACGCAACAGACTTAGCGGCGGTGCGGTTGTATACCGTGACGCTGTGCCCCGCCAAATGCAAGTGCCCCGCCATAGGGTAGCCCATGACGCCTAAGCCTAAGAAGGCGACTTTTTTAGGGGGTGTTGATTCGTATGTTTTGGGATTGGTTGAAGACATGATGATGAAAACTCTTTAGGTGGTGATTGAGGTGGATGGGAATGAATTTAGGTTGTAAGTGAAAGGCAAAGATTACTTAACTCATGTGCGCGATTTGACCGGCTTCGATGGTGATGCTGCGCTCACACCGCGCCGCAATGGCGGGGTCATGTGTCACCAAAACCAGCGTGGTGCCTTGCTCGGCGTTGAGGTCAAACATCAGCTTCATGATGGTTTCACCGGTGGCGTGGTCTAGGCTGCCGGTGGGTTCGTCGGCCAGCAGGACTGCTGGTTGGACGACGAAAGCACG
>CALMEI010000058.1 GCA_937863225.1 uncultured Polaromonas sp.
GCGCGGTAGCCACATGATCGGTAGGCTTTGGACAGCGAATTGAATGTCAGCGTGATGACATCCGTTGATAAGCTGGCAATCGCCGTGTGTTTGACACCGTCGTACAAGACTTTGTCGTACACCTCATCGGCAAAGAGAACCAAATCATGTTCACGAGCGATTTGCACTATGCCTTTGAGCAAATCATCGGAATACAAGGTGCCAGTTGGGTTATTCGGGTTGATGACCACGATGCCTTTGGTGCGTGGTGTGATTTTGGCGCGAATGTCTGCCAGACTGGGGTTCCAGTTATCCGACTCGTCACACAAATAGTGCACAGGTTTCCCGCCTGCCAAACTGGCCGATGCCGTCCACAATGGGTAATCGGGCGCGGGTACCAGCAGTTCATCGCCATCGTTCAGCAATGCTGTGACCGACATGGTGATCAAATCACTGGCACCATTGCCTAAATAAATGTCATCAATGGTGACGCCATGCACGCCTTGCTGCTGGCTGTAGTGCATCACCGCCTTGCGCGCTGCAAAAATGCCTTTACTGTCGCTGTAACCCGATGAATTGGGCAAATTGCGAATCATGTCCTGCTGAATTTCTTCCGGCGCATCAAATCCAAATGGCGCAGTGTTGCCAATATTCAGCTTGATGATTTTTTGCCCTTCGTCCTCCATGCGCTTGGCTTCGTCCACAATGGGTCCGCGCACGTCGTACAAAACATTGGCTAATTTGGCCGATTTTTGAATCGCTTTCAAAGTCCCCTCCCAGGGTGATAGATTGCTAAAGCCATGACCATGCACTGGTCTACGCTTGGTTAAAATAGCATTATCGCTTAGAGAAACGCTTACAAACGCGACTAAGCCGGTTAAAGCAAGCTTTTCACCACAACTACCACACTATGAAATTAGAAGCAGATCATGCTGACGGACAAACGATACACAGCTATGGTTTGGGCTGGGTCGTTGTCAATGGCGAAAAAATCAATCACAGTTTGGTTTTGATGCCAGAAGGTGTTCGCCAAGACTGGAAATGCCATCAATTTGCTGACCTCACAGCAGTGCATTTTGCGCAATTATCGGAATTTGATGCCGAATTGGTGATTTTTGGCAGTGGCAAACGCATTCAATTCCCACCTGTTGCGTGGCTGGCCCCTTTAATTCGCAAACGCATCGGCTTAGAAACCATGGACTCAGGGGCTGCCTGTCGCACTTACAACATCTTGGCGGGTGAGGGTCGCAATGTGCTGCTTGCCGTGTTAATAGAACCAGAAGAAATGAAAGCTGACGCGAAACTGAGTTAAAATCAGAGGTTACGTTTTTAAGCCTGTCCTTGTTTAAGACAATGTCGGTGTGATGGTGAGCAAGATGCAAACCGTAATTAAAAACCCATTTTTTGCGAGACTCTTTACGGGATTAGTATCATGGCTGTCGTTATCAATAAACTCCTTCCCGAATTTGAAGCCAATGCCACCAGTGGCGTTAAAGTAAGCAACGATTCACACCTTGGACAGACCATTGTTCTGTTCTTTTACCCCAAGGACAATACACCCGGTTGCACCACTGAAGCGATGCAATTTCGTGATAAAAATAAAGATTTTGTCAAAGCGGGCGCGGTGGTTTTTGGCGTGTCGCGTGACAACATGAAATCACATGACAGCTTCAAAGCCACTTTGGAATTGCCCTTTGAATTGATTGCCGATACCGAAGAAAAAATGTGCCACATGTTTGGCGTGGTCAAAAACAAAATCATGTATGGCAAAAAGGTCAAAGGCATTGAGCGCAGCACGTTCTTAATTGGGTCAGATGGCACTTTGGTTGCTGAATGGCGCGGCTTGAAAGTACCCGGCCACGTGGATGATGTTTTAAAAGCTGTCAAAGCTTTGAAGAAAAAAGACAAAGAAAAAGAAAAATTAGCGGCTTAAATTAGCCGCTTTGCTCAAAGTCGCCATGTTGTCGCACAGAATGTGCATAATGTCAGCATGCGCCGGTCTGTTAGATTTTTTGCTCCCATGAAGCCGCCTTGGCAACCAGGCGGCTTTTTCGTTTTTTAAAACTATAGTGATCCATTCATCGTTTTATCAATAACCCCATGCCATTACCACCAGCTCCATCTCAGCGCGCCAGTCTTTTAAATTCAAGTAAATTTGCCAGCACCAGCACTGCACCCGCTGCAAAAGAACAGCCCAAAGAACAACGCTCATCGCGTGGCAAGGTGACAAACAATTCCAAATCAGCCAAACGAACTAGCACTGGTTCGGATCAGATCCAGTCTGTTGCTAAGCCAAAAATTTATGAAAAATCAGCCTCTGGCCAGCATAAAATAAGCCTAGATAGCTATCATAATGATAGCATCACAAGCACATCTCAATCAATAAAGTCTGCCACACCAGTCAAGGCCAAGCCCAAAAAACCCAGCGGGCCCGCTAAATTGTTTGTGCTGGACACCAATGTGCTGTTGCACGACCCCATGTGCTTGTTCCGTTTTGAAGAGCACGATATTTATTTGCCCATGATTGTGTTGGAGGAATTGGACGGCCACAAAAAAGGCATGACCGAAGTGGCACGCAATGCGCGCCAAACCAGCCGTTCACTGGACGCACTCGCCGCAGCCAAAGATGCCGACATGGCACAGGGATTGCGTTTAGACACAACAGGGCACACCGAAGCGCGGGGTCGTTTGTTGTTTCAAACGCAAATTCTGGACTACAGCCTGCCCCAAAGCTTGCCGCAGGGTAAAGCCGATAACCAAATTCTGGGCGTGGTGGAAGCCCTGCGCAAGGTCAATGCAGGCAAAGAAGTTGTCTTGGTGTCCAAAGACATCAATATGCGCGTCAAAGCACGAGCACTGGGACTGGCTACCGATGACTACCAGAACGACAAGACTTTGGAAGACGGCGATTTGCTGTATTCAGGCACGCTCGCCCTGCCCGCAGATTTTTGGAGCAAGCAGGCCAAGCACGTTGAAAGTTGGCAAGAAGGCCATGCTACTTTTTACCGTTTAGGCGGTGCGCTGGCGTCCAGCATGTTGCTGAACCAATTTGTTTATTTTGAAGCACCAGGCGAGCCCAGTTTGTATGCGCGTGTGGTGGAGGTGCGACCACAAACGGTGGTGCTTAAAACGCTGAAAGATTTCAAACACCTTAAAAACGTGGTGTGGGGCGTGGCCGCACGCAACCGCGAACAAAACTTCGCCATGAATTTATTGATGGACCCTGAAGTCGATTTCGTCACCCTTGCCGGCACCGCTGGCACAGGTAAAACATTGATGGCATTGGCATGCGGTTTAACACAGGTGCTAGAGGACCGCCGTTATACCGAAATCATCATGACCCGTGCCACCGTCAGTGTGGGCGAGGACATTGGTTTTTTACCGGGTACTGAAGAAGAAAAAATGGGCCCGTGGATGGGTGCTTTGGACGACAACTTGGAAGTGCTGACCAAAACCGAAACCTCAGCCGGCGAGTGGGGACGCGCCGCCACGAACGAGCTGATACGCAGCCGCATTAAAGTCAAGAGCATGAACTTCATGCGCGGACGCACGTTTTTGAACAAATACGTCATCATTGACGAAGCGCAAAACTTAACACCCAAACAAATGAAAACGCTGATCACGCGCGCGGGTCCGGGTACCAAAATCGTCTGCATGGGTAATTTGGCGCAAATTGACACCCCTTACCTGACAGAAGGCTCATCTGGCATGACCTACGCCGTCGACAAGTTCAAAGGCTGGCCGCACGGCGGCCACATCACCCTCGCCCGTGGCGAGCGCTCGCGCTTGGCTGATTTTGCGAGTGAGGTTTTATAACCAAGTCGCCTTTGGCCTTTGTTTTGGTATGCAGGAGTGTGATCCAACATCAAGCACCACAATTCACCGATAGTGCTTGTACCGTGCTGCCTGTGCTTGGGTCAAACAGCACCAAGTTGATTTGTCTGGCATGACCCGGAGTGGCAGGTTTACTGAAGAAGCTTAATTTGTGGGTAGCGCCAGCACTGTATGTGCCTACTGGCGTATATTGGCGCACAACAAAATCGTGCAATAAGTGCTCGCCGGTATTTTCTCCAGCGCTGACTTTTGACGCGTGACCATGTTCTGTCACTGTCCAGTAGGCAGACCAAGCATTGGCTTTGCCTGCCACACCCACTACAGGCGCAACAGTCGCTACAAATTGGTCTTTGCTGAGCTGCTGCAGGCTGATGCGGCTACTTGCCAATTCTTGAGATGCTGATTTCGCCACCTGATTCAGTAACGATGCGCCTGTATAGACTCGCCAATCACGCCAATCTTTACTGTTGTAAGTCAGTTGAGGTGTATAAATGGTGTTTTGCCTGTTCCAAGTCGCAATTTGCCGTTGTCGCTGTGTGTGTGCGGGGTCGGCAAATCGATCGACCCAACCAATGTAATTCCAATAGCCGACATGAAATGCCTGTACCACCAGATTGGGCGTTTTAGGGTCAAGTACAGTCTTCAAACCACTGAGCCATTGATCCGCTGGCGGACATGAACTGCAACCTTCAGAGGTATATAACTCTATGACCGTTGTTATGTTTGGTGGTGATTGCGCGGAACAACTGTTCGCAGCAGCCCAAGCGCCTATGCTGGTGCTCAAACCGATACTCAGTGCACAAATATGGATGCACAAGCGAAAGTCATATCGAAACCTGGTTTTAGACATGGTATGTGCTCCTGTTAAAGACACTGTGATCTTTAGTCAGAAAAGCACACCCAGTCTTACAAAGTCAATTCAAATTAAGATTTTTGAATGGTGAATGAACCAACACACCGAACCGCACCCAATACTTAATCCAAGGTGTAGTTCAGCTGCAGCATCAAGCCGGCGGTGCCCAACATGTTCAGCTGCGCGCCAAAGTTTTTATTGAAGTCCCAGCCTGCAGACAAAGTAGCGCCTATGCCCCAACCATTTTTGGTGTTGATTGGGATTTTTTTATCATAAGGTTCTTTGTAGCCGTGCAAAATACCACCTGTGATTTTGGTAAAAAGTTTAGGGTGTGTATCGATAGGACGGAACTTTGCACCCACATACACATACTGGCTGGGTTGCCCAAATGAATTACTGAAGAACGACGCACCTGCTAAATAACGCTCGTCCAGCATTTTTTCAGCACCGACGGCCCAAACATACGAATGTTTAATGTCATCGGGTTCATTGTCTTTCTCTTTCACAGCATCCGAAAAGTGAAGTGTATAAGGTGAGCCATAGATCGTCCATTTCCCGGCATCAGAGGTGCTGTTGGCTGCTTTGGTATCGGCAACGCTTGCTGCATTTTGCGCGAACACCGACGTACTGCACAAAACCAAACCGATTAAAGTTGCCCCTATTTGGACCTTGCCAAAACTGATTGGCTTGGATGAACGCTGAGTCAAATGATGCACCACTGTAATCTCCTATTGTGATAGTCGTTGAATGAAAAATGTTGACGAACTGTCAAGCCATTTTAACTGCCTGCCACTTTCATTCGGTTGATCAAAATCGATCCGACGATTTTAGAACCTTGTTTGAACACATCAGCACCAATAGCCTCAATGCCCATCAGCATGGACTTTAAATTGCCCGCTATCGTGATTTCATGCACGGGAAATGCAATGACACCGTTTTCCACCCAAAAACCACTGGCACCACGCGAATAGTCACCCGTGACAGGGTTGGCACCCGAGCCCATCAACTCGGTGACAAACAAACCTGTGCCCAGTTTACGCAGCATTTCATCCAAATCATCTTGTTCTTGGGTGCGCGTTGATGTCAGTGTCAAATTGTGTGAACCACCTGCATTACCGGTTGTTTGCAAACCCAGTTTGCGCGCGCTGTAGCTGCTTAAAAAATAGCCTTCCACCACCCCGCTTGCCACAACTTGCCGTGCTTTCACACGCACGCCTTCGTCATCAAAAGGTGAGCTGGCTTTACCACGTCGCACAAAAGGGTCTTCGAACAAATTGATGTGCTTGGGTAGAACTTGTTTACCCAAAGAATCCAATAAAAAGGAACTCTTCCGATACAAAGAGCCGCCACTGATGGCTTGCACCAAACCACCAATCAACCCTGAAGCCAGAGGTGATTCAAACAAAACGGGGCATTCAGTGGTGGCGATTTTGCGTGACTGTAAACGGCTCAAGGCGCGTTGCGCGGCATAGCGTCCGACGGCCTGGGCGGATGCCAAATCCAAAGCGTTGCGTTCAGAGCTGTACCAAGCGTCGCGCTGCATGTCATCGCCTTTGCCTGCAATGGGCGATACCGAGAGTGAATGGCGCGAACTGGCATAACCACCTCTGAAACCATGGGTATGGGCACTGAAAAAATGGCTTTGTTGGGCGGAGACGGCCGCGCCTTCGCTGTTGGTGATCCATTTTTTGCTGGTTTGCAAGGCTGCAGTTTCACATTCCAGCGCCAAAGCAGCCGCCTGTTCGCTGTTAATCGCCCAAGGATGGAACAAATCCAAATCGTGTTGCGCAATCTCGGCTTGGGTGGCGATATCGGCTTCATCTGGCAGTGCCGCAAACGGGTCTTCGGCGGTGAAGCGTGCAATGTCGTAAGCGGCTTGCACCGTGCGTTCAATCGCGGCCGTCGAAAAATCCGAGGTACTGGCATTACCACGCCGTGTGCCAATGTAGACCGATACGCCCAAGGACTTGTCGCGGTTACGTTCAACGTTTTCAAGTTCGCCTTTGCGTACAGAAACACTCAAACCGCAACCTTCTGAAGCTTCTGCACCAGCATCCGTGGCACCAATTTTTTTGGCATGTGAGATGGCTTGATCAACCAATTCTTCAAAATAAGGGCGTGTGTAGCTGAATCCGTTGGATTGCGTCGATTGCGATGACTTGGTTTTTGAGCGATTGGAAGTTGACATGGGTTTTTTGAGTTGATGCGCCTTATGATACAGAGATCATACTTGGATGATACTTGTAAAATTATTCCGACATACTAAAAGCAACACATGGCAAGCAAATTCAAAAAAGGCTATTACGTGAATGGTCAATTTGTCGCAGAAGACAGCGAAATTGACCTGGAGCTCAAACGCGAAATGAAGGGCCGGTATGAAACCAGCCGCACCGACGACAAGCGTGAGAGCGAGGCTCTTCAAGCCTTGGGAGAAAGTCTGACGACCTTGAACGTCGATCAATTGTCAGCCATTGGATTGAACGAAAAATTGTTGGATGCTTTGAACGAAGTGCACCGCATCACCAATTTTGAAGGACGGCGTCGCCACATGCAGTTCATTGGCAAGCTGATGCGCAAATTGGAACCAGAAGAAGTCGAGCGGGCCAAAACCGCTATTCTGAATAAAACAACTGGTTCAGCAGCCGAAAAAATGGCACTGCACGTGGCTGAGCGCTGGCGCGATGATTTGATTGCACATGACGATGCTTTTGAACGCTGGATTGGCATTCGCCCTCAAACCGATACTCAGCAATTGCGCGCCCTGATTCGCCAAGCCCGCAAAGACCAAGAAGCCATGGTCAAAGCGCCCGCTGGTACAGCACATCGACAGGGACGCGCCTACCGAGAAATCTTCTTGTTGGTGCGCGATGGCTTGGAAGTTGTAGACCACGACGCTGATGAGAATTAGTTTATCAGCGTGGCTTCATATTTGATGCACGACCACCAGACATCGACGTAAGCTTGAATGCTATATTTTTAATAGCACTTTAGGCAATAAATAAGCCGGTTATAGTTCTATTTCACCAATGAAGGCAGCCACAAACTGAGTTGTGGAAAGGCAATTAACAGGCCGAGTACCAATATCATCACCACCACAAACGGCCAACAGCCTTTAAAAATATTACCCAACCCCACTTTGGGTAAAAGCGTATTGATCACAAACAGGTTCATTCCCACAGGTGGCGATATCAACCCGATCTGAACAATCATCACAATCAACACGCCAAACCACACGGGGTCAAAACCCAGTGCGGTAACGATGGGGAAAAACAAAGGAATAGTGAGCAGCACCATGGACAACTCTTCCATCACGGTGCCCAAAACGATGTAAATAAACATCATCGCTGTGATAATGAAAATGGGAGACAAACCAGAGTTTGTAATCAGGTCTTTCAAGTCATTTGGCATTGACGTGAAGTTGACAAAGTTTGCAAACATGGTCGCTGCTATCAACAACGTGAACAACATCGCAGTGGTACGCGCTGATTCCACCAACACTTGATACAAAATGCGCCAAGTGAGTCGTTTGCGGGCCAATGCAAAAATAAATGCCCCAGCTGCACCGAAACCTGCACCCTCAGTCGCTGTAAACAAGCCACCATAAATGCCGCCCAACACCACAACGACCAGCAAGACCACACCCCAAATACCGCGTAAAGCAACCCATCGTTCATGCCATGTGCTGTGTTTGCCGGGTGGTGCATGTTCCGGATCTTTGCTGGTGATATAAACCACTGCAAGCATCATCAAAAGAGCAGACAAAATACCAGGAATCACACCTGCGGCAAACAATTTTCCGATATTGGTTTCAGTGATGATGCCGTAAATGACCATGATGGTTGAAGGTGGAATCATGATGCCCAAAGTTCCACCAGCGGCCATCACACCAGTTGCCAAAGAGTCGCTGTAGCCCATTTTTTTCATGCTTGGGTAAGCAACTTTGCTCATTGTGGCTGCGGTGGCGATAGAAGAGCCACAAATGGCACCAAAACCCGCACATGCCGCAATCGTTGCGTGCGCCAAGCCGCCACGGTAGTGGCCAATGAACGCATTCGCCGCTGCAAACAGTTCGTGTGCCAAGCCTGCGCGTGCAACAAAATTGCCCATCAAAATAAACAAAGGAATCACACTCAGCGTATAGGCGAAACCAGTTTCGTGTACCACTTGCGCTGCGCTGGCCAAAGCAGGGTCCCAACCTCGCGTCAGGCCAATGCCAGCAATCCCAACCAAGCCCATACTGAATGCCAATGGCATGCGTACAAGTGTCAACGCAAAGATGGCGGCAAATCCAAGGAGTGCTTCTATCACAAGGCAACTCCTGATGTCGCTGAGCCGTCAGAATCGGCATCATCATTAACTGCAACAGGTTTGAAAATAAAAAACATATGCACCATTCCTGTCAAAGCACACAATGCACCCATCCCATACAAAAAAGGCGCTTTGTCGATGCGCAATTGTGCGGTCGTATCACCATTGATTGCAAATTGCTGTCCGGTTTTGAACATCAAATATCCCAACCCAATCATGGCAAATCCAACCAACAAATTGATCAAAATGCCTTGTAATCTGAGCACTTTCTCGGGCAAATATTTATCCAATGAATCAAATACAACATGTTCATTTCGCTCTGAAACCAAGGGTATTGCGCCAAAAATGACGACCACCATTAAAAGTTCCGTCAGTTCGAATGAACCGGGTATGGATTGACTCAGTAATTTTCTACCGCCAACATCAAAAAACGTCAGCACCATGATGGCAAAGAGCGCTGTGCCGGCAAGCAAACCACAGAATGTTTCTAGTAATTTTTTCAAAATTGATACAAATAGATAAGCATTAAAAATGCGGCTCTCACACCCAGTGAGGCCGCATGCGTTTCAAAACTGTTGATTTTTCAGCAGAATTTATTTCTCTTGTTTGGCAATCTCAGCACGGAATTCAGCCAGTACTTTTGCAGCATCTTTCAAACCTTTGGCTTCTGCTTCTTTCACCCATTTGTTCTCTAATGCAGAAGTTTTGGATTTGATTTCAGCGACAAATTTTGCGTCGGCCTTTGTAACTTGCACGCCATTGGCTTGCATGAGCGCAAAAGCACGTGTATCAACTTTGTCCCAGCCGCGGCCAAAAATCCGTGCAGCCGTTTCACCAGAGATGGCATCAATGGCTTTTTTCTCTTCAGCGCTCAGTTTGTCATACCTGGCTTGGTTCATCAAAAATACAAAACTGGTGTTGTACAAGCCGCCTGGAAATGTGGTGGCGTGTTTGATGATTTTGTCAATGCGGAATGATTCGGTAGATTCTGCAGGGAACAATGTGCCGTCCATCACACCCCCTGCGAGCAACTCGTATGAATCTGGTGCAGGTTTGAGCGTGACATTCATGCCCAATGTCTTCGAAATTTCGTTCACCATGCCACCACCTATGCGGAATTTCAGGCCATCCAAATCAGCTGCTTTGGTGATGGGGCGTTTGGTATTGAACACGATGCCGGGGCCGTGCGTGAACAAAGTCAAAACTTTCACACCCGTATTTTCGGCTGCAAACTGTGGGTATTTGGCAGTCACTTTGCTGAATGCCACTGAAATGGATTCAGCGGAATTGCCTAAGAACGGAAATTCACCCATTTGCGTATAGACGAATCGGCCTGGAGTATAGCCGTGCACGGTGTACGAAATGTCAGCAAGGCCGTTTTTAATGGCATCGTAAGTACCAGGTGCGGGTGACACACCACGTGGCAACATGTTGCATTTCATTTTGCCAGAAGTGTTTTTCTCCAGCAAATCACACCATTCTTTTTGCGCTTTGCTGGCGGTGTGTGTTGGGGGCAACCATGAGGAAACCGTCAAAACAGTTTGTGCAAACGTGTTGCCAGCAAATATGGCCATGGGTAATAAAGCGATATATTTCAATTTCATTGGGCTACCTGTAAATTAAGAAAAGACGAACAATTGATGCATGATGTTCAGACAACGCACAAGTTTACTGTTTTAAATTTGTGGCAATGCCTAGGATATACCCGTATATTCACCCGTATATCCAACTATTGACTCTAGATTGCCAGTGTTTGGTATGCAAGGGCTAATCGACTCTTGCCTCTTTATGCAACCCGATAAATACTCAGTTGCACACTGTCTGGAAAACGTGCTCCAGTGCCAACAAAAATACTTTGCGTCAACCATTCCAGATTTGACGAAGACACCTCAAAGGTGGGAACACAGCGGAAATAAATCGCATCTGGTGACACGGGCTCACCGCGCACGAGTTTCGCAATATCTGTTGCCGAGCCACGGCGCAAGGCACGGTTTTGTACAAATATGTGTTCGCCATTGTCCAACTCAATCATGTAGCGCGCATCCAAATCGGCCGTTGTTTCACTGACCACAATTTGAAAATCTGCACCGCCTGGTAACACCCTGCCTTGAACATGCCCCGTCACTGTACCGCCAGTAATTGGGATGATGCGGCGTTTCCCACGGCTGTTTAAACCGCTGACATGACCCGCTTCAATCGGTGCTGCGACAAAAACAGTCAAATCAAAAATATGTTGCAAAGCAGGCGCTGGTAATGACATGAGGTTATCAATTCAGAAAAGATTTCATTATCCATGCAAATTTTGATTTTGCCAGGCACTTCAAACTATTCGGTTGACACAAAACCAGTTTCTCAATATGCTCCGCAGATTCGACCGATTGGTAACTTTTGTTTTTTGTATGACCTCACACTCAACTTCTTCATCACTGCAACCGCAACAATTGGCTGAAGCTGTCAGCCAAGCCATGCTCCTCAAAGACCGCGTGGCGCAGGATTTGAACATTCAGCTAGAGTCTGTCAATGCAGGCGTTGCCACCATGACCATGACAGTGCAAGATCGCATGCTGAACGGCTTTGCCATCTGCCATGGTGGCTACATCACTTTGCTTGCCGACACGGCTTTCGCCTATGCATGTAATTCATACAACGATGTCACCGTGGCTTCGTCCTTGGGCATTGAATTCATAGCCGCTGTGCATGGTGGCGATGTGTTGACGGCCGTAGCCACTGAGCTCAACTTGGCAGGACGAACCGGTTTATACGACATCACTGTCAGCAACCAACAAGGCAAACGCATTGCGGTGATGCGCGGGCGATCTTATCGACTCAAAGACAAAAAGATGATCGCTTTGTAAAAACAAATGGAGATGACATGCCGGTAAAATTTCCCGCCCATAATGATTTAGAACCCATTGAACGTGCAAGTAAAGATGAACTGCAAGCACTGCAACTAACGCGTTTGAAGCAATCACTGCAACATGCATACGACAAAGTACCGCACTACAAAAATGCGTTTGATAACGCAGGGGTACTTCCCAGCGACCTGAAAACGCTGGCCGATTTGGCAAAATTTCCATTCACCACCAAGCAAGACCTGCGCGCCAACTACCCCTTTGGCATGTTTGCTGTGCCACGTGAACAAGTTGCACGTATTCATGCTTCGTCAGGAACAACTGGCAAGCCGACTGTGGTGGGCTATACCTTGAAAGACATCGATACGTGGGCAGACTTGGTGGCACGGTCCATACGCGCTGCTGGCGGACGCGCCGGCGACTTGGTGCATGTGGGTTATGGTTATGGACTCTTTACTGGCGGGTTGGGCGCGCACTATGGTGTCGAACGCATGGGTGCTACCGCCATTCCCATGTCAGGCGGGCAAACCGAAAAGCAAGTGCAATTGATCACCGACTTCCAGCCCAACATCATCATGTGCACACCCAGTTACATGCAAGTGATTATTGAGGAATTTGAACGTCAAGGTTTGGACGCCAAAAAGAGCAGTTTGCAACTTGGCATCTTTGGTGCAGAACCGTGGACCGAGGCCATGCGACAGGAAATTGAGACCAATGCGGGCATCGATGCGGTGGATATTTATGGCTTATCCGAGGTAATGGGGCCAGGCGTGGCCAGCGAATGCATCGAAAGCAAAGACGGCCCTGTGATTTGGGAAGATCATTTTTACCCCGAGATCATTGACCCTGAAACGGGTGAACTGTTACCCGATGGTGTGGAAGGCGAATTGGTATTCACCTCGCTCACCAAAGAAGCACTGCCCATCATCCGCTACCGCACCCGCGATTTGACAAAACTCTTGCCACCCACTTCGCGCAGCATGCGCCGTATGGGAAAAATTGTGGGACGCAGCGACGACATGTTGATCATTCGTGGCGTCAATGTTTTCCCAACGCAGATTGAGGAAATAGTTCTCAAACATGGTCAACTTTCAGGTCAGTACCAACTGGTTGTCACCCGTGAAGGTCCATTGGACTCTGTGCAGGTGCGTTGTGAGTTGTTGCCCAATGCCAGCATCAGTGCCAAAGACGCTGAAGCTTGGCTGATTCACCGAATCAAAACGCTTGTTGGCATCAACACCCGCGTCAGCGTGGAATTACCTAACAGCATTGAACGAACGCTGGTGGGCAAGGCACGACGTGTCGTTGATTTGCGCCATTCATAAAGAGAGGAACGTGTATGTACACCCAATCCATGGACACCATGAGCCCTGAAGAAAGGCAATTAGAAGCGGCCGCCAAAGCCAAACTTCGCAGTGCCGAAGAATTGCAATTGCAACAAGACTTTGACACCCGCATTGACGCTGGCGATTTCATCGAAGCCAAAGACTGGATGCCAGATCATTACCGCAGAACATTGGTTCGACAAATTAGCCAGCATGCGCATTCTGAAATTGTCGGTATGCTGCCAGAAGGCAACTGGATCAGCCGCGCACCCACTTTGAAACGCAAAGCAATTTTGCTGTCGAAAATCCAAGACGAAGGTGGTCACGGTCTGTACTTGTACGCTGCCGCAGAGACGCTGGGTACATCTCGTGACCAATTGTTAGACGCACTGCACACAGGCAAAGCCAAGTACAGCTCCATCTTCAACTACCCCACCCTGACTTGGGCAGACATGGGTGTGATTGGTTGGCTGGTGGACGGAGCCGCCATCATGAATCAAGTGCCGTTGTGCCGCTGCTCCTTTGCACCTTATGCAAGGGCAATGGTCCGGATTTGCCGCGAAGAGTCGTTTCACCAACGCCAAGGTTATGAAGCGCTGTTAACCATGATGACACAGGGCACAGAATCACAGCGCAACATGGTGCAAGAATCGGTCAACCGCTGGTGGTGGCCGTCGCTGATGATGTTTGGTCCGCCAGATGCCGAGTCGCCCAATTCTGAGCAGTCCATGCGCTGGGGTATCAAGCGCATCAGCAATGATGATTTGCGGCAAAAGTTTGTAGATGCCACAGTTGAGCAAGCCAAGGTTTTGGGTGTCAGCCTGCCTGACCCATTGTTAAAGTGGAACGATGCGCGCCAGCATTACGACATGGGACCCATTGATTGGCCAGAATTTTGGCAAGTGGTGGGGGGTGACGGCCCTTGCAACAAAGAGCGCCTCGCTGCCCGCGTCGATGCATGGGAAAACGGCGCATGGGTACGCGAAGCTGCACTGGCATATGCGACCAAACAAGCCCAACGACAAGCACAAAGTGCTAAAGCCGCTTAAACCAATTAAGACACTCAAACTGCTTGAATCAAGGAAGCTTTATGAACACTAAAAATGATAGTACTGCAGGCAACAAACATGCTAGCGATATGACAAAAGAACCAAATGAATGGCCATTATGGGAAGTATTCGTGCGCAGCAAAGCAGGTTTGGACCACAAGCATTGCGGTAGTCTGCACGCCGCCGATGCGACCATGGCCATACAACTGGCACGCGACGTTTATACACGTCGCCAAGAGGGGGTGAGCATTTGGGTCGTTCCCTCTACCAGTATCACCGCATCAGACCCCACGCAAAAAGACAATTACTTCGAGCCAATGGCCGACAAGGTCTACCGCCACCCCAGCTTTTACAAGTTGCCTTCAGCTGTAGACCACATGTAAAGGTACTGGAACCAATGCAAGCCTCAATTTCTATCTCGGCTGAACCCCAGCAACGCTACGTACTGCGCTTAGCCGACACCTGCCTGATTCTTGCGCAGCGTTTGGGCGAATGGTGCGGCCATGCGCCCGTGTTGGAAGAAGATATTGCCATGACCAACATCGCACTCGACCTGATCGGACAGTCGCGTTTACTGTACACCTTGGCAGGCAAGATGAACAAACCCAATGAATACAGTGAAGACCAACTCGCTTTCTTGCGCGATGAACACGATTACATGAATTTAACATTGGTGGAGCTACCCAACGGCATTCGCAAAGGCTTGCCCAACAATTTTGCCTTCAGCATCCTGCGCGTGTTTGTGGTGGCAAGTTTTCTCAAGACGCTGTGGCAACGATTGCAAAATTCCAACCATGCTGACCTGGCAGCTGTGGCTGGCAAAGCATTGAAAGAATCGCGCTACCATCAGCAACATGCTGGCGATTGGGTGGTGCGATTAGGAGATGGTACCGACGAATCACAGCTTCGCATGCAGGACGCGCTGAACCAGTTGTGGCCCTACACCACCGAGATGTTGACGGATGACGCTGTTGATGATGCTGCACACGATTCAGGCTTTGGTACACGCTTTGGCGATGTCAAATCCGAGTGGTTGGCCGATGTGAATGTGGTACTCACCGCCGCCACACTGCAAACGCCACAATCCACCGCTTTTGTCAGTACAGGCAAAACAGGCCGTCACAGCGAGCATTTGGGTCTTTTATTGACCGACATGCAGTATTTGCAGCGCAGTTTCCCTGGCGGTGTGTGGTGATTGCAAAAACAGAGTCCTGCGTTGCGACGAACACGACCCAAGCGCTGACGCTTGATTTCGCATGGGAAGTACTGCACACCGTGCTGGATCCTGAAGTACCCGTACTGTCGATTTGTGATTTGGGCATGGTGCGCGATGTGCAAATGCAGGGCGAACGTGGTTTGGAGGTGGTTCTGACACCCACTTACTCAGGCTGTCCTGCTACAGAAATGATTGCATCACAGGCAATCAATGCGCTGGCTACAGCTGGATTTAACCCCATCAACTTAACAACCAGCCACGCGCCCGCATGGAGCAGCGACTGGATCAGCGACGCAGGCCGCGATAAGTTGCGCCAATACGGCATTGCTCCGCCTGGGCCTGTCATGCATGGACAAGACATCGTTTTACAGTATATGCCGCAGGGACGACGTGCCACAGCAACGCTGGAATGCCCGCGCTGCGGCAGCACGCACACCGAATGCCTGTCAGCCTTTGGTTCTACCGCTTGCAAGGCTTTGTGGCGGTGTTTATCCTGCCAAGAGCCGTTTGAACATTTCAAGCCTTTTTAATTTGCTTTCAAAATTCGATTTAAGTTAAATATGAGCACCCATTTCCACTCTCTGCGTATCAAAAACATCACACCCGATACCGATGAAGCTGTCATCGTGACCTTTGATGTGCCCAGTGCACTCAAATATGATTTTGAATTTACCCAAGGACAGCATCTGACCTTGCGCACCCAATTGAACGGCAAAGAGGAACGACGCTCGTACTCGATCTGCTCGGGCGTGGACGATGGCGATCTGCGCATTGGGGTGCGTCGCGTCAACAACGGTGTCGTGTCTGGTTGGATCAACACGCGTTTGAAAGCAGGAGATTCGGTTGATGTATTGCCGCCCGATGGGCGATTTTTTGTACCGATAGATAGAACCCAATCACGGCACTATTTGTGCATTGCTGGCGGCAGTGGCATCACGCCGATTTTGGCCATCATCAAAACAGTTTTAGCACGTGAACCACAGTCACGCTTGACGCTCATTTATGGCAACCGCCGTCAAAACTCCACCATGTTCAAAGAAGAACTGGAAGATTTGAAAAACCTTTACATGACGCGATTAACCTTGCACACTGTTTTTTCTCAAGAGCACATGGATTCGCCACTCTACAGTGGGCGTTTGACGCAAGCCAAGTTAGGCGAATTCTTAGGTACTGTGATTCGCCCAAGCCAACTCGACCATGTTTTTGTCTGTGGCCCACATGGTTTCAATGATGAGGCAGACGCGGCGCTGCAGGCAGCAGGTGTGCCCAAAGAACGCATCCATATCGAGCGCTTTGGCGTACCCAACAGAGTTGCCGGTGAACAAACGAAACAAACTACCAAAGCGGGCGATGCACCACAAGCCATGATCACCATCATCCGCGACGGCCTCACACGTGAAATCGAATTTCGCACAGAGCACGGCAATGTGCTGGAGGCCGCGGCGACCGCTGGTTTGGAAGTGCCTTACTCCTGTAAATCAGGCGTATGCTGCACCTGTCGCGCCAAATTGATTGAAGGCAAAGTGCGCATGGACAGGAACTTTGCATTAGAGCCACACGAAGTGGAGGCAGGATTTATCCTCACCTGCCAATCTCACCCACTCACCGATCGCTTGGTGATTTCATTCGATCAACGCTGAATACAAAAGCTATCCAATCTCATGGTTCGAGGACGCGCGCTCAACTACGACACACAGCGAGCCAAAATTTTGTCCATCGCTGCTGAGTTGTTTGCCAACAATGGCTATGTGGGCACCAGCATGAACGATGTCGCACAGGCCTGCAACATGTCTAAACCCGCGTTGTACCACTATGTGATGGACAAATCGCAATTGCTGTTTGAAATTGCATCTACCCATGTGACACGTTTGCTGGCTTTGGTTGATGAAGTCAAAGCCAGCCACGATACAAGCAGTACCGATGCAGAAGCCGAAGCCATGGTGCGCTGTTTGATTGAACGCTTTGTGATTGAATATGCACAAGCACGTCATGCGCACAGGGTGTTGACTGAAGACGTGAAATTCTTAGCGCCAGAAAGCCAAGCCATCGTCTTGAAGCAACAACGCCAAATAGTCAACGCATTTGCACTTGCAATTGCGAAAGCACGACCGGGTATCAAAAAAGCCAAATTGCATAAGCCCTTAACCATGTTGCTGTTTGGCATGATGAATTGGCTATTCACATGGTTGAAGCCAACTGGCAAGCTGACACATGCAGACATGGCACCGATGGTCGCTGATTTGTTTTTGGGTGGTTTGTACGCAGTTCAAACACACAAAATTCCAAGACAGAAATAACTAGGCAGCGTGATTCAATTGTTCTGCATTTGCTATATTATTAATAGCAAACTAGGCAATAAATACGCCGTCTACAGCCTAATTTTATATATATTTTACGCAATACAGGCTGCTGACATGCCCATCGCTACCTGCCTGTGAATTGTGGACTGCGCTTCTGAAGGAAGGCATTCACGCCCTCTTCATAGTCGGCACTGTAGCCCAATTTGCGTTGGTATTCGCCTTCTAGTGAAAGCTGTTGCTCCAAAGTATTCTTGGCCGCCGCATGCATGGCTTGGCGCATATGTACCAGTGCATTGGTTGGTGCTGATGCTAATTTATTCGCAAGTGCATAGATATAGCTGGCAAATTCTGCATCGGCTACTGCTGCCCAAATCAAACCCCAAGTTTGAGCCTGTTCGGCAGAAACTTTATCGGCCAACATGGCCATTCCCAAGGCACGTGCCATGCCCACACGCTGTGGCAAAAACCAGGTGCCACCGGCGTCCGGCATCAAGCCGATTTTGCTAAAGGCTTGCAAAAATGAGGCTGAATGGCTGGCCACCACCAAATCACACGCCAGTGCAATATTGGCCCCTGCACCAGCTGCAATGCCATTGATGGCAGCAATGGTGGGTACACGTAAATTGTGCAAGCGCAGTACCAATGGTTTGTAGTTGCGCTCAATCGTGTCGCCAATATCGGGTTTGACACCTGCCGCCATTTGCATGGCTCGGTCAGACAAATCTTGCCCCGCACAAAATCCGCGTCCGGCACCAGTCAGCACCAGCACGCGCACTGCGGTGTCAGATTGAATACGGTCCAGCGCATGGCGACATTCGGCGTGCATCTCTTCGGTGAAACTATTGAGCTTATCTGGGCGATTCAAAGTCAGTTTCGCGACGCCGTTTTGTACCTCAAACAAGATGTTTTGATAATTCATTTTGTGTTCCACTTTCAGAAATTTTTAGCTTCAAAGATATGAAGTCTTCATCAAACCCGTTCCACAATCAGTGCTATCCCCTGCCCCACGCCGATGCACATGGTGCACAGTGCGTAGCGTCCGCCGTTGGTGTGCAAGCGGTTGATGGCGGTGGTCACCAAGCGTGCGCCTGACGCACCCAATGGATGTCCCAATGCAATGGCCCCGCCCCACGCGTTCACGCGTTCATCGTCGTCACGCAAACCCAATTGACGTAGAACGGCTAATCCTTGCGCAGCAAAGGCTTCATTCAACTCAATCACGTCCATTTGCTCCAAACGCAAGCCCGTGCGCGCCAATAATTTTTGAGTGGCAGGTGCTGGTCCAATGCCCATGATGCGCGGTGGCACGCCAGCCGTCGCGATACCCACCACACGAGCGCGGGGCGTGAGTTGGTATTTTTGTGCGCTCTTTTCATTGGCCAACAAAAGCGCACACGCACCATCGTTCACACCACTGGCATTGCCTGCGGTGACGGTGCCATCGGGCCGAACCACGCCTTTGAGTTTTGCCAGTGCCTCTAAACTGGTTTCGCGCGGGTGTTCGTCTTGGCTCACGCTAACGGCTTCGCCTTTCTTCTGTGGCACCTGCACCGCCACAATTTCGCGTGCAAGGTGACCCGCTTTTTGTGCGGCCACTGCTTTTTGTTGACTGGCCAAGGCCATGCGGTCTTGCGCTTCGCGTTCAATCTTAAAATCCGTGGCCACATTTTCAGCGGTCTCTGGCATGGAATCCACACCGTATTGCGCCTTCATCAGTGCATTCACAAATCGCCAGCCAATGGTGGTGTCATAAACCGCATTGTTGCGGCTGAATGCACTGTCCATTTTGGGCATGACAAATGGCGCACGGCTCATGCTTTCCACGCCACCCGCAATCATCAAATTCGCTTCGCCTGCAGCAATGGCCCGTGCGGCTGTTCCTACGGCATCCATACCCGAGCCGCACAAACGGTTCACCGTGCCACCCGGCACTTCAAGCGGCAAACCTGCCAACAGGGCAGCCATGCGGGCGACATTGCGGTTGTCTTCACCTGCTTGGTTGGCACAACCGTAAATCACATCATCAAGCTGTGCCCAATCAACTTGTGGGTTTCTCGCCATCAGGCTCTTGATGGGGATGGCGGCCAAATCATCGGGGCGAACCGAACTCAAAGCACCGCCGTAGCGACCAAAAGGTGTGCGAATGGCATCGCAAATGTAAGCGTGTTGTGTCATGGTCTTTTAGCTTTTTTTACTTGGTTAACAATGTTGATAAATCTGCCCGTACAAAACCAAAGCCTACGGACTTGGCCAATTGGTCTTGTTCGCTCTTCAGCACAGCAGGGTCTTGCTGTCGCGCCCAAAATACAGGCCCGCCCTCCCAGCGTGGAAAGCCATAGCCTTGTGCCAGCACCACATCGATGTCGCTGGCGCGCTGTGCCACACCTTCTTGCAACAACAAAGCTGCTTCGTTGACCATGGCCATCAATGCGCGCCTTTGTATTTCCTCCACACTCAGGCTTCGGCGTTCAATGCCGCGCAGTTCACTGGCTTTTGTAATTGTTTGGCGCACCACATCATCGGTCGTACGCGTTTGTTTGCCATCGACATAAGCGTAATAACCGCTTCCCGTTTTGCGGCCCAATCGCCCTAGCTCGCACAAATGATCCAAAATGCCAACATAGCGCACACGTGCATCGCGCGTGGCCGCTTGCGATTGACGCATGCGCCACGCGATGTCCAAGCCAGATAAATCTGCCACTGCAAACGGCCCCATGGCAAAGCCCATGGCCGTCAAAGCGTTGTCCACATCTTCAGGCCAAGCGCCGTTTTCCAACATGAATTCGCATTGATTGCGGTAGGCGTTGTAAATGCGGTTGCCAATAAAGCCAAAAGCATTGCCGCACAACACTGGCATTTTTTTCAGCTTTTGTCCCAATGCCAAACCGGTCGCCAGTGCATCGGGCGCACTGTCTTTGCCGCGCACCACTTCGAGCAGTTTCATTACATTGGCAGGACTGAAGAAATGCAAACCCACCACATCTTGTGGACGCTGTGTGAATTGTGCGATGGCATCCAAATCCAAATAAGACGTGTTGCTGGCCAGTACCGCTCCCGCGTGGGCATTGGCGTCAATTTTCTTGAACACGTCTTGCTTGACCGCCATGTCTTCAAACACGGCCTCAATCACCACATCGGCTGAAGACAATATTTTCCAGTCGATGCTCATGGTTAAGCGCGACTGCCGCTCTTGTGCAATTGGCTCTGCTAATTTTTTGCTGTCCACCAAGCGCTGGTAATGTGTTTGCACCCGCTCACGACCACGCGCTAACGCTGCATCGTCTTGTTCTAGCAGTTGCACGTTTAGACCCGCATCGAGCGCACAAATGGCGATGCCTGCACCCATGGTGCCGGCCCCAATGACGGCAATGGTTTGATGCACACGCGGTGCACACTGCAACGCCGCAGGCATTTTGGCCGCTTCACGTTCCGCTTTGAATTGGTGTCGCAAGGCCAATGCGGGCGTGCTTTTCACCAAGTCTAAAAACAATTCGCGTTCACGTTTCAAGCCCACATCAAACGATGTCAAACCCGCAGCCAAAGCGTCCAGCAGCGCTGTGTAAGCAGGTTGCATTTTTTGTCGTGCATTGAGTTTTTCACGTGCGGCGTTCAGAACAGCCATGCCGGCTGCGCTTTCAAGTGCATTTAATCTTGCTAGCGGTAAGGTTGCATTGGCACCAACCAAGCTCAACGCCACTTGCGTTGCGGCATCTAACAAGTCAACTTCTTGGTCAACCACTTGACTGAACATTCCCGTGTTGGCCAGTTCTTTTGCCGTTTTGGGTGTGCCTGTTTGCATCATGCTCAGAGCAAGCTCCATGCCCACCAACCGTGGCAGACGTTGCGTACCGCCGCTGCCCGGTATCAAACCCAGCAAAATTTCAGGCAAGCCACACTTGGCGCTTGCCAGCGCTACGCGTGCGTGGCAGGTCATGGCCAATTCCAAACCACCACCTAAAGCAACACCTGCAATCGCAGCCACCACTGGTTTTTTGCAGCGTTCTACACGTTCTAAAACGGCAGGCAAAATGGGCGCTGCCAATTGTGCGGGCGTGCCCAGCTCATTCACATCGGCACCGGCACAAAACGCTTTGGCATTGCCCGCCACCACGATTGCCGCTACCGCGTCATCTGCTTCAGCAGCGTCTAATG
>CALMEI010000059.1 GCA_937863225.1 uncultured Polaromonas sp.
CTTTGATTGCGCCATCTGAAGGTCGACGGCAAGAGCAAACCAACATCGCTACAGGCGAGCGCGAAGCCTTTATTGCACGACCCGAAGGTGAAAAACAAGCCGCCATCAACAAAGCGCAAGGCGATGCCGCCGCCATTACCGCTGTGGCCGATGCCAATGCACATGCAATTGAAGTGGTGGCCGCCGCAATTCGCCAACCTGGTGGTGCAGAAGCGGTGCAATTGAAGGTGGCAGAAGAAGCGGTGCAAGCCTATGGCAAAGTGGCCAGTGATGCCACCACCACGTTGATTGTGCCAGGCGACATGAGCCAAGTGTCCACTCTGATAGCCACAGCCATGAAAATGGGGCAAGCGGTTAAATCGTCATAATCGCAACATCTTCTTAAGCAGACAACCAAACAATCAAACTCTCATATGAAAATCATTGATTCCATAGCCCAGCAAGCGGCCAGTATTGCCAGCATCCGTCGTCAAATTCATGCCAACCCAGAGTTGTGTTTTGAAGAAGTGCAAACTGCCGATTTGGTTGAAGCCAAATTAACAGAATGGGGAATTCCGTTTCACCGTGGTTTGGGAAAAACTGGAATTGTGGGGATTGTCAAGAACGGGACATCTGGTCGCGCTATAGGCTTGCGCGCCGACATGGATGCTTTGCCCATGCAAGAATTCAACACCTTTGCCCATGCCAGTAAAAACGCTGGCAAGATGCATGCGTGTGGGCATGACGGGCACACAGCCATGTTGCTGGCTGCGGCGCAACATTTTTCTAAGCACCGCAATTTTGACGGTACGGTGTATTTGATATTTCAACCCGCAGAAGAAGGCGGCGGTGGTGCGCGGGAGATGATCAAAGAAGGGTTGTTTGAGCAATTCCCCATGCAAGCGGTGTACGGTATGCACAATTGGCCTGGCATGGCGGCAGGGCAATTTGCGGTGAGTCCTGGCCCCGTGATGGCATCCAGCAATGAATTCAAAATCGTCATCAAAGGCAAAGGGGGCCACGCCGCTTTGCCACACGATGGCATAGACCCGGTGTTAGCGGCCTGCCAAATGGTGCAAGCTTTTCAAACCATCATCAGCCGGAATAAAAAACCGATTGAAGCGGGTGTGATTTCTGTCACCATGATTCATGCGGGAGAGGCCACCAATGTGATACCCGATAGCGTTGAGCTACAAGGCACTGTGCGCACCTTCACCGTTGAATTGATTGATTTGATCGAAAAGCGCATGCGTGAAATTGCCGAACATACCAGTGCTGCATTCAACGCCACTTGCGAATTTGAGTTTGACCGCAATTACCCACCTACCATTAATTCCGCCAATGAGGCCAAATTTGCAGCTGAAGTGATGCGCGAAATTGTGGGCGTTGACAACGTCAAAGCGCAAGAGCCGACCATGGGTGCTGAAGATTTTTCTTACATGCTGCAAGCCAAACCAGGGGCTTATTGCTTTATTGCCAATGGCGATGGCGATCACCGTGCCATGGGTCATGGTGGTGGTCCGTGCATGTTGCACAATCCCAGCTATGACTTTAATGACAATTTGATTCCACTGGGTGCCACTTATTGGGTGAAATTGGTCGAGACGGCGATGCCAGCCGCGTGAATGTCTATTGATGTCTATCCACAACCATAAAGCAAGGTAAAGAGCATGATCGAAGTAGGCACCGCCTTTTCTGGTACGTACGCAGAAGCGCGTATTAAATTTTTAGAAGCAGCAGCCATTGCCAGTTTGCAAATCAATTCATTTAACCATCCATTGCCAGGAAAAGATGGTGAAACACTGGCCATGGATACTGCTTTGCAATTGCCCGCCAGCGGCAAAGCCAGCGACAAGTTGCTGATTCTCAGCAGTGCTTGCCACGGCGTAGAGGGTTATTGTGGTTCGGGTGTTCAAGTTTATGCTTTGCACGATGCCGAATGGCTGGCGCATGCCCGTGCCCATGATGTGACGGTGCTTTACATTCATGCATTGAACCCTTATGGTTTTTCGCACATACGTCGCACCACGCATGAAAACGTCGATTTGAATCGGAATTTTCACGATTTTTCCAAACCCTTGCCGGTCAACACCGCTTACCGCGAAGTGGCTGACATGCTGATGCCAGACCACTGGCCACCCAATGCCGACAACATGGCACAGTTACAAGCGTACATCGCCAAACATGGTGAATTTGCCTTCCAAGCGGCCGTATCGGGCGGGCAGCACGAGTATCCAAAAGGATTGTTTTATGGCGGTATAGCACCCACTTGGAGCAATGTCACACTCAGAAATGTGCTGAATCAACATGCGACAGGTGTTAAAAAAGTAGGCTGGATTGATTTGCACACCGGACTCGGTCCCAGCGGTTTGGGTGAACGAATTTTTGCCGGTAAAGACGATGCTGCTGCATTAGAGCGAACACGCCGTTGGTGGGCGGGCGCACAAAAAGCTGACGGCACTTATGAAACGCCCATTACATCGTTTTATGACGGTACATCGACTTCAGCCAAGCTCACGGGTTTGATGTGGAGTGCTGCCGAGGATGCATTTCCCAACGCACAATGCACAGCAATAGCCATGGAATATGGCACAGTGCCACCCTTGCAAGTGAACATGGCGATGCGTGCTGAAAATTGGTTGCATCACAACCCCTCACACCCTGATGCAACGCCCGTCATGGCGCGCAAAATCAAGCAAGACATGTTGGACGCGTTTTTCACCAATACCGATACTTGGAAAACCCAAATCGTCACGCAAGCAAGGCAATCCTTGTTTCAAGCTGTGGCGGGATTAAATTCTTAAACATTTGTATGACTTCGATGAAAAATAGCGCGGCGCAACGGCCGATCGATGTGGTCATCATGGCTGCCGGCAAAGGCACGCGCATGAAGAGTGCCTTGCCCAAAGTGCTGCACCGTTTAGGCGGTAAACCGCTGCTGCAACATGTGTTAGATACGGCGGCACTTTTGAACGCACGGCAAGCGGTGGTGATCACAGGTCATGCCTCCGGTGTCGTGCAAGATGCTATAAATAAAATAGCACTTCAGGCAATAAATACGCCGGATACAGCTCAAAAAACCATATATTCTCAGATTGCAAGCGTGTTGCAAGAGCCGCAACTCGGTACCGGTCATGCAGTGCAACAAGCGCTGCCCGCATTGCCTGATGATGGCATGGTGTTGGTTTTGAGTGGCGATGTGCCACTGACGCAAGCCACTACTTTGCAAGCATTGATAGCAGCCACCGGTGGCGACAAATTGGCCTTATTGACCATTGATTTTGTGAACCCAACAGGCTATGGTCGTGTGGTGCGTCAAGATGGTGTGGCCGATGGTGCGGTGCAAGCCATTGTGGAACAAAAAGATGCCAATGAGACGCAGAAACAAATCACAGAAATCTACAGTGGCATCATGGCAGTGCCTGCCAACTTGCTCAAAGCATGGTTGGCTCGTTTGGACAATAAGAATGCACAAAATGAATACTATTTGACCGACATTGTGAAATTCGCCGTGTCGGACGGTATGACGGTGGTTGCACACAAAATTAACGATGCCGCTCAAGTGGCGGGGGTGAACAGCCCAGTGCAATTGGCTGATCTGGAGCGCACTTTTCAATTGCGACAAGCGCAGCAGTTAATGGAGCAAGGCGTGCGCATTGCCGACCCTGCACGCTTTGATGTACGCGGCAGTTTGACGTGCGGTGAAGACGTGGAAATTGATATCAATTGCATTTTTGCAGGTGAAGTCGTGCTGGGTAACCAAGTACACATAGGGGCACACTGCCACATCAGCAACGCCCGCATAGCCGATGGCGCAGTGATACACCCATACACCCACATTGATGGCGAAAAATTGGGGGTCACCGTGGGTGAAGGTGCTTTGGTAGGTCCTTTTGCCCGGTTGCGACCAGGTGCGCTATTGGGCAAAGACGTTCATATTGGCAATTTTGTTGAAGTTAAAAACGCCACGTTGGCCGAAGGTGCAAAGGCTAACCATTTGGCGTATTTGGGTGATGCGACAGTGGGTGAGCGAGTCAATTTTGGAGCGGGCAGCATCACCGCCAACTACGATGGCGCCAATAAACACCGTACCGTGATCGAAGCCGATGTGCATATCGGCAGCAATTGCGTGCTGGTCGCACCCATCACAGTGGGTGCAGGCGGCACTGTTGGTGGCGGCTCTACCTTGACAAAAAGCACAGCCGACAATGCTTTAACCGTGTCGCGTGCCAAGCAAATCAGCATAGCCAATTGGAAACGTCCTGCAAAAGCTGCAAAAAAGTAAAGAGTCTCTTCACACATGCCCATGCCGCTGTGCCGATTACAATCATCGGTTGTGTGTTTTGGGATAAATCCCATTCAAATTTAATTTTTAAATCTTTTATCGTTAATTAGGAGTACCCATGTTCATATCTACTGCATTTGCACAATCCGCACCCGCCGCTACAGCCGCCGCCGGTGGTAGCTTTCAAGACAGCTTGATGAGCATGTTGCCATTGGTGTTGATGTTTGGTGTGTTGTATTTTGTGATGATTCGTCCCCAAATGAAAAAGGCCAAAGAGCACAAAACCATGGTCGATGCACTGGCCAAGGGCGATGAAGTGGTCACAGCAGGCGGCATGCTTGGTAAAGTGTCCAAATTGGGCGACAGCAATTTGTCTTTGGAAGTGGCTGAAGGTGTTGAAATCCAAATTCAACGCACTGCCGTGGCACAGGTATTGCCTAAAGGCAGCATCAAATAAACTGCTCTTGGAATTGTCACGATAGAAATTTAATTTTGATTTAACAAAGAGCGAACATGAATCGTTACCCGATTTGGAAATACGCGATCATCTTGGTCGTACTGTTGGCATCTGTGATTTACGCACTGCCCAATTTTTTTGGTGAAGCACCTGCGGTGCAAGTATCCAGCGCCAAATCTACGACCAAAGTAGACAGCGCTGTGCTTGCCAAAATTGAAGCAAGCCTGAAAACAGCAGGACTTGAGCCACAAAGTATTTCTTTAGATGGTAAATCGGTTAAGGCGTTGTTCAAAGATGGTGAAACCCAGCAAAAAGCCAAGGATGCGATTCAAAAAGATTTGGTCCCAGATGCCAATAACCCAAGCTATGTGGTCGCACTCAATCAAGTCACACTGTCACCCAAATGGTTAACCAGTTTAGGTGCTGCGCCCATGTATTTGGGTTTGGATTTGCGAGGGGGTGTTCACTTCATGCTGCAAGTGGACATGCCTGCTGCATTGACCAAAAAAGTAGAAGCCCTGACAGGCGATATTCGTTTGGCATTGCGTGAGAAAAATGCGCGACACAGCGGCATCACCCGTAACGATAAAAGTATCGACATACGGTTCAGAGACCAAGAAACTTTGGCCAGTGCCAAACGTGTCATCGCCGATCAATTCCCCGAATTGGAAACGGTGGATTCACCAGAGGGTACTGAGTACAAACTTACAGCCAGCATCAAACCGCAAGCAGCTTTAAAAGTGCAAGAACAAGCACTCAAGCAAAACATGGTGACACTGCATAACCGTATCAACGAATTGGCCATTGCCGAGCCGGTGATTCAGCAACAAGGCTTGGATCGCATCATTGTGCAATTGCCAGGTGTGCAAGATGTCGCCAAGGCCAAAGACATTTTGGGTCGCACGGCGACCTTAGAGCTGCGCTTGGTTGACGAGTCTGCTGAAGGGCAAGCGGCTGAAACCGGCAGTGGTTCGGTGCCGTTTGGATCCGAGCGCTATTTGGAACGTAACGGCCGTGCTGTCATCGTCAAGAAGCAAGTGATTTTGACGGGCGAAAATTTAACCGATGCACAAGCTGGTATCGACACACAAAATCAAGGCGCAACGGTGAACTTGACTTTGGATGCCAAAGGCTCTCGTATTTTTCAAGATGTCACACGCGAAAACATCAACAAACGCATGGCAATTATTTTGTTTGAAAAAGGCAAGGGCGAGGTGGTCACAGCACCTGTTATTCGCACCGAAATTGGTGGCGGACGCGTTCAAATTTCAGGCAGTATGAACACCTCCGAAGCGAACGATGTGGCTTTGCTGCTGCGTGCTGGTTCTTTGGCTGCGCCCATGGAAATCATCGAAGAAAGCTCAATTGGACCGAGTTTGGGTAAAGACAATATTGCCAAAGGCTTTAACAGTGTGACTTGGGGCTTCTTGGTCATTGTGGCTTTTATGTGTGCGTACTACATGCTGTTTGGTATGTTTTCAGCGATTTCGCTGGGCGTCAATCTGTTGATGTTAGTGGCTGTACTTTCAATGTTGCAAGCGACATTAACCTTGCCAGGTATGGCTGCGATGGCCTTGGCATTGGGTATGGCGATTGACTCCAACGTGCTGATCAACGAACGCATTCGTGAAGAACTGCGCAATGGTGCTTCGCCTCAAACGGCGATTTCAACTGGGTTTGAGCGCGCATGGGCAACCATTTTCGACTCCAACATCACCACTTTGATTGCCGGTTTGGCGCTGCTGGCATTCGGCTCGGGTCCTGTGCGCGGCTTTGCTGTGGTTCACAGTTTGGGTATTTTGACGAGCATGTTCTCAGCCGTATTCTTCTCGCGTGGTTTGGTGAACTTATGGTACGGTCGTCAAAAGAAACTCAAGTCTGTGTCCATCGGCACTGTCTGGATGCCAGCCACTGCTACAGCATTGGGCACATCTGACACTGCCATTCAGACCACTGAACCCGTCAATTCCGTAGCAGCCAAGGCTGTACCTAAAAAGAAATAAGGAGACGAATCATGGAATTCTTCAAGATTCGCAAAGACATCCCATTCATGCGCCATGCATTGATTTTCAATGCGGTATCTTTCATCACGTTTGTGCTCGCCGTTTTCTTTTTGTTCTCGCGCGGTTTGCATTTATCGGTTGAATTCACGGGCGGCACTGTCATGGAGGTCAGCTACGCCCAAGCGCCAGATTTAGAAAAAATTCGCAGCAAAATCTCAAGCTTGGGTTTTAGCGATGTGCAGGTGCAAAATTTTGGCACAGCGCGGAATGTCATGATTCGCTTGCCAGCGCAAAAGGGCGTGAGCTCGGCGCAACAAAGTGACAAGGTGATGGCGCAGTTGAAAGCGGATGCAGCCGATGTTAATTTAAACCGGACCAATTTTGTTGGCCCATCGGTTGGTGAAGAATTGGTGATAGACGGTCTCAAGGCGTTGGCTTTTGTGGTGGTCGGCATCATGATTTATTTGGCTGTGCGCTTTGAATGGAAATATGCGGTGGCGGGCATCATTGCGAACTTGCATGACGTTGTGATTATTTTGGGTTTCTTTGCTTTCTTTCAGTGGGAATTTTCCTTATCGGTATTGGCGGCGGTATTGGCAGTCTTGGGCTACTCAGTCAATGAATCTGTGGTTATTTTTGACCGAATACGCGAAAACTTTAAACGATACCGCAAAATGACGACGGTGCAGATCATTGACAACGCCATCACCTCGACCATCAGCCGCACCATCATCACTCACGGTAGCACTCAAATCATGGTGTTGTCGATGCTGCTGTTTGGTGGCCAGACCTTGTTTTACTTTGCATTGGCACTAACCATTGGTATTTTGTTTGGTATTTATTCGTCCGTGTTTGTGGCGGCGGCGATTGCCATGTGGTTGGGCATCAAGCGTGAAGACTTGATCAAAGCGGCACCTGCCAAGTTAGAGCACGATGCGCAAGACCCAGAATCGGGTGCGGTGGTTTAGTCCAATTCAGCCAGCGTCACTAGCCCGATACGATGCGCTGGTATAAGCCGCCTGGCAATCGGGCGACTTCCCCGTCCAACTCAAGCTCCATTAAGCGCACTTGCAAGCTGGCCGCATCCCAGCCTGTGCGGGCGACCAATGCATCCAAGCTAACTGGATCGTAACCCAACGATTTCACTAAGCTGTCTGCTTCATCATGATTGTCTGCAAGGTCATCTCTGGTTTCATTTTTTATTGAATCTTGGCGCAAGAGTTTTGACTTTGGCAATGCCGGTGGTGTCAGCAATGGACGTAATTCTTCAAGTACATCTTGTGCGGTTTCAACCAACTTGGCACCTTGCTTGATAAGCGTATGACAGCCGCGTGACTGTGGCGCATGAATAGAGCCTGGGATGGCAAAAACCTCTTTGCCTTGTTCAATCGCCATGCGTGCTGTGATGAGTGAGCCCGATTTAACGGTGGCTTCGACAACCAGTGTGCCCAGACTTAATGCAGAAATGATGCGATTGCGTTTGGGAAAATTGGGAGGTAAAGGTGGTGTGCCAAGTGGAAATTCGCTGATAAGCAAACCTTGCTGTTCAACCATGCGTTTTGCCAATGCATGGTGTTTAGCAGGGTAGACGCGGTCTAAACCGGTGCCAACAACGGCAATGGTGCTGCCGTAATTGGCGAGTACTGCCTGGCCACCATTGCAAGCGTCTAAAGCCCCTTCATGTGCCGCACCATCAATACCTAAAGCCAAACCAGAGACCACTGTGATGCCTGTTTCGCTGAATGCTTTGGCAAACGCATATGCACTTAAAACACCTTGTGGTGTCGGGTTTCGACTGCCAACAATGGCAATGCTGTCTTTCATTTTTTTGTTTGCTTGGGGATTGATGAGCGCCAGATTGCCCAGTGCATACAACATCAATGGTGGGTCTTCTGTTTGGAGCAGCGCTTCAGGGTAGTGCGCATCTCCCAAGGTAATGATGTTGGCCAATGGTTCGGCTTGCAACCAAGACCAAGTGAGTTCAAGCTGTTTGTCAAAATTTTCAGGTTGAGTTTGCAACGCTTTGGTCATGGCTGCACTGACAACTTGCCGCAGAGCCGAGAAATTTTGACTGAATATGCCTTGTGGCAAGCCAAATGCAGTGAGCAGTTTGCGACCATGCAAATTGCCCACTCCGCTGGTGAGGCAAAGTCTCAACCAAGCGCTGAGCTCGTCTTTATCGAGCTTGTTCATGCCCATCAAATACAAACAGAAACGATCCTAAATCAAAATAATTTCATTTGGGATTGATTAACCAATCACCTACTTTGACGGGTTCGTTCACTTCTAAAACCAACGCATAAGACAATCGGTCAAAGGTGCGGAAAACCATGAGTAAACCGTTGCGTTCATCAGGTAATTTAATCGCTTCTCTTTTTCCATCGATGGTTTTGTCAATCATGCGTGCGCCATCGCTTTGTATGGCTAATACATGACCACGCTCGATACCATCACGAGCGCCACGGTTGATGGCGACAATCTGACTTTGTCCGATATTGGCCACCGAACTACCATACACCGACACAATACGTGCTTCAGTAGGTAAGTTGGGTGAACGTGGTGCGAAGGTAACCACTTCCAATGGTGGTTCTGGCAACAAACGGTCACCCGTGCGTATTTCTTCTTTGGAATGTGTGATGTCCAAAGTCGCGGGAACAATTTCGGTTTCATTGTCTTTTTCTTTCGCGCCTCGCACCTTTTGTACCGACTCACCACGAATGAGCTCTGCGCGTCCTAAAAACTGTGCTTCATAGCCTAAAACTTCGCCCGTGCCTGGGTCTTTGAGTGGTTTGGCATCGCGGAACACGCGGTACAGCCGTGGAGCGTCTTTAGGCACCGTCAATAGACCTGTACCTGAAGCGCTGCGTGCATAAGCGCGATCGTTTTTACTCAGCATTACACGTCCTTCTTGGGTGGCGACAAATCGTGGTGCAGATGCGATCGTTGCTTCATCGGCGATGATGGGTTCGGATAAAAACGGCTCAATCAAATGGTTATCTATGGTCGGAATAGAATCACTTTTCAAATCTATCTTACGGGTGCGAGGGGACAACTTCACGGTTTCCAAGTTGTCAGAATCGCTTGCGCCTGGACGGCTGCTCAAACGGGCCCTGCCATTTGATTTGTCCAAATACAGCATTTGACCTGGGTATATCAAATGTGGGTTTTGGATTTCAGCCTTGTTCATGCCCCACAGCTCAGGCCAACGCCATGGGCTTTTCAGGAACAGTTTGGATATGGCCCACAAGGTGTCACCGCGTTTAACTTTGTAACTGTCGGGCGCATTCGCTGCCAATTCACTCAATGGCACACCATCATTCGCCACTTTTTGTGCGGTACCTAATTGCGCGGGTGTGATGACTCTCGATGTCGCAGCATTGGCCATATCGCTTGTCAATGTCAGAGCGCCCACACACATTACGGCGAACAAGGCAGAAACCAAAGTCGCAGTGGATGAATAGGGTTGCTGTACGGGCATTGTTGCTGTTGTCATGTTCTGCTTCATGTTGGACTGTATATGATGATTGACGTTCAGTATCATGGTTAGGGCGCTTTCATTTTCATAGCAATACCGCTGATTTTCTGATATTTTCTATGAAACTTCTTGATTGTGCGACGCAATACTACAGGAATAGTAAAATAGTTGTTGTCTTTTCCCATCTTTATGCCTTTGCTTGATACTTTCGAGTACAGCTGGCGCTTAATTCATGAAATTACAGATTTTAGTCTTCCCTGATCCGCGCTTGAACATTGTTGCCAAACCCGTTGCGACGGTAGACGATCGCATTCAAACTTTGGTTAAAAACATGTTCGAAACCATGTACGCAGCCAAAGGCATTGGCTTGGCGGCAACGCAAGTCAATGTGCATGAACGCGTGGTGGTGATTGATATTTCAGAAGAACGCAATCAGCCATTGGTTTTAATCAACCCCGAAATTACCTGGTACAGCCCAGAAAAGCACGTGGGCGAAGAGGGTTGTTTGTCGGTGCCGGACGTGCACGACAATGTGGAACGCGCTGTGGCGATCAAGCTTTCTTATTGGGACGCGAATGGTACGGCTCAAAACTTAGAAGCTGACGATTTGCTGGCGATTTGCATACAACACGAGTTGGACCATTTGAAAGGCAAAGTGTTTGTTGAATACCTGTCCAAGCTGAAATTCAACCGCATTAAAACCAAATTTTTAAAAATCAAACGCGAACATGAACGTGATGCTTACGAAGTAGCCAAGCCCAGCCTGACTCGCGTGTAGGCGAGCATGAAGATGATTTCATGAAATTAATCTTTGCGGGAACCCCGGAATTTGCTCATGCGGCACTGGAATCTCTGATTGCGAAAGGGCATGAAGTCGCATTGGTTTTAACGCAACCAGACCGCCCAGCCGGTCGTGGTATGAAACTGCATGCCTCTGCCGTCAAAGCGTGTGCTGTTCAACATAACATTCCTGTTTGCCAAGTCACCAGTTTGCGCTTGGATGGCAAATACCCTGATGAAGCGGTCAAAGCTCAAGCTGCGATTCAACACGCGGTTGCCAGTGGTGCACAAGTGATGGTGGTTGCCGCCTATGGTTTGATCTTGCCGCAATGGGTTTTAGATGCGCCACCGTTGGGGTGTTTGAACATCCATGCGTCATTGCTGCCGCGCTGGCGCGGGGCAGCGCCCATCCACCGTGCGATAGAAGCAGGTGATACCAACACCGGTATCACCATCATGCAAATGGATGCAGGCTTGGACACGGGTGATATGTTGCTTAAAGCCGATATGCCAATTTTGACAACGGATACAACAGCAAGCCTGCATGATAAATTGGCGATATTGGGTGGTGATTTGATTGTGAAAGCACTGTCTGAACTGCCCTTACTGAAGCCGGAAAAGCAAGCAGAAGAAGGCGTGACCTACGCGCACAAAATTGAAAAAGCCGAAGCACAAATGGATTGGTCACAGAACGCAGAAACGATTGTGCGACGCGTGCGGGCGTTTAACCCGTTCCCGGGTGCGGTGATGAATTTGAACAATGAAGCCATTAAAGTTTGGCGGGCCGAAGTGGGTGATCAATCATTGTTGCAAGTTGGTGTTGACTATAAAAAAGGACAAATATTGGCTGTATCCAACAAATATATTGCTTGTACTGCTATTGAAAATATAGCAAACAATGAAACACTCAGTGTCGTCAATTTGCTTGAGTTACAACGTGCGGGTGGCAAACGCATGCCCGTTGCTGATTTTTTACGCGGTTTTGATGTCAAAGTAGGTGATGTTTGTCACAACTGAACGCCATCCGCAAACTCTTTCAGCATCCTGAGTTCCGTCTGGGTGCCAGTCACATGTCAGCAGTTTCGCCTGGTTTGGCAGCATGGGGCTTGATGACCGGAGTAGCGATGGTCAATTCGGGCATGAGTGTGTGGGAAGCAGTGGCCATGTCGCTCTTGGTTTTTGCTGGCAGTTCACAGCTGGCTGCCATACCCTTGATTGCAGCAGGTGCACCCGCTTGGGTGATTTTGGCCACCAGTTTTTGTGTCAATTTGCGCTTTGTGGTTTTCAGTGCGCACATGCGTCCATACATGATGCACATGCCGCTTTTTAAACGTTTGTTCAACGGTTATTTGACCGCAGATTTAAGTTACGTGCTGTTTACCAAACGCTTCAGCAAACCTGCTACCGATGTGGCAGGGCAACAGGCGCAAATGGCGTATTTTCAGGGTGGCACCATGCTCAATTGGGCCAGTTGGCAAGTGGCAAGTTTGACGGGCATTGCGCTGGCGCACAGCATCCCCACGACTTGGGGCTTGGGTTTTGCGGGTATTTTGGCATTGGCGGGTGTGGCCAGTTCATTGGCATCCACCCATCTTAGGCGTGTGTCGGCTGTGGTGGCTGGTGCTGCGGCCGTGGCTGCCTTTGCCTTGCCATTCAAGCTGAATATTGTGGTGGCGATTGCAGTTGCTGTGGCGCTTACCATGCTGTTTGAAAATATGTCAACTGCTAGCGAACCGCAAAAAGCCAAAGAGTGAAACTGACATGATGCCCATGAACGAAACCGATGTTTGGACACTGGCCGTGATTGTTGGTTTGACCCTGGTCACCATCATCACACGCTCATTATTCTTCATCAGCAAAAGCGATTGGCAATTGCCCCATTGGGCCGAACAGGGCTTGAAGTATGCACCCATAGCCGCCTTGGCTGCTGTTATCGTACCGGAGGTGGTGATGACGCATGGGCAACTCATTTCAACATGGAAAGACGCGCGTTTGTTCGCGCTGGCTGCAGGCGTTGGCTATTTCTTTTGGCGCAAAGGATTAGGGCAAGCGGTGCTTGGCACGATTGTGGTGGGCATGTCGGTGTATTTGCCATTGCACATCATCTGGGGCTGGTGAGTGACCGCGTTTGGGGGGCAAGGTGTTTGCTTACAGTATTCTGACTCATCACAATTCCCTGCGATAATCACAGAGTGACAAAACATTACATAACGGAGATTTTCACCTCATGACCGGACGCGCTACAAAAATCGTTGCTACTTTAGGCCCAGCATCTAACCAACCCGAAATACTTGAACAAATGATTCGCGCTGGTGTGAACGTGGTGCGGTTAAATTTCAGTCATGGTACGGCGCAAGACCACATTGATCGCGCCACCATGGTACGCGAAGCAGCAGCACGTTCGGGCTCGGTGGTGGCCATCATGGCTGATTTGCAAGGCCCCAAAATTCGCGTGGGTAAATTTGCTGACGGCAAAGTGATGCTGGTGGCAGGCGCCAAATTTGCATTGGATGCGGCACGCACCGAGTTGGGCGATGTGAATGCGGTGGGCTTGGACTACAAGGATTTGCCCAATGAAGTCAAAAAAGGCGATGTATTGCTCTTGAACGATGGTTTGATTGTGCTCACGGTGGACAGCGTCAATGGCAAAGCCGTGCACACCACCGTCAAAATTGGTGGCGAGTTATCCAACAACAAAGGCATCAACAAACAAGGCGGTGGTTTGACTGCGCCTGCGCTGACGGCCAAAGACATGGACGACATTAAAACCGCCATGAGTTTTCAGGCAGACTACATTGCGGTGAGTTTTCCGAAAAGCGGATCGGATATGGAATTGGCCCGGCAACTGGGCAATGTGGCTGGTGCACCCTTTGGACACAAACCCCATTTGATTGCCAAAATTGAACGCGCCGAAGCGATTCCAAAGTTAGAAGAAATTATTCTGGCCAGTGACAGCATCATGGTCGCACGTGGCGATTTGGCCGTGGAAGTGGGCAACGCCGCCGTGCCGGCTTTGCAAAAACGCATGATCACTTTGGCACGCAAACATGACAAGACGGTGATTACCGCCACCCAAATGATGGAAAGCATGATCACCAACCCGGTGCCAACGCGCGCTGAGGTGAGTGACGTTGCCAATGCGGTGTTGGACGGTACCGATGCGGTGATGTTGTCTGCCGAAACGGCTGCTGGCAAATATCCGCTAGAGACCGTGATTGAAATGGCCAACATTTGCAAGGCTGCTGAAAGTGCCGAAGACACTAAATTGGATGCCGATTTCACCGACATGACATTCCAACGCATTGACCACGCCATTGCCATGGGTGCGCTGTTCACCGCGCACCACTTGGATGCGAAAGCCATTGTGGCGATGACTGAAAGCGGCAGCACAGCTTTGTGGATGAGCCGGCATCGCATTCACATACCCATTTACGCTGTCACAGCGCAAGTGGCGACACAGCGCAAATTGTGTCTGTACCGCAATGTGCAACCTTTGTTAATGGAAATGAACAACGACCGCGACACAGCGTTGGCAGCCACCGAAACAGAGCTTAAAAAACGCGGTATTTTTCAAACTGGCGATGTCTACGCCATCACAGGTGGCGAACCCATGGGCGCGCCCGGTGGTACCAATATGCTGAAGATTTGCCGCGTATCATGAATTGAATAAATACCTAGAATGCTATAAATAATATAGCACTCTAGGCAATCAATACGCCGCGTAGAGGCCTAAAAGGCTTATAAATTTTAAAGAATCTTAAAATATCAAGCCAAAGCCTTCACCACCGCATCACCCATTTGCACAGTGCTGACTTGGGTGGTGCCGCTGCTGTAAATATCGGGCGTGCGCAATCCTTGTGCTAAGACGGATTTCACAGCAGTTTCAATGCGCTCGGCAGCCGCTGCTTGATTCAATGAAAAGCGCAGCATCATGGCCGCACTCAAAATCGTGGCCAATGGGTTGGCGATGCCTTTGCCTGCAATGTCGGGTGCGCTGCCATGGCTGGGTTCGTACAAGCCTTGTTTTTTGTCGTTCAAGCTGGCGGATGGCAACATACCAATTGAGCCTGTCAACATGGCAGCAGCATCACTCAAAATGTCACCAAACATATTGCCTGTGACCACCACGTCAAACTTTTTCGGCGCTTTGACCAATTGCATGGCGGCGTTGTCCACATACATGTGGTCTAAGGCGACTTCGGGGTATTGTTTGCCTACCTCTGTCACCACGTCTTTCCAGAGTTGAAAGGTTTCTAAAACATTGGCCTTGTCGACACTCGTCACCCGTTTGTCACGCTTCATGGCGGCTTGGAAGGCAACGTGGGCGATGCGCTCAATTTCGGGGCGGCTGTAGCGCATGGTGTCAAACGCTTCTTCACTGCCGGGGAAATGTCCATCCGGTGCAACGCGGCGACCCCGCGGCTGGCCGAAATAAATGTCACCCGTGAGTTCACGGATGATCAAAATGTCGAGTCCTGCGACCAGTTCTGGCTTCAAGCTGGACGCATCGACCAGCTCTTTGTAGCAAATTGCAGGACGGAAATTGGCAAATAGCCCCAAGTTTTTACGTAAACCCAAAATCGCTTGTTCTGGACGCAATGGGCGATCCAGCGTGTCGTATTTCCAATCACCGACCGCGCCAAACAACACGGCGTCCGAATCCATCGCCAACTTCAATGTGGCAGGTGGCAACGGATGGCCATGCGCTTCATAGGCAGCACCGCCGACCAACGCCGATTCCATCTCCATTTTCAGGCTGAATTCTTGGTCGATGACATTTAATACTTTGACGGCTTCTGCGACGATTTCTGTACCAATGCCATCACCAGGGAGAATTGCGATTTTCATAATGTGCTCACTTTAACCAAAAAAATCATTCATGAATCCGTTCGCATTGAGCTTGTCGAAATGTTTCTCAATGCTCTCAAGGCTTCGACAAGCTCAGCCCGAACGGTTAAGTAATTTTGCTATAAATTGAATAGCTAATCAGGCAATAAATACGCTGCCTATAGCCTAAAATGTCATATAAAACTCAATTAACCAGTGTTTGCGCCAACCAAGGTTTGGCGGCCAGCCTTTCAGCTTCAAACGCTTTGATTTTGTCACTGTAGCGCAGTGTCAAACCAATGTCATCAAAACCGTTCATCAGGCAATAACGGCGGAAAGCTTGTACCTCAAACGGCCACTCATCACCGTCTGGTTTGACAATGACTTGCCGATCTAAATCGATGGTCAAGCTGTAACCAGGGAAGGCCGCACATTCGTCAAACAACTGTGCAACTTTAGCTTCAGATAACACGATCGGCAGCAAGCCGTTCTTGAAACTGTTGTTGAAGAAAATATCGGCATAGCTGGGTGCAATGATGGCTCTGAAGCCGTATTGATCCAGCGCCCACGGCGCATGTTCGCGTGATGAACCACAACCGAAGTTTTTACGGGCAAGCAGCACACTGGCACCTGCATAACGCGGCTGGTTCAGTACAAAATCAGGGTTCGGCTTGCGGCTCGCAGGGTCTTGTCCTGGAAAGCCCACATCCAAATAGCGCCATTCGTCAAATAAGTTGATGCCAAAACCTGTTTTACGTATCGATTTCAAAAACTGTTTTGGGATGATGGCGTCGGTATCGACGTTTTCGCGGTCCATGGGAGCGACCAAGCCTTTGTGTATGGTGAATTTTTGCATATATTATTTGCGCTTAAACAAACCGGCGGATATCGACAAAATGTCCATGTATGGCGGCCGCAGCAGCCATGGCAGGGCTGACCAAGTGGGTGCGGCCACCAGCACCTTGGCGGCCTTCAAAGTTGCGATTGCTGGTGGATGCACAGCGCTCTTGGGGTTCCAATTTGTCGGCATTCATCGCCAAACACATGGAACAACCGG
>CALMEI010000060.1 GCA_937863225.1 uncultured Polaromonas sp.
TCGATTTGCATTACCCCAAAGTGGATAAGGCCTCGCTGGATGAGTTCGCGCATGTCCGCGACGCCCTGCGCGCCGAGATCGCGAATGGTGCAGGCAAGGCCAACAAGACCAACAAGGCCAACAAGGCAGCAATCGCCAACACAATACCCCCACCCGATTGGGAGTGGATAAACTCATTGGCACGGCGGTGCATGTTCTTTAACAAAACTAAACTCCCTAAACTTATTGCGTCAGCATTGAGTTGGCTGATTTGGTTAAACTTGAGACTATTGAATCATATTTCTAACAGTAATTTTAATTTTTTTCTACCATTTACTTCCATCTTCAAATGAATACTTCTACGCCGATACGCCAATCTGACTTGATCGAATCCATCGCAGCAGCTTTGCAATACATCAGTTACTACCACCCAGCTGACTACATCGCTCACCTCGCTCGTGCTTACGAACGTGAGCAAAGTCCAGCAGCCAAAGACGCCATTGCCCAAATTTTGACAAACAGCAAAATGTCTGCAGAAGGTCACCGTCCCATTTGTCAAGACACAGGTATCGTCAACGTGTTCCTTAAAGTTGGTATGAATGTCCGTTGGGAAGGATTTGACGGAAGTTTGGACGATGCGGTGAACGAAGGTGTGCGTCGTGCCTACAACCACCCTGACAATACCCTGCGTGCCAGCGTAGTGGCCGACCCACAGTTTGAGCGCAAAAACACCAAAGACAACACACCAGCCGTCATCTTCACTGAAATCGTGCCTGGCAACACTTTAGAAGTAACCGTAGCGGCCAAAGGCGGTGGCTCTGAAAACAAGAGCAAGATGTACATGCTCAACCCTGGCGACAATGTCGTCGATTGGGTGCTCAAAACCGTACCCACCATGGGCGCAGGCTGGTGTCCACCTGGCATGTTGGGAATTGGTATTGGCGGCACTGCCGAAAAAGCCGTTCTGATGGCCAAAGAGAGTTTGATGGACGACATTGACATGTACGAACTGCAAGCCAAAGCTGCAAGTGGTGCTGAATTGTCAAATGTCGAAAAAATGCGTTTGGAGCTGTGTGAAAAAGTCAATGCACTGGGCATCGGCGCACAGGGCTTGGGTGGTTTAACTACCGTGCTGGACGTCAAAATCAAGATGTACCCGACACATGCCGCCAGCAAACCAATTGCCATGATACCCAACTGCGCCGCGACCCGACATGCACATTTTGTGATGGATGGCAGTGGACCTGTTTACCTGGACCCACCTAGTCTGGACTTGTGGCCAGATGTGCAATGGGCGCCTGATTACGTGAAAAGTAAAAAAGTCGATCTCAATACCCTGACAAAAGAAGAGGTCGCCAGCTGGAAACCCGGTCAAACCCTGCTGTTGAACGGAAAAATGTTGACCGGTCGAGACGCGGCTCATAAACGCATACAAACCTTATTGGCCAAAGGCGAAAAATTGCCCGTTGATTTCACCAACCGTGTGATTTATTACGTCGGCCCTGTCGATCCCGTAAATGGTGAAGCCGTTGGCCCAGCTGGTCCAACCACAGCGACCCGCATGGACGGATTTACCGAAATGATGCTGGCAGAAACCGGACTGATAGGCATGGTGGGAAAAGCAGAACGCGGCCCCGTCGCCATTGAAGCCATCAAAAAACACAAAAGCGCTTACCTCATGGCGGTGGGCGGCGCAGCCTATTTGGTCAGCAAAGCCATCAAAGCTGCCAAGGTGGTCGGATTTGCTGATTTAGGTATGGAAGCCATCTATGAGTTTGATGTCGTGGATATGCCCGTTACTGTCGCAGTGGATTCAGGCGGCACAAGCGCCCATATCACTGGACCTGCAGAATGGAAACAACACATCGCAACAGGTGAATTCAAAGGAATCGCAGTTAATTCAAAATAATAAGACAGCAGAAATGCCTTCAAAACGTCCCATTGGCGTTTTCGACAGTGGTATAGGCGGGCTGAGCATCTTAAAGGCTCTGCGCGCCGAGTTGCCACACGAATCCTTCGTCTACATCGCCGACAGTGGCAATGCGCCTTATGGTGAAAAGGGCGATGCATTCGTCATCGAACGCTCCCGCGCTATCGCCCGCACATTATTAAAGGACTATGGCGTAAAAGCGCTGGTCGTTGCCTGTAATACGGCGACGGCGGCGGCAGTCACACTATTGCGATCTGAATTTCCCGATTTACCATTGGTCGGCGTTGAGCCCGCCTTGAAGCCCGCCTTACGACTCAGTCAAACCCGCAAAATTGGTGTGATCGCAACGCGCGGCACTTTAGAAAGTGCCAAGTTCGCAGCGTTAAAAGCTTCTTTAGCTGACCAAGCCGAATTTGTCATTCAACCCTGTGATGGTTTGGCGAGTGCCATAGAAGATCAAAACGCTACAAATATAATAGCACTCTTGGCAACATATATGCCGGCTATGGGTCAATTCGGCACTAAAAATGGAATGATAGACACGCTTGTTCTGGGTTGCACCCACTATCCATTTATCAATCCAATGTTGCGCCAATATACGGGTGATAGCGTCCATCTGATTGATACCGGCATACCTGTCGCTGCACACACGAAACGAATTTTGGCAAACCTACATCAACTGACAGACGAGAAACAGTTCGGACAGCTGCGATTATTGAGCACAGGTCCTACGCAGCACCACACATTACTGGCACATGAATGGTTAAAGGTGCCGAATCAGTTCGAAGTGATCACGATTTAGTGCCAGCTTCATCGGCAGGCCAATCGTTGATATAAGCCTTGAGCATTTTGTTTTCAAAATTTTGGCTGTCAACGACGGCTTTAGCAACATCGTAAAAACTGATCACGCCCATCAACATCATTTTATCGATAACAGGCATGTAGCGTGCATGATGCACCAGCATCATGCGGCGAACCTCATCGAGTTCCGTTTCTAATGTGCATGTCAATGGGCCTTGATCCATTGCACGCCAGACAGTAGCATCTCCCACGCTGCCTTTGTTTTTCTCAAGTGCTTTGATCACTTCTCGAAAACTCAACATACCCACCACTTTGCCATGTGACAAGACGACCAATGACCCAATATCGTTTTGAGCCATCAAATTAACCGCATCTGCCAAACTGTCCTCAGGTGTGCAGGTGTATAAAGTATTGCCTTTAACGCGCAATATGTCGCTGACTTTCATGTGATGCTCCTTTTAATTTCCAGCCCGAGGATAGCAGTGTCGGTGGTTATTCAAATTCTACTCAGGATTTCACTGCAAGCAAATCTGATCGAATCAAATTCAACATCAAGGCAATTCTGGCTTTAACAGGTGATAGTCCATGCGAATCGCCAAATATTGCATTCGCTTTGCCATCTAATTTGCCATAAACGCACCGTGTGCTGCGCCAAATGACGACCCCCGATTTTTGTGCACGAAGCAATGCTGATTCTAAAGATGTACTGATGGTGCCATTGCCAGTTCCAGCAACAACGATGCCGCGCAATTTTTGCTGCTGTGAAACATTCTGCTGCAAAAGTGCCTCAACAATGAGTCCATTTGCATCCGCATGGTTCATGATCACCTCGACTCGTGGCGGTTGTTCAAATCTCTCAAGATCACTGATGTATAAATGCGGTAAGTCTTGTGTTTGCTGCACTTGGTTATTGACTGTATTCATTGACAATTGGAGTTTGCCCTCAACAAAACGACCTATTAATTCGTCATCACCTGAACTGAATGCATTTAATCGTGTGGTGTGTATTTTTTGAATAGATTGCCCACTGTGAACCTCACCCGCACAAACAACCATCACCCCTTTAGCCCGTTTTTGTGTCGCAAGGTACAAAGCATGATTAAGATTTTGTGGACCATCACTGTCTGGCGCATTTGCAGGTCGCATGGCGCAGGTCAGTATGACGGGCTTTTCTGTATGCAACATCACATGCAAAAAGTACGCTGTCTCCTCAATTGTGTCTGTACCATGCGTGATGACAATCGCTTGAACTTGATCCTGTAAAAGTAAATCTTGGCAACGCGACAGCAAGCGCTTCCAAATTTCAAATGACATGTCTTTACTGTCAACCTGAACGAGCTGTTCACTTAACAATATGGTATTCGTTGAATCAGATTGAGCACCATACTGATGTGTTAACTTCGCCGAGTCCACAAGTTGGCTGATGTCAACCACCGCTGCGGTGTAATTCACACTGTCTTCGGGGATTTCAGCTTGACCGGCAATTGTTCCACCCGTACCTAAAATGATGATTTGTTGAGGTTTTGATATTTCCATAAATTCCAATTCGTCATAGCTTCTAGACGCCGCAGCATTATCGAAACTGGTAGTCTATCGATAATAAAGCCAAACATAGAATTTGTGACTCAGCGATGATATATTCAACAGCATGAGACAACTTTTTTTAGATACCGAAACCACAGGATTGTCAGCGCAAAATGGAGATCGCATCATTGAAATTGCGTGCGTTGAAATGATCAATCGGAAGTTGACCCATCAAAACTTGCACTTCTACATTAACCCTGAACGCGACAGTGAAGAAGGCGCTTTGCGTATACACGGTATCACCAATGAGTTTTTGCGTGACAAACCAAAATTTGCCGAAATTGCAGAGGAATTGCTAACCTATTGCACAGGTGCTGAAATTTTCATTCACAACGCCCCTTTTGATTTGGGATTTCTAAATAAAGAATTGTCAAACCTTGGAAAACCTGACTTTAAAAGCGTCGCGAACTCAGTTAACGATACGTTGGTCATGGCCAAAGAAATGTTTCCTGGTAAGCGCAATTCACTGGATGCTTTATGTGACAGACTTGGCGTAGATAATTCAAATCGCAGTTTGCATGGCGCTTTACTGGATGCTGAATTGTTATCACAAGTCTACATACACCTCACGCGTGGACAAGATGCCTTGCTCACAGACCATGAGCCCATTCAAGAAACAAAAGGCCATCAGCTCTTTAAAAATTTGGAAAGCTTTCAATTGGATGTGTTGTGGGCCAATGAGATTGAAAATTCGGCTCATGAAGAAACGTTGTTACAAATTGATAAAGCCAGCCAAAACAAAACGCTTTGGCGTAAATTTTCAATTTAAATACGAGGACCTTGATAAAGCCACGGCATCTCCATGAGCTGCGGTCCAAAGAGACGCAGTGCAGTATTTCTTGCCATCCGCATCATCCCTTGCATATGATAGATTTCACCATTGCGTCGTGATTGAGCTTGGACCTTGGCCACCCTTTGCCAGCGTCTGCTCGCATAAGTTTGGAAAGCTTTGGGTAAATCACCCCAATTCTCTTGCACCGCCATTGCCAATGCTTGCGCATCTTCAATTGCCATGGCCGCACCTTGCGCCAAATACGGGCGCATGGGATGTGCGGCATCTCCCAAAAGTGCAAAGTGCGGATGCTGTGGGTTATACATGTCATGACTGGAAGTAATCGGAGCGCGGTCATACAGTGTCCACCGTGTCCAACCACCGCCATTGCCATTGTTGACAGACTTCAGTAAGTCGATCAACTTGTTGTTGAGCGTAAATGATTGGCAATTATTTTTGACATCAAGCGGACTTAAACCTGTCGCATCACGGCTCCAACTCTGACGGCTGGGAGAATCGGCGGGATGATCATCTTCAGTCACGACCACAATATTCAGAAATTCGCCACGTCTCACAGGATATGCCACGATGTGCATATGCGGAGCCATCCATGCGAGCACGCAGTCATGACGGAACGCATCGGGAACCAGGTTGATGGGTAGCAATGCCCTCCAAGCCACATGACCGGTCGCTATTGGCGCATCAGAACCCACAACATGTTGTCGAGTAAAACTCCATAAACCGTCACAACCCACCATGGCATCTGCTTCGTAAGTCAGGTCATCTCTTTCAATGCTCACCTTGACACCGGTTGGCGTATCTTGTGCGCGTTCAATCTTTGCATTTCGATGAATATTCAACAATGATTGTTTGCGAACTGAATTTAACAACAGTTTGTGTAAATCAGCACGGTGCATCGTGGCGTAATGTGCACCATACAAATCGACTGCACGAGCACCCAGTTGTAATTCACTCAAAACACCATTCGTTGCAGCATCTCTGGCTTGAATTGCGGCTGGAAAATTGGCTGACAAGGTGAGATCGTACTTATCATCCAAGCCCCAGTCTTTCAAGATACCAAATGCATTGGGACTGAGCTGCAATCCCGCCCCACCCTCACCCAAAGTTTGCGTTTGCTCCAAAATCTCCACATAAACCCCGATTCGTGAAAACGCTAAAGCAAGCGCCAAGCCACCTATTCCCGCACCGGCAATCAAAATATGGCACTGCTTCTGGTTCATTAATCGTGTCTAAATTGCTAATTGGTCGTTTGTAGTTTCAGGATACAAGCTAAACAATACAGTTTTACTTAATCGGATAAGCAAATAGTGTAATTCATGTTTTAACTCGAGTTGTTTAAGTTTTCTATTATTTTGTAAAAGCAAAACAATGTCACGCTGATAAAAATCCATTGCATGTTGGATGTGTTCCAACCATATTTTGGGTGGTTCTGTTTCAGTCCATTCACCCCTGCCACGGCCAAAGTGCGACACTGCCAAATAGGCCAATAAACCGTTGTGAAGCAAATCTTTTAGAACCTCTTGTGACCAGGTCAGCATGGGTACATCTGAACCTTTTAGAAAGTTATAACCACGCATCACACCGGCACCGCTGATCGCACCCAGAACGCCACCCGTCAACAAGCCACCACCCATCGTTAATCCACCCGCCATGACATCGGCTTTCAAGCCCATTAATGCGCCTGTAACAGCGCCCCCCCAGAGGGCAGCTTTAACTTCACTTTGTGGCGCGTGCAAGGCATAATGTTGTGCAATTCGGTTCATTAAAGTCAGTTTTGCTTGACCATCCACATGGTGTAATTCAAGTAAAGCGTTCATGCGCTGATTCAACTGCTTATCTAACCGCGCGGCAAGGCTGTTCATGGCAGCATCTTTAGGGGATTCAGTTGCGCCAGGTAAGCCGACGGCTCGTCCTACAGCTGCGCCCACATTCTTTAATTTGTCTGTCCACTCAACAGCTGAAGCAATGCGTTCTTTATCTAAAATGGCGATGCTCAATTGCTCGGCCAACACGTCCATAGACTTTGTCCAGCGTTGTTGGTTTTTTGCTGCCCATATTGCACTCAAGCGGGTAAATTGTTGAAGTTTTAAAACTAAAGCATTCGCTGATCTTGATGTGTTGAATTCCGTATTATTTGAATGAATTGAATTCGCCAATGCCTTCTCGAGCGCTTGCATCAAATTTCCTTCTTGCACCCAGCACCGTGAAAAAGCATCGAGTACCAAAACATCGACCACCCTCTTCGATTGGGCTGTTCTTCCGCGCCAATATTGCAAGTCAATCGCAGATTGCACTGGTCCTGATTGATGCTCCACTTGATTCAATATCACAACAACTGGCTTGCCTATCAAATCCAACACTTTCAATTCAGCATCAAGATAGCTCAGTTCAGAGGATGTCGCCGATGCATTGATCATGTACAAAATCACATCCGATTCTTCAACCATGTGCCGCACTGCACGCTGGCTGAACCAAAAATCCCGGTTTTGAAACCTATCCCACACTTCTGACATAAACCATGCAATTGGGTTTCTTGACTGAACCATGCGTTTGACCAAACGCTCACTATCGCCAAAACCCGGCGTATCCCACAGAGTGAGTTGTTCAAGTGTTTGTTCATGCACGGTTTCAATCAATACATGGTGCTCTGCTGTGTGTGTGACGTGTTCCGCATCACTTATTTCACCAATATCACGCCCTAAAAGTGTGCGTGCCAAAGTGGTTTTCCCAACGTTGGTGTGTGAAACCAAACTTAAAGCTATGGTGCTGGTGGATGTGTATGAGCTGGGATCAATTTCAAAATGAGGATGTGTTGCCGCTGAGTGTGAAACATTGGCGTGTTGACCTTGTGCTAGACGATGTTGCTCCTCGGTCATTCTTTTAGCGTGTTGATGTGATAACCATGCCAATATCAAACGCGGCAACACAATGATGAGTAAAACGGTGATTGCATACCAATGTATCCAACGCCCAGCGTTTTCGCCTAAATGAGCAGGGAACTGTAGCTGCGCCACATGATTCACATCTGGAAATGATGCGCCACTTAACCAAGCTGCTGGGGTTAAAACAAAACTTAAAAATGCATGTACGCTTTGCGATGACAAAAATGTGCTTTGCCATGCCGCTTGGTATTCAAACACCAAGCCACGCCAATACATGCCAAACATTGCGCCAGCCGCCAACGCGGTGGCACAGGCATTCAGATAAAACTTAGCTTGCAATAGCTCAATTTGTTGAGCCACAGTTGGTTTGGCTTTTTTAAAATGCCTGAATTGGAATGCTTTATTGAATACCATTCCAAAATAGAAAAGCACATTCCACAAAATCAACAGCAAAAGTGGCAAAGCCAGTATGTTGATGGTGTGTCCCGATGCAGCGAAGCTATCTCCGGCTATACCTGTCACAAATGCAAAGATGACCAGAACCCAATCCAACCATTTAGGCCTTTTGGAGGAACCAAGTGAATTGATTGCGGATTGCCAAGAAGTCATATCCGCAAATCGTTAACGCTTCAATAACACTTTCAATACATTTTGCATGCGTCGCGAAGTTGATTCATCAAATTCACTCGCGAACACGCATGTGGCATCTTGCAACCAGGTTTGTGCTGGTGCAGGGTCATTGCGCTTGGTCAACAATTGCAATTGCAACATGCGTCTGGCTGCAATGTGTTCGGCAGGCGTTGGCACTTCAGCCGCCATTTCCAAACGCAATAAAGACGTTGACGCCTCTTCCTCTTTGCCTCTGCCAGGGTTGGTATTGGCAATGGCATTGGCCCATGCAGCTCGGGCTTGATTGTTCAACTGTTTGCCCAACTCTTGCCCACTGGGTACCTTGCTCGCATCGCGGTTCTTCCATGCATCTACCAATTGCACCAACACCTCGCCATGTGCATGCATCGCAAGTTTTTTAAGTGCTTGCTGAGCAGATTCCAAAGCATCTTTTTGCGCACGAAACGCAGCGTCTCCCAACCGTGGGCCACGGTCTTCAAAAGTTGGGCGATTGGGTCTATCACCCCTGCGGTCATCGCGACCTGCAAATTGACTGCCTCGATCTCCTCTCGCATCAGGACGGGAATCAGAACGAGGTCCGCGAGAATCAGGCCTATCACCCGACTTGCGATCGCCATATTTGCCACCACGCCCATTCGTCATTGGCTCAGATTTTTTCATACCTGGCCTGTCATCTCCACGCACTGCCACTACTTTTTTGGGTGCAGCTTTGACAGGGGCAGCAGGTGTTTCTTCGGCAACAATCGTTTCAACTGGCAACGCATCCGAAAGCGCATCCGCTTCAACATCTGCCTGTTCTTGTGCTTCGGCAGTCTGAGCGGGACTGCTGCTTTCACCTGAATCGATCACACTGGCAACACCATCAGATTCTGTATTTGCTATATTTTTAATAGCACTATAGGCACTATTTATACCGTCTACAGCCTTATTTGATGCATTTTCTTCAGCTTGAGCTGCATGCTCGATGACTTTTGCCGCAGTTTGCCCTTTAATGGCGGCTTCAAGTGCCGCAATCGCTAGGTGAATGCGCTGACCATCACCTGATGCATTGGCTGCTTGCAAAGCTTTTGAGGCATCCATGACACGCTTATCATGCTCCCCCATGGCGGCGGCGGCCTTTTCTCGTTCCGCCGATTTGCGTTTAAAGGCGTCATCAATGGGTTTGCGAAATGCATCCCACAATTTTTGTTCAAACTTACGGTCCAGCGGCACGGCTTGGGCTTCGTGTTGCCAATTGTGCTGAAGATTCTTCACCGCATCAATGCGCATGACTGGCTGTGCACCCAGAGCCTTGGCTTCAGTAATCATGGCCTCGCGGCGCTCGACACTTTGTTTTTGCGCAGTTTGCAATGGCAAATAAGCGATATCCATCGCTGCTTTGTATTGTGGCTGTAACTCTGAAAATGTCTTCTCACTGACATGGCCCAAATTTTGCCATTGGTCTGCATACTGATTCAAACCGCGTTGCAATGACTTCCAGTCTGCTTTGGCAGCCATTTGCGCTGCTTCATTGACCGCCCATGAATTAATTTGGGCAATCAACGCCAATCGTGATTCACGATGCATGGCATTTTCTGTTTTGACTTTTTCAATCCATGCCTCTACAACCACATGCGCAGCATTACAAGCATCGTCAAATCGTTTCCAAAGCGCATGGTTCGCGGGACCACCTTGATCCGTTAGTTTCCATTGCTCGCGCAAGGTACGCAAAGTTTCTTGCATTTTGCGTCCACCCAATGCTTGTCCTTCGGGGCGTTTGAGCAAACCTTCGGCTTTGATGAGCAATTCCTCACGAATTTGGTCGGCACGCCAGCGCTGCCAGCCTTCTAGTTCACCTGCAGCTGCCAATGCGGCATGCGCTTGGTTCTCTAATTTATCGTCAATGAGTTTGCCATGCTCTTTTAAAGCATGGCGCAAGGCATTGGCTGCATTGCTGCTGGCCTTACCATGACCTTCACCCACTTCCTGCTCTAATTTCAATAGCGCTTCACGTACATGATTATTGGCCTGCAGCCTAATTTCAGGGTCTATTTTGGGTTTAGATGGTTTTTTAGGTGCGTCTTCAACGACTGCTAAACCTCGCAATGCACGAATTTCATCAGCCCAAACAGGTACAGGAGGCAATTGTGCGCTAGGGTCTGACTCTGCCTTTTGTGTTTGCTGTAAAGCAGCCTGAAAAGCATCCCACACGACTAACAATTGCGCTTTTGATGAATCCAACAACGGGGCAAACTTTGAGTCAACGCTGCTCCAATTACTGTCGTTGATGATTTCTTTAGCTTGCTCTTGCCAATGAAGCACATCGGTTTGCAAAGCAGACAGCACGTTGACAGCTTCTTTAAATGGCTTGGTAGACAATACCTCAATGCGTTGTGCCAACAATACGGCGGCTTCACGCTGCACCTGTGTTTGTCGTTGCAAATCTTCAATGCTTTTCACTCTGTCTGCCAATTTCACTTTCACACTGGCCAATGGTTCTTTAGATAAGGGTGCCCCAGCTTTGGCCGCATCACGCTGCCAAGCCATGGCATCTGCGATATTCAACTTAGACAAGGCCAATAGCGTCATTGCTTTGTCTGTCCATTCACTGGCAATCACCTCTTGGCCTTTGGCACGTTTGATTTCATCTAGCTTTTCACGCAAGGGTTTAACGGCTCCCTTGTCACGTGTACCCAGTTCTTTGAAAACTTCTTGCATCTGATCCATGCTGGGATTGGTCGTTAACCATTCCCGAATTTTGGCCGCCCTGTCTCCCGCAGTCGGAGCAGAAAATGCACCACCTGTCATGAGGTCTAATGGATGAGGATCGGCAACTGTTTTAGCATTCATGGAGGTAACGACGGAAGGTGCAGTGGTTTTATTGGTTAAAAAATCAAACATAGACCCCTATTATCGTGCATCCATTTATGCCTGTTATCAATCAACCTATATTGGAGTAGACGATCTTTCAAATGCGTCTTGTCGAATTTGGTTCCTTGCATTGATGTTTGCATTTGGTGTTAAGCATTTTTGCATTTACAAACCTGACAGATGACAAGTAAATACTAGATAAAACACTCTAAACCATTGAAAACTCACGATTTATGTCTATACATACAGCTAAATAATTAACTATTGGTATAAAAATACCATTTGATATACTTGACTTGGTCTTTAGAGGCACTTTAGAATCCGCCCAGTTCGAGAATACTAGGGTTTACCATAACCTTGGATTCTCATCCGTAGCCGATATCCGGCAAGGTTCATCGTCGTATAAAAGGATAGCACGATAACCCACGTACCCAACTGATACGGGAGCTTTTGTCAACGCACTGAAATGCTATTTTATTGATAGCTGTGTTTTCAAACAGTCCCGCAAAGAAAAGGACATGCCATGAATGCATTACTAAATACAGCAAACTCTCGTTTGCGACGATCAAAACCACTGCCAACCTTAGCTGCTTTGAGGTTTGATCCACAATCTGCTTATAAGAATGCCCACCAAGTATTCTTTAAATTCCTGCATAACGGCTTTGCCATGCTGGGAGCTGCCATCTTTTTAATTTGTCTGGTGCTGATGTTTAAACCAGACCTTTTAAAAACTGGGGAAGCCAAACTCATTGACTGGTTACAAGCGCGTCAAACAATGCTCGACCTAGATGACTACAAAGGTCAAGCTTCAGTTATCCCGTCAGGTCTGACGGTTAATTTACCAGAATCTGCTTTGGATGCCAGTGAGAGAGCGACTGCCACAGACCCAGCTGATTTGCCCAAGCAACAGGCCGCGGTAGCCTTTTGGATCAGCAAAAAGTACAAAGTAGCACCCGAACCAGTTGCCGCATTGGTAGAAGAAGCATATAAGTTAGGATCAAAAGTCAAATTGGATCCGACTTTGATTTTGGCCATCATGGCAATTGAATCTGGATTCAACCCATTTGCCCAAAGCCCAGTCGGTGCCCAAGGATTGATGCAAGTGATGACAAAAATTCACAGCGACAAATACGAAAACTTTGGTGGCAAACTGGCCGCATTTGACCCAGTTACCAATTTGCGTGTGGGCGTCAAAGTGCTGCAAGAAAGCATCGCACGGGCTGGTGGCTCAATTGAAGGCGGTTTAAAGCAGTACGTCGGTGCTGCAAACTTGCCGCATGACGATGGTTACGGCTCTAAGGTCTTATCTGAATACAACGCGCTGCACCGTGTGGCTACCGGACGTCCTGCTCCCATCATTGCTTCTAGTGCTGTACCTGCAGCCATATCGGTAGATGTGAGCAACATTAAAGATCAAACTGAAAGTATTCGGACCAAAGCATCTGGCGACAATCAAAATCTTGCCAATAAAGGCGAATTATTAGCCAAGCTTTGATACACTAGCATCCGTACGCAACTGGCGATAGGCATAAGCCCTCACTGGATTAAGTAGAGGGCTTTTTGCTGATGTGGGTCAATTGAAAACAATGAGCAACCACTAGGGAGCGTACCGTGATGTTGACTTTGACAAAAAGAAGACCTCACGTTCAGCCGTTCGCCTGGGTGTATTGATCTAAAACACCATGATTGGACCATTTCCATGTACAACCGCAATATCCTAGTCGAACAGACTGATCCTGAGCTTTATGCCGCCATACAGTCAGAAAACACCCGCCAAGAGCAGCATATTGAATTAATAGCCTCTGAAAACTACGCATCGCCTGCTGTTATGGCAGCGCAAGGCAGCCAGTTGACCAACAAATATGCCGAAGGATATCCCGGTAAGCGGTACTATGGCGGCTGTGAGTATGTCGATGTCGCGGAACAACTGGCCATCAACCGTGTGAAGCAATTGTTCGGCGCTGAAGCTGCCAACGTACAACCCCATTGTGGTGCTTCAGCCAACGAAGCGGTGTTTTTAGCTTTCCTGAAACCGGGTGACACCATCATGGGCATGAGCTTGGCAGAAGGCGGCCATCTTACGCACGGTATGCCTTTAAATATGAGTGGCAAATGGTTCAACGTCGTTAGTTATGGCTTAGATGCTAATGAAACCATTGACTATGACGCCATGGAACGTAAAGCCCAAGAATCTAAGCCTAAACTCATCATCGCAGGCGCATCAGCTTATTCGCTTGCCATCGATTTTGAACGATTTGCGAAGGTTGCCAAAGCGGTTGGTGCCATATTTATGGTGGACATGGCGCACTATGCAGGTTTGATTGCTGCTGGCGTTTACCCGAACCCCGTACCATTCGCTGATGTGGTGACATCAACAACGCATAAAAGCCTGCGTGGTCCGCGCGGTGGCATTATTTTGATGAAGGCTGAACACGAAAAGGCCATCAACAGTGCCATTTTCCCCGGCTTGCAGGGTGGGCCACTGATGCATGTCATTGCTGCCAAAGCGGTGGCTTTCAAAGAAGCATTGGACCCAAGCTTTAAAACCTATCAACAACAAGTCATTAAAAATGCGCAAGTCATTGCTGAAACTTTGGTCGCACGCGGATTACGTATTGTCAGTGGCCGCACAGAAAGCCATGTCATGTTGGTTGATTTGCGCAACAAAAACATAACAGGCAAAGAAGCCGAAGCAGTTTTGGGCAGCGCACACATGACCATTAACAAAAACGGCATCCCTAACGACCCTGAAAAACCCATGGTTACCAGTGGCATTCGCATCGGCACGCCTGCAATGACAACCCGTGGTTTCAAAGAAGAAGAAGCCCGTTTAACTGCTAATTTGATTGCAGATGTACTGGATAACCCCAACGATACTGCTAACATTGAAGCTGTTCGCGCCAAGGTCAACGCCTTAACCGTTCGCTTCCCCGTGTACAAGTAAAAATGAAATGCCCCTTCTGCTCGCACACTGACACCCAAGTGGTAGAAACGCGTGAGTCTGAAGATGGTGGCTTTATCCGCAGACGCCGCCAATGTGCGGCCTGCGAAAAGCGCTACACCACTTATGAGCGCCCAGAACTCAACTTTCCCTTTGTTGTCAAAAAAGACGGTCGGCGCATTGACTACGAACGCACCAAACTCATCGCCTCCTTTAACCTGGCGCTGCGCAAGCGCCCTGTCAGCACTGAACAAGTCGATAACGCCATAGAACGTATCGAAGAAAAACTCCTCAACTTAGGTGACCGTGAAATCCCCTCCACCCGCTTGGGCGAAATGGTGATGCGCGAGCTTAAAAAACTAGACAAAGTCGCCTACGTGCGCTTTGCCAGTGTCTACCGCAGCTTTGAAGACATTGATGAATTCAAAACTCTGGTTGATGAAGTGCGGAAATAGATTTATTTACAATGAAAATTCGCCATCGTCCTATTTAAAACACGGCGATAAACGGTAGTAACTGTGCGATAAATGGTCAGTCTGTAACGGAGTTGTTACAGATAATCTTCATATACATCATTCTCTATCATGCACGCACATAACAAGCCCCCCCAATACAGACGATTCAATGGTTTCACCTTGGTCGAACTGATGGTGACGGTAGCCATAGTAGGCATTTTGATATCTATGGCTGTTCCTTCATTTCGCACTATTGCAGCACAAAACGCAGTCAACAGCTCTACTTCCACTTTGGCTAGCGATTTGCAATATGCACGTAGTGAAGCGCTCAAACGCGGCGTAAATGTCATGTTGTGTCCTGCCAGTGACCCTTACACAGGTTGCACAGATACTGGCGAATGGCAAGGCGGCTGGATTATATTTTTGGACAGGAATGGCAACAATATACGCAGCACTGCAGTGGCTGATGGTGAAGACTTGCTGCGGGTACAACAAAATTTACCTGCTGATATACAAATCAACACGACTAATTTAGTCGAAGTGAAAACCATTACTTACGACAGAGCCGGTATTACCGCAAACTTTAGCTTAGACGTTCATGCGACTAATTTAGATACTCAAGGACAAACGGACACAGGTAAAGTGATCTGCGTCTCCAGTTCAGGTCGTGTGCGATTTTTGCATCCTGGCAGTTGGACAAACCCATGTATTTAAACAAAAATGAAAACAAAAAATAGCAGCAAAATTACCGCTAAACACCAACGAGGCATAACCCTGATTGAGGTTCTCATATCCATGCTATTGTTGGCATTTGGGTTGCTAGGTATTGCAGGCTTGTTTAATTTTTCAGTCTCTTCCAACACCAACGCGAGTAATCGCATGTCCGCTGCCCTTTTGGCCAGTGACTATGCTGAGTTGGTGCGTGCTAATCCGAATGCCCTATTAGATAACAAATACGATGTTATCTTAGCAAGTTACCCCCCCGCTAGTGGCATAGAAACAATTCTGCCGAATAACTTATGTTCGTATCCAAACTGCCAAAGTGCCTTGACGAACATTGCGTACACGTCAAACGCTTCATTACGTACCGAAAAAACCGATGTTGCTTTGTTTAAAAACCGTGTGCGAGCAGCATTACCTTCGGGCGATTTTCAAGCGCAACGTGTGGCAGGTACCAATCAATTTGATATTTGGATTATCTGGTCAGAAGGCAAAGGCGGGGATGCAGCCAATGACAATGAAACCAAAAGCGATAACTGCCCTACCAGCATAAGCAATCTAGCACCACCGCCAGACCCCTATCCACGTTGCCTGTATACAAGGGTGGCACTATGAACAATCGCCAAGCAACCATCCTAACTATGCCGTCAAATAGCAAGAGAACTGGCACCCAAAAGGGATTCTCTTTAATCGAGCTCATGGTGGCCATGGCCATGAGTTTGGCGTTACTGATTGTGGTCGTTAATGGCTTTGTCGGAATGACGAGCGCCAGTCGTTTAAGCACAGTCCAGCAACAAATGAACGAGGATGCACAATCGGTTTTTCAAATTTTAGGTACTCAAATACGCATGGCAGGCTTTAACCCCGTACAAGCGCGAAGCAGCGTCACAATAGAGCCATTGCGAAATACCCTCAGCGTATCTGCCATTCCTGCCACCGAAACTGCGCTTGGTATTTTTGGCTGTCAAACGGGTTTTGCAAACGCCGTGACACAATTACCCGGAACTGTCGCGGCACCAGAAATTTGGCAGTTAACTTGCAATGCGGCTGCATCAATGCCCAGTTTGGCTGTTCACTATGAAGCGGATCAATTCAGTCCCAACATTTCAGGAGCACTGAATACGCCTTCCGACTGCAGAGGATTCGCTGTACCAGCAAGATCTCAAATTCTCACAGATACGGCAAATCCTGCTGTTGTAGTTCCAGCAGCGCCATATTATTTGGTGGAAAACCGTTACTTCATTGCAAATGGGGGCTTATCTTGTACAGGCAACGGCGGCGTTACGCCATTTGAAACTCCCACACAGCCTCTCGTTGCCAACATTGAGTCTATACAGATAGACTATGGTGTTCGCGCACCACAGCCATTCGCTACGGTTCCTGCCGCCACGGGAGCATCACCTTGGACCCAAGCACAAACTGATCAGAATACAGCCAACGAGGCCGCTGCCAGTGTTACGGCAGGTTATCTCACTGCAAATGCCATCGGCCCCGCATCTGGCAACAATCTCACTGGTGTAGATGCTGGCTTTCAATCGGCAAACGCTTTAGCGGTGACACCCAACCTTATTTATGGATCGCAACGCTGGAACTTGGTCAACACGGTTCGTGTGTGTATTGTCGTTAGAAGTGACAAAGTGGTGTTGACTGACGAGCTTGCCAAAGATGCGAATAATGCACCCATAACTGGCTACTACCATGGCTGCAATCCCACCAGCAATGCGCCTATCGCCATTACGGATGGTGTGTACCGTAAAGCCTACACCATGCATTTTGTAATACGCAGCCGATTGAAAACGCCATCATGATGAATCCATCTTTTTCAGCCTATAAAACGCGCTTTGTACCAGCGTACGGTGCCCGCCTTAGTTTACACAAACAACAAGGTGTGTTAATTATTGTGACGATGATATTGCTACTTATCATTTCAGGTGTTGCTGCGTATGCAATTAAGGGGACAGGCTCTACCGATGCGGTAGCCAACAATACCCGCACCCAAGCATTAGCCATGCAGGCAGCTGAAGCGGCTTTACGTTATGCAGAAGTTGGGGTTCTAAACCAAAGCGCAGCCGCGCCTGGTGTGGCATTGGATGCAGCAAAACAAGTATTTACCATCGCGGACGCACCAATCAGCGTAAGCACCCCAGGTGATTGGACCGTAGAAACCAAGTGGGACAAATCTACATCCACATCGACTGTAGTTAACTTATATGCTTTAGATGGCAAAGCTGCCTGCCCTACTGATTACACGTCGAATGCGTCACGTAAAGGTGATTTTTGTTCATTGTACAAACGCCCGCCTGAATGTATGGCGCAATACGCCAGCAGTGACAAAAAAGTTGTTTGGGTTACCTGCCGTGGCTTTGGTCCAGATGTGGTGGCTTCTGTCGCAAAAGATCTGCCAAATGGTGCTGAAGTATTTTTGCAATCCGTTTTACGACTACCATAAAGTGATGTGTTTACCATTGTCACACTCCCTCAAAAATGAAATTGAATAAACCAAATCAGAGTATGAAAGAATTCATTATGGAAAAGACATTCAGTACCACACTGCGCCATGCCTGTGTTGCAGCGTTGTCGTGCATCACCATTGTTCAAGTTATGGCACAAACCCTGTCACAAGAACCTTTGCTAACCAAAACTGTTTCTGTGCGACCTAACCTAACGTTTATCTTGGACGATTCAGGTTCAATGGCATGGGAATGCATCTATACAAAAAATGCGCAAACATCTTTTGGCGGAATTGGTTATGGAGCTGCTTACAACTGCAGAAACGACACAAATCAAGATTTTAGTGATGGAAATGTGGCAACATTATCCAGTACAGATTTTAGATACACATCGCCTGAGCATAATAAATTGATGTATGACCCACGTGTTTACTACCCTACCGGCTATACCGAGACAGGAACCGCTTTCCCAAACAGCAATGCCGCATGGGATGACATCCAAAATCGAAGCTTTTCCATTAGTGGTACCAATTACAAGGCTCGTGCTATTTATATAGCCAAAACTTCGACGGTATTGGCTTCGACCAGTGCAACAACATTAAATACAGCAACTAACTACAACGCATATTTTATTTTAGACAGCGGCAGCAAATTTGCATTCAGGACCAGTGGTAGTGGTAATCCAACAACTACCACCACCACAAATCCCTTAGGAACAAAATCAGTTGCGCGCATTGATTGTGCTGGGACTGTTTGCACGTATTCTGAAGAACTTAAAAATCTGCGCAACTGGTATACCTACCACCGTACTCGTATACAAGCAGCGCGTGTGGGTGTAACCACTGCCTTTACCGGACTGCCCGACTCTTTTCGGATGAACTACGGCTCGTTGACGGAAATCATTAACGCAAAAGCCAATAACAACGCCATCAGGTCCGTGAATAACTATGCCAGCAATATCAATCCATTTCGCAAATGGATGGATGATACAGACCCTAACAATTCAATAGGAACACCCTTAAGGCAAGCGCTTGATATTGTTGGCCAATCGTACCAATCAACCAGCAACAGTGGTCCATGGGGCAACACACCTTGGAGCCCGGGTAGCGAAAGTTCAAGCAGCCATGTTTCATGCCGCAGAAACTTTGCAATTTTGACCACTGACGGCCAGTGGAACAATGGTGGCACGACAGCTCAGGGCATATCAATCACCAATTCCAGTAATGACAGTGATGGGACAAATGGGTCAGTCATCACCCATCAAAATAGCACCCCGACTGCACCCATTACCTACCAATATTTAGCGCATGGCACTGCAGATGCTCGCAATATAGGAAAAGCGGACAAAACCTCAGGTACTGGGTACAACAATACGCTGGCCGACTTGGCACATTATTACTGGTCCCGAGATTTGCGCACCAATTTGGCCAATAACGTAACGGATGGCAAACCCACTAGTCCGCCATTTTGGCAAAACATGGCCACCTATTCCATTGCATTTGGTGTCAATGGTTCCCTGACTCAAACGCAAATAGATAGCGCAAAAGCGGGAACTACCAATTGGCCGCAGCCAGTCGCCAACACAGCGACCGCAGTCGATGATTTGATACATACTGCACATAATGGAGGTGGCGAATTTTTAGCTGTTAGCGATTCTGCAGAATTTTCATATGCGTTGAGAAAAGTACTGTTAAGTATCACGGGTGAAACATCATCGCAAGCGGGTGTGGCTGCGTCTACCACCGCGCTGCAAACCGGAACCAATAAATACGTGCCCTACTACATTACCGGTGAATGGTGGGGTAACTTAAAGTCAGTGAACTTGGATACACAAACAGCAGCAGAAACCACCATTAAATGGCAAGTTGTTTCAACCGACGCCAATGGTAAACCTACCGGCGTTGACACCATACCATCGCACGGCACACGCAACATCATTGTCGGTACCAATAACAGCAATAAAGGTGTCGAGTTCAAATACGTGAACTTAAATCCAAATAATTTAATTGCGCCAAGTGCAACGCCTGTGGCTGACAAATTGGTCAATACCTTCTCTTCTGATCAAGTGGATTACATCCGCGGAGATCAATCGAAAGAAGGGTCAGGTCAACCTTATCGTGAACGCCAAGCAATTTTGGGCGATATTGTCAACGCGCGCCCTGCGTTTGTGAAAGACAATACCGACCCATATTCAAAACTTTTTAACTTACCTGCAGCACAAGGTGGTGGTACAACTTATACCACTTACAAAGCCACTAAAACAGCCAGAACTGAAGGACTGCTATTTGTGGGCGCAAATGATGGCATGTTGCATGCATTTAGGGAGAGTTCGGGACTTGAAGAGTTTGCGTTCATCCCTCGCAGTGTGTTGGGCAATTTGCATTTGTTGACCGAAAAAAATTACCCTCTGTACCACAAGTTTTATGTCGATGGACCTTTAAAAGAAGCCGATGCCTATATTGTTGCACCGAACGTGAGCACTGGTTCCTCATTGCGTTGGACTAACTTGCTCATGGGCACAACTGGTGCAGGCGCTAAGGCGGTTTTTGCTCTGGATGTCACTCGTCCATTCAACATGCAGGGTAAACACATATTATGGGAGGTCAATAACCTCACATCAGGATTTACTGAACTGGGGCATGTGTTGGCTGATGTAGAAACCGGCGTAACCCCCAGTGGCGATTGGGTGGCCGTTTTTGGTAATGGATACGACAGCGCCTCGGGCAGAGCCAGCTTGTTTTTGGTGAATTTATCTACGGGTGCCAAAATTCGTGAGCTGACCGCTGGTACCGCCACAGGCAATGGTTTAGGTGGCGTGCGTTTGGTACACAACACCAGTGGACAAGTAATAGGTGCTTATGCCGGTGACTTAAAAGGCAATATTTGGCGTTTTGATTTAATGGGTAACTCTGCCAGCGACTGGAAAGACGGTCAATTGCTCTTTACAGCCATTAAAGATGGTGTGAATCAGCCAATTACAGCAGCGCCAGCGGTTTTTGCACGCATCGATGGCAAACCTGGCTACATTGTGGTCGCAGGTACAGGTCGAATGCTGACCACCGATGACACAGTGGTTAGTCCAGCTCCACCGCTACAAAGTGCCTATGGCTTGTGGGATGAATCACCTTTTGGTTCTATCGCCACGATTAACACCATAGCAGGTCGAAGTGTGTTGGAAGGCGCTACCAGCTCACTCGATACGGTCAGTTCAAATATCACTGACAAGTTCTATCACGTTACAGCCGCCACAATTGATTGGAGCACAAAAAAAGGTTGGTACATGGACTTTACAGAGCTTGTCGGTCAAAAAACGATCTATCCGGTCAGTGCGTTGAGAACGGTTGCTGCCATTGAAACCATTGCGCCCAAAGCAGTATCCGGGCAATGTACAGTCGATGGAGAAGTACGCGGTATTAACTATTTGATTAACCCATATACTGGCATGTGTAAATCAAGCGACCCACGTACTTTGGATACCAATAACGACAATGTGGTGGACACACAAGACACATTTGCTTGTGCCTATTCAAGTCTGGGCGATGGTACCAACACGTATTTAGGAAAAACAACTTCAGTTCAACAAAACGACACGGATGTCTTGGGTGGTATTGGTGGGGCTGGCGGTGGTGGTGGAGGTGGTGGTGACCCCTGTTTAGTTTACTCAATTGGTTCTACCGGAAAAGCCCAGCTCATTAACATCTGCGGCCCAACACCGCCACCAACACCCGTATCAACAGGATCATTTAGCCGTGATGTTCGCCAAGTCTTTATTCGCAAATAACCATGAAAAAATTTAATCAAGCCATGCGCGGCTTTACGCTAATTGAACTCATGATCGTGGTGGCGGTGATTGGTATATTGACCGCTATTGCGATACCGAGTTATACCCAATATGTCGCCCAAAGTCGCCGTTCAGATGCGAGAACTATTTTGCTTCAGGCAGCGCAGTATCTACAGCGATTTTACGCAGCGAATGATCGTTATGATGCAGATCGTGCAGGCAATCCAGTTAACATTCCTAATGCACTAAAAACATCTGCCGATGGTTCTTACACCTTGGATGTTAATGGTATAGGCGCTCAAACTTTCACTTTGAGGGTTATTCCACAAAATGCGATGGCCAACGATGAGTGTGGCAACTTGACAGTAACAAATTTAGGTGTAAAAAGTATTGAACCCTCTACAGATTCTGCCCTTCGTACAAAATGTTGGAAATAGAATCCACGATTGTTGTGCTCTAGAAGAATGATTTGTTGCCATCAACATGCCCGCTAATAAACAACATATCGATTATTTATCTAAAACGTTAACCCAAGCCCAACAAGCCCAACCCGTCTGCCCCCCAAACCCCGCTGTCGGCTGCGTAATTGTCTCCCCTGAGGGCAAGTTGATTGGTCAAGGCCACACCCAAGCCACCGGTGGACCGCATGCTGAGGTGATGGCGTTGCGGGACGTGGTGTCGAATGGCCAATCTGCTGTTGGGGCAACAGCCTATGTGACCTTAGAACCCTGTGCCCACTTTGGTCGCACGCCACCTTGTTGTCATGCACTCATTGATGCCAAAGTAGCTAAAGTAGTCATCGCCCTGCTGGACCCCAATCCATTGGTGGCGGGTAAAGGCTTGGCTATGTTGCAGCAAGCGGGTATCGTTGTAGAAGTGTTACCAATTGACCACTCACATGCGGTTGCGGCCAAAGAGCAAATGATTGGGTTTTTCAGCCGCATGGTACGCAAAACGCCTTGGGTGCGGGTCAAAATTGCGGCATCGTTGGATGGCAAAACCGCATTATTGAATGGGCAAAGCCAATGGATCACATCGCCGGCTGCGCGAGAGGATGGTCACCGGTGGCGCGCGCAGGCAGGTGCGATTTTGACCGGTGTGGGCACCGTGCTGGCGGATGACCCTGTGTTGAACGTTCGCTTAACGGCTAATGATGCAGCTTCCTCACCGCGTCAACCTCCATTGGTCATCGTCGATAGCCAACTCAGAACACCGTGCGACGCCAGACTATTTGCTACAAATAATATAGCACTTCAGGCAATAAATACGCCGTCTAGAGCCATATTTATATATACAAACTCACCGGACAAGAAGAAAATCACTGCTTTAGAGGCCAAAGGCGCTGTGGTGATTCAATTGGCCACAGATGCCCCCCAAGCACCTGTCAATTTAAGCGCGATGCTGCTCGATTTAGCTCAACGCGAAGTGAACGAACTGCATGTGGAAGCAGGCGCAACGCTGAACGGTGCATTGTTGGATGCGGGTTTGATCGATGAATTTTTGGTGTATTTGGCACCCAAACTATTGGGTCAAGGTCGTTCAATGGTGGAAACCAGTGGCTTAACCGCACTAAGCAAGGCCTCGCCACTTGAGTTCAAATCGGTCACGATGGTGGGCGATGATGTGCGTCTTTTGGTGCGGGTATCCGGACGAGATCAGTTTTAGTCTCCTTTTAATGCGAAAATAGCACCCTATGTTTACCGGCATCATCACCGGCGTGGGGCGCATCGCAGCCGTACACGCCATCAGCTCTTTAGAACCTACAGGCTCATCAACGTCTGTACCCGACCAGTTCGGTAAACGATTGCTCATCACAGCACCCAACGGTTATCTCAATGATGTGGGCTTGGGCGACAGCATCGCGATCAATGGCGCTTGTATGACAGTGACTTCTTTTGATGCCGACAAAAACGAATTCACCATCGATATTTCTGCCGAATCATTGCAAAAAACCGCCAACCTTGCACAACTTGGTACGGCATTGAATTTAGAAAAAGCCCTGCGAGCCAACGACCGTTTGGGCGGTCACATTGTTTCTGGCCATGTGGATGGGATTGGCCGCATCAGCTACTTTGCATCCGTAGGTGAAAGCTGGGAATTACGCATTCTTTGCCCGACTGGATTGGGTAAGTTCATCGCCTACAAAGGCTCAATCACAGTGAATGGCGTGAGTTTGACAGTCAACAAAGTTGTTGATGCCCTAATGCAAAACAACTTGCAAACCGAACTCAGCATCAACCTAATTCCCCACACGCTTGAAAATACGGCGCTGGGTGGTTTACAAACAGGTGACTACGTTAATTTAGAGGTTGACACCGTCGCACGGTATGTGGAGCGCATGCTGAGTTTTGAAAAAATTTCTTAAAGGTATCGCTATGAGTGCATTGACCATTGTTCCAAAAAACAAATTTGAACCTGTCAAAATCTCCCCCGTAGAAGACATCATTGCCGATATGGCGGCTGGCAAAATCGTGATTTTGGTGGATGAAGAAGACCGCGAGAACGAAGGTGACTTGGTTGTAGCGAGTGATTTTGTGACAGCCGATGCCATCAATTTTATGGCACGCTTCGGTCGTGGCTTGATCTGTTTGACACTGACCAAAGAGCGTTGCGAGCGCTTGCAATTACCGCCCATGACGGCACGCAATGGCGATAAAAAAGGCACGGCATTCACAGTATCCATTGAAGCTGCCGAAGGTGTCACCACCGGAATATCCGCAGCAGACCGCGCATGCACGGTGCAAGCAGCGGTTGCTAAAAATGCCAAGCCACATGATTTGGTGCAGCCTGGTCACATCTTTCCGTTACAAGCGGTTGATGGTGGTGTATTAATGCGTGCTGGACACACCGAAGCTGGTTGTGATTTGGCTCATCTGGCGGGCTGCTCTGCCAGCAGCGTGATATGCGAAATCATGAAAGACGATGGCACCATGGCACGCTTGCCAGATTTGCAAGTGTTTGCGGCCGAGCATGGTCTCAAAATTGGCACCATTGCTGATTTAATTGAACACCGCAGTCGCACTGAATCATTGATTAACCAAGTGGGTACGCGCGTGTTACACACAGCATTTGGCGAATTCACAGCACGCGCCTACCAAGACAAAGCCAGTGGTGGTGTGCACATGGCCTTGCTGCGTGGGAAATGGCGCAAAGACGAATCGGTTTTGGTTCGTGTCCATGAACCTCTGTCCGTTATCGATTTACTGGAGCAAGGCCGTGCAATGCATGCCTGGAGTTTGGATGCAGCCATGCAGCACATTGCCCAGCAAGAGCAAGGCATTATTGTGTTGCTCAACTGTGGCGAATCGGCAGCGCAATTGTTGGCACAGTTCGAAGAATCAGCCAAACCCGCGCAAGCACCCGAGCGTGGTCGCATGGACTTGCGCACATACGGCATAGGCGCACAAATATTGCGTGATTGCGGTATACACAAAATGACCTTGATGGCCAACCCCAGACCCATTCCCAGTGTGACAGGTTTTGGTTTGGAAGTAACCAGCCATTTACCCAAACCGCATTCAGTGTGACAACCATCATTCAAAATAGGAACTAGACCCATGTTTGGCGTAGAAAAAAGCGATCCAAAAAACCTATCCACGCACAAAATGGATGGCAAAAAACTGTACATCGGCATCGTCCAAGCGCGTTTTAACGAAGGCATTACCAACGCTTTGGCACAAGCATGCCATGCCGAATTGCTGTCATTGGGCGTTCAGGCTAAACACATTGACCACTTCACCGTCCCCGGTGCATTGGAAGTACCTGCTGCTTTACAAGCCCTGGCAGAGAAAGACACCTACGATGCATTAATTGCTTTGGGTTGCATCATCCGCGGTGAGACCTACCATTTTGAATTGGTTGCCAACGAATCAGGCGCGGGCGTCAGCCGTGTGGCTTTGGACTACAAATTACCCATAGCCAACGCAATTTTGACCGTGGAAAATCTTGACCAAGCCCTAGCCCGTCAAACCATCAATGGCACCGAGGCCGCGCGCGTGGCTGTAGAGATGGCTAACTTATTAAACGATTTATCATGAGCACATCATTGCCTACAACAGCACCAAAGCAGCGACCGCCACGCCAGGAACGCACGGGTTTAACCAGCACCGGTGTACGCAAAGCGGGCAGCAAATCTGGGCGCAGTCGTGCACGTGAGTTTGCGCTGCAAGCCTTGTACCAATACTTGGTCGGCGGTAACACTGCTGGTGACATTGACATGTTTACACGCGATTTAATCGGCTTTCACAAAGCCGATAGTGTGCATTACGATGCGTTGTTACATGGTTGTATTGAACAAGCGGACCAACTCGATGCCTTCATATTGCCATTTTTAGACAGACCCATTGCAGAATTGTCACCCATAGAGCGGGCCGCGATGTGGATTGGCACTTATGAATTTAAACATTGCTTGGACGTTCCGTGGCGTGTGGTCATCAATGAGTGCATTGAATTAGCCAAAGAATTTGGTGGCACCGATGGTCATAAGTATGTGAACGGTGTATTAAACGGCTTGGCATCCGAATTCAGAGCACGCGAAGTTCAAGCCGATATCGCCAGCGGCAAAGTCAATGTCGTCACCGACTAAACACCACTCCAGATAGCTCATTCCATGCGAATCACAGAACGCGCGCAACGTATTGAACCATTTTATGTGATGGAAGTAGCCAAGGCAGCCCGTGCGCTGGGAGATACCCTATAAAAAAATGCGCCCGCCATGCTCTATTTGAACGTTGGCGAACCTGATTTCACAGCGCCAGGCTTGGTGCAAGCTGCAGCCAAAGCGGCCATTGACACTGGGAAAACCCAGTACACCCAAGCCAGTGGCATACCCGAACTGCGTGAACGCATCAGTCAATGGTATCGCACGCGCTTTGGTTTGACAGTCCCAGCCAACCGCATCGTATTGACCGCAGGTGCATCGGCAGCTTTGCAACTGGCGTGTTTAGCGTTGATTGAAACGGGTGATGAAATTTTGATGCCTGATCCCAGCTACCCTTGTAACCGCCAGTTTGTGAGTGCGGCTGAAGGCACGCCTGTTTTGATTCCTTGTACAGCAAAAGAGCGCTATCAATTAAGCAGCGACAAAGTCGAAGCCGCTTGGAAAAACGGCATCACACGCGGGGTACTATTGGCCTCGCCGTCTAACCCCACTGGCACATCGATTCACCCTGATGAAATGCGCCGCATCCATACCTTAGTAAGCCGCCGTGGTGGCATTACTTTGGTAGATGAAATTTATTTAGGCTTGAGTTTTGATGAAACCTATGGCAAGACCGCATTAGAGATTGATGATCAAATCATCAGCATCAATAGTTTTTCCAAGTATTTCAACATGACGGGATGGCGCTTAGGTTGGTTGGTGGTACCTGAAAAATTAGCGCCCGTGATTGAGCGCATTGCGCAAAACCTGTTTATCTGCCCAAGTAGCATTTCGCAGCAAGCAGCACTGGCTTGTTTTGATGACGCATCCATCCTCGAATACGAACAACGCAGAGCGGAATTCAAAGCACGACGTGATTACTTTATTCCGGCTTTGCAAGCTTTGGGATTTGAAATTCCGGTTATGCCAGATGGTGCCTTTTACGCATGGGCAAATTGCTCACAAATTTGTAGCCAACTGGGCATTGCAAGTAGTTGGGAATTGGCGTTTGAAATCATGCAAAAAGCCCACATTGCGGTTACCCCAGGTCGTGATTTTGGTGCGTTTGAAACAGCCCAATTTCTTCGGTTTTCAACCGCCAGCAGCATGCCCACCTTAGTTGAAGCCATTGCCAGACTGAAAGCCATGTTGTCATGAATCCGCAAAAAGCCATTGTGACGGCACCGGTATTCACATTCGCTATTCGCATTTATTGGGAAGACACCGATGCTGGTGGCATTGTTTATTACGCCAATTATTTCAAGTTTTTTGAGCGCACGCGCACCGAATGGTTGCGGCATTTGGGTATTGAACAAGGCCAACTGTTGGCAACCGAAGACAGCATGTTTGTGGTCAGCCAAACGGATGCCAAATACCACAAACCGGCACGGATCGACGATGCATTGCACATCACGCTGCATGTCAAACACATGGGGCAAGCTTCCATCACGTTGATACAAACAGCTTGGATAGAGCCCCGCGGTACAGCCACACATCGTACTTTGGCATGCGAAAGCACAGTACGGTTGGCATGCGTACAACAATCCAGCATGCGCCCCAGCAAACTACCGTCAAGCGTAGCTGAACTTTTGTCCGCTAAACTGT
>CALMEI010000061.1 GCA_937863225.1 uncultured Polaromonas sp.
TAGGGCCACGCGTTGTTGCTCGCCACCGCTCAAAGTTTTGGGGTAGGCGTGCAAGCGGCTGCTTAGGCCGACGCGTGCCAACATGTCAGTTGCCATTTTTTTCGCATCTTTGCGACCCGCCAACTCCAATGGCAGCATCACATTTTCTAAAGCACTGTAGTTGGCCATCAATTGAAAACTTTGAAACACAAAACCCATGGCTTGGGCCCGCAAGGCTGCTCGTGCATCTTCATTGACCACAAAAATATCCTGCCCGCGCAATTGAACCGTACCGCTGCTGGGCGTATCCAAGCCCGCTATGATGGACAATAAGGTACTTTTGCCAGAACCCGATGCACCGACGATGGCACAGGTTTCTTTGGCAAACAATTGGAAATGAATATCGCGCAAAATGTTGAGCGTGCCAGTCGAATCTGTGACTGACTTGCACACATGCTCTACCGAAATAATGGACTCACGGATTGAATCACTCATGGAATCGTTCATGCAACTACTTTCAAAATTGATGGCTACAAGTTTAACCACTCGCTTGGTATTTGTTTGTCTTTTCGCTGTCTTTGCCAATCAGTCCGTTTACAGCAAAACCCAAACCGTCAAAATTTTGGTGCTGGGCGACTCCATCAGTGCAGAGTATGGCTTAAAACGCGGTACAGGTTGGGTGGCTTTGCTGGAAAGCCGCATGGCTGAATCGGTCAATTGGAATGAAAAACCCAAAGCAGGTTCTAAGGGCCCCCAGAACGCTATTGATAATATAGCACCTCAGGCAATAAATACGCCGGCTACAGGCCAAAATGGCATAAAAATATTACCCAACTTCAACATCATCAATGCCAGCATCAGCGGCGAAACCACAGCCGGTGGGCGGGCACGCTTGGCGGCATTATTGGCACGGCACAAACCCAGCCATGTCATCATTGAATTGGGTGCAAACGATGCTTTGCGAGGTCTGCCCGTCGCTGCGGCGCAAAACAATTTGAATGCCATGACGCAAATGGCACTTCAATCGGGCGCTAAAGTCTTGATTGTTGGCATGCAGATTCCGCCCAACTACGGGCAAGATTACACCCAGCAATTCAGCGCGGTATTTGGCAATGTTGTCAAAGCCAATCAAAACGCAAAACCCAAATCGAAGCATGCCGTTGCATTGGTACCTTTTATGCTCAAGGGTGTTGCAGATTCACCGGAATACCTCAAATTATTTCAAGCCGACCGCATCCACCCAACCGAAGCCGCACAAATGCAAATATTGAACAACGTGTGGGTCGTGTTGCTCAAACAATTGAATTAAGCCGATCACTTCAACGAATCTTCAACCATGAGTCTGCACCCCATTTCAGCTACCGAGGCTTTGCGCCAACTGGATGCATTCGACACCGTTGTCGATGCGCGTACAGAGGACGAATTCAAACTGGACCATTTACCGCATGCCGTCAATTGGCCCACTTTGAACAACGTGCAGCGCATTGAGGTTGGCACACTGTACAAAGCCAATGCGTTTGAAGCGAAAAAACTGGGTGCTTCCATGGCGGCCAGCAACATTGCCAAGCACATTCAGCAACACGTGATGGACAAACCGCGTGATTGGAAACCGCTCACGTATTGCTGGCGTGGTGGCAAACGCAGTGGCTCTTTGTCGCTGATTTTGAGTGAGATTGGCTTCAAGGTACACATCATTGAAGGGGGTTACAAAGCATTTCGTGCGGCAGTGATAGACGATATTCCCAGACATGCCGAGCGACTGAACTTCATCGTGATTTGCGGCACCACGGGATCAGGCAAAACCCGACTGCTGCATGCACTGGCAAACTTGAAACACAGCGACAGTGCACCACAAGTGCTGGATCTTGAAGCACTCGCTAACCACCGTAGCTCGGTACTGGGTGTATTGCCAGGATTGGCACAACCCAGCCAAAAAGCGTTTGACACCTTGGTGTGGAACACCTTGCGTCAATTTGACCCTGGTCGGCCTGTGTTTGTCGAATCAGAAAGTAAAAAAGTAGGCAATGTGGCAGTACCCGAATCAGTGATGCAAAAAATGCGGGCCAGCCCATGTTTGAATTTGCAATTGCCCTTGAAAGAACGTGTTGCATTGTTGATGGAAGACTATGATTTTTTCGTCAATGACACGGCTTTTTTCTGTGAACGATTAGAAGCACTCACCGCCGCCCGCGGGCGTGAAGTGGTAAAAAGATGGCAAGACTTGGCACGAAACAATCACTGCGAAACCGTTGTTCAAGAGCTGCTTACTTTGCACTATGACCCGGTGTATTTGCAATCCATGCAACGCAATTTTCTTGGCTTTGCCAATGCCACCCAAATCACACTCACACAAAGTTCGCCACAATTTTTATCGTCTGTGGCACAAGGATTAAGTACAAAAATACTGGATTAGTGCACATATTTTGATTTTTTTGCTTGCAGTTAAATGCATAAAAAGATGTTCGAGGCTAAACTTTGCCGCACCTCAAAACACCTCCTTGTCATTAAATCAAATGTATTCAAATAACCCAATCAAAATTGCATTCATCGCCAGCATTTACGCCAGCTTCTTCTTTATCTCGGGTTGTGCCAGCAAACCAGAAGTAGCTACGCCTACACCCCCCAAAGCAGTCATCGCCATTGACCAAACGCCACGCGGTGTGCAAATACCATTGCCAAACACCGTGTTGTTCCAGTTTGGAAAATCTGACCTGAATACAGCAGCGGCAGACCCTTATTTGGACAAAATCGCTTCCCTCATCAAAAGCAAATCCAACAAACCTGTTGCTGTTGAAGGTCATACCGATAATGTTGGAACCCTGCCAGCGAATCAACAACTCTCTGAAGCCCGCGCCAAAATCGTTCGTGATGCCCTGCAAGCGCGTGGCGTTCCCGCAGATCGTTTGAAGGCAGAAGGTTTTGCGTTTCAACGTCCGGTTGTGTCGAACAGCAACGAGGAAGGTCGTGCCATGAACCGCCGCGTTGAAATTATCATTTTGGATGAAAAAGTAGAAAACATCACAGCTGGTGAGCCCGCTAATGCTTTTGAGTCGGCATTTGCAAAACTCAAAGCCATGGTCGATGCTGGTTTAGTCAAACCGCTTTAATCATCTTGAAAATTGTTGAATAACATGATCACTCGTCGTCATTTTTCCGCACTGGCAGGCATTTCTTTGACAAGCCAGCTTTCCCCAAGCATGGCGCAAAGCAGCAAACCCAAAACAGCGTTGGTACTGGGCGCAGGTTCGGCCCGTGGATTTGCGCACATTGGCGTCATCAAAGCTTTAGAAGCAGCTGGCATCAGGCCTGATGTGATTGTCGGTGCAAGCGCAGGTAGCGTGATTGGCGTTTTCTATGCCGCCGGCTATACAGGACAACAAATGGAAGACATTGCAATGAAAGTCCGCGATGCAGACGTCATTGATCAATCCAGTAATTCGAAACGCGGCCTGATAGCTGGTGCAGCTTTGCAAAAGTTAATCAATACCTTTGTCAAAGACAAACCCATCGAATCCTTAAAGACGCCATTTGTAGCCATCGCCACCAATCTCAAAAATGGTGAAGCTGTTCAATTGAAAACCGGTGATACTGGACAAGCCGTGCGAGCTTCCAGCAGCATGCCTGGCATTTTCTTACCCACCAGTATCAATGGTGCCGAATTGGTCGATGGCGCTATCAGCAGTCCGTTGCCTGTGGCCGTTGCACGACAACTGGGAGCAGAATTTGTGATCGCAGTCGACGTTGGATCTGCACCGCAAAACCCGCATGCTACGGGTATTTATGAAATCATCATGCAATCGTTCGAGATTATGGGACAAGCGATTGCCAAGCTTGAAGGTCAGAAAGCTGATGTATTGATTAAGCCAAATGTGGGTGCATTTTCAGGATCTGACTTTGGCAATCGTGCTCAATTGATTGCTGCGGGTTTTACAGCAGGTCAGCGTGCAATTGAACAAATCCGTCAAGCGCAAAGCAGCGGCAAGAAACGCAAATAATTGCCGATTCGCAGTTTTCTGCCTAAGGTTTTTGAATCGCCGACTCGTCCACTTGATCGTTTAGCGGCTCTGAGTCGCTTTGCGTTTCAGCTGTATCGCCTGCCTTGCGTTCAGACTTCAATTTGAGCTTTTCCTCTTTTTTCTTCTTTTTAGCGAGTTCTTTTTGGCGTTTCTCAAAGCCGTAATTAGGTGTTGCCAAGATGTTCTTTCATTTGGTGGTGTGATTTGACTTTAACACGTATTGAGGGCTCTTATGCACTGATGGCCAGTGTTTGTCTAAATGCTTGATCCAAATCCATTTGTAGGTCTTGAACGTCTTCTAATCCAATTGAGAATCTGACCAAATGGCCTTCTTTTAAATGTTGCGGCCATTGCCCCTCACGCATGCCACGCAAGTGATAGGGCATGACCAAACTGATTGGGCCGCCCCAGCTGTAGCCAAGCTTGAAAAGTCGCAGCGCATCACAAAACGCATCGACTTGGCTGTGTGTCAAACGTTTATCCAAAATGATACTGAACAAACCCGCTGCAGAACCGCTCCCTTTGTGGGGTGTGCATAATGATTTCCAATGTGAATGGCCAGGAGAACCCTCTAATGCGGGGTGCAAGACTTGCATGACTGGGCTTTGTGATTGACACCACAAAGCCAAAGTGCGCGCTGTTTGGTCATGTGCAGCATAGCGCAGTGGCAGGCTATGCAATGACCGCAAAACAGACTCCACATCATTCAGGCCAACGCTGTATCCAAGCCGCATATGGCAACGCTTAATCAGCGCATGCAATCCATCATCACGTGTGACCACGCTGCCCATCAACACATCTGCACCGCCGCTGGGGTATTTGGTCAATGCATGCACCGTGATGTCGACCCCACAAACAGCTTCGCCAGTATCCTCTTGGTTTAATTCAAAAGGATTGAACGCCAAACCAGCTCCCCAGGTATTGTCCAAAGCGGTCCGCACGCTGCGAGATTTGCAAATGCGTACAAGCTTAATTAAATCTGGAAACTCCATGGTCACGGAACCAGGTGCCTCAAGCCAAACGAGTCTGGTTTTGTCATTGATTTTTGCGGCCAAATCTGATGGGGTCAAAGCATCGTACAACTGATAGCTGATACCAAAATGGGACAATTCACTTTGTGCCAAAGTAATTCCAGGGCCATAAGCGTTACTGGGTATCAGCACTTCGTCACCCGCTTTGAGAAGCGCCAAATTAACCAGCGCGATGGCAGCCAAACCACTGGGTACCAAACAGCAATAGCGCCCATTTTCTAATGCGCACAGTTGTTCTTCCAGTACAAAAGTTGTTGGGGTGCCTTTGGTACCATAGGTATATTGTTGACCCAACTCATCGCCATATCTGGCTCGCATGCTGGCGGTGTCAGGAAAGATGATGGTGGAAGCTTTAAATACACCCGTTTGAACAGCTTCATAACCAATTGGCGGTCGATAATCGGAATGAATGATTTGGGTTGTTTTTTTCATTCAATTGTCTCCAACCATTTGCGATGTTTGTTTAGCCCGAAGTTTGTCTATTCTGCGGCCTTCTAACGCCAGCACTTCAAAATCCCAGCCTTCACAGACAATGTGCGCCCCCACCGCTGGCAATTGACCAGATACAGACATCAGCAATCCTGCCACTGTGTTGTATCGACCTTTGTCTTCTTCAGGTAACTGTTTGATGTCGAGGCGTGCGCGCAATTCAGCCAAAGGCATCAACCCATCAAGTAACCATGATCCATCTTCATGTTGTGTTGCCCATGCATCCACTTGTGCATTGGGTTGCAATTCACCCGTGATCGCTTCGAGCATGTCACGGGGTGTCATCAGTCCTTGCACTTCACCATATTCATCTACCACCATCACCATGCGCTCTGAACGTTGGCGAAATTGCTCTAAAAGTTCCATTCCGGTGAGTGTCTCAGGTACAAATGAAGCAGGCAATGCAAGAACATCCAATGACTCATTGGAAGATCTTTGTTCCAACAGAATGGACACGCTGATCACACCAATCACATGATCCAACCCACCGCGGCAGACGGGATACCATGAATGGCTGCTCTTTTTATGATCATTGACTATGGTAGACAACGCTTGCTCGGCCATTAAATTCGCATTCAACCAAACAATGTCGGCGCGCGGAATCATGAGTGAAGTCAGTGGTCTGTCGTCCAAATGAAAAACATTGCGAACCATTTGGTGTTCATGTTCCTCAATCAAACCCGCATCGACACCTTCTTCAAGACTGGCCGTAATTTCCTCTTCAGTAACGCTTCTGTTGGCATTGACATTGATGCCCAACAATTTCAACATGGCTTGCGTGCAAACCGTCAGAAGTTTGACAAATGGCGCAGCAATCTTGGCCACGATGTTCATCGGCCTGGCCATGATTCTGGCCACCGTCTCTGGATGGAGTTGCCCAATGCGTTTAGGCACAAGCTCTCCGAATACGATGGTAATGAATGTAATCACAACCACAACAATGCTGGTTGCTGCAATGGCAGCTACTTGCGTTGTCACCCCCCAACCTTGCAAAAACTGTGAGACACCATCTGAAAATGCCGCCTCACCCACGATACCATTGAGCATCCCAATCGATGTGATGCCCACTTGTACCGTCGATAGAAAATGCGTGGGCTGCTCCATGAGTTTCAAGGCGGCTTTAGCGCCATTGTCACCCGCTTCTACCAAAGCCAACAAACGTGCCTTTTTGCTCGCTGTCAATGCCATTTCGGACATGGCAAACGCCGCATTTAACAAAGTCAAAACTACAATCAGTACAAAATCCATACAACTAAAAGTTTCTCCGTAAACTCACAGTTAACCTACACAGTCCACATAATAACCTGACTCACCGGCACAGATGGCACATTACCTCATTGGCGATATTCAAGGCTGCAACACTGCATTGGGGTTGTTGCTGGAAAAAATTGATTTTTCACCCAGTCGTGATACTTTGTTTGTTTTAGGTGATTTGGTCAACCGTGGCCCTGATTCTCTGGCCACTTTGGAACGCATCCGTGCTTTTGGCAACTCTGCAAAGTGCCTTTTAGGCAATCATGATTTGAATCTGTTAGCTGTTGCTTATGGTGTACGGCAAGCACATCGCAAAGATACTTTGAACTCGATTTTGGAATCTCCAAAACTGGGCGACTTAATGTATTGGCTTAAGCATCAAAAATTAGCCATGCTTCAGCCTTTTCAAAATAATGATGTTTTAATGGTTCATGCTGGCGTATTACCTACCTGGACTGCTAGCAAAACAATAGCACTTGCGAATGAAGTTGAGTTGGTTCTACAGCATGCCAGCGACAGTGCTTTAAAAGCTTTTTTGCATGACATGTACGGCGATGAACCGCAATTGTGGCGTGACGACTTACAAGGCACAACCCGACTGCGTGTGATTGTGAATGTGCTGACGCGCATGCGATTTTGCATGCCAGATGGCACCATGGAATTCAAAACCAAGGACAGTGCGGATGCGGCTCCCAAAGGGTATTTGCCTTGGTTTGATGTACCCAATCGGGCAACCCAAAATGCAATTGTCGCATTTGGACATTGGTCCACTTTGGGTTGGTTAAACCGCACAGATGTTTATGCGCTAGATGGCGGGTGTGTGTGGGGCGGTTATTTGAATGCGCTCAAATTAAGTGAGCAGCCCAATAATCCGAACAATCAATCGCACAAAGTCAAGTCCAGACACTCTAAACCGATTGAACGGATTCGGGTGCAGTGTTTGGCTGAACAGATACCTCAGGGTTTTCCGGCAATACGGCGGTCTTAAACAATGCCGCAACACGTTTTTTTGGACGAATATTGGCAGACTTTCCAGCTCGTGTTGGTGCCGCTTTAGCAGCCGCTTCCCAAGCCGGTGTGGTAAGCACATCGCTGGTCATTTCGTAGGGTTTGTCGAAAAACGGATCTCGCGGCGAAGCTTTGGGTACGTAAGCGGCAGAAGACCCGCTTTTATCTGATCTCGATTCAAAGCTCTCCATGCGATCGCGGCCATTTTTCAATCGTTGGGCATTGTTTCCATAACGACGTGATGCTTCACCAGATGACGTATCTGCAGTCGCATCACTGTCTGCGTACATGCGTCGCCCATCATTGATTCGGCCTTGCTTGCGACTATCTGGCAAATACTCCGGATATTCTATGCCTTCGACATCCAGCTTGGTTTTCAATAATTTTTCCAAATCAGCAACCAATCGCACATCTGCAGGCGCAACAAAACTGATGGCGATGCCAGATGCGCCTGCACGCCCAGTGCGACCGATGCGATGCACGTAATCTTCTGCATTAAAAGGCAAATCAAAGTTAAATACAGCGGGTACATCTTTGATATCTAAACCACGTGCTGCAACGTCTGTCGCGACGAGCAAATCAACGGCTCCCGATTTAAATGCGTCTAACGCTTTCAAACGCTCATCTTGGCTCTTATCGCCATGGAGAGCGGTGGCTTTGTAACCCGCCTTTTCAAGTGAACGCGCCAAACGGGCGCAGCCCAGTTTGCTGTTCACAAAAACAAATGCTTGCTTGATGTCTTTTTGTTTAAGCAAGGTTACCAATGCGTGCAGTTTCTCATCGGTGGGTGTATTGTAAAAATGCTGAGTGACCGTAGAGGCGGTTTGATTGGGTCGCGCCACCTCTATCGTGACTGGGTTTTGCAAGTAACTACCTGACAGGCGTTTAATTTCAGGAGAAAACGTTGCTGAAAACAAAAGCGTGGTTCGCGTCTTTGGCAAAAAGCTCAAGATTCGCTCTAAATCCGGCAAAAACCCAATGTCTAACATGCGGTCTGCTTCGTCTAAAACCACGTATTCAACTTGATTCAGCACACAGTTTTTAGCTTCGATGTGGTCCAGTAAACGCCCTGGAGTGGCAACCAATATCTCAACACCCGCTTTCAACTCAAGCGTTTGCGGTTTCATGTCCATGCCTCCAAATACAACGGCACTGCGTATGTGCGTGTATTTGGCATACGATTTGACTTGTTGCGCAACTTGGTCGGCTAACTCACGCGTGGGCAGTAAAACCAAAGCCCGAACGGGGTGACGTGCAGGAGATGTTGATGCATTTTCATGTTTCAACATTCTTTGTATGAGGGGCAATGAAAACGCCGCTGTCTTACCCGTACCAGTTTGAGCAGCACCCATGACATCCCGACCTTCGAGAACCACGGGAATGGCTTGTGCTTGAATGGGTGTCATTTGCTCGTAGCCCATCTCGGCTACGGCCCGTGCCAGCGTTGGTGCCAGCGATAGTTGTGAAAAAGATGTCGTCATCGAGTCTGAGATTACAACTCTCGCTGACTGAAAGTATCGCAAGCTTTGATGCTACCCGATTGCAAACCAACATTGAACCATTTGGTCCGTTGTGCACTGCTTCCATGGGTGAAACTATCGGGACGAACATGACCGGTTGATTGACGCTGGATGGCATCATCACCAATGCGTGCAGCGGCATTCATGGCCTCTTCGATGTCGCCAGTTTGCAATATTTGTCTAGATTCGTGTGCTTTTTTAGCCCATAGGCCTGCATAACAATCGGCTTGCAACTCAACCCGAACAGACAACGCATTGTTTTCGCGTTCACTCAAACGACGACGCGCTTGCTCCACTTTGTCATGAACTCCCAGCAAGTTTTGAACATGGTGTCCAATTTCATGTGCGACCACATAAGCTTGTGCAAAATCACCACCCGCCCCCATTTGACGTTTCAAAGTTTCAAAGAAACCCAAATCAATATAAACCTTTTGATCAGCAGGGCAGTAAAACGGTCCCATTGCAGACTGACCTGCGCCACATGGAGTGGAGGTCACACCTCTGAAAAGCACCAGCTTTGGAGCGGAATAGTTAGCGCCACCTTTGGTGAATACGTCTTTCCACACATCTTCAGTATCTGCCAATACGACAGAAACAAATTTAGCTTGCAGATCATCTGCTGGTGGTTTTTGTGCCGGGCCTTGCTGAACCTGGGGTGCGTCAGACCCGCCTAAAAATCCCAAAACCGTCAATGGATTGATGCCGAAAAAATAAGATGCAGCAAGTGCAATGATGATAGATCCAATGCCAAATTTGCTGCCAAATAAGCCACCACCACCGCTTCGACCTGAACTTCCACGTCGATCTTCGACATTATCAGATTCTCTATTGCCTTCCCACTTCATAACTCACTCCTAGTTGCAATCTCACAGATGTTATTGACGATTTATACCGATTTAGTTGAGATTATCAAGGTAAATCTCAAGTTTTGGGCAGCGTGACACCCGTTTGCCCTTGGTACTTACCCCCACGATCTTTGTAACTTGTTGTACAAACTTCATCCGCCTTGAAAAACAAGACCTGGGCACAACCTTCACCTGCATAGATTTTGGCGGGCAGCGGTGTTGTGTTGCTGAATTCCAGAGTGACATATCCCTCCCATTCAGGCTCGAATGGCGTCACATTCACAATGATGCCGCATCGTGCATAGGTACTTTTCCCCAAGCATACAGTTAGGATATTTCTTGGAATTCGGAAGAACTCCATGGTGCGTGCCAATGCGAAACTATTGGGCGGAATGATGCAACTATCGCCTTCAAAATCAACAAAACTCTTTTCATCAAAATTCTTCGGGTCTACGACCGTGCTGTGAATATTTGTGAATACTTTAAATTCTGGCGCACAACGTATGTCATAACCATAACTGCTTGTGCCATAGCTAATTATTTTTTTACCATCTCGCTCGCGAACCTGTCCCGGCTCAAATGGCTCAATCATGCCCTGCTTTTGGGCGAGTTCTCGGATTTGATGGTCTGCAAGTATCGACATTGCATTTCTCCAATTGTTAGCTTATGGTGCCTCGAGCCGGAATCGAACCGGCACGCCCGCTATGAACGAAAGCGGCGGATTTTAAGTCCGCTGTGTCTACCAATTTCACCATCGAGGCATGATCTTTTAGCGCAATGAATTCAACGCCATAAAGAATAATGGAGGCGCAGGCCGGAGTCGAACCGACCTACTCGGATTTGCAATCCGGTACATAACCGCTTTGTTACTGCGCCGAAAACTGTCATAAAACCTTATCACAGGTTGAAGCTAAAATTTTACCTTTGAAAAACAAGCAATTTAGAAAAAAAGGGAAGCAAAAGCTTCCCTTTTTTAAATTTGGAGCGGGAAAAGAGTCTCGAACTCTCGACCTCAACCTTGGCAAGGTTGCGCTCTACCAACTGAGCTATTCCCGCGAATCTAGCCGCAAATTATAGCGCAATTTAACTCAATTTTCCTGACAAATAATTAACCTTCCAATTTTTTTAATCAATGCTTTGTAGACTCAGTGCCGCCAGTTTTAATAATGTCATGTGTGGCTTCAGCTGCCAGAACGTCGCCATGTTTCAATTGTTCACTTCCTGCTTCTAAATCGGGTAAAGGAACAGGTACACGCTCCAATGCCAGCTCCAAGACCTTGTCAATCCATTTGACCGGTACGATTTCTAAACCATTTTTGACGTTTTCAGGAATGTCTTGCAAGTCTTTTGCGTTTTCTTCCGGTATCAGCACCGTTTTAATTCCACCTCGCAACGCCGCCAGTAGTTTCTCTTTTAAACCACCAATGGCAGTCACTTCACCACGTAAAGTAATTTCACCGGTCATGGCCACATCACCGCGTACTGGAATTCCTGTTAAGGCAGAAACAAATGCCGTCGTCATGGCTGCACCAGCGCTAGGACCATCCTTGGGTGTTGCACCGTCAGGCACATGGATATGTATATCGCGCTTTTCAAACATTTCTTCTTTTATTCCAAGTCTGCTTGCCCTGCTGCGAACCACTGTCCGCGCAGCTTCTACAGACTCTTTCATGACATCGCCCAATGAACCTGTGCGCGTAATCATGCCTTTGCCCGGCATCAGTGCTGCCTCTATGGTGAGCAAATCACCGCCCACCTCTGTCCAAGCCAAACCTACTACTTGGCCTACCTGATTTTGCTCTTCAGCACGACCGTAGTTGAATTTCCGAACGCCCAAATACTCATTCAGAGAATCAGGCGTCACGACAACTTTGCCTTTCAATTTCTTAAGCAACAAGCCCTTAACGACTTTACGACAAATTTTTGAAAGCTCACGTTCAAGCGAGCGCACCCCAGCTTCACGCGTGTAATAACGGACTATGTCTTTTACCGCTTCATTCGTAATCAGCAATTCATTTGCTTTGACACCATTATTTGACATTTGCTTTGGAAGCAAATAAGTGACCGCGATATTGGTCTTTTCATCTTCGGTGTAACCAGCAAGCCGTATCACTTCCATGCGATCGAGTAATGCAGATGGAATGTTCATTGAATTCGATGTGGCCACAAACATCACATCGCTCAAGTCAAAATCAACTTCTACATAGTGATCCGCAAATGTGTGGTTTTGCTCAGGATCCAACACTTCAAGCAAAGCACTTGAAGGATCGCCGCGATACTCTGTGCCTAATTTATCAATCTCGTCCAGTAAAAACAAGGGATTGCGAACACCGACTTTGCTCAAACTTGATAAAACTTTCCCAGGCAGAGCACCGATGTAAGTGCGTCTATGGCCACGGATTTCTGCTTCATCACGCATGCCACCCAAGGCCATGCGTACAAATTTTCGGCCAGTTGCTTTGGCAATAGATTGACCCAACGATGTTTTTCCTACACCAGGGGGGCCGACCAAACACAAAATTGGCGCTTTGACTTTATCCACGCGTTGTTGCACCGCAAGGTATTCAAGAATTCGGTCTTTGACTTTATCTAAACCATAATGATCCTGATTCAAGACAGTTTCTGCTGCTGGCAAGTCGTGTTTAATTTTAGATTTTTTGCTCCAAGGCAGCCCTATTAACACGTCGATGTAATTTCGAACGACCGTTGCTTCCGCAGACATCGGGGACATCAGTTTCAGCTTCTTCAATTCCCCTTGGGCTTTGGCCAAAGCTTCTTTGCTCATCTTTGCTGCTTTTATCTTTTTCTCTAGATCAGCAAAATCAGTACCCTCATCACCATCACCTAATTCTTTTTGAATAGCCTTAACTTGTTCATTGAGGTAGAAATCACGTTGATTCTTTTCCATGGCACGCTTGACACGTCCGCGGATTTTTTTATCCACATTCAAGATATCAACTTCACGTTCAATCTGTTCAAATAAATTTTTCAGACGTGCTTTGATATCGGCCAAAGACAAAATTACTTGCTTGCTCTCTAGTTTTAATGGCAAATGTGCAGAAATCGTATCCGCCAGACGACCGGGGTCATCGATACTCGAGATTGAGCTGAGAATTTCGGGAGGAATTTTCTTATTCAATTTGACATACTGATCAAACTGTTGCATCACCGCCCTGCGCAAGGCTTCCAGTTCTGGTGTTTTTTCCCCTTTTGCGGTCAACTTCGGTTCCACCACTTCTACAGGCGTCACATTTGCAATGAAATGTGTCTCTACGTCTTCAATGTGTACGACTTTGGCACGTTGTTGCCCCTCTACCAGTACTTTCACTGTGCCATCTGGGAGTTTCAACATTTGCAAAATGGTAGAAATGCAACCAACATCAAACATATCTGTCGTTGTTGGTTCATCATTGGCAGCCGTTTTTTGCGCAACCAGCATGATGCGTCGTTCTGCAGCCATCGCAAGCTCTAGGGCTTTAATGCTTTTTGGTCGCCCCACAAACAAAGGGATCACCATATGCGGGAATATCACCACATCGCGCAGTGGCAACATAGGCAAATCTAGTGCAAGGGCGGGTAATACAGGGTGTGATGACATCTAGGCTCCAATGATTTAAGCTTTTTTTGCAATTTCTCGATAAACCAACAAAGGCGGCTTGCCTTCGTTGATGCATGATTCATCAATCACGACCTTTTCCACATTGGCAGTTGTGGGTAAATCAAACATGGTGTCAATCAGTGCCAATTCCAAGAGGGAGCGCAATCCACGCGCACCGGTTTTGCGTTTAAGTGCTTTTTGTGCAATGGCTTTGAGAGCAGATGGGCGTATTTCTAATTCAACACCCTCCATGTTCAGCAAGTGGCTGTATTGTTTCACCAATGCATTTTTAGGTTCCGTCAAAATTTGCATCAAAGCTTCTTCACTTAATTCATCCAGCGTTGCAATGACAGGCATGCGGCCGATTAGTTCAGGAATAATTCCAAACTTGATCAAATCTTCAGGTTCAACCTCTTTAAATACATCCGTCAAACTACGCACTTGCTTGCTTTTAACGACAGCACCAAAACCTATTCCAGAAGCTTCGGTGCGATTTTCGATCACCTTCTCTAAGCCCGCAAAAGCCCCGCCACAAATAAACAAAATATTGGTGGTATCAATTTGTAAAAAATCTTGGTTTGGGTGTTTGCGTCCACCTTGTGGTGGAATGCTGGCCATTGTTCCTTCTATTAATTTAAGCAATGCTTGTTGCACCCCTTCACCAGAAACATCACGCGTGATGGATGGGTTATCAGACTTGCGAGAAATTTTGTCGATTTCATCAATGTAAACAATCCCGCGCTGTGCACGCTCCACATCGTAATTGCAACTTTGCAACAGCTTTGAAACAATATTCTCGACATCTTCACCCACATAGCCCGCCTCAGTCAGCGTCGTGGCATCTGCCATCACAAATGGCACATCCAACATGCGCGCTAAAGTTTGCGCCAGAAACGTTTTGCCTGAACCTGTGGGTCCAATCAGCAAAATATTGCTTTTTGCCAGCTCAACGTCATCCTTTCCTGGCTTTTCTTTGTGCTTTAACCGTTTGTAATGGTTGTACACAGCAACAGCCAAAGTGCGCTTTGCCGCATTTTGGCCAATGACATAGTTGTCCAAATTGGCTTTAATTTCCGCTGGTGTGGGTAATTCACCCTTGGTTTTTCGCGCCTCTTCAGCAGCGATAGCAGGCAATTCATCACGAATGATGTCATTGCATAAATCAATGCATTCATCACAAATAAATACAGACGGTCCAGCTATGAGTTTTTTAACCTCGTGCTGACTTTTGCCGCAAAAAGTGCAGTGCAATGTTTTTTCGTCTGTACTTGTTTTTTTACCCACCATGATTCATGCCTTTTTTATGTCATTATTCAGAATCAAACTCAGAAATCAAATTATGGCCGTTTGGCAATGACTTGGTCTATCAAACCATAATTCTTGGCCTCATCAGCGCTCATGAAATAATCACGTTCAACATCTTGCTCAATTTTTGCCAAGGTCTGACCGGTTCGTTCTGCCAAAATTTTATTCAGTTGCTCTCGGGTCTTCAAAATCTCACGCGCATGTATTTCAATATCCGTCGCTTGTCCACGCGCGCCACCCGATGGTTGGTGAATCATGATATTTGAATTTGGCAAGGAAAACCGCTTCCCTTTTGCGCCAGCGGCCAACAGAAAAGCCCCCATACTCGCCGCCATACCCGTACAAAGTGTGGAAACTTCTGGCTTGATGAAATTCATGGTATCAAATATCGCCAAACCTGCGCTGACAGATCCACCTGGAGAGTTGATATACAGAGAAATATCTTTATCGGGGTTTTCGCTTTCTAAAAAAAGCAGTTGCGCCACAACCAAATTGGCCATGTAATCTTCCACCGGACCAACCAAGAAAATGACACGCTCTTTGAGAAGGCGTGAGTAAATATCATAAGAACGCTCACCACGTCCCGATTGCTCAACCACCATGGGTACCAAACCTAAATTTTGAATCGTTTGTGTGGAGCTTGGGCTGTAAATATCACGCATAGGGAATCCTAAAATAAACGGGGGAATGACACAGGCAGATTTGCTTTGCAAGCCTGCCCTGTTACTTTTAGCATAATGTACACAATAAATGACTTGGGGTTTGAGAGGCCTGACTTCAAGCCCTACAAACCCCAGTATTTATCAAAAAAGCAACGAAATCGATGCAGCATCGCGCTGCAAATCGAAGCAGAAGGCTCTAATTTTGCGCCATCAACTCATCAAATGAAGTTGATTTTTCAGTCACTTGCGCCTTGGCCAGTACGAAGTTGGTCACATTGTTTTCTACGACAATCGCTTCAACTTCTGCCATGCGGTTTTTGTCGCTGCCATACCAGCGAATGACATCCATCGGCTTTTCATAACTTGAAGCCAACTCTTCAATGTGTCCAGACACTTGCTCGGGTTTGGCATGCAAATCATTGGCTCTGACCAACTCAGCTACCACCAAGCCCAGGCGCACGCGTCGTTCTGCTTGTTGTTGGAAAATATCCTCAGGAATCGGCATTTTTTCAAAATCTTTCACGCCACGCTGTTTTAAATCAGCGCGTGCGCCTTCAATCAAGCGTTCAATCTCTGCTTTGACACTGGCTTTGGGCAGTTCTAATTCTGCTTTACCAACCAAGGCGTCCATGACGGCTTGCTTGTTTTTAGCCATTAATCGCGCTTTCACTTCGCGCTCTAGGTTCTTTTTGATGTCAGAACGCAATCCCGCCACAGTTGCATCGGCTATGCCAAGAGATTTGGCCAGCGCATCGTTGACTTCAGGCAAGTGAGAAGCTTCGATTTTTTTAATCGTTAACATAAAGTCTGCTGTTTTACCCGCAACGTCTTTGCCATGGTAGTCAGCTGGGAAAGACAAAGGAAACGTTTTGCTTTCTCCAGATTTCATGCCCAGTGCGGCATCTTCAAACTCTTTGAGCATTTGCCCTTCGCCCAAGACAAACTGAAACGCTTCGGCCTTGCCACCGCTGAACAATTCGCCGTCAATTTTCCCTTCAAAATCAGCAGTGACGCGATCACCGTCAACAGCCGCAGCATCCAAACCACGCTGTGCAAACGTGCGGCGTTGCTTGCGCAAAATATCCAAGGTTTTCTCAACAGCAGAATCATCCACTTGCGTCGATAGTTTTTCTACGGTGGCAGTGCTCAAATCGCCAATCTTGACCTCTGGAAAAACTTCAAAAACTGCGTCAAATGACAACTGTCCCTCGGGTGCGTTTTCAGTTTCAGTGATTTTGGGTTGCCCCGCGACGCGTAATTTCGCGTCAAATGCAGCTTGCGCAAATGCCTCACCCACCTTGTCATTCATCACTTCATAATGAACCGAATAACCATACTGTTGCGCCACAACGTTCATAGGCACTTTGCCAGGACGGAATCCGTTCATTTTGACCGTGCGTGCAATTTTTTTGAGCCGTGTTTCAACCTCGGCGGATATCACAGTGGCGGGTATCGTTAAAACGATTTTGCGCTCTAATTTCTCTAATGTTTCAACGGTTACAGACATGGTTTTCTCACTTCTTGATCAAAAAAATACAGTTTCACATCGCTTATCAATGGTGCGCGGGGGGGGACTCGAACCCCCACATCCTTGCGGACGTCAGGACCTAAACCTGGTGCGTCTACCAATTTCGCCACCCGCGCATCGTTAAAGCAATAAAAAACATCAAAAGAGCAGCCCATTTTCAAAAGCTTGCTCGCAAAATTGGATAACCTCGTATTCTAACCTGTCTACTCAACCTCACTTTTGAAAACCAGTTCATAAAACGCTGATTCAGCCGCTGGCCATTCAAGCAACAAGCTCAGCCAATAAACCACCCGCTCAGCCAAACAAGCACGTCCGCAAAGCGAACAAATCTACCCTTTGGCCATTTCAACGATTATTAGAAGAAAATATTGGCTGTAGCCGGCATGTCTATTGCCTAGAGTGCTATTAAATTTATAGCAAATCATGTTCCTCATGTGCTTTTTACCTTTACCTCAAACTCTCACTACCCGCCCGCTGCACCGGGCTGTGCAGGTACTCTATTACCCGCCTTTGGCCGGTTTTGATCTCGGCGGTGAGGTTCATACCCGGTGACAGGCGGATGGCTTTGCCGTCTATGTTCATTTGGTTGGCGTCTAATGTTAAGGAGAAGTAAAGAATATGTTTGCTCTAATATGACTGTGCCTGCTCTTAAAAATGTTGGGTTGATTCAGCTATGATGGTATGTATTCAAACACATTTTTAGCATCAGCTTAAACACGTACTTTGGCATTGGCATTGATCAGCAGAACAAACCGCTTGGCATGACGACTTCACCATCAAATTCTCTTGTTGAATTAAAAAACCTCACTTTTGCGTATGGTGAACGCGTGATTTTGGACAATGTGTCGATGACGATTCCGCGTGGAAAAGTGACGGCGCTAATGGGTGCGTCGGGTGGCGGCAAAACCACCATACTGCGTTTAATTGGTGGGCAAAACCGAGCGCAATCGGGTCAGCTGCTGTTTGACGGCCAAGATGTCACCCCCATGAATCAAACCGAAATGTACGCCGCTCGCCGGCGCATGGGGATGCTGTTTCAATTTGGTGCTTTGTTTGCAGATTTATCTGTATTTGAAAATGTGGCATTTCCACTGCGGGAACACACCAATTTACCCAACACTTTGATACGCGATATTGTGCTGATGAAACTCAATGCAGTGGGCTTGCGTGGGGCGCGCGATTTAATGCCCAGCGAAGTGTCTGGCGGCATGGCCAGACGCATTGCTTTGGCACGCGCCATTGCATTGGACCCAGAGCTGGTGATGTACGACGAGCCTTTTTCAGGGTTAGACCCCATCTCCCTCGGCATTGCCGCTCGTTTGATTCGCGAATTAAACGACACCATGGGTTTAACCAGCATATTTGTGTCGCACGAGCTTGAACAAACCTTGGCCATTGCGGACCACGTGATCATTCTGGCAAATGGCAAAATTGCGGTGCAAGGAACACCTGATACGGTGCGTCAAAGCACTGACCCACTGGTGCACCAGTATGTCAATGCGCTGCCGGATGGACCGGTGCGTTTTCATTACCCAGGACCTTCCATTGCGGAAGATTTTGCAGCGTCGGGAGTAGCCAAATGAAATGGCCATGGCTCGCTAACCTTGGATACGCTACGCGTCGCCAACTGGCAGACATCGGTCATGCCACCAAACTTTTTGCGCGATTGTTGACCACCCTTGGCGGCAGCTTAAAACGATTTGGTTTGATACGCGACCAAATTCACTTTTTGGGTAATTACTCGCTTGTCATCATTGCCATATCTGGCTTGTTTGTTGGCTTTGTATTGGGGCTGCAAGGCTATTACACCTTACAACGCTATGGCTCGACTGAGGCTTTGGGCTTGCTGGTTACCTTAAGCTTGGTCCGCGAACTGGGACCCGTTGTGACAGCGTTGCTATTTGCAGGACGCGCGGGGTCTTCGCTGACAGCCGAGATTGGTTTGATGAAAGCGGGCGAACAAATCAGCGTGTTGGAAATGATGGCGGTCGATCCTGTCAAACGCATCCTTGCGCCACGATTTTGGGCTGGCATTATCACCATGCCCTTGCTGGCGGCTGTATTCAGCGCCATGGGCGTCATTGGCGGTTGGGTTGTTGGCGTTTTAATGATTGGCATTGATTCGGGTTCGTTTTGGAGTCAAATCCAAGGCGGCGTGGATGTCTGGAACGACATCGGCAATGGCGTCATCAAGAGTTTGGTATTTGGCTTTTCGGTCACCTTTGTCGCGCTGTTGCAAGGGTTTGAAGCGCAAGCCACGCCAGAAGGTGTTTCAAGGGCAACCACGCGAACCGTGGTGGTTGCCTCTTTAGCGGTATTGGGCTTGGACTTCATGTTAACGGCCATGATGTTCAGTATCTAAGCCGCCAGCAACTTAAGATAATGTGATAGGAACATAGACATGCAACGATCAAAAAATGACATCTGGGTCGGTTTATTTGTTTTACTGGGTGCAGCGGCCATCCTTTTTTTGGCCTTGCAATCGGCAAATTTGCTGAGCTTAAGCTTCCAACCCAATTACCGTGTCACTGCCTACTTTGACAACATTGGTGGACTCAAACCCAAAGCGGCGTTGAAAAGCGCTGGGGTTGTCGTTGGACGCGTTGAATCAATCACGTTCGACGACAAATCATTTCGCGCCAAAGTGACTTTGGCGATGGAGACCCGCTATGCATTCCCCAAAGACAGTTCACTCAAAATTTTGACTTCAGGTCTTTTAGGTGAACAATACATTGGCATTGAACCGGGTGCAGATGAAAAGCTGCTGGCCAATGGTGACAAAATGTCGTCAACACAATCGGCAGTGGTACTGGAGAATTTGATTGGCCAGTTCTTGTACAGCAAAGCATCGGACGGTACTGGCAGCGCTTCTGCAACCGGCTCCACTGCAAAATAAAATATCGAAGCGCCTTAGCGGTTTTCAAACAAAAACAAACAGCTGTATGCCATATATGCCCAAAAATGCCATTAAATTGGTAGCAATTTATGCAAGAAATACGCTGGCCATAGGGTTTTTTGTCGTTATTTCTGGGTGTGCCACTCGACCCAATGCTCACCCACAAGACCCATGGGAATCTTACAACCGTGGTGCTGCTACCTTCAACGACCATGTGGATGCTGTCATTGCCAAGCCACTTGCTACCGCGTACCAAAAATTTGTTCCTCACTTGATACAAACGGGTGTGAACAACTTTTTCAGCAATTTGACCGACCCGTGGACAGCCATTAACAGCGTGCTACAACTCAAACCACAAGCCGCTGTCGAAACCGTCTTTAGATTTGGGGTGAATACTTTTTTAGGATTTGGTGGCTTGTTTGACATCGCCAGTGAAATGCGAATTGAAAAACACAAAGCAGATTTTGGGCATACATTGGGATATTGGGGCGTAGGGCCAGGCCCCTATTTGGTCATCCCTTTCCTTGGGCCTTCCACATTCCGTGACACTTTGGCATCAACACTGATCGCCAAGGGTGATCTCGTTTGGCAACTCGAAAAGGTGAAGCAACGAAATGCTTTGTATGCCTTTCGCTTACTGGATCAACGTGCCAACGTGCTGCGCAACTCCAATGTGCTAGAGGCCGTCGCTCTGGACAAATATACCTTTACCCGAGATATTTTTTTACAAATACGGCAGAATGAAGTATTTGATGGCAATCCACCTGAAGAGGCACTGTCACCTGATGACAAAGCCGATGCAACTGGCATTCCACCGCCAGGGACTGAAGAAAAACCAGAACCAAGGTATGATCTTGAGCCCATCCAAAACGAACCCACTGAAGCCAAGCCTGTGGAAAAGCAATCCTTGTTATTGCCTGAAGAAAACCCAAGTTAGCTCAGTGTCCTCCGATTTTGTACGCAAGGCGTTATAGTACGGCAGCATAACCCACCTGTTTGTTTCGGCTTGTGTATTTTTAGAAAGAATGAATATGATTTCCACCTCGAATCGACGCAAATTTGCAAAACAAATTGCCGGCTTTTTGACTGCTGTCAGTGTCCTTGGTTTTTCGAGTGCAACTCTGGCCGCAGACGAAGCTGCAGATGCGTTCATCAAGCGTCTGTCTGACGATGTGATGGCGTCCATTAAGAACGACAAAGCCATACAAGGCGGTGACCTGAACAAATTAAATGCCTTGGTGGACAGCAAAATCATGCCGCATGTCAACTTCAAACGCATGACAGCATCGGCTGTTGGCCCTGCTTGGTTAAAAGCAACGCCCGACCAACAAAAACAGCTGCAAGATGAATTTAAAATCCTGTTATTGCGTATTTACGCTGGTGCTTTAACAGAGATCAACGATAAAACCATCTCCTACAAGCCTTTACGCGCCAATCCTGACGACATGGAAGTGGTAGTTCGCAGTGAAGTGCGTGGTAAAGGTGAGCCCATCCAATTGGACTACCGTTTGGAAAAAACCCCAGGCGTTGGTGCCGGCTGGCGCATCTATAACCTGAATGTCATGGGCGTTTGGCTCATGGAAACTTACCGCAGTCAATTTTCACAGCAAATCAACGCCAGTGGTGTGGATGGCTTGATCACAAGCTTAAAATCTACCAATCAAAAATTGGCTAAAAAGTAACCGACGAATCCGTGCCGTACAGAGCCCTATTTTGCAAGAATGACTGAAACAATTGCCAACGCTGCACCAGTAGCTCTGATATTGCCCAGCACGGTGAAGCACACCGAGGCGGCCGCATGTCTGGATTTGCTTCGTTTGGGGGCGCAATCTTGGCAAGGCAACGATGTCCGCATTGACGCTGCTGCGCTCAACAAATTCGACTCTTCAGCGTTGGCCGTCTTATTGCAAGTTAAACGTGAAGTACGATCTTCTGGTAAACAACTCACCATTTTTGGATTGCCCAAGCAACTCCAAGAATTAGCGAATTTATACGGCATACAAAACGTATTAGAAAATTAAATGTCGTTTCATGCAACGACCAACATCAATTGAGGAACAGAAATGACTGCTGACGAGCTCAAATCCATCATCGCTGCTGGATTGCCGTGTGACCATATTGCGTTAGAAGGTGATGGACGGCATTGGTATGCCACGATTGTTTCACCTGCTTTTGATGGCAAACGCTTGATTCAACGTCACCAACAAGTCTATGCCACCTTAGGAAAAAAAATTCAAACTGACGAGGTGCACGCCCTGTCAATGAAAACCTATACGCCATCTGAATGGCATTCACAAGCAGCGCAGGGTTGAATGTACACGCGCAACCATCATTGAAAGTTTTCCCTTGGATAAGTTAAGAATTACTGGCGGCATGCCATTAAATGGCGAAGTGCAAATCTCTGGCGCTAAAAATGCGGCCTTGCCAGAACTGTGTGCGGCATTGCTGACCGAAGAATCAGTGACATTGTTGAATGTACCGGGCTTGCAGGATGTCACAACCATGCTCAAATTGATTCGCAATATGGGGGTCACCGCTGAACGTGAAGCCAAACTTGCAACGGATTCTGGATTGGGTGTGGGTGCCATTCGCATCGATGCCAGTGCATTGACTGTCACAGAAGCACCCTACGATTTGGTTAAGACCATGCGTGCATCAGTATTGGCACTCGGTCCATTGCTGGCACGCTTTGGCAAAGCCACAGTGTCATTGCCTGGTGGGTGTGCCATTGGTTCACGCCCAGTAGACCAGCACATCAAAGGCCTGCAAGCCATGGGCGCACACATCGTGGTAGAGCATGGCTACATTTTGGCTTCTTTGCCTGAGGGCAAAACTCGATTACAGGGCGCACACATCACCACTGACATGGTGACAGTGACAGGCACTGAAAATTTCATGATGGCAGCAGCCTTGGCCGAGGGTGAAACTGTTTTAGAAAATGCGGCACAAGAACCTGAAATCACCGATTTGGCCGAGATGCTGATCAAGATGGGCGCCAAAATTGAAGGCCAAGGAACACGGCGCATCAAAATTACCGGTGTTAAAAAGCTGCATGGCTGTACACACCAGGTCGTTGCTGACCGCATTGAAGCTGGAACATTTTTGTGCGCTGTGGCCGCCACAGGTGGTGACGTGGTTTTAAAGCATGGTCGAGCTGAACACTTGGATGCCGTCATTGACAAGCTTCGTGAAGCTGGTGCAACCGTTCAAGCGATACCGGATGGTATTCGCGTTCAGTCTCAAGGACGTCTCAAAGCACAAGGCTTTCGCACCACTGAATACCCCGGCTTTCCCACCGATATGCAAGCGCAATTCATGGCATTGAACGCGGTATCCGAGGGTGCTTCTAAAGTGACAGAAACGATTTTTGAAAACCGTTTCATGCATGTCAACGAATTGGTGCGCTTGGGTGCGCACATTCAAATTGACGGCAAAACTTCTTTGGTGGACGGCGTCACTCAACTGTCCGGCGCAACCGTGCAAGCCACGGATTTGCGCGCCTCTGCTTGCTTGGTGATTGCTGGCTTGGTGGCCGATGGCGAAACCACCATTGAGCGCATCTACCATTTAGACCGCGGTTATGACCAAATGGAAATCAAACTGCGTCGATTGGGTGCCAAGATTGAGCGAATTAAAGACTAAAAAGGTCATCCCACCAAAGAGATGGCTGCTTGCGCCTTGGCAAGCTGTGCTTTTACTCAGCGTCTACATTGGCATCGTGCTCAACGGCGCGGTTTTTGCGAAACGTTTCACTGAGATGGGCCAATCCAGCCAAGGCGCTGGTTGGATTTTTGCTGAGCTTGTCTTGGTATTTGCTTTCACTGCCTTGCTCCTCAGTTTGCTCGACTTAACTGGCAAATGGATAGCGCGAACAGCCATCACCCTGTTGCTCATCATTTCGGTCTTGGCCAGTTATTACATGAGCATTTTCAATGTCGTCATAGGCTATGGCGTGGTGCAAGCCGTTTTAACGACGGATGTCGATTTATCCAAAGAAGCAGTTGGCGTCGGTTTGATGGTGTGGTTTGCGACCTTGGCTTTGGTTCCTCTTCTGTTGTGGTGGCGCTATGTGCACGTTGTGCGTCAATCCAGTGTAGCGGGGTCAGCCAGAATCAAACAACTGACAGTTCGACTGGTTTTTGCATTGATTTTTGCAGGCATCGTTGCTGTGTTGGCACAGCGCATGAACAGCAGCCAGTCGGGACAGATCAGCGTTGGGCAAGATATTGGACAAGCCAACTTGGTCGCACACAGCTATGTGCCGAGTAACTGGGTGGCAGGTTTGGGCATGTCAGTGTCAAGTGCATGGGATGAATGGCGCTCGGCATCCACCAAAAATGACCCCGCCAAACAGTTTGCCTACGATTGGAGTACGGATAACAAGGACGTTTACGTCGTCATGGTGATAGGCGAATCGGCGCGTTCAGGAAACTTTGGACTGCTGGGCTACGACAGGCCAACCACCCCATTGTTAGCAAAAACAAAAAACCTGGTGGCTTTCAATGGCACATCGTGCAACACCTCAACCAAACTGTCGTTGCAATGCATGTTCGTTCGGCCTACGGCTGTGGTTGACCGCGGTATGCAGGCACCACAAATACTGGAGGACACGGTATTTTCAGTTTTTCGCAAACTGGGCTTCACTACAGAGCTGTTTGCCATGCAATCCGAGCTTTGGTTTTACAACAGCCTCAAACCCAATCACTACAAAATCCGTGAGGTCATTGCTGCTGAAGATGCCAATCGCAACCAACCTGCACTGGATTCATTTTTAGAGTCTGAATTAGCAACATCGCTTACCAAACACCCTCAAGGACGCCACATCGTGGTGCTTCATACCAAAGGTTCGCATTTCAACTACACCAGCCGTTATCCACGTGAATTTGCACAATACCAACCTGAATGCGAAGGCGTGGATGGTGCATGCACCAAAGCTCAGTTGATCAACTCTTACGACAACAGCATTTTGTACACCGATGCTTTTTTGCATCGCATCATGACCAGCTTGGCTGACAAAAAAGCGATGGTGATCTACACATCAGACCACGGTGAATCCATCGACGAAAATCGCCACTTTCATGCCACCCCCAAGCCTTTGGCACCGATTGAACAATTGCAAGTACCTTTGCTTTTTTGGGCATCCGATGCGTATTTGGCCAACCCAGCTCGTCAAAAAGCATTTAGCCAGTTACGTGCGGCAGCCAAATTGCCGCATGCTGGAGTGGGACATGCCAATTTGTTTGATTCCATGTTGGGTTGCCTTGGCGTGACCTCGGCCAACGGTGGAATTGATGACAAGTACAATCTATGTCACTGATTGTTCGCACTTGATTGGAGGTCCACTTTGATTACTCTCGCCTTATTTGGAGAACGAATTTGATTACGCTTGCGCTATCAAAGGGTCGCATTTTTGAAGAAACCCTGCCGCTGTTAAAAGCTGCAGGCATTGAGGTCTTGGAAGACCCTGAAAAATCACGCAAACTGATTTTGACCACCAACCAGCCCGATGTGCGGGTGCTGGTGGTGCGTGCCACGGATGTGCCAACCTATGTGCAATATGGTGGCGCGGACTTGGGCATCACCGGCAAAGACACACTGCTGGAACACGGTAGCCAAGGTTTGTACACACCGCTGGACTTGCAAATCGCCAAGTGCCGCATCAGCGTCGCTGTTAAAGCTGATTTTGACTACGCAGCAGCGGTCAAGCGCGGCAGCCGGCTCAAAGTCGCCACCAAATATGTCGCTATCGCGCGTGAATTTTTCGCCAACAAAGGTGTGCACGTGGACTTGATTAAACTCTATGGCAGCATGGAACTGGCACCGCTGGTCGGCATGGCCGATGCGATTGTCGATTTGGTTTCGACGGGCAACACCCTCAAAGCCAACCATTTGGTTGAAGTTGAGCACATCATGGACATCAGCTCGCGCTTGGTTGTGAATCAAGCCGCGCTGAAGCTCAAACAAGCCCCCATACGCGCCATCATTGATGCGTTTGCCGGTGCGATTGGAAAATAATATTTTCTTGAAATAAATTAATTGCTATGACTTTAATAGCTATTCCAGCATATTTATCAACAGCAGATGCCAATTTTGAAGCTGACTTCACAGCACGGTTGCATTGGTCGGCTGAAGCAGACGCGGGTATTGAAGGCGTGGTGGCCAATATCTTGCGCGATGTGCAAGCGCGTGGCGATGCGGCAGTGCTGGAATATACCAACCGTTTCGATGGCTTGAACGCGACATCGGTTGATGCTTTGGAGTTGACACAAACCGAGCTCAAAACTGCATTTGATGCCATACCCGCCGACCAGCGCGATGCATTACAAGCCGCAGCCAAACGCGTACGCAGCTACCACGAAGCACAAAAAAAAGCCAACGGTGAAAGCTGGAGTTACCGTGATGCTGACGGCACGTTATTGGGTCAAAAAGTCACCCCGCTGGACCGTGTCGGCATCTATGTTCCCGGTGGCAAAGCGACTTACCCATCCAGTGTATTGATGAACGCATTACCCGCGCACGTAGCGGGTGTGAGCGAAATCATCATGGTCGTCCCCACACCAAGAGGGGAGAAAAACCTCATGGTCTTGGCCGCCGCCTACATCGCGGGTGTAACACGCGCCTTCACAATAGGTGGAGCGCAAGCCGTTGCCGCCTTGGCCTACGGCACAGCCACCATTCCCAAAGTTGACAAGATCACCGGCCCTGGCAACGCCTACGTCGCTGCTGCGAAGCGCCGCGTGTTTGGCACGGTCGGCATCGATATGATTGCGGGTCCTAGCGAAATTTTGGTGATTGCCGACGGCAGCACACCGCCCGATTGGGTAGCGATGGACTTGTTCAGCCAAGCCGAACACGACGAGTTGGCGCAAAGCATACTGTTGTGCCCCGACGCCGACTACATCGCACAAGTGCAAGCCAGCATCACACGATTGTTACCTGACATGCCACGCGCAGCCATCATTGCCAAATCACTCAACGACAGAGGTGCGTTGATTTTGACCCGCAGCATGGATGAGGCCTGCGCTATCAGCAACCGCATTGCACCCGAGCATTTAGAAATCTCCAGCACTGACCCACACCGTTGGGAACCATTGTTGAAGCACGCTGGAGCGATTTTTTTAGGCGCTTTCACCAGTGAATCTTTAGGCGACTATTGCGCTGGCCCCAACCATGTACTGCCCACGTCAGGCACTGCCCGCTTCTCCAGCCCGCTGGGCGTTTACGACTTTCAAAAACGCAGCAGCTTGATTGAAGTGAGCGAAGCCGGCGCTCAAACACTGGGCAAAATCGCCAGCGTGTTGGCCCACGGCGAAGGACTGCAAGCGCATGCGCGTGCGGCAGAAATGCGGTTAAAGTAAACGACATGGTATTCAAACAGCTATTCGACCCCATATCCAGCACTTACACCTATCTGTTGGCATGTGAAGCTACGGGTCAAGCCATCTTGATAGATCCTGTACTGCCTCAATGGGAACGTGATTTAGCCGAGATCAACAAGCGTGGCTTGAAACTGGCCTACACCATTGAAACCCACATCCATGCTGATCACATCAGCTCTGCACTGAAATTGAATCAAATGACAGGCAGCAAAATTGCAGGCCCTGCATTAGATGCTTTGCCTTGCACGCAAGTTGGGCTGGTAGATGGCGTTCCCCTCCAATTTGGTAGACTTGAACTGCAGCCCATACACACCCCAGGTCATACCAACAACCATTTTGCCTACACTTGCCAAGGTCGCTTGTTCAGCGGCGATGCCTTAATGATTGAAGCCTGTGGTCGAACCGATTTTCAAAGTGGCGACCCTGCGGCTTTGTACCATTCGGTGCGTGGCAAATTGTTTGCTTTGGACGACGATACCTTGGTCTATCCCGGTCACGACTACAAACTTCGCAGCGTCAGCACCATTGGCCAAGAAAAGCGTTTAAACCCGCGTTTAGGTGGCGATCGGAGGCTCGAAGATTTTGTTGCAATGATGAACAATCTGAATCTCGCCTATCCAAAATTCATCGACGACGCCGTGCCC
>CALMEI010000062.1 GCA_937863225.1 uncultured Polaromonas sp.
ATTTACGTCCAGGTAAGGCATCCAGATCCACTTGCGCTTTCTGACCTTTTTTGATTTTGCTTTGAAAACGTTCAGGCAAACGGTAGTCCACAAAGACGGCTGTCATGTCTTCAATATTCACAATATCGCCGCCGTCTTTCAGATAGTCTCCAACGTTGACGTTGCGAATACCTGTCATGCCATCAAAAGGTGCTTTAATTTTCAAGCGCGCCACTGTGGCCTGCGCTAACGCCAGCTTAGCCATGGCCACCTCCACGTTGGCGGCGCTTTCGTCCAAGCTTCGTTTGCTGATGAAATTTTCCGCCACCAGATCTTGGTTGCGCTTATGGTTGGCCTGCACAATTGAGAGCTCTGCTTGACTTTGTTTCAGTTGCGCCAAAGGCAATTGATCATCAAACTGCACCAACACTTGCCCTTTGCGAACGCGGTCGCCGTCTTTGAAATTTAACTCAGTGACGCGGCCACTCACTTCAGGACGAACTACCACGCTTTGTCGGGACTTTAAACTACCCACAGATTGGGTGTCATCTGTGAGCTTCATCACTTCGACTTTGGCAGATTCAACATTGGGGGCACGTGGGGCTGCGTTACCGCTGGCACCGCCAGTACCAGAACCACTTGGAGCTGCCGTAGCACTTGCTGCACCATTCGAACCAGATGGTGATGTCACACTAGTGGTATCAGTAGCTGCTGACGTGGTTTTGTTTTGATACCACCATGCAGCACCCGATGCAGCGGCAATACCTAAAACTGCAACTACAGAATATATTTTCTTAGAAACCATGCAGAACTCTCTTGCCTTAGTTTGTTTAATTATTTGAAGATTGTGAGTGATAACTTGGATCAGTTTAGCGAATTGTTAAAAGACTCTACCAACTCACCCCCCTACTTTACAAGCTCTTTACACCCTATCCTTTACGTTGTGCCAGCTCAACACCCCGATTGGCCAACTCATCAGCTCTCTCATTGCCGGGGTCACCGGTATGCCCTTTGACCCAAACCCAGTCAATTCGATGCCCACTGGTTTGTAACAAAGTGTCGAGCATTTGCCACAAGTCTACATTCTTTACAGGCTGTTTGCTTGCGGTGCGCCAACCTTTGGCCTTCCACCCAGACAGCCATTCTGTTGCTCCCTGTAAAACGTATTTGCTGTCCACATGCAAATGAACATGGCAAGGACGCTTGAGTGCTTGTAACGCTTCTATCACAGCCATGAGTTCCATGCGGTTATTGGTGGTTTCGGACGCACCGCCAAAAAGTTCTTTGTCTTGATGGCCGACGGAACGCAGCAAAACGCCCCATCCGCCCGGGCCAGGATTGCCTTTGCAAGCACCGTCGGTGTAAATGATTACAGTGTTCATAAATGGATTAATTGATCCTCAGCGCATATATTCATAATTTTCTTGCTATAGATACAGGTGCAACGCCTTTGACCTTGGCAGCCTGCCAATTCGGACTCATCATGCGCACACCATGTACTTTTTTAACAGCGACCAGCAAGTGCACCGCTCCAAATAAAGACCATGAAGATTTTCCAAGTTTATCCATCCAAGCAAAACGATTCAGCCAATTTTCATTTTGGATAGCGGGGCGGTGGCAACCAAATTGGCTGATTTCAATCTCGAAATTCAACAGCTTTAGCCAATCCTTTAAGCGTTTATTACCGATTAATTCACCCACTTCTGGAATGAAATCTGGTTGACGCCATCGCTTACCCCCCCACAAACTGATGGGGTTAAAACTGCAAATCAACAATTTACCTTCAGGCACCAATACACGTTGGGCTTCACGTAATGTGGCGTGCGGATCAGTGCTGAGTTCTAAAGTGTGTGGCAATACCAATAAGTCAAGGCTGTTTTCGAAAAATGGCAATGCCGTGTAGTCCGTCACAAAATCGATCACATTGTGGTTATCAGCTTCTGGTATGGGCTCAGAATTTTGCGGTTCATGTGCCACGGCAAGCCAACGATGTGGCATGCGGTTGGACTGCAAGGTCTGTAATTCAGGCAACCCCAATTGCAAAGCATGGTAGCCAAATAAATCAGACACAATGGCATCGCACTGGTCTTGTTCCCATGCTTTCAAATAGGCGCCTAATGGCGTACGTAACCAGCGCTCTATGCTTAAAATAGGTTCACCCATGAAGTTAATACCACTCCCTGCATTCGAAGACAATTACATTTGGCTGCTGCACAACGGCTCTCACGCTTTGGTTGTAGACCCTGGCGATGCCACAGTTGTACAAGATGCATTATCACGGCTAAAACTCAAACTTGATGCCATACTCTTGACCCACCACCATGGTGACCATACAGATGGTGTGGATGAATTGCGTGAAGCAACAGGTGCTCAAGTTTTTGGCCCAGTGAATGAAGCCATGCCTGAGCCATTGCTGCGAGTGCAAGAGGGGGGATTTTGCGGCGCTTTGGGTTTGCCGTTTTCAGTGATAGAGGTACCTGGGCACACACGTGGGCACATCGCTTATTACTGTGACAAAGTCAGTATTGAAAACCAAGACAGCCAGGGTCAGGATGAGGGGATTCTGTTTTGCGGAGACACCTTATTCTCTGGCGGTTGTGGGCGCCTGTTTGAAGGCACACCGGCACAAATGCTGGCGTCACTCGACAAACTGTGCGCCTTACCGCTTGCTACTTTGGTTTGTTCGGCGCACGAATACACCATGACAAACCTGAAATTTGCACGAACAGTAGAGCCCAACAACCATTTGCTATCGGAATACGTGAAGCATTGCAACGCATTGCGCAGCAACAACTTTCCCACTTTGCCCAGCACCATTGGTGTGGAGCGCGACATCAACCCTTTCCTGCGCAGCCGTGAAATCGCTGTGAGACAAACTGTTGAAAATCACACACAACAAACCATCACCGATGATGTGCAAGCCTTTGCCATGCTGCGTGAATGGAAAAATGTGTACCGATAAAAAGTGAAGCTCGCCGATACGCCGGATTTTGTGCGGCATAACCCAAAAGCTACACCGTGACCGCCATTCATCTTGGCTTTGGGTCACCCCAAAGCTCAGTGCTACCTACCCGCTATCTCAGCGAACCGCGTCAAAAATAGCCTATTTGGTATTGCTGCGCGTAGAGATTGCCCGTTTCACCCGTACTTAAACGGCTCGTCTCTGTTGCTCTGATCCTCACCTTATGACCTTGCGGTCTTTCAGTGGACAGCCGTTAGCTGCTACGCTGTCCTATGCAGTCCGGACGTTCCTCCAGTGCGTGGTTTCCCACACGACGCTTTCGCGTCGTCCTTGCGGTATGCACCAGCGACGGTCTAGCGAGCTTCACAACCTCGATTATCCACGGTTTAGCTATTTGCCCAGCTGCCAAATCAAACCAAAATTAACACCCAGCACATCAATGCCTGGGTTTGGGTTCGTTGCGCCCTGGTTGGAGTGGTGTGTGAAATACCCCGCGCCCATGATAGACAAGGTGGGCGTGATTTTGTGCCGAACACCCAGTTGGGTAAACCAATTGAATGTGCGCGCTTGACCTTGTGCGCCTTCAACCTTTTTCACATTAATCAAACCAATACCGCCGCCAATTTCATAAAACAAAGCGGTTTTTTGATTTTTATGCCACAACTCGAAGCTCGGCGAGCCTGCAAAAGCAAAATACACATCCTCAGGCCCACGCACAATACTTTCCAACACCACGGCAGTGCGGTTGCGAACGACCAACTTTGTGCCATCTTCGCTCTCCCACAATTTATATGCAGCAGGTGTACGCCAAACCACTTGCGTGGGTGCAATGCGGTAATCGTGGGGTGAGTTGTTTTTGACCTTGGCCAAATAGCCCGCTTCGACCGCAAACTCCCAATGGTCTGCTGGATGGTCTTGCGCCATGGCAATCCATGGCAGAAATGAAAATGTGATGCAAGTTAAGACAGCGCGGCAGGGAATTTTGAATTTCAAAATGAATCCTCAATGTTAGGCAAAAAAGCCAGGAAAAGCAGTCAATCGGTAAGCTTGGGTTTGGCAAATTTAAGTATGTGGGTCGCCATCAGGGTTTCAGTCAAGAAACAGATGAGTGCCAATAAGAAAAAACTGACACCCGCCAAGAATGAAATGGTGGCCAAGCGCAAAAATTCGAGTTGAGTGGTCTCACCTAAGAACAAAATAACAATGGTCAAACCAATCACGATGGCACAAAGTATCAACAGTGCAATACAGGCGTTGACCAACCTTCCACGCTGACGCAAACGTCGCAGTTCGTCATACCACTTGGTCATTGGTGCATCCACAGCCGCCGCTTCGATGCGGTCTTCCAAAAGACGTGCGCGGTCTATGATGCGCGTTAAACGCCCTGCAGCCGTACCCACCATGCCCGATACCGCTGTGAGTAAAAATACGGGCGCGACAGAGAGCTGTATAGCGTGTGAGACGGTGCCTAATTCGGTCGCAAAAAACATCGTGTTTCCTTTGTTTCAAGCTCTGCTGCTGAGAATGGCGTGCGCCACTTCAGCAAACCCAGCGCCACGCTCTGACATTGTGATAAAGCGCGGCAGATGTTGTAATTGTGACTGAAAATGCCGTATGTTGGCCACGCCAACGCTGTGCACAAAGTGCTGAAACATAGCTTGATCGTTGCCAGAATCACCCACAAACACCCATTGCGCTAGTTCGTCGGCCAGTTCTCGCTGAAACAATTCCCGCACAATCCATTTAGCGCCAGTCCATTTATCAAAAGATCCGAAACTGCCATGAATATGTATGCTGCTTTGCGTGGTTTGCATGCCGGCCTGCTGCAACAGTTGGTGAACTTGTTGCGCTGTTTCAAATGACAAATGTGCAAACTCGTTGGCGTCAAAAGCCAAATCTGTTTCGCGTCCTGCGCTGTCTCGTGTTTGCTTCAGTTCAGGTATTTGGGCTAGCAACTGTTGTGCTATCACCTGCATGCGTGATTGATTGCGAGTTCGAACGGCTTCTTCTTCCTGATATAGTTTTGATAGCACCTTAGGCAATGAATATGCCGCCTTCAGCTCATTTTTGCATATATTTTCAGTCAAAAAAGGCTGCTCCACCATCCGCAATGCCACGGCCCCATTTTCTACCACAATGGCATCGACGGTCAATTTTTCAGCCAAAGGTGTTGCCCAACCAACAGGTCGACCAGTGATGGGTATGACGTGCAATCCAGCCGCTTTCAAATCAGCCAAGGCTTGCAAAGCATCGGGCGTGATGCTGCCTTGCGTGGTCAAAGTATCGTCTATGTCGGTGAACACCCCGACGATGTTACGGCGCTGTTCAACTGGCCAACTGGCTATAGGTTTCACGAGTTTTGCAATGCCAAACCCGCGTGTTCGCGCAGTGGGTGGAAATGGATTTTTGGGAAACGCTCTTGCGCCAAGCGCACGTCGTATTGCGATGTGGTGAGGTATGCCAAAGTGTCTGCCGCATCGCGCGCCATGCGCTGTGGGTAGGCATTGACAAACTCTTGCAACTCTTTGGGTGTATCAGCAGTGATCCATCGTGCGCCAGTGTATTGGCTACCCTCTAGGCGAATATCGGCGTCGTATTCGCCTTTCAAACGGTGCTGCACCACTTCGAATTGCAACTGGCCAATCGCTCCCAACAACATGTTGCCGCCCATTTCAGGACGGAAAACTTGAATCGCACCTTCTTCGCCCAACTGCGCCAAACCTTGCTGCAATTGTTTGGTACGCAGTGGGTTCTTCAGCACCACGGTCATGAACATTTCAGGTGCAAAAAAGGGCAAGCCTGTGAATTGCAGATTGACCGACCCATCGGTGATGGTGTCACCCAACTGAACACCACCATGCGTGGTAAATCCCACAATGTCACCTGCATAAGCTTCTTCCACCGCTTCGCGGCGTTGGCTCATGAACGTCACCACTGATGTGGGGCGTAACTCTTTGGCAGTGCGCATCACTTTGAGCTTCATGCCAGGTGTGTACTTGCCTGACGCCATGCGCACAAACGCGATGCGATCGCGGTGGTTGGCATCCATATTGGCTTGCACTTTGAATACCACGCCGCTAAAGGCTTTGTCTTCAGGTTTCACTTCAGTCACCACCGGCTGTCGGTTCACCAAGGCTGAACTGGTGCGGTTTTTGGGGCTGGGCGCTAAATCGACCAAAGCGTCTAAAACCTCCATCACACCAAAATTATTCACGCCAGAACCAAAAAACACCGGGGTTTGCTTGCCTGCTAAAAACGCATCTAAGTCCCACGCCGGTGATGCCCCCGTAGCGAGTTCCATGCTGTCCAAGGCATTTGTCCATTCATTGCCAAATCTTTGCGCCAAAGCATCGTTGTTAGACAATGGTATGGATTCAAATTCTTGTGGTCTACGGTCTTTGCCACCGTCAAAAACGGTCATCATCTGCGTGCGCATGTTGATGATGCCGCCAAACGATTTGCCCTGACCCACAGGCCACGTCATGGGCACGCAGGGCATACCCAATTCGCGTTCAATTTCGTCCAAAATATCCAGTGGCTCACGCACTTCGCGGTCCATTTTGTTGACGAAAGTGATGATAGGTGTATCGCGCTGGCGACACACTTCAATCAAACGTCGCGTTTGTGCTTCCACACCATTGGCCGCGTCAATCACCATCAGCGCCGAGTCCACTGCTGTGAGTACGCGGTACGTATCTTCTGAGAAATCTTTGTGTCCAGGCGTGTCCAGCAAATTAATGACATGGTCGCGGTATGCCATTTGCATCACGGATGAAGCCACAGAAATACCACGCTGCTTTTCTATTTCCATCCAGTCTGAAGTGGCATGGCGTGTCGCCTTACGCGCCTTCACCGAACCCGCAATTTGAATCGCACCTGAGAACAGCAAGAGTTTTTCAGTCAACGTGGTTTTACCCGCATCAGGGTGAGAAATGATGGCAAAGGTGCGACGACGGCGCGTTTCAGAGAGGAAAGACATGGGGTTTTAATACGGTACGGTGAGAAGGCAACTGGGCATTTTACCAGTGGTGAATAGGAGCGACGAACCCTTTGCCGCAGAGGCAAAGAATTAGGGATCAGATCCAAATTCAGGACATTTCGCCACAGAATCACAACCAAGCACCTCGAAATTTTGCTTTGACCCATAAATTCTGGTGTAGGCTATCTGTTTAGTAATAAAAAATTTATGCTTACAAAATGGCAAATGAAAATATTGACGAACGAATATCTTTAATTAAAGATAGATTGGAATTTGTATCCATGATCACTGCACTGCACCCTCAATTTTTAAATCCAGATTTAATCCGTGTGAATGAAGGTGATGACGGTTGGACTCATCCTTGGATGTATTTTGATGGTCTTCGCAACTACTTATTACTAACGTGTTTTGATTTGCTTGGGCAGCCAGATCACTTCATGGATTTTGATAGCTGGCTTACTTCAAGTAAAACAGCAACAGCTAGAGAAGAAGTACTTGGGAAAATTACGAACCAAGGTAATTTGTCTGAAACTATAAAAAATGTATATAAAGAATATAAATTGAGCTATGGAACTAAGCACTCATTTTTTAAATTCTTAAACGAAGTATTGACTGAAGAAATGCGTGTAGAACTAGCAGATGATATTTGGATTCACAAAAATGAAAAATCAACAAATAAACGAATTAACTCTATTGAAGGTAATGAAAATAAATTCAAGGGTCTTTACAATATTCGAAATTCATTTACACACGCTGGAATTAATACAGGATCAATTGGAGCTGGCGTATTCACAAACTTCGGCGAAATGACTATTGATGGTGTTCTCAAAAAAGGATATCAACCTGTTAGCTGTATTCGTAAAAAAGATACTTACACAATTACTTACGTGCGAGACTGGCCGGACGTATTGATTAGGGCAGTCGAATATGGCGTTAAGCAACTTGAAATGCGTTCTCCATTAAAATAACTACCCGAAATAGCATTTAACCGGCGTATTTATTACCTAGTCAGCTATTTAATTTATAGCAATCTAGGTGTTTCAGTCACCCCAAGGCAACATCAGCGTCACAAGACTCAGTTGGCAAATTCGGGTTCAAACTCGTCGATGATTTTTTGTGGGTCTGGGCAGAGTGTGGCATCGCTGATGATGCCGAACTGCACGCCACCGCCGTAGCTCAAGATAGACACACCTAGGCCGACGCTGCCGATTTGAGGCACCCAAAACAAGCTTTGCTCTAACGTTGAGCCGCAGAATTTCAGTTTTTCCTTCGGGCCTGGCACATTTTCACTGCTCTGCATTTTTGCCCGACAGGGATGCGCTTTTCAAAACATCGATGATTGAACTGATGCCAACAAACCCGTTTTCACTGTTGGATAGCGTAATTTCAAACGCAATTCTTTCTTCATGCGTGTGGTGTCAATTTGGCGCGATTCGCTCATGAAGCTGAGCAACATCAAGGGCAATTGGTCTTGTGCGGTACTGCGTGGAATACGTGGTGGGCGGGGCAAGCCATAAAGGTCGGCTGCGAAGTCAAAATAATCGCCCATCTTCATGCCACTGTTGTCGCTCACGTTGTAAATGCGTTGCGGTTTGCCGCGCCACAATGCGGCCAAACAGGCGCGCGCCAAATCGTCGGCATGTATGTGGTTGGTGTACACATCGTCTTGTTTTTGCAATACAGGGGTGCCTTTCAGCAAACGCGCTTTGGGGGTACCGCCTTCGCGGTCAGGGGCATAAATGCCTGGAATACGCAAAATACTGGTGCGCGTGGCGTCGCTGCCTAAATGACTGCGTCCCAAAAAACGCACGGTGCTTTCCGCACTCACGCGTCGCATGGCGCGCGGTGTCCGTGCATTTGTGGCGCTTGTTTCATAGGCAAATTTGCCTGCCAAATCGCCATACACACCGCTGGTTGAGCCATACAACAATGCGGATGGCGCTGTGCGCAAGCGCAACGCACGCACCAACGCCACGGTACGCGGGTCAGACCAACCCTAGGTGGGCGGTGGGGCCAAATGCAAAACATGTGTAGCCAAACCCGCCAGCCTGTG
>CALMEI010000063.1 GCA_937863225.1 uncultured Polaromonas sp.
GAAGGCGAGCCGTTTTTGGGCGGTGGCTTCCGCTTCATGCGGCTGGGCGAGACGGTGTTTGACGAGCGTGGCCGCATCAACCCCGCCGTGCGCTTTGCCACACTTGCCGCCTTTGTGTGGCAGCAAGACACCGGCACAGCGCTGAACCTAGCCGCCAGCATTCCCGCCACACCGCACTTGGGAACACACTATAAATTTGATAGCACTTTAGGCAATGAATACGCCGGCTACAGCCAGTTTGAGCCTATAAAACAGGGCGAAACAGGCGATTTGGTAGATTTGGCACTGCAATCCGTTCGCCCTGAGCTGGTCGAAGGGTTTGCAGGGGCTTCGACAGGCTCAACCCGAACGGTGGGAGATGTAACTCAAACAGAGCCGGTTCCTACCCAAACGCCCAAAGGCACCGCCTATTACCTGCTTTACAACGGCATATTGGGCGACAAACGCCCCGCCAGTGGCAACGTCCTCACCCGCGAAGTGCTGACCGCGCTACTGGAATTGCACGCCAAAGTGCTGGCCGATGCGCCCGAAGGCGCAGATCTGGACTTGGTCGTCTATGGCGAAGCCTGTCGCCTCGGCCAGGAGCGGCTGAAGCTGGCGAAGGTGACGTTTAAGCATATTCCGTATGATGTGCGGGCGCGGTGAGTTGCACGATGATTATCCAGCAAGGGGACAAAAGCGTTAAACTTATGGCTCAATCGCGACATCGGCGATGCTTAGGATGACAGGGTGATACTTTCAACATGAATGCGACTTTCGACAGTTTGGGGATCTATACGCTAGCCGAAGCTGCGCATTTGGTTCGTGTACCCACGCGTTCAATCAATCAATGGCTGTATGGCTATGACTACACCCGAAAATTCGCTGATGAAACAGTTAAGAAGCACGTAGCGCCAATTTGGACACCGCAATACGATTCAAACACATGGGGCGAAAAAGTAATTGGGTTTCGTGATTTGCTGGAGCTTCGTGTCGTGCGCGAGTTCATTCAGCACGGCGTATCTGTTGCGGTTATACGCAAATGCTTTGAAAATGCTAAATCAACATTCAATGATTCATACCCTCTGACTGCTTTACGGTTTGCGACTGACGGCAAAACGATATTTGCCGATGCTGTACGAAGCGAAACAGTCGAAGAGATGATGGATTTGCATAAAAAACAGTACGTATTTAGACAAATCATCAAACCATCACTGTATGAGGGTATTGAGTACGACGAAAAGAATGCCAAGCGCTGGTTTCCTGAAGGGAAAAAGCGCGATATTGTGATTGATCCAGACCGTCAATTTGGAAAGCCAATCGTTGCAGAATTTGGCGTTCCTACTGCTGCTTTGTTTGCAAGCTACAAAGCCGAAGGCGCGGATAAAGCTGCTGTAGCCATGGTGGCACGTATTTTTGAAATTCCTACCAAAAGTGTCTCTGCTGCTATTCGGTTTGAAGAACACTTATTGCAAGCAGCTTGAACTTCCTGTTTGACCACAACCTGCCGCCTTCGTGGGCTCGAGCGTTGGACGCACTTAGTACCAAGAAGTTCGAGCCTGGGGCTGTAGGTTATGTTGTCGCACTGAAAGACAAGTTTTCACCAGACACGACTGATACCGTATGGCTGACAACACTCAAAGCCGAAGGCAACTGGACGGTTATCAGTGGTGATGCATTTCGTAAAAATAATGCCGAAAAAGAGTTGGTTAGGTCGCGCGGGCTTAATATTTTCGTTTTACCTAAAGTTTGGCAAAGCCAGCAACATTGGGAGCGCACCGCCCGCTTGATTGAATGGTGGCCCAAAATTGTGATACAAGCAAATTCTGTTGATAAGGCTTATCTTGAAATTCCGTGGAGATTGTCAGGGAAGTTTATGCAAGTGCGTTGACCCTCACCCAATGTTAAAAATTACACGCTGCAATTCGCATTGCTGGTTTAAGCGGCAGGAAAATTAAGTTGTTTGAACACACTTCAAGAAAATAATTTAATCAATTCGAAGCTATTTAGTTTAATTAAATCAATGACTTAAGTTGTTTAACGATCAATTCTTTAAACAATATTAAACAATTCAAACCGAAAATGCTATGACCACCCTCTCCCTCAAATCCTACCAACATGCCGCGCTGGACGCTTTGGCGCGATTTGCGCGGTCAGCGCAGATGCATGGGGCGGCGCAGGCGTTTCGGGAGCAAGCGGGACATGGTTACAACAGTGACGCTTTTGGCGCAACACCCTGCGTGTGCTTGCGCATCCCCACTGGAGGCGGCAAAACCTTGTTGGCCGCGCATGCGGTGCAAGTCATGGCGCAGGAATGGCGGGCGACGGACGCGCCAGTAGCGCTGTGGTTGGTGCCCAGCGATACGATTCGCAGCCAAACCCTGAAAGCCCTGCAAACCGACGGCCACCCTTACCGTGAGGCTTTGGCGGCGCATTATGGCGCGGGGGTGCGGGTGTGCCTGCTTGACGACATTGCCAACATCGCCCCGCCAGACTGGGGCTTGCAGGCCGTGGTGGTGGTGGCGACGATTCAAAGCTTTCGGGTGGACGACACCGACAAACGCAATGTGTACAGCTTTTCAGAGGAGTTTGAACGCCATTTCAAGGGCGTGGACGAGCAGCGTTTGCGCGTTTTACACGGTTTGCCCAATGCGCTGGTGACGGCTGAAGAGGCGGCAAGCGATACAACAGGCGTGCTGCAAGGCTTTATAGCCCAGCCGCGTTGGAGTTTGGCCAACTGGTTGGCGCTGTACGAACCGATACTGATTGTTGATGAGGCACACAACACCAAAACGGACAAGAGTTTCACGGCTTTGCAGCGACTGAACCCCAGCATCATTCTGGAGTTGACCGCCACACCAGTGGCTGGCAAGGTCAATGTGCTGTACCACGTAAGCGCCCAAGAGCTAGCGACAGAAAGCATGGTCAAACTGCCGATTGCGCTGGCCGAGCACCCACTGGGCTGGCAGGAGGCCGTGTTTGCCGCGATACAAACGCAGCGGGCGCTGGAGGGAGAAGCACTCAAAGACGAGGCTGCTGGGAACGGCTATGTGCGCCCGATTGTGCTGTTTCAGGCGCAAAACGATAACGATGAAGTGCCGCCTGAAGTTTTGCGAACTTATTTACAAAACGAGCTGCACATTCCTCCCGAGCAAATCAAAGTTGCCACCGGTAGTACGCGGGAGCTGGATGGACTGGATTTGAGCGCACGTACAGAGCCGACGCGCTTTGTCATCACCGTACAGGCGCTGCGCGAGGGCTGGGATTGCCCGTTTGCCTATGTGCTGTGTTCGCTGCAACGGCTGTCTAGCGCCACGGCGGTGGAGCAGCTGTTGGGGCGCGTGCTGCGCATGCCTTATGCCGCACGACGTGGGCGCGAGGCCCTGAACAAGGCTTATGCCCATGTGGTAGAGGCGAAGTTTTCCAACGCGGCGCACGAGCTGGCAGATCGGCTCATCAACAACATGGGGTTTGAGGCGCTGGATGTGGCGTCGATGATTGTGCAACAAGGATACTTGCCACTTTTTGATGAAAACCAACCTCCAGTTGGCGTAAAAATTGCCGATATAGCTACGAATTTTATAGCTTCATCTCCCTCACCCGAATTACTGGCTGTGGCGGGTATTGAAGTAGCCACCATTGGCGGCGAGCAGCAAGTGGTAGTAACTGGACATATTTCTCCTGAAGTTGAAACTTTGTTGCTGTCGCAGGTGCGGGGCGCTAAAAAGCAGGAGCAGGTGCGCAACAAGGTGGCGCAACACAACGCGCTGACCAGTGCGCAGCAAGCACCCGCCTCGCGCGGCGTACCGTTTGCCCCCCTGCCGACACTGAGTTACAGACCGAGAACTGATTTGTCAGGTCAAAATCACGGCGATCAAGGTGGCCAAAGTGATTTATGGCCTTTTTACCCCCTTGAACGCGCTGCCGTGCTGGAAACGGTGGATTTGGACTTGCTCACGCCAGAAGCTGTGCAGTTGCAGGGTTTTTTGGTGGTTGAGCAGTCCAACACATTTGAGATCTACCTCAAAGACGCGCATATCCAGATGCGTGCGGCAGATGCGAGCCAGATTGCGTTTGACTATGGCTCTAGCACAATCAGCGCGGATGATTTGGTGCGCTGGCTAGATCAGTCGCTGTTTCAAAAACTGCCCCATTTCACGCAAAACGAGCGTTGTAGTTATTTTGCTGCGGTGGTGAGTTACCTCATCAACGAAAAACGGCAATCCTTGGTCGGTTTGGCGAAAGCACGTTTCAAACTCGCACAGCAAATTGAGGCGCATGTGGCTGATTTGTTCAGCAATGCAGCCAAAACGCAGTTTCGCCAACTCGTTTTAGAGCAAGCGTGGGAAATCGCAGCCGACTGGGAGCGACCCATGGTTTTTGAGCGCAACCGCTACCCTGTGCCAACGGGTTCGCGTTATAGCGGACGCTACCAGTTCAACAAGCACTTTTACCCCGTATTGGCAGATTTGAAAGATGGTGGCGAAGAGTTTGCTTGTGCTCAGCTGATCGATAGCCATCCGCTTGTTGAACAGTGGGTTCGAAACCTAGACACACCGCCTTGTGGATTTGCATTAGCCACCTCAAAAGGTCGGTTCTACCCCGACTTTGTCGCACAACTTAAAGACGGGCGCATGGCTGTTGTGGAGTACAAGGGAGCTCACTTGGTCAATCTTCCCTACGAAATTGAAAAGCGCCAAGTGGGTGAGCTGTGGGCCAAAGTCAGCCATGGTAGGTGTCTGTTTGGTCAAATTGTGCTGCACCGAGATGGTTTAAACATGGTGCAGCAACTGGACGCACTGTTTGCTTAATAAGTAGAAAGCCAAATATAGCCATGCAAACCCAATTTCTCGGCCGTGTTGAGTACCTGCCGACTTACTTGGCCATGCAAACCTATACGGATCAGCGCAACCTACAAAATTCAGACGAAATCAGCCTCAAGCCTGCGAATTTATTGCCAAATGTGCTATGGATTTGTGAGCATGAGCCGGTTTTCACTCAAGGTTTAGCCGGCAAAACTGAACACATTTTGAATGCGGGTGACATTCCCATTGTACAAACCAACCGTGGCGGGCAAGTGACGTACCACGGTCCTGGGCAAGTGGTGGCTTACCCCTTGATTGATTTGAAAGCCGCTGGCTTTTTTGTCAAAGGTTATGTGTATCGATTGGAAGAAGCCATCATCCGGACTTTGGCTGATTTTGGCGTAACGGGTCACCGCGTGGCGGGTGCACCAGGCATTTATGTTCGGCTGGATGATCCTTTTTCGCACGCCTTGTTGCCGCAAAGACCGCAAAAAAGCAACGTTGGACAAACCGCGATTGATTTCACTGGCTTGGGGAAAATTGCCGCATTGGGCATCAAAGTCAGCCGCCATTGTGCTTACCACGGCGTCGCGCTGAATGTGGCGATGGACTTAGAGCCCTTTTCACGCATCAATCCTTGCGGTTATTCTGGGCTACAGACTGTTGATCTTGCCATGCTTGGTGTATCCACCTCTTGGAATGAGGTGGCCCACGTTTTGGCGAATAAACTCAGCGCGTATTTGGCCCCTATTTAAACGGAACTTAGCGCTTTGCCAACCTGCAAATACAGATTATTTGTTCGGTTCGACTGCAGGTGCTGTGGGCACCATCATCGGGGGCAACTGGGTTTGTGCTGGTGCGGCGGTTGCGCTGACACTCATGACGTGATCAACCACATACTGTCCGGGTTCAGCATTGTCGGCATCGTAATTGTCACCGCGCCATGGTAAGGTTTTGCGGTATTGCACGTAGTGAACTTTCACTGTTTTACCGGTGGCATCACTCAACTTTTTGCTAATGACCTCGTCAACAGCTGTGAACTTAAAATTATTCGAATTGATGCTGCCACCACCGGTACGAAAGCCGGGTTGCATGATTTCGCCCTCAAACGTTTTGAACACGTTGCCTTTGCGAGAGATTTTCATCATCACACCTTCGCGCTCGCCGTCGCTGTAAATATTGAAATAAAACCAGTAGACGTATAAAACTGGCAACAGCAAAATGATGAGAACTAAGAGTAGTTTTTTCATGGCGTTATTCTTCAAGAGTCAAAAGTAGATAAACAGAGTATACAAATCTATTGGCAGTCTGGTGACGCTTGTTCTTCTGAACGCATAAAATGATGACATGACCACCTCCAACACCATTCGAGAAGCGCAAAGCCAGCAAGACTACAACCCTCTGGCCAAACAAAAAGCGGGCGCCAAGCTGTCACGCATTCCCGTCAAAGTGGTGCCAGGCGAAATTCTCAAAAAACCCGACTGGATTCGCGTCAAAGCAGGCTCACCGTCTACCCGCTTTTACGAAATCAAAGACGTGCTGCGAAGCAACAAGCTGGTGACCGTGTGCGAAGAAGCTTCTTGCCCCAACATTGGCGAATGTTTTGGCAAAGGCACGGCCACCTTCATGATCATGGGTGACAAATGCACCCGCCGCTGTCCCTTTTGCGATGTCGGACATGGTCGGCCAGACCCCTTGGATGCCGATGAACCTTTGAATTTGGCCAAAACCATTGCTGCACTGAAGCTCAAATACGTGGTCATCACCAGTGTGGATCGTGACGATTTGCGCGATGGGGGCGCTCAGCATTTTGTGGACTGTATTCGAAACATTCGCGAACTTTCACCGCAGACACAAATTGAAGTTTTGGTGCCCGACTTCAGGGGGCGTGATGACCGTGCTTTGAAAATCTTAACGACTGCGCCGCCCGATGTGATGAACCACAACTTGGAAACCGCACCGCGGCTGTATAAAGAAGCACGACCAGGCTCTGACTATTTATTCTCACTGCAACTGCTGAAAAAATTCAAAGACTTGCACCCCCATGTGCCGACCAAAAGCGGCATCATGGTCGGCTTAGGCGAGACCGACGAAGAAGTGCTGCAAGTCATGCAAGACATGCGCAACCACAACATCGACATGCTCACCATTGGTCAATACCTCGCACCATCCAACGCGCACTTAACCGTCAAACGCTATGTGCACCCCGACACCTTCAAAATGTTCGAAACCCGTGCCTACGAGATGGGCTTTAGCCACGCCGCCGTGGGCGCCATGGTGCGTTCAAGCTACCATGCGGACGTGCAGGCCAGTAAAGCAGTCGCATCCTAGCCTTTTTGAGTTGCTTTGCAGAATTTTTCGGAAAATTTTGATATCTCAGAATTACAAATTAGGTCGCTCAATCAACTCTATTTTGTAACCGTCCGGGTCAGTAATGAAGGCGATCACGGTATTTCCGCCCTTAACGGGCCCAGGCTCACGTGTGATCGCACCACCTAGGCTCGCTGCGCGCTCGCGCACGGCAGTGCAAGTGGCCACCACATCGCGCACACCAATCGCAAGATGGCCATAGGCGTTACCCAGCTCATAGCTTTCAACGCCATGGTTATAGGTCAGCTCAATCTCGGCGTGATCGGGGTTGGTGCCATAGCCCACGAAAGCGAGCGAGTATTTTTGCTCGGGGCGTTCGGTGGTGCGCAGCAGTTGCATGCCGAGCACTTGCGTATAAAAATCAATCGCGCGCTGAAGGTTGCCAACGCGCAACATGGTATGTAGGATTCTCATGTTAAACCGTTCCTCCCACAGTCAGCCCATCAATTCGCAACGTCGGTTGCCCCACACCCACTGGCACACTTTGCCCCTCTTTGCCGCAGGTGCCCACGCCACTGTCCAACTTCACATCGTTGCCAATCATGCTGACTTGTTTCAAGCACTCTGGCCCACTGCCAATCAGCGTGGCGCCTTTGACGGGGTATTGAATTTTGCCGTTTTCTACCCAGTACGCTTCGGAGGCTGAAAAGACAAATTTGCCGGATGTGATGTCCACCTGTCCACCACCGAAATTACTGGCATACAGTCCTTTTTTGATGCTGGCAATCACTTCGGCAGGTTCTTTGTCGCCACCCAACATGTAAGTATTGGTCATGCGCGGCATGGGGGTATGGGCGTAGCTTTCGCGTCGGCCATTGCCCGTCGGCTTCACGCCCATCAAGCGTGCGTTCATGCTGTCTTGGATGTACCCCTTTAGGATGCCGTCTTCAATCAGCACATTGCGTTGCGTCGGGTTGCCTTCGTCGTCCACATTCAGCGAGCCACGTCGATCAGGCAAGGTGCCGTCATCCAGCACCGTCACGCCTTTGGCCGCGACGCGTTTGCCTATTTTGCCGCTGAAAGCGCTGGAACCTTTGCGGTTGAAATCGCCCTCCAAGCCATGACCAATCGCCTCATGCAACAAAATGCCCGGCCAGCCTGCGCCCAGCACCACCGTCATCACACCCGCAGGTGCGGGGCGGGACTCTAAATTGGTGAGCGCTGAGTTAACGGCTTGGTTCACATAGTCTGCTATCAGCGCATCATCAAAATAATCCATGCCGAACCGTCCACCGCCGCCAGCCGATCCCGTTTCGCGACGCAACTCGCCTTTGATGGTTTGCTCCACAATCACCATCACGCTCAAACGCACCAAAGGTCGCACATCCGCCGCCAAGACACCATTGGCGCGAGCCACCAGCACCACGTCGTGCTCGCTGGCCAAACTGGCCATAACTTGCTTGACGCGCGGATCCTTGGCTCTGGCCAGCTGCTCCACTTTTTCCAGCAACTTCACTTTGTTGGCGCTGTCTAATGAAGCAATCGGGTCCAGCTCAGCATAGAGCGATCGGCTTTTTGCTATGTTTTTAATAGCTATCTTGGCAGATTTATTGCCGGCTACCGTCGAAATTGACCTGACAGTGCGGGCTGCATCCAAGAGCGACGGCATCGATATATCGTCGGAGTAAGCAAACGCCGTTTTCTCGCCACTGACCGCACGCACACCCACGCCTTGGTCAATGCTGAAGGTGCCTGTCTTGACGATGCCCTCTTCCAAACTCCAACCCTCTGAGCGTGTGGTTTGGAAGTACAAATCGGCATCGTCGACTTTGTGCGCCCGTATTTCACTCAAGACTCGCGATAGGTGTGACTGCGTCAAACCAAATGGCGTGAGCAATATTTTTTTAGCAATCGCAATGCGCTGTTCGGTTGCCATTTGCAGCGGTGCAGGGCGTTTGCTGTGTCGCATGACCTGCTCAGCCGACGATTGCCCGTTGAGTGAGTGTTGCAGTGCAGGATTTGGAGTGGAGAGTCTAGATGTCATCAACGTATTGTAGGCTTAGGGCACAATGTACGCATGATTGCACGCTTACAAAAAACCACAGTCTTTGGGTATTTGGCTTTACTGGCTCTTTGGCTGCTATGGGTTTGGCCATCTGTTTTCTTATTTGTCGCCGGCGTTGTTGCGCTGGGAACAGTGTCCGCGTTTTACTTGGGCTTGCTGTTTTTGCTGATTCACTATTGGAACCGAACCGACCCAGCCCCCCGCGCCACCTGGTTTGAACTTGGCCGCGCATGGCTGCGCGAAGCCCGTGCTGCACAACGCGTCTTCATGTGGTGGCAACCGTTTCGCCACCAGAGCATTCCCGACCATTTAACTGACATTAACCCTCAGCAACGCGGTGTCATCTTCATTCATGGCTTCATGTGCAACCGTGGTTTTTGGATGCCATGGATGCGCGAACTGCAATCGCAGCAACGGGCTTTCATGTCCGTCAACTTGGAACCTATTTTTGGTTCGATTGACCATTACCCTGAAACCATCGAGAACGCCATTGCCAAGGTGACCGCTGCGACAGGTCAAGCACCTACCTTGATTTGTCACAGCATGGGTGGCTTGGCTGCACGGGCATGGATGCGAGCCACGCCCAATGCCGATGCGCGGGTGCACCGCATCATCACCATCGGTACGCCGCATTCAGGCACACAACTATCCCTAGAAGTCGCCATGTTCATTGGCAAACATGTCAACACCGTGCAGATGCGGCGGCTAGGACCTTGGGTGAGTGAATTGGCAAAAACCGAGACGCCCGAACGACGCGCCAAATTTGTGTGCTGGTACGCCAGCTGCGACAACATCGTCGCCCCCACCTCCACTGCCATGTTGGCAGGCGCGGACAACCGCTTGGTCAAAGCACAAGGCCATGTGAGCATGGCGTTTGATGCGCGTGTGATGCAGGACAGCTTGCAGCTTTTGTAATCACTTTTATCATTTGGTCTATGAACAAAACCAAGCTGAAGTCTGAGAAACCAAACGATGGATTGCGTTTGAAACTCTACACCATCATTTTCGAAGCCGATACACGTGCTGGCATGTTGTTTGACCGCTGGCTAATTGTGTTGATTTTGGCCAGCATCGCCGTGGTGCTGATGGCCAGCGTTGCCTCTTTGAATACACGTTTTGGATCCAGTTTTATTGTGTTGGAGTGGCTGTTTACGCTGCTGTTCACGGTCGAGTATGCACTGCGACTGTATTGCTCCAAGCACCCCTTGCGTTACGCGTTGAGTTTTTACGGTTTAGTGGATTTGATTTCTATTTTGCCCACCTATTTGGCTTTGCTATTCCCTGAAGCCCATGCGCTGATTGACGTTCGCATATTGCGACTCATGCGTATCTTGCGGATTTTTAAACTCACTGCTTATTTGGCCGAATACCAAGCTTTGGGTCATGCACTCAAAGCCAGTGCGCGCAAAATCTTGATTTTTTTGTCTGTGGTGATGATGGTGGTTTTAATCTTGGGCACACTTTTGTATGTGGTGGAAGGCCCTGAACACGGCTTTACCAGCATCCCCACTGCCATCTATTGGGCGATCTCAACCATTACAACAGTTGGTTACGGTGACATCGCTCCCAAGACGGATTTGGGACGCTTTATTGCCTCTATCATCATGCTCATGGGCTGGGGCACCTTAGCAGTACCGACCGGCATCGTGACCAGCGAAATGACCACCCACCGCTATCGCAGTGTCGCGCAGCCGCCCACTACCCGCTCTTGCCCTGAGTGCATGAGCGAAGGCCACTTGCCTGATGCCCATTTTTGCAAAGATTGCGGTAGCGCTTTACCCCCTTATCAAGCATAAACCCGCTTTGATGCGCGGAATTCAGCCCAATCCAAGTAATTGGCGTTTTATTCAGGGATAATGACTTCTTTTTCCAGCACCCAAGGAGCGTTGCAGCGCCAGACAACCCGGTTGGCGCAAGGCTTGGGTGGGTGTAGCGTCACAAAAGCTAGCACTGGATTGCAACGGCGCTCACTGGTTTTTTTCTTGTATCTTGTGCTGTAACTGCGGCAAACCGTGCGCTATGACAACTTCTACCTTGAACCATTCCCATGCAGCCAACCCTGTGGTGGCACCCATGCGCTTATCGGGCTTAGAGCCTGTGCGCATTGCTGAAGACACGCTGTTCGTCAATGTGGGCGAGCGCACCAATGTGACGGGTTCTAAAGCCTTTGCCCGCATGATTTTGAATGGCGAGTATGAAGCCGCTTTGGCCGTTGCACGGCAACAGGTTGAAAACGGTGCACAAGTGATTGACGTGAACATGGATGAAGCCATGCTGGACAGCCAAGCAGCGATGGTGAAGTTTTTGAACTTGATGGCGTCAGAGCCTGATATTTCGCGCGTGCCGGTGATGATTGACAGCTCCAAATGGGAAGTGATTGAAGCCGGACTGCGCTGCGTGCAAGGCAAGGGCATTGTCAACTCCATCAGCATGAAAGAGGGCGTAAACGAATTCAAGCGCCAAGCGCGTTTGGTCAAGCGTTATGGTGCTGCTGCTGTGGTGATGGCGTTTGACGAACAAGGCCAAGCTGATACCTACCAGCGCAAAATTGAAATTTGCGAACGTGCCTACCGCATCTTGGTGGATGAGGTCGACTTTGCGCCTGAAGACATTATTTTTGACCCCAACATTTTTGCCATTGCCACGGGTATTGACGAGCACAACAACTACGCCGTCGACTTTATCAACGCCACGCGCTGGATCAAGCAAAACCTGCCGGGCGCTAAAGTGTCTGGTGGCGTCTCCAACGTGTCGTTCAGTTTTCGTGGCAACGATGCCGTACGCGAAGCGATACACACCGTGTTTTTGTACCACGCCATTGCCGCGGGCATGGACATGGGCATTGTCAACGCCGGCATGGTGGGGGTGTACGATGACCTAGAGCCGGTGCTGCGTGAGCGCGTGGAAGATGTGGTGCTCAATCGCCGCGAAGATGCCGGTGAGCGGCTGATTGAAGTGGCCGAATCCGCCAAAGGCGCTGCCAAAGACGACAGCCAAAAACTGGCTTGGCGTGGCACTGAAGCAGCGCCCGCCACCGTTGGTGCACGCCTGAGCCACGCACTGGTGCACGGCATCACGGACTTCATCACCGCCGACACCGAAGAAGCCTACCAAGCTGTGCTGGCCAAAGGTGGGCGTCCGTTGCATGTGATCGAAGGCCCGCTGATGGACGGCATGAACGTGGTGGGCGATCTGTTTGGTCAAGGCAAAATGTTTTTACCGCAAGTGGTGAAAAGCGCCCGCGTGATGAAACAAGCTGTGGCGCATTTGATTCCCTACATCGAAGAAGAAAAGCGCCAGCAAGCTGCGGCGGGTCAAGACGTCAAAGCCAAAGGCAAAATCATCATCGCCACTGTCAAGGGTGATGTGCACGACATTGGCAAAAACATTGTCACCGTGGTTTTGCAATGCAACAACTTTGAAGTGGTCAACATGGGCGTGATGGTGCCTTGCCACGAAATTTTGAAAGAAGCCAAAGCGCAAGGCGCAGACATCATTGGCTTGTCAGGTTTAATTACCCCCAGTTTAGAAGAGATGCAATACGTGGCGGCAGAAATGCAAAAAGACGACTATTTCCGTCTGCGCAAGATGCCCTTGCTAATTGGTGGCGCCACTTGTTCGCGGGTACACACCGCCGTCAAAATTGCGCCGCATTACGACGGGCCTGTGGTCTATGTGCCCGATGCATCGCGCAGTGTGGGCGTGGCGCAAAGTTTACTCAGCGACCAAGCCGACAAATACATCGCCGAATTGAATACCGACTATGACAAAGTGCGCAGCCAACACGCCAATAAAAAGCAAACGCCGCTGTGGCCCATTGCCCAAGCGCGCGCTAACAAGTGGCTACCACCCGTTCGCCCTGAGCTTGTCGAAGGGTTTAAGGCTTCGACAGGCTCAGCGCGAACGGAAATGGCGTGGTGCGATTTCATTCCCGCACAACCCAAATTCATTGGCCGCCGCGTATTTAAAAACTTTGATTTGGCTGAAATAGCCAACTACATCGACTGGGGCCCGTTCTTCCAAACTTGGGACTTGGCCGGCCCCTACCCCGCCATATTGAGTGACGCCATTGTGGGCGCGGAGGCGACACGCGTGCTGGCGGACGGCAAAGCCATGCTCAAACGCATCATCGAAGGACGCTGGTTGCAGGCCAATGGCGTGATAGCGATTTACCCGGCCAACTCGGTGAACGACGACGACATCGAGATTTACACCGATGCGTCGCGCAGCCAAGTGGCCATGACTTGGTACGGCTTGCGCCAGCAGACGGAAAAGCAAACCATCGACGGCCCAAACGGCGAACAGATACAACGCCCCAGCCGCTGTTTGGCCGATTTTATTGCCCCTAAAATTACATCCAATGCCAGCAATGCTATAAATAATATAGCACATCAGGCAATAAATACGCCGGCTACAGCTCAAAAAGACCATATAAATTCAACAAAACAAGACCACATCGGCCTGTTTGCGGTCACCGCGGGCTTGGGGGCTGAGAAAAAAGAAAAAGCCTTTCAAGACAGCTTGGACGACTACAGCAGCATCCTGTTCAAAGCGCTGGCCGACCGCTTGGCTGAAGCGTTTGCTGAAATGTTGCACCAGCGCGTGCGTACCGATTTATGGGGCTATGCGCCGAATGAAAATCTGAGCGCCAAAGATTTAATCGACGAAAAATACCAAGGCATTCGTCCCGCACCGGGCTACCCCGCTTGCCCTGACCACAGCGTCAAAGCCGACATGTTCAAGCTGTTGCAGTGCGATGAAATTGGCATGGCGTTGACGACAAGTTTGGCCATGACGCCCGCCGCCAGCGTGAGTGGTTTTTACATGGCGCACCCAGAAGCCACTTACTTCAACGTCGGCAAAATTGGCGACGACCAATTGCAAGACATGCTGCAACGGCGTGGCATGGCGGAAAAAGACCTGTCCCGTTTGTTAGCGCCCAATCTGTAAGTGAGCCCATTAAGCGTCACGTTGTTAAGCGCAACTTTATCTGAGCTTGTTAAACTCGTGCACCATGCGTCACCAACATACCTATAAAGTTCTTCCACAAATCCCTGTCATTGCAGCTTTGCTTGCTTTGAGTATCTACACGCTCACACGTTTGGGCTTGACGCTTTTCACGGGCTTTGATGGCACAGTTTTCAAAGGATTTGAGGCGGTGCCTTTGGCTTTATGGCCTGAGGTTTTTGTCAAAGGCTTTTGGTTTGACCTGTGCGTCATCAGCGTGTTGCTGGCACCGATTTGTTTGTATGAAGCCTTGCTGCCCAACCAATGGCGCGGCAAAACATGGCACCGCGTTTTGCGCATGGTGTGGTTTTGGTTGGCAATTGCCTTGTTGCTGTTCGGCGCGGTGGCAGAGTCGACTTTTTGGCTGGAATTTTCGACGCGCTTTAACTTCATTGCGCTGGACTATTTGATATACACCACTGAGGTGATTGGCAATATTCGAGAGTCTTACCCGGTTGGTTGGATATTGGCAGGCATTGGTGCTGTCGCTGCCATTGTGCTCTTGTTCATCTGGTCTGCCATTCGACGTGCTGATGCACAAGGCGTGACTTGGTTACAGCGCGCCGCATTGGCTTTATTTGCTCTGGTCGTTCCTGCCACATTGATGTATTACGGCAACATTGATCAAATGGAACAGCCCCTGCTGCCGGCCTTGAGCCCCAATGTGAATACCAAAAACGCCTACGCCTCCGAACTTTCGGGCAATGGTTTGTTCACCATCGCCGCTGCACAACGCCGCAATGAATTGGATTACGACAAGTTTTACCGCACCATCTCGCAACAGCAGGCCAACACCGCACTGGCCGACTTGGGCGTCAAACGCACACCTTTGGGTGACGACCTGCAAGCCAAACCCGTAACGGCCCTTCATGCTGCGGTCACGCCCTTCAGCAGCAAACCCAAAAACGTCATTCTGATTTCGGTTGAGAGTTTGTCTGCCTCGTTCATGGACTCGTACCGTGCAGAAGGTGCAGCCCTCGGATTGACGCCTGAGCTCGACAAGCTGGCCAAAAACGGCATGAAATTTGAGCGATTGTTTGCCACAGGCACGCGCACTGTGCGTGGTTTGGAGGCTTTGTCATTGGGCACACCGCCGATACCGGGCCAAGCCATCGTGCGCCGGCCCGGTAACGAGCATTTGTCCACCATGGGCGAGCTGCTCAAGCCACAAGGTTTTGCCACTTTCTTTTTCTACGGTGGTTACGGTTATTTTGACAACATGAATGCCTATTACGCTGCCAACAATTATCACGTCGTAGACCGCACCGATATCCCCAAATCTGCCATTGGTTTTGAAAACGTATGGGGTGTGGCAGACGAGTATTTGTTTGACCACGTGATTCGCACATTAGACGACAAAAGCGACAAAAGCACAGGCGGCAAACCCTTCTTTGCGCAAATCATGACCACCTCTAACCACAGGCCCTACACCTACCCAGCCAACCGCATTGACATTCCGTCACCAGGTGGGCGCGAAGGTGCCGTGAAATACACAGACTACGCGATTGGCAAATTCATCAAAGACGCCTCCAAAAAGCCCTGGTTCAAAGACACGCTCTTTGTCATCGTGGCCGACCACTGCGCCTCAGCCGCCGGTAAAACGCGCTTGCCGGTTGCGGGCTACCACATTCCGGCTATTTTTTACGCGCCTGCCTTGCTCAAACCCAGTGTGTTTTCACCACTGGTGAGCCAAATCGACATTGCACCCACACTCATGGATGTGTTGGGCATGAAGGGGGTGGAGCAATTCTTTGGCCAATCTTTTTTCAGCGCGGCACCCGCTGCACAACGGGCGTTTATCAGCAACTACCAAGCTTTGGGGTATTTGAAAAACAACACCCTGACGGTGCTGCTACCCAAGCAAGAGGTTGAAAGCTTCAGCATTGCCCCTACGACCATGGCGGCCACCGCACGAGCCGTTGATCCCCTCCTGCTGAATGAAGCCATTGCCTATTACCAAACTGCGTCCAAGGCATACAAAACGGGCGCGCTGAAAGTTCACAAAACCAGCGCTGCAAAATAATGCCAACGCCTGTCGTCACATTGTCATTGCAGTTTGCACGATTCCCCACGGTTTCCGTGCACCGACAAGCGTTGGCACGTCACACAGTGGCGCGCTGTATCAAACACGCATTGCAAGCTGATGTTCAGAGTCTAGAAATCACCGTGCGCATAGTGGACGAAGCCGAAGGTCGCGCTTTGAATACCAGTTATCGCCACAAAGATTACGCCACCAATGTGCTGACTTTTGATTACAGCGCTGCGCCGCATGTGAGTTGCGATATTGTTTTGTGTGCGCCTGTGGTTGAAAAAGAAGCACGAGACAATCGCAAAACATTGGCCGATCATTACGCCCACTTGTTGGTGCATGGCGTGTTACACGCCCAAGGTTTTGACCACGAAACCAGCCCAGCCGATGCCGAAGTCATGGAAGCCCTGGAAGTACAGATATTGACCCAGCTGGGTATGGCCAATCCTTATGCGACCAATCCATAACGGCAAACTCTTACGCATCGAACAAATAACAAGCGTAGAATAAAAACCAATTTGTTTGAGGAATGCGCATGAGAATGAACCCTATTTTGCGATTGGCGACCTTGTTGCTGGCTGCTTTGTCCTGTGCCTTTTTTATCAGCACGCCCGCATGGGCACAAAACACGGTGAATACGGAGCGCGCGGGCATCATGAAAACAGTGACAGGCGATGTCCGAGTGCGTGATGCACAAGGCGAACGCCCGCTGAAAAGCGGCGACGCCGTCAAAACGAATGACCGCTTGATCAGCGGCAAGCAAAGCACCGCCAGCGTGGTTTTGCGCGATGGTACGACCTTGGTTTTAGCCGAAAATTCACAACTGGTGTTGGATCAATTTGCTTTCAACTCAACGACCCAAGATGGCAGCCTGCTCATCAACTTGCTGCAAGGCAGTATGCGCATGTTGACGGGTTTGATTGCCAAAGTGAATCCACAAGCCATTCAAATCAAAACCAAAACGGTCAGCGTCGGTATTCGCGGCACTGACTTTATTGTTGAAACTGACGACAAACCATAATGGATATCATCTTCAACGCCGCTGTTGCCATTGTGATGGCAACGACTCTGATTTTGGGCTTGAATGCTCCCAAAACAACGGTCATCTTGCTCCCTCAAGCCGACGGTTCACCTTCTGCTGTGGAGGTGAAAACCACTAGCGACTCGCAAGTATTGCAAACCCCTTACCAGCGTGCAACGGCAAAAAGTGGACAAGCTTTGGCCATCGATGCCTTAGACAAAAATGCTGTGGCTGATCAATACCCCAGTCTGTTTTCTGCCATGCCCGCGCCCGCTAAAAAGTTTGTCCTTAACTTCATGCCAGGCGGCACAGAATTAACACCGGCGTCTAAAGCTGCTTTGCCTGACATATTGGCAGATGCCAACAATCGATCAGGCGCTGATTTGGTGGTCACCGGTCACACCGACACCACGGGGGCATTGTTGGCCAATGATGCGTTGTCTCTCAAACGCGCCGAGGTTGTGACCAAATTGCTCGTTGAAAGCGGTGCGCCTGCGGCTCGCATTGAATCGGTAGGCCGTGGCAAACGCGAATTGCTCATCAAGACCGAAGACAATGTAGACGAAGCGCAAAATCGCCGGGTTGAAATTTGGGTTCGCTAGGCGAACCACAACCTTTGCAGACAACCACGCGTACAAGGCAAACAAACATGAAACCACTCAAAGGCGTCCGCATACTCAGTTTAAGCCTGAACTTGCCAGGGCCTGCGGCCTTGATGCGCTGCAAAAGCATGGGTGCCACCTGCGTCAAGCTAGAGCCCCCCAGTGGCGACCCCATGCAGAGCCACAGTGCACACGCATATCAGCACATGCACACGGGCATACGCACCCTGAAGGCCGACTTAAAATCGGCCACTGGCCAGCGCGCGTTGCAACGCGAATTGGCAAAAACCGATGTCTTGCTCACCTCCTTTCGGCCCTCGGCTTTGGACAAGTTGGGGCTGTCTTGGAAAGCACTGCACAAGGCTTACCCCAAGCTCAGCATGGTTGCCATTGTGGGTGCACCGGGTGCATTGGCTGAAATTCCAGGTCATGATTTAACCTACATGGCTGAAAACGATTTGGTCACAGGCTTGGAATTACCCGCCAGCCTTTACGCCGACATGGGTGGCTCGTTAATGGCCAGCGAAGCCGTGTTGCAAGCCGTTTTGACGCAGCGCAACCAAGACAAAGGCGTTTATCAAACCGTCTCACTGAGCCAAGCCGCCGCCTACTTAGGCCTGCCACGCGTGTGGGGTTTAACCTTGCCCAAATCCATCATAGGCGGTGCACATGCGGGCTACCGCGTCTACCCTTGCAAAAATGGCCGCGTTGCAGTTGCCGCCCTAGAGCCGCATTTCGCAGCATCGCTGTGCGCCGTGGTGGGCATCAAAATGACCAGCAGCAAAACCATGTTCACCCCCGCCACCCACCAAGCCATCGCCACATGGCTGGCCACACAAACGCGCCAACAACTGAACGCATTGGCCAAACAACACGACCTGCCTCTGCATACGCTACTTTAGTGTATTTTATATATCAAATCTGGCTGTAGGCGGCGTATTGATTGCCTAGAGTGCTATTTAATTTATAGCAATCTAGAAACTACGGGCACGTATATTTTGTTGGCGATCTGAACGACATGCCTGACAGTGCTGCGTTGTATTGCATATAACGAATAAGCCGGTCTTTGGTACTGGTATTCATTGCTTCCATTTGTTTCGATATCTTATAGCTTTCATCACGATTTGGGTTATAGGCATCACCCAAACACTTTGTGGCAAGCATTAATTCGTCCTCGAGTTTTTGTAACGCAACTTTGTCATTCAGGTCAACCAATAGCGTCTTCTGAAATGCCGCAGCTTTTAACATTGCTGAGCTTTTTTGTTGATCTGTCATGGGTTGTGCGGCAATCCAAGCCTCCATGTCATCGCGCACACCGTTTAGGTTTTGGTCTGCGCCCTTGATGTCTTTGGAGACGTCTATTTTGGGCAGCTTTCCTCTGGCCTGCATGTCTTTGACTTCGCCTCTTAAATCCATATCAGCAGGCAAGGGATCTACTTGCGCAGTTTGCTGATATGTGGTGGCGCTTGCACCTGACTGTGGGCTTGCTGTAGTTCGCGGCAGCATCTCGACGGGTGCAGTGTCATCCGTGCTGAAACTGCACCATGCCAAGCCTAGACAGGCAAGGACTATCGCCAAATAGGGTGCGGCTTTGCGTAAGATTATGGGATTAGATGTAGCCATATTTGTTCATTTTGTATTTGGTTTTGCTGGTTACTTGCTAGATGCTGGTTGCTTGTTTCAGTTTCTCACACGTTCGATAGCCGCATCAATCATTGCTATCACCTGGGCATAGGCGTTGTATGCTTTGTTCAAATAAGTGCCGAGGAAGCCATGTCCAGACCAATCGCCCCGTGGCACCGAAGCATATGCGAGATCAGCACATGGCGGTGTCTCAGGACTCACTGGGGTATCAAAGCACGCAGGATCCAATGAGAGAATTCCTAAATCAATATTTGATGGACGCAATGAAGTACCTAATGCGCGTAAGCCCTTGTTAATAACACTGTCCGTATTAGACAAAATATAGTTATTTCCAATAAGACTTGAAGTTGGTGGGGCAATGTGCACCACTTCTATCTTGACTGGTGGCGTTAGGCCTTGCATGCCAGCATACGCCGCATTTGCAAAAAAATTACCTTGTGAATGCGCAACAAATACCATGCCTTTGACAGTATCGGCATAGGATTTGAGTGTTGCGATGTGACCAGCGGTGTCTGATACTGTGGGTGGTTTGGTGACCAGTTTTAACAACCGATTCACCCACCATGAATTTTGGAGTTTATCGGCAATCAGATCTGCGAATTGACCAAGTGCCAAGCGAACGGACTCATTTTTACGCTCCGAAATCAGTTTCATGGTTACGGAGCCTGGGTTCACGTAACTGCCATTCATGATTTCTGAGAACACCACCGCACCCCAATCATCGAAGCGTTTTTCAACACGCTCTTTAAGCTGATCGTATAACTCGATAAAGTCTTGTAAACAATCTATTTTCCCACCCAAACCATCAGGCGTACAGCCAGATTGGTTTAAAAACCTCGCATAAATGAGAGGTCTTTCGGTGGTGCTAGGGAATTCAGCTTCTAACCTATCTATGCTAGCAGTAGCATCATCACTCGAATTCAACACACCATTGAAAAAGCCTAGGAGGGTGGGGAGATTATTTTCGCAGACGAGGTAAATGCTGAAATAACCGTAGTCCTGCACGGTTGTGAATTTCTGGACTAGTTTCTGTCCGTCAGGGCATGTACGTTTTTGAAGATCACGTCGAAACGATAGCCTTGGATAAGTAGGATCAGTGGTCGAATATTCAAATGAGCAGTAATACGCCCCCCAACCTAATCCTGTACTGCTATCAATGAACTCGCCAACTGTAGCCGTTGTTGGAGGTAAATTACTAGTAATACCGTATGTTGCGTCAAAAGCAACAATAGCTTTATTGCAAGTGGTTTGTCGATCTGTAGAAATCGCCATGTCATACCCATTTAATGGTGTAGTTAGGTCGAAGAAATAGAACGTCGTAGTTTGCGCTGTAGCAGCACAAGCAAATAATAAAAATGGTAATAGCGCCAGCTTCTTACAATAGCAAATTAACCGAGATATAACTGAGTGCTGAGTGCTGAGTGCTGACCACATGATGCTCCTTGTTTTTTGTGCAAGTGTATGCTTGATTTTTATTTCGTTGCAACTTTAGCTTGCTTATAACTTTGCGCTGTTTCGCATATGTTTCGTATTAGCAACGCCGTTGCAGGCGAACGAAAACTTTGGTTTTAAGATGCGTTTGCTGATTAACGGCTTTGGCTACACAGCATCACCGGTAGCATGGTGGAGCAATACATTTGTGATGCTGGTTGGCTAGCGCTTGGCTGAAAATATATGAAAAATTGGCCTGTAGGCGGCGTATTGATTGCCTAGAGTGCTATTTAATTTATAGCAAATCAATTGCTGCCGCTAAAAATTTTTCTCAGCGATGAATGCTGAAGCTGAACAATACGGGTAGTCGATTTAGCGGGTTGTGGGTTGTATTAGCGCAGCGTCACTTTGGCGAACTTGCGTTTGCCAACTTGAAGCACGTACACACCTGCGCCCAGTTTGAGGCCTTTGTCGCTGACGACGTTTGAATCGATGCGCACGCCACCGCCGTCGATGAGGCGGTTGCCTTCGCCGCTGGGGGGGGCTAAGTTCGCTTGTTTTAAAAACGCGGCAATGCCCACAGGGGCGCCGCCTTCTGCCAGTGGCAATGTTATTTCTGCGATGTCATCCGGTATACCGCCGCGCGAACGGTTGATGAAGTCTTGCTCTGCCGTGTCGGCCGCTGCCGCGTTGTGAAAGCGGGTGGTGATTTCTTTGGCCAGCATGACTTTGGCGTCTTTGGGGTTGCGGCCGGCGGCCACTTCCGCTTGCAAGGCCGTAATCTCCATCTCGGATTTGAAGCTCAATAGCGTGTACCAACGCCACATTAACACGTCTGAAATGCTCAGCACTTTGGCAAACATGGTGTTGGCGTCTTCTGAAATGCCGATGTAGTTGTTTTTACTTTTCGACATTTTTTCCACGCCGTCGGTGCCTTCTAACAAGGGCATGGTCAGCACACATTGCGGCTCTTGGCCGTATTCTGCTTGCAGATGGCGGCCCATCAGCAAGTTGAATTTTTGGTCAGTGCCGCCCAGTTCTAAGTCGCTTTTTAGCGCGACGGAATCGTAGCCTTGCATCAGCGGGTATAAAAACTCATGCACACTGATGGGTGTGCCTGCTTTAAAGCGGTCGTGAAAATCGTTGCGCTCCATCATGCGGGCCACCGTGTATTTGGCTGATAACGCGATCATGCCGCGCGAACCCAAAGCATCACCCCATTCGCTGTTGTAGCGGATTTCGGTTTTGCTGGGGTCCAACACCATTGACGCTTGGCGGTAATAGGTTTGTGCGTTGGCTTCGATTTGCTCTTTGGTGAGCGGTGGCCGTGTGCTGTTACGGCCAGAGGGGTCGCCAATCAAACTGGTGAAGTCGCCAATTAAAAAGATGACGGTGTGCCCCAAGTCTTGCAGCTGTCGCATTTTGTTCAGCACCACCGTGTGGCCAATGTGAATATCGGGCGCGGTGGGGTCCAGGCCGAGTTTGATGCGCAGCGGGGTTTTGGTGGCTTCAGAGCGCTGCAGCTTTTTGATCCAATCGATTTGCGGAATCAATTCTTCACAGCCGCGCAAACTCACTGCCAATGCGTGCTTCACACCGTCGGACATGGTGTTCAAAGCATTTGTTTGAGATTCGGTGCTAGGCGATTGATTCATATAAATATTTTGTTAAAAAAGACCGTCTACGCGTTATACTGTGCGCTTTCGTCCAAAAGCAGGCTCTCAAAAGAAGACTAAAACTGATTTGGTTTGTATTTTAACTTTCTCTGCTATCCGTCTTGTACCGCCACATGTTTTTAAAACAGTTCGCATCCCTCATTCATCAGCACCCCAAGCGTTTGGCTGCGCTGGCTGCTGCATTGTTGTTGTCGATAGGTGGTGGCGCTTATGCGGTGGTGACCCTGGAAGAAAATGCCAACCCTGTGCTGGTGCGTGACATTCTTGAAACTATACAAAACGTCAATGCGCAGGGTCAAGCGACAAATTACCAAGCTGCGACACCCCTGACAGCCATGACTTTGGTGCGCTCTACCAGCACTCGCGCAAATGATACGGTCGACATACTGCTGAAACGCTTGGGTATTTTTGATACCGCAGCATCCGCCTATTTACGCAGCAACCCGGAGGTACAAAAAGCCTTGTTCAGCCGTGCCGGACGCATGGTTAATGCACAAGCCACCGCCAACAATGCCTTGTTAGATTTAACCGTGCGTTGGGTCGAGAAAGACGATACCCGTGTGTTTCAGCGTATGCACATCAAGCAAACGCAAAATGGGTTTTCTACAGTGGTTGAAACGGCCCCACTGGTTGTCAACCACACGGTGGCTGGTGGCGTGATTGAGTCATCCTTGTTTGCAGCCACCGATGCCTCCAATGTACCCGATGCAGTTGCGGTGCAATTTGCAGAATTGTTTGCGGGTGACATTGATTTCAGACGCGCATTGCGCAAGGGCGATCGTTTCCAAATGGTTTACGAAACATTGCAAGCCGACGACGAAACGATAGGCGCCGGTCAACTGTTGAGTGCCGAATTCGTCAATGCTGGCAAATTGCACCAAGCCATGTGGTTTCAAGAATCAGGTGGCAAAGGACAGTATTACTCGTTAGAAGGCTTGAGCTTACGCAAAGCGTTTTTAACATCCCCATTGAAGTACACCCGCGTGTCCAGCGGTTTTGGTATTCGTGTGCATCCCATTTCCAGAGACAAACGTGCGCACAAAGGCATCGACTATGCTGCGCCCACAGGCACTCCTGTTCGTACTGTGGGAGACGGAACCGTCGCCTTTGCTGGTGTGCAACGCGGTTACGGTAATGTGATTGAAGTGGCGCATCGCGACAACAAAACCACTGTGTTCGCCCATTTGAGCCGCATCGATGTGAAAAAAGGCCAGAAGGTCGAACAGGGTGCGGTGATCGGTGCAGTGGGTTCGACTGGCTTTAGCACTGGGCCGCATTTGCATTTTGAATTCCGAGTGGATGGCGAACATCAAGATCCTTTAACCATTGCCAATGAACGCAACACGCAGCCCATTTCTGCGGCCGCTAAACCTGCGTTTGACAAGGCTGCCTCTGTCTTGAAGCTGCAGCTCAAAGATGCGAGCACCATCGTACAAGCCCGCGCACAGTAGGGTTCACGCTGAATTGTTTCTGAGTCCACCACGATGATGGGTGACGACCTTTACATTGGTTTGATGTCTGGCACCTCGTTAGACGGTGTAGATGGTGTAATTTACGATTTGTCATCGCTCCCGCCGCATGTCGTTGCACACGCCAATGCGCCCATGCCACACACACTGCGCAACGAACTGCTGGCGCTCAATGCAGCCAGCGAAAATGAATTGCACCGCGCGGCATTGGCCGCCAATGCTCTGGTGCATGTTTACGCAACAGTGGTGAATCAGTTGCTCCACCAAGCCAATCTCAATGCACGCCATATCCAGGCAATTGGGGCACACGGACAAACCGTCAGGCACCGCCCTGCTGAGTTTGATGGCACTGGCTACACCATCCAATTGAACAACCCTGCGTTACTCGCCGAGTTAACAGGCATTGATGTGGTGGCTGATTTCAGAAGCCGAGACGTCGCTGCAGGCGGTCAAGGCGCGCCATTGGTGCCCGCCTTCCATCAAGCGATTTTTGCAACACAAGCCCCCAATGCGGTGGTACTGAATATGGGTGGCATTTCTAATCTGAGCGTGTTGGGCGCAAGTGATCAGGCAGAACCCATGCTTGGTTTTGATTGTGGCCCCGGCAATGCGCTGATGGACCATTGGTGTCACACGCACACAGGTCAGTCTTTTGATGCCGATGGTGCTTGGGCGGCATCGGGTCAGGTGAACAATGAAGTGTTACGCAAATTGATGTCAGAACCATTCATCGAAGCACTGCCCCCTAAAAGTACAGGACGTGATTTGTTCAACCCAGCTTGGCTTGCACAGCAGCTCAAAGGGTATGAAACACTGGCACCGAATGATGTTCAAGCCACGTTAACTGAGTTCACCGCACAAACTTGCGCCAGCAATGTCCGCCATTTTGCAAAGCCATGCAAAACCTTGATTGTGTGCGGCGGCGGGGCGCTCAATGGGCATCTGATGCGCAACTTGCAAGCCGCTTTACCTGAAATAAATGTGTCCCGATCCGATGCCTACGGCTTGTCACCTTTGCAAGTGGAAGCGGCGGCGTTTGCATGGTTGGCCCGAAAAATGTTGCGGCGCGAAACGGCCAGCTTTAAAAATGTGACAGGGGCACAAGGCCCCCGTATCTTAGGTGCGCTTTATCCAGCGTGATTAAACCGTGGAATTAAGCGCTGAAACTCGAACCACAGCCGCAAGTGGTCGTGGCATTTGGGTTTTTAATGACGAATTGTGCCCCAGTCAAGTCTTCTTTGTAGTCAATCTCTGCACCCACCAAATATTGGTAGCTCATGGCGTCAATCAATAAAGACACGCCATTCTTGGTCATTGTCGTGTCGTCCTCGTTGGTCACTTCATCAAATGTAAAGCCGTACTGAAAACCTGAACAGCCGCCACCCTGCACAAACACGCGCAGCTTCAAATCTGGGTTGCCTTCTTCAGCGATCAAATCAGCCACTTTGGCTGCCGCATTGTCGGTAAAAACAATGGGGTCTGGCATGACAGGCATCGATGTGTCTGTGTTTGGAGTGGCTTGGGCTACTGCGTTCATGTTTCTTCTCCTTGACAAGCCTTATTGAAGGCCAAAGCTTGCATTGGTTGACTGATAGATAGTGTACTGATTTTATCGGGATTAGCCAGAGACTCAAATTACCCCACCGAGTACCCCTATGGTTTCTGGTTTTATTACCTGCTTCGGTCAGTTTAATCAATGATGGCTTGAGGCATCGTTGTTGTTACCGTTGGATTCCAAGATCAAAGGCGCTTTGTGATCAGAGCCGACTTCTTGTAGCGAGGGTTGCAACAAGCCCGTGATCACGGCGCCTTGGTGCATTTCAAGCGCGGTGTAGTACACATCGCCCACAATCTTGGCTTTGGGTTGCAGTTCCAACATGATTTTGGCGTACACCGGACCATCAACACAACCATTGATGATCACATGGTCGGCAAAGATACTGCCTGTGATGTGTGCGGTTTCGGAAATGACCAAAATACTGGAATGTGCGGGGTCTGATCGCACATCCCCTGTTATCACACCGTCGACACGCAAACCGTCCGAAAATTTGATGTTACCTTCGATGTGACTGCCGATTGCAATCAAGCTTTTGATGGGGGGTTGTTTCTTTTTTGCGAACATATCAGACGCCCTGTACCTGTTTGGTTGTTAACTGAGAATAAAGTGTAGCAAGCATTAGCATAGATAAGCAAACTAAATTGCAGGCTTAATTATTATGAAATTGTTTTATATTTTGGCGGTTTGCACAGCGCGGGTTTGGTTACCTTCCAACAGTTTGGCCGATACAGACTTCACCACCACACCCAAAGGCAACTCCAAAACACCTTCAGCACGCTTGTATTGCGTCAGTTGTATGGCTTGTGACCCACCGGGCAATGCCATGCTCCATGGTTTGCCATTTTGTAGACCTGAAAAAGTAAGCTCTAACTTACCATTGAATGCAGGTGCATTCTTAATTGGCTGTATGACCAACACTTGCCATTTGATTTGATTACCGGCCAGCAACTCCGCTTGCAAGCTGCGTATGGCCAACCCTGCTGCGCCATTGGTCTGCGTCAATTTTTCAAAAAACCCCAAATCATCTCGCAGCGCACGATTATCCAGTTCAAGCTGCTTCAACTGTTCATTCAGTTTCTCTTTGCCCGCCTTTTCGGTGGCCAAGGTCAAATCAGCTGTGTTTATTTTTGTTAGGTTTTTGTCGTTAACTTCGCGTAATTGGACGACTTCTGTCCTTAACTTCTGCAATTCTTCTTTGGCATCTTTGTCTAGACCAGCAATGCTTTTACCGAATTCGAACGCCCATAAAGACAGTGCAGCCGAAAACCCAAACACCAAGGCCAAAGCCAACCAGCGCAAAGGCCAAGGAATTGCGCCGCGCACCGTCATACTGGGTGCACTGATGGTTAATCGACGACGTAATAGGCGAAAACGCATGGTTGTTATCTTTTATAAAAACGACAAAGCCGCAACAAGCATGACCTGTGCGGCTTTGTAATATAGCGGAATTTGCTTGCCGATTTGCTTTCGCTGTCGGCAAATACTTAACGCTTGCTGAACTGTTTGCGGCGGCGTGCAGAACGCAGACCGACCTTTTTACGCTCCACTTCACGTGCATCGCGGGTAACAAAGCCCGCTTGCGACAATTGGGGTTTCAATGTCAAATCGTAGTCCATCAAGGCACGGGTAATACCGTGGCGTGATGCGCCAGCTTGACCTGATTCACCACCACCTGCCACATTGATCATGATGTCAAATGTGTCAGCGTGGTTGGTCAACATCAAAGGTTGCTTCACGATCATGATGGATGTGGCACGGCCGAAGTACTCAGCGATGTCTTTGCCATTGACCTTGATTTGGCCTGAACCTTTTTTCAAGAAAACACGTGCGACGCTGGATTTGCGACGGCCGGTTCCGTTGTTCCAATCTCCAATCATGCTGCTGCTCCTTCTTTTGCGGCTTTAACGGCATTGTTTGAAACGCCAGCGATGTCCAACACCTTGGGTTGTTGTGCGCTGTGTGGATGCTCGGCACCCGCGTACACCTTGAGCTTTTTGATCATGGCGTAGCCCAAAGGGCCTTTTGGCAACATGCCTTTAACGGCTTTTTCCAAAGCGCGGCCAGGGTGGTTGGCTTGCATGTCTTTGAAGTTGGTTTGGTAGATACCGCCTGGATAACCAGAATGGCGATAGTACATTTTGTCCAACGTTTTGGCACCGGTCACACGCAGGTGAGCGGCATTGATGATGACAATAAAGTCACCGGTATCGACGTGAGGGGTATAAATGGCCTTGTGTTTGCCGCGTAAACGGAGAGCAACTTCGCTGGCTACTCGTCCGAGGACCTTGTCGGTCGCGTCAACCACAAACCACTCATGCACCACGTCAGCGGGTTTTGCGCTGAAAGTTGAGGTCATAAGTTACTCTTTAAAAGTTAGGTTTGCGCGGCTTTCAGTCTGAAAGCCGCATGGTTTGGGTTCTTTTCTACGGTCGGTGCTCTTCTAGTGAGAGCCTCTTAGGTAGGGATTAAAACCTCGCCGCGGAACCACGGTATCGCTGCGAAGCTCTCCATTATATGAGAAATATGGAAAAAGGGGAAATTTGCCAAAACGGCCGTTAGCAACGGCACCTGCTTACTTTGGACGATTATGGCTACCGTCACACAGTGGTTGGTTGGCAGTGGCTTTGCAACCACAAAAGTAAACTGTTTTGGACTCTTTTGCTTCGTACTTCACAGGGGTAAAAGTGGAGTCTTTATGCGAACCATCACAAAAGGGTTGGTTTTTACTTTGGCCGCACGCGCACCAAAAAAATTGGCTTTGCCCGCTTCAACCTGAACTGGAAACGGCGCATCTGATGCTCTAACTGCTTCACTCATTTCAAAACTCCTTGATTCAATATATAGAACGGCTAAAACGCACCATTATCAACAGTACGGAATGACCCTTGCTTTTCTAATGAAACCGTAACATGTGCAATGCGTGGGGTGCGCTATGAATATAATAGCAATATAGACAATCAATACAACGCTTACAGGCCAATTTGTCACCTAATTTATTGCTGGCGTAGCCGCTTGAGCCAGGGCTAGGCCGAACTGGCGGCCAATTTGATTATCTCTTTGTAGGTATAGATGGCACTCCCACTGGGCAGGTTTTTGGTGACCGCATTCATGGCCTGTGCTATCTGTGTCGCTTGGATCGGGCGATACTTTGCGGGTATGAGCGGTGACATCAGCGACAGCACGGACGCGAGTGCACCAGGTGTGTGCTGCGAACCGATGATCACCGATGGCCGAAAGATGCTGACCACATGTATGCCTTGATCCAATACGGCTTGTTCGGCTTCCCCCTTCACCCTGGCGTAACGCGGCATGCCTGCAGCGCCTGAGCCGGTCTCGCTCGCTTTGATGTCTGCCCCAATGGCGGACATGAATGCAAAGTGCTGAACGCGTCCAGAGTCCTTCAAACCAGCGGCAAACGCCGCATTGAGCTCAACATCCACTGCGCGATGTTGTGCCAGTGACAGGCTTGCAGTGCCTGCTCCCACTCCAAGAACACTGAAAGCTACCGCATCCGCGTCACTTTCACGCAATGCTGCTGCGACGGTCTGGCGCAGTACCTGCGGCTGCATATCGGGCACCAAACGCTCATCAACAGTGGCCATAGCGCCAGCATTCTGAAAGATCGAACGCCGACCAACCACCACCACGCGGGTGAAGCGCTTAGAGCGCACGATTTCCGCTAACAGTGCTTTGCCAACTGAGCCAGAAGCGCCAAGGATGATTGCTGTAGTCATGGTCATGGTGATTTATCTCGCATTTGCTGAATTGGCATGTTCTGTCCGCAAGGCGTTGTCTTGATACTCGCTACGGTCCTGCTAAACCACCCCATCTCGCCGCCACTGCGCCACATCGTTGGCTGAGCAAGACAACAGCTCCTGCAACACCTCTTCTGTGTGCTGACCGCACAGTGGCGGGGCACGCATTGTGCTGGCAGGGGTGGCGCTGAGTTTGAGTGGGTTGGCCACCAATTGCACTTCGCCAGCGATGGGGTGCGGGTAGGTGGTGACCATGCTTCTCGCCAGAACTTGGGGGTCTTTGAAAACGTCGTCAAAGTTATTGATGGGGCCGCAAGGGACGTGAACTGCTTGCAGGGCGCTTAGCCAATCTTCTTTGCTGCGGGTTTTGAGGATGGTGGCCAAGAGTGGAACGAGCACCTCACGGTGGGTGACACGGTCTTGGTTTTTGATGTATTTTGAGTTGGCAGCGATTTGGGGGTGGCCTGCGATTTGGCAAAACTTGGCGAACTGGTTGTCGTTGCCTACCGCCAAGATGATGTACTCTTTTTGCGTCGCGCCTGTGGCAACATCTTTGCTGGGCGCTACTTCAAACACTTGGTAGGGCACGATGTTGGCGTGGGCATTGCCCAAGCGTTTGGGCACTTCGCCATTAGACAAATACTGCGCACCCAAGTTGGCGAGCATAGACACCTGCGTGTCTAAAAGCGCAATGTCGACTTGCTGCCCTTGGCCGGTGCGTTCGGCATGACGCAGCGCCGCCAAGATACCAATCACCGAATTCAATCCCGTGAACAAATCGGCCACCGCCACGCCCACTTTTTGCGGACCACCGCCAGGTACATCATCGCGTTCGCCGGTGACGCTCATCAAACCACCCATGGCCTGCACGGCGTAGTCGTAACCCGCACGGTCTTTATAGGGCCCAGTTTGCCCGAAGCCGGTGATGCTGCAATACACCAAGGAGGGCTTGAGTTTGGACAGGCTGGCATAGTCCAAGCCATAACGTGCCAAATCACCCACTTTGAAATTCTCCACCACGATGTCACACTGCATGACCAGCTTGCGAATCAAGGCTTGACCTGCAGGCTGCGCAATATCACAGGTAACCGAGCGTTTGTTGCGATTGGCGCACATGAAATAAGCCGATTCAACGCTGTCATGGCCGTCCTTGTCTTTTAAAAACGGTGGCCCCCAACGGCGCGTGTCGTCACCGCCTTGACCTTCTGACGCATCTTTGGCCGGACGCTCTATTTTGATCACATCAGCACCTAAGTCGGCCAATGTTTGCGTGCACCACGGGCCGGCCAAGATGCGGGTGAGGTCCAGCACACGCACACCGTCAAGTGCCGTCGGGCTTTTTGGATTGAAGTTTTTCGTTAGATTCATGGCATGGAACTGTGTTTTTAAGTTGTCCATGATAATCGCAGGATGACAGCAACATTTTTACCCAAACGCCAAGCCATTGTGGTGTTCATCGCTTTTGCTTTTGCCTATTTTTTATCCGCATTGATTCGCGCGATCACAGCCACCTTGTCGCCCACGCTCTCTTTAGAGCTGGGTTTGCAAGCGCGTGATCTGGGTTTGCTGGCAGGCGGTTATTTTTTAGGCTTCGCCGCCATGCAGTTACCCATGGGCAAATGGCTGGATAAGTACGGACCTAAAAAAGTGATTTTGAGTTTGCTACCGATTGCTTTGCTGGGCAGTGTGGCATTTTCCATGTCCAATCATTTTTATGGCTTGCTGATAGCGCGCATATTCGTTGGTATTGGCGTCAGTGCTTGCCTGATGGCACCGCTGACCGGTTACCGGCGTTGGCTAGAACCCAGCCAACAACAGCGTGCCAATGCATGGATGCTGATGACCGGCTCGCTTGGTATGGTCGCGGCCACCTTGCCTGTGCAGTGGCTGATGCCCTTGATCGGTTGGCGTGGCATATTCCTTGTCTTTTCAGCGCTGGTGTTGCTGGCCATTTTGGCATTGCTTTGGCTGGCACCGGCTTGGGAGTCACCGACAGCAAGCCAACAACAAACCCTGACGCCAAAGTCCAACCAATCGGATACAGGGTATCAACAAGTTTGGGCGAACCCTTATTTTCGCAGCTTGATACCGATCGGCTTTTTGGCTTATGGCGGTTTGATTGCTTTGCAAACATTGTGGGTCACACCGTGGATGATTAAGGTGGCTGGCTACAGCCCAGCCCAGGCCGCGTCGGGTTTGTTTGGCATTAACCTCACCATGCTGTTTACATTTTGGTTGTGGGGCGCCATCAATCCGTGGTTGGTTCAACACAAGATTCATTCCGACACGTTGTTGCTGCGTGGTTTTCCTTTAAGTTTTGTCATTTTAGCTATTATAATCATAGCAAGTCAGGCAACAAATACGCCGCCTACAGATCAATTTGGCAATGTATTTTATGTTTTGCAACAACACATTTGGATACTCTGGGCGCTGTACTTTGTCGGCTGCAGTTTCGTGGCGCTGACACAACCCGCGATTGCCTTGGTTTTTCCACCTCAGTTGGCAGGTCGGGCATTGTCGGCATTCAATTTGGTGATGTTCTTGGGTGTGTTTGTGGTGCAGTGGAGTTTGGGTTTGCTGATTGATGTCTTCAAGTATTGGGGCTATACCGAGGTGCGTGCATTTCAAGGGGCGTTTGTTGTTTACCTGATTTGCGTCATGGCATCCTACGTGTATTTCGCCGTGAAAAGACCTCGATAAGCAATCGCCGGTAAAATAGAAACAGACCATCGGCCAATCTCGAACCTGACTTGCAGCGCATCGCCGCAGGCTTGCAATCTTCCCATGAACACCTTAATCGCCTCTAAAAAATCTGCTGGCCATGTTGCCAATGAACGCTCTGATTGGGACACCTTGTCTCGCCTCATGCCTTTTGTTTGGCGCTACAAATGGCGCGCTTTGTCGGTCCTGGCTTTGCTGGTCATGGCCAAAATTGCCACCGTCAGCGTACCGTTGCTGTTGAAACAATTGGTGGACAGTTTGAACCCAACGTTGACACAAGCCGTCATCGTCGTTCCTGTTGCTTTGTTGCTTGGCTATGGCGTTTTGCGTGTGTTTTCCAGTTGGTTCACCGAGGCTTGCGAGGCCGTTTTTTCGAAGGCCACCGAGGGTATTTCGCGCAGCATCTCACTCGAAGTGTTTCGCCACTTGCATGGCTTGAGCTTGCGCTTTCACTTAGAGCGTCAAACGGGCGGTATGACCCGCGATATTGAACGCGGCACCAGTGCGGTGCGCGCCTTGATCAGTTTTGCTTTGTTCCGCATTGTTCCTACCTTAATGGAAATGGCTTTTGTACTGGCACTCTTGGCCATGAAATTTGACCAATGGTTTGCTTGGATCACATTGGCCGCTTTGACGCTCTACATTGCATTCACCATCGGCATCACCCAATGGCGCACCCAATTCCGTAAAAAAATGAACGAGATGGATGGCGCTGCGCACAGCCGCGCGATAGATTCGCTCTTAAATTATGAAACCGTTAAATATTTCAATAACGAAGATTTTGAAGCCAAGCGTTATGACGAAAACTTAGCTCGCTTTCACAAAGCCAGCGCCATGAGTCAACGCTCTTTAAGCTACCTCAACGGTGGACAACAACTCATCATCGCGGTGGCTTTGGTGGCGATGCTGTGGCGTGCCACACAGGGTGTGGTCGATGGCCGTTTGACTTTGGGCGATTTGGTCATGATTAACGCCTTCATGATTCAGCTCTACATTCCTTTAAACTTTTTGGGCACCATGTACCGGGAAATCAAACAAAGTTTGACCGATCTGGACAAAATGTTCACGCTCTTGGAAAAGGAGCGCGAAATTGCCGACGTGGCAGGCGCTCAGGATTTGCAACTGTGGCATACCAACGCAGCGTCTACCGATGCAGACTCGCCCGATGTCAGTTTCAACAACGTGCACTTTGCCTATGACCCAACCCGACCCATCTTGCATGGTGTGAGTTTTCAAATTCCAGCGGGCAAAACGGTCGCGGTGGTGGGACCATCAGGCGCGGGCAAATCGACTCTGGCGCGCTTGCTGTACCGCTTTTACGATGTGCAACAAGGCAGCATCACCATCGCAGGACAAGACATCAAAACCGTGACCCAGTCCAGCGTGCGCCAAGCGATAGGCATAGTGCCGCAAGACACGGTGCTGTTTAACGATACAGTGGCCTACAACATCGCTTATGGCAAAACATCGGCCAGCCAAGATGAAATCATTGAAGCGGCCAAATCTGCCCGCATTCACGATTTCATAGCCGCCACACCCAAGGGTTATGAAACCGCTGTGGGCGAACGTGGCTTGAAACTGTCTGGCGGCGAAAAACAGCGCGTGGCCATCGCACGCACTTTGTTGAAAAACCCACCGATTTTGATATTTGATGAAGCCACTTCAGCACTGGATTCTGCCAACGAACGCGCCATTCAAGCCGAGTTGCACAACGTGGCACAAAACAAAACCACTTTGGTGATTGCCCATCGTTTGTCCACCGTGGTGGAGGCGCACGAAATCATCGTGATGGATGCTGGCAAAATTGTTGAGCGTGGCAACCATGCCGAACTCTTGGCCAAGCAAGGCGTGTACGCCAACATGTGGGCGCTGCAGCAAAACAGCGCCGATTAACCGTGCACTTTGTAATTAGCTCTATAGCTTGGTGCTTAATTTAACGGGTGTGGCTTTGATGTCTTCATCGGGTTGGATACGCTCACTCATCCAGCGGGTTAAATCCAACCACATTTGCCGCATCTCAGAATCCAGCGGGGTGCGTTGCGCATTGGGTAACTCTATCGTTACAACAGGGATGCGTTTGTGAATACCGCCGTAGTTGCCTAAGGAGCCTGGGTAAATTCCCACTTGGTCCAAATACAAACGCCCCAACTTACCGGGCGGAACGGTAGGACCGTCAAAATCTAAAACACCAAAAGGTGCGTGAATGCTGACAATCAGATTGGGTTTGAAGCGCTCCATCTGGGCGTGCAAAAATTTAGATTCTGGTTCAGACAAAGGGCCGGGGCCTGGCCAGCGCCGAGGGTCTTTTTTGGTACGTTGCTCCCAATAAATTTTGGCTTGCTTGTGCCAATTGGGCGTCGGGAAATTGCGATTCAGATCGACGCCGTTCGCATTGACGCGTTTGCTTGGTTTGGCATACAAACCATCTGGATTGAGCAAAGGTATAAAGCGCCAATGCACTTCTACAGGTGTTTGCTTTACCAAGCCAATCCAATGCATCGCAACCGATGTTGAAGACATTTCATCCCCATGGATGCCGCCAATGACGAGCACGCGCAACTTGGCATCGTCTGGCAGCACATCACGGGTCATGAGCGGAACGCCGTTGACGGAGCGCGCACCTGAGTCCAACAATTGAGTTTGCACACAGGTACTTTGCGACACGCTGGGCAAGTGGCGTGTCAGGGTGTTGCAAAATTGATTTTTGTTGGCATCAATAGCGACTGAAGCTGGCGTATTTATTGCCTGAGTTGCTATTATTGCTATAGCAAGCGCCTTGTGTATCAAATACATGGCTTTGTCTTTCTACTGCGCTTCTGGGTCGGCTGCAGTGCGCGCCATGCGCTCGCTTTTCCAATACACATCATCGCCTGCCACGCCATTGACCAGCATGCGATTCAAAACCCGTGCCAGCACAAACATCAAATCACTTAGTCGGTTGAGGTATTGACGCGGTGCGTCGTTGATGCGCTCAAACTCGCCCAGTGCAACCACGGATCGTTCTGCTCGGCGTGCCACAGTACGACACACATGGGCCAGTGCCGCTGCACGGCTGCCTGCTGGCAAGATGAATTCCGCTAATTTGGGCAAGGTGGCGTTGTGATGTTCTAAGGCCTCATCCAATACAACGATTGCCTCTGTCTTCAGCAGCTCAAAACCAGGAATGGACAATTCACCGCCCAAGTTGAACAGCTGGTGCTGAATTTCGTTGAGCAAATCACGCACACTGTCTGGCATTGCTTCACACAGCAACAAGCCAATGTGCGAATTCAGCTCGTCCACATCGCCCATTGCGTGCACCCGCAAGTGATGTTTGGAGACGCGGGTGTTGTCGCCTAAGCCGGTGGTGCCCGCATCGCCGGTGCGGGTTGCGATTTGTGAGAGTCTGTTGCCCATGTGTTTAACTGTACCTAAAGCGGTAAAGTTACCACAAAACTTGCGCCTTTTCCGTTTGCGCCTGCTTCACAACGCACTGAGCCGCCGTGTCGCGTGGCGATAGACTTCACCAAAGACAAGCCCAGACCCACGCCGCCCTCACGCTCGCTCGCGCCCGGCGCACGGAAGAAGGGCTCAAAAATTCGCTCTCTCAATTCCACAGGAACGCCTGGACCATGGTCGGTGACGCAGATGATGGCCATCTTGTCTGCCAGCGCCAAGCTGAGTTGGACGCGTTCTTGATCGGTTGTTGCCGTGTTTGTTGCATTGTTTTGCGTGGTTGATTGCGGCTTGGCATAGCGGTTGGCATTTTCCAGCAAGTTGCGCATCACACGTCGCAATAATTTGGGCACACCTTGCACCACGACTTCAGTGGTGCCTTGCACATCCAAATCCGCGCCGGTGAGGGCACACTCTTCGGCCGCCATACCAATCAAATCGACCTTTTCAAAGGTGCCGACATCCGCTGACGCTGAGTCCAAGCGGCTGGCCAATAATATTTCGGCAATGAGCGCATCCAGCTCGTTGATGTTGCGGGCAATTTCGTCTTTCAAACGTGTTTGTGCAGGGTTGTCTGCATGGCTGCCCATCAGCTCTATGCTCATGCGGATGCGGGTCAACGGTGACCGCAGCTCATGCGAAGCGTTGGCCAACAACGATTTGTGTGAGCTCACCAAGGCTTCGATGCGGCTGGCAGCGGTGTTGAACCGTTCAGCCAAAAAAGCCACTTCGTCTTTGCCACTGACTTCAACCCGCGTGGACAAGTCGCCTTGCCCCCATTGTTCAACACCGCGTTGCAAATTGTTCAGACGTTTGGTCAATCGCCGTATCACCGGGTAAGTGCCCAAGGCCACAGCAATGCCAACCAAACCCAACATCCATACAAATCCAAATGGCGGTGTAAACCACGACGCATTGGCAGGTGGTCCGGTTCGACTCATATCACGATCTTGTTTGCGGTCGCGCATGCGTTCATGTAAACGATCCCGCACATTGTCATTCGGTCGCTCCAAATTCCGATCGTAATTACGGTTAAAGGGACGCAAGGGCTCTAACGCACCTGTTTCTGGGTTGACGCGCTGTGGTCTGGGCAATTCCGCTGTGATGCTGCTGCCGGCTGGCACGGCTTGGCTGAGTTGAATGGTGAATTCCAGGGGCATTGCTGGCGCACGCGGTAAGGCTTTGGTGCGACCTATCTCATCGCCCGCTTCATTTTTAATGATCAATTCACGCACCAACATCGCACTGCTGAATTCCGCACTTTTGCGCTCTGCGCTTTCGCGCCATGCGAGACCCACCATCAAAATCAACACCGCCACAGCAACCACCACCGCCACCCAAATACGGACGTACAAACGGTCAAAGAATGGTTGGTTCTGCATCTTGCTTTAGTCTTGTTGCTTGGCAAATACGTAACCCACGCCACGCACCGTCAAAATGCGCTTCGGGTCTTTGGCGTCTACTTCTATGGCGGCGCGAATACGCCCCATGTGCACATCGATGGAGCGATCAAACGCTTCCAGCTCGCGCCCACGTACCGCCTCCATGATTTGGTCTCGCGTGAGCACGCGGCCGGCACGCTCTGCCACTGCCAACAGCAAGTCAAACTGATAAGAGGTGAGCTCTACCGCTTGACCTTTCAAACGCACTTCGCGCGCATCGCGGTCAATTTCTAAAGAGCCAAAACGCAGCAAAGGCAGTGCACCTGATGCTTCGGGAGTTGTACTGGATGCGTCTTGGCTGCGTCGCAAAATGGCACGAATGCGCGCCAACAATTCACGCGGTTCAAATGGCTTGGCCAAATAATCGTCAGCACCCACCTCCAAACCAATCACGCGGTCCATCGGGTCGCCTTTCGCGGTGAGCATCAAAAGTGGCGTTTTACCCAAGGCCCCGCCCAATGCACGGATGCGGCGACAAATTTCCAAGCCGTCCATATCCGGCAGCATCAAATCCAACACCACCAAAGACGGTGGTGTTTTTTGCAAAGCTGCCAGACCACTGGCACCGTCCAAGGCATGCGTCACTTCCAGACCGCCTTGTCGCAGGTATTCACTGACCATGCTGGCCAAACGCTCATCGTCTTCAATCATCAAAAGTTGTTGCGTCATTTTTTAAACTTCTATTTGCATGTGTTTTTATCAATGCTACTCAGGGTTAAACGCGGCCGACCTTTCGCGCGAAAGGACATGATGCATCTGGCCTATCTTGATTTGCATGAAGCCAGCGTAAAGTATTGTAAATTTCATATCCTGAATTGCTATATTATTCATAGCACTCTAGGCAATTAATACGCCGTCTAGAGCCTGATTTTTCATATATTTTAGGCGTTACTGGCTATGACTGTGCCACCTGGACCTTGGCTGCCAACCACACCAACAACAACACGGGCACACCCAGCATGGCGGTGGCGATGAAAAAATCACTGTAACCAAACTTGTCAACAAATTGCCCTGAAAACCCAGCAATGAATTTGGGTAACAACAGCATCAGTGAACTGAACAAGGCATATTGTGTGGCGGAGTAATTCACATTGGTGAGGCTTGACAGGTAGGCGATGAACGCGGCTGATGCAATGCCACTGGCAAGATTGTCGGCTGAAATCACCCACACCAAAGCCGTTAAGTCATGGCCGCGTCCGCCCAACCATGCGAAAAGCAAATTGCTGATTGCGCTCAAGAACGCGCCCAACATCAGCACGCGCATCACGCCATAGCGCATGGACAACACACCCCCGATGAAGGCGCCCACCAATGTCATGATGACGCCAAACACTTTGGTGACATTGGCCACTTCCAACTTGGTGTAGCCCATGTCCACATAAAACGGATTGGCCATGATGCCCATGACCACATCACTGATGCGATAAGTCGCAATCAAGGCCAACAACAAAGCCGCATGCCATTTGTAGCGTTTGAAAAAATCGGCAAACGGATTGATCAACGCGCCCTGCAACCACTCACCGATACTTTTAGCAGGTGCAAATTCACGCTCTGCGGGTTTGGGTGACCACAGCACGGTGACCACACCCAAAAGCATGGATGCGGCCATCACCAAATACGCTGTTTGCCACGCCTGATGCTGGTAGGCGGCTTTGACCGCTTCACCAGCGATGGCAGAGCTGGCCGCCAGTGCAGTGCTTGCTGCGGGTGAAATTTCTGCCCAAGCCGCCACCCAAAACACGCCCGCACCGGCCCAAATCATGGCCACGCGATAACCCGTTTGATAGGCTGCGGCCAACGCGGCTTGTCTGTCCACATCGGCGGCTTCGATGCGGTAGGCGTCCAATGCAATGTCCTGCGTGGCAGAGCCGAACGCCACTGCCAATGCGAACCAAACCACAGGCAACAAGGATTGTTGTGGGTCATTCACCGCCATACCCACCAAACCGGCCATGATGAGCGCTTGCGATAACAACAACCAACTGCGCCTGCGCCCCAGCCTTGTTGTCAAGACAGGGATGGGCAGTCTGTCAACCAAAGGCGCCCACACCCATTTGAAACCATAAGCCAAGCCCACCCAACTCAGGTACCCAATGGTGCTGCGATCGATGCCTGCTTCGCGCAGACGAAAGCTGAGTGTCCCCAGAACCAACAGCAAAGGCAGGCCAGCCGAAAAGCCCAGCAAAAGCATCCGCAAAGTGGGCGGCTCAAGGTAAACCTTGAGCGTTTCGATCCAACTGCGTTTGGCTATTTGGTTTGCTGCGGTGGGTGCAGAAGTGTTGGGGCTGGTCATGCCGCCATCATAATGCCTGCAAACTCCACGCGCGCGCTAGTATTTGGTAGCAGGAATGATGGTGCCTTCGTAATACGCTTTGGTGATGATGGTATTGGCAGCAGGCTTATCTTTGGTGCTGGTGCAATTGGCCACCACTGCCGTGTGCACCGTGGTTTCGCCACCCGCTACACCACCATAAAATTGTTTCAAACGACTGACTGTTTCTTTGGCCTCGTTGCCATTGGGCGAAATGTACACGCCATCGATGCACACATTGCCAGCACTCGCGGAAACATTGTCGGCTTGAAAGTACGACTCATCTATGCTGCCGCCACCGCAAGCTGACAAGCCCAGGATACCGCCCACCAATACACTGCCAATGCCAATTTTGCGAAGTGAAAACATGATTTTCTCCTTAAGTAATTGATTCTTACAATTGTGCTGTCTGTAGATTATCATACTCTTAACCATGCCAAAAACAACACATAAAGCGCCAGACGCACAAGCCATCGCTTTTGAACCTGAATTTATTCAGCAATTGAAACTCATTTTTGAAGAAAGCATCGTTTTCAATCAAGTACTGGGGCTTAAAGTAAACAAAGTGTCACCCGACAAATGCACAGGCAGCATCATCATGCGACCAGAATTGATAGGCCACTACAGCCATAACCGCATGCATGGCGGCGTGATCAGCGCGTCGCTGGATGCCATGGGTGGCTTGGCTGTGATGGCGGCGATAGGTGCCAGACACATGGACGAACCCGTAGCAGCTCGCCTGTCTCGATTTGGCAAACTGGGTACCATCGATTTGCGGATTGATTATTTACGGCCAGCGATTGGTGAAATGTTCACCTTGCAAGCTGAAGTATTGCGCTTAGGTTCGCGCGTGGCCTCGACGCGCATGTCATTCATGGCTGCAGACGGCAAACTGCTCTCAACAGGAGCGGGCGCTTACATAGTTTCTTAAGCGCAAGTTTCTTCAGCCTGCATCCAACTCATAGTTGGCATACACGGGTGTCCAATCGCGTTGGGACAATCGTTTGTCCATTTGTTCGCGACTGGCCGTCGCCACACCAATGCGCTGGGCTGATTCAGCCACCGCACGGGCCACGTGGTCGGTGACTTTCATCAAATCTGCTATCGGTGGAAACACCGCGCCACTGGCCAAACGCTCAGGCGTGACTTGAGATGCCAATGCAAAAGAGGCATCGGTCATCATTTCTGCTTCTACCGTGCGTGCCCCTGAAGCTGCCACGCCCCAGCCAATGCCAGGGAACACAAAGGTATTGTTGCCTTGACCGATGATGTGCTGTTTGCCCTTCCAAGTGACCGCGGGGAAAGGGCTACCCGTTGCCATCCAGACTTGGCCATCTGTCCAAGCAATGGCGTCTTCAGGCATGATTTCGGTTAAATTGGTCGGATTCGACAGTGCAAACACGATCGGTTTGGGTGTGTTTTTCAGCACAGCTTCGATGATTTTTTGATCAAACGATGCACCTTGGCCCGATAAACCCAACAAAACGGTCACCTTGGCGTTGAAGATGGTTTCCAGCAAGTTGGGGTTCTTGCTGGCAAATTCCCACTGCGCCAAGCTGCTGCGCTGGTGTGCAAATTCTTTTTTGTAATCTTCTAAGCCTTCGCGGTCGTCCAATATCAAACCGCGTGAATCCAAAACAAAGATGCGTTTGTGCGCATCCGCCGCTGACATGCCCAAACGCACCAAGCCGTTGCGCACTTGCTGAGCCACGCCAATACCGCCTGCGCCTGCGCCACTGACCAAGAAAACCTGTTCTTTCAGTGTTTTGCCTTGCTCGGTCGCAGCCAACAGCCCCGCCAATGCCATCGCGCCGGTACCTTGAATATCGTCGTTGAAGCTGGGGATTTTTTCGCGGTAGCGTGCCAGTGCATCAAAGGCGGTGGACTTGCTCAAATCCTCCCATTGCAGCAAGGCATTGGGGAAGCGTTTGCGCCAAGCATCAATGAATGCATCGACCATTTCGAAATATTTGGCGCCACGTATGCGTGGTTTGCGTACGCCCAAATAAAACGGATCCTCCAACAGTTTTTTATTGTCGGTACCAAAATCCAAAATTACAGGCAAGCTGCGCACTGGGTTGATACCCGCTGTCAGCGAATACAAGCTGAGTTTACCCATGCAAATGGCGATGCCGCCAAAACCTTGGTCACCAATTCCCAATATGCCTTCGGCATCGGTCACCACCGCCAAATCGGTGTCGCTGAAGGCGGCCAGAATGCTGTCCAGGTTGTTGTAGTTGTCCTCGGTTACCACCAAGCCACGCGGGGCGCGGTAAATGTGGCTGAATTCTTCAATCGCCTGCCCTACCGTCGGTGTGTAGACGATGGGCAGCATTTCTTCGATGTGCGCTTGTATCAGCGCGTAGAACTCGGTGCGGCTGTAGTCTTGCAGACCGCGCAAAAAAATGTATTTGCTCAATGGTGTGGCAAATTTTGAAAACTGCTCATAGGAGCGTGCGATTTGCTCATCCAGCGTTTCAACGCGTTGCGGCAGCCGCCCTTCAATGCCAAACGCACGACGTTCTTCCAGAGAGAACGCAGTGCCTTTGTTCAAATACGGATCTTCGAGCAGCGCGCGTCCGCGGGTTTTAACTTTGATAGTATCTTGCATGGTGTGATGTGTTTGATTGGCCAAGGTTTGAATTGTATACACTTGGCTATCATGCAGCTAACCGAACGTGAATAAAAAGGAACCCTCTATGGATGCCATTACAAATAAAGATTTTGACAAGGGCTTGGCCATGCGCAAGCAAGTGATGGGTGAAGACTTTGTGGCAAACGCGATCGGCAAAGCGACCGACTTCACCCTGCCCATGCAGCAATACATCACACGCAATGCCTGGGGTGATGTGTGGCAACGCACGGGGCTTGATTTGAAAACACGCAGCCTCATCACCATTGCGATGCTGACAGCCTTAGGTAAACAGCATGAGCTCAAAGGTCATGTGCGCGGAGCGCTGAACAATGGTGCAAGCGTCACTGAAATTCAAGAAGTGCTGTTGCATGCCAGCATTTATTGCGGCGTACCAACGGCGGTGGAAGCTTTTCGCAGTGCGGCTGAAGTGATCGATCAACCTGTATGAGCCAAGTCTACCCAATGGCTGTAAAATTTATATAAAATCTGGCTCTATGCGTCATAAGATATGCCTAGAGTGCTATTAAAATCATAGCGCATCACTACACATTAAATATCTATCGAGAGGTTCAACATGCTGTTTAAATTCAAATCCACTGTCGCTGGCGACTTGATTATGCTGGAGCCCAATGGCCGACGCGTGTTGGAAATCATTGGCAAAGACCCCCATCAAGCTGGCATCATTTTGCCTGCACAAATGCCTGCCGCATTAAACGCTTTAGACAAAGCCATTCAAGAGGAAGATGAAGCAGTTGAAAAAGCCAAACGCAATGCGAACAACGCATGCACTGGTTTCAATGATGCAGAAAACACGGCTACATATGCTGACCATGGTGTCCCACTGCGTCAGCGCACATTGCCATTTGTCGAACTGTTAAAAAAATGCAAACAAGCCGATGCCGAGATAGTTTGGGGCGTGTAGTGACGTAAAGGCTGTGCCACAATGCCAGCGCCCACAAAAAAGCCGCATGATATGCGGCTTTTTTTTGCGTCTTTTTCAATGCTCGGTGGTGAGCACTTAATCAGACAAAGTTCAATTTCATCGTCTTAATCGGCATATGCGCCAGCTGCTTTGATCACGGGACCCCATTTGGCAATTTCTGCAACGACAAATTTTTTGTGCTCTGCAGGCTCCATGCGCTTGTCAGTGACCACAATCGCGCCCAAACCTTCTTGGCGTTTGATGAAATCAGGGTCTTTCAGTGCGGCTTTCATGGCCTCATTGATTTTCTTGGCGACTGGAGCAGGCATGCCTTTAGGTCCATACAGACCGTGCCAGATGCTCACTTGGAAGTCTTTCAGTCCCGCTTCGTTCAATGTGGGCACATCTTTCAAAGCTGCCGTCATCACACGTTTAGGGGTGGTAACACCAAACGCTTTGATTTTTTTGCCTTCAATTTGCGCTGAGGTATTGGTTGTTTGGTCGCACATGATATCGACTTGGCCGCCCAATAAATCGTTCATGGCCGGTGCAGTGCCTTTGTATGGCACTGTCGTCATATCAATGGCCATGGCGCTTTGGAACATCATGCCGCACATGTGTGAAGCTGAACCAGGACCCGCGTTGGCCAAATTGATTTTGCCCTTGTTATCGTTTGCCCATTTGCGCAATTCGGCAAAATTATTCGCTGGCAAGGTGTTGCGGCCCACCAATGTCATGGGTACGTCGTTAACCATGCCCAAGAATTCAAAATCGTTTTCCACGTTGTAAGGCAATTTGCGAATCATGGTGGGCAAGCTGGCTTGTCCAATATGGAACAACAACAAAGAATAGCCGTCTGGATTGGCTTTGGCAATCTTGTTGGCGCCAATCGAGCCGCTGGCACCAGCCACGTTTTCCACCACAATGGTGCCGCCCAAGGTTTTACCCATGGCCACGGCCAAATCGCGTGCGACTTTGTCAGTGGGGCCGCCTGCCGCAAAGGGAACAACGATGCTGATGGTTTTGTCTTTGATGGGGTAATCTTGCGCTTGCACGGAAGCGCCCAGCATGGCAAAACAGGCCATGGATACTGCGAGTAGTTTCTTCATCATGTGTCCTAAGAAAAAAGTTAAAGTTAGTCTGTTCAGCCCAAGATCGACGCACATCGATTCCAAAGCCAAGCCACTAACTATAACGCCAATCGCAGATGCTGGTTTACCGTGAAAACCCTATTCAGAAAACCGGTCGTGGCCTGGCACGTCCATTTTTGCAGCGAATGTGGAATTATTTATAGCTGCGGGCATCTTCAATCACGCGCCCATCGTTCGGCAAGCTGCCTGGGGCCAGCCACTCGACCGAGCCACGCAATTTGGTGACATCACGTATCGCATCACTGATTTTGGCGATCACATCGTCGGCGCTGGCTTTCGCAGACTCAACCCGCAAAGTCATCACATCGTTGGCCATTTCACCTGAAACCACCAAGCGCGCTTTCAAAACTTCGGGGAAGCGCTTGGCAATGGTGTTGACTTGTCCTGGGTGCACAAACATGCCACGAATTTTGGTGGTCTGGTCCGCTCTGCCCATCCACCCTTTGATGCGGGTATTGGTTCGCCCAGTAGGACAAGCGCCAGGTAATACGGCCGACAAGTCGCCCGTACCAAAGCGAATCAGTGGGTAAACAGGATTCAAGGAAGTGACCACCAACTCACCCACTTCGCCTTCAGGCACGGGGTCGCCCGTACCGGGGCGAACGATTTCAACGATCACGCCTTCATCCACAACCAGGCCTTCACGGGCGCTGGTCTCATAAGCGATCAAGCCTAAATCAGCCGTGGCGTAGCACTGAAATGCGTCGATGCCATGCTCAGCAAACCAATCGCGCAAACTCGGCGGGCAAGCCTCGCCCGACACCATGGCCTTGGTCAGGCTGGGTAAAGCCACGCCCATCTCTTGGGCTTTGTCTAAAATAATTTTCAAAAAGCTGGGTGTGCCCACGTAACCTGCCGGCATGAGTTCTGCCATGGCTTGCACTTGCTGCTCAGTTTGTCCCGTGCCCGCTGGAAAAACGGTACAGCCCAACGCGTGTGCGCCGGTTTCCATCATCGAGCCGGCGGGTGTAAAGTGGTAGCTGTAGCTGTTGTGTATCAACTCTCCCGCTTTGAAACCTGCGGCAGACAAAGCCCGCGCCATGCGCCAGTAATCAACGCTGGCACCCTCTGGTTCATAAATGGTGCCTGGGCTGGCGAACACGCGTCGCACCCCCGCCCCAAATGGCAAGGCATTGAATCCACCAAAGACCACATCTGCCAGCGCACTTTGTCCACCATTTCCGTTGGTGGCCGCTTTGCGTGTGCTTTGTTGGCGCTCCAGCAATTCGGTTTTACGTGTCACTGGCAATTGCGCCAGCGCTTGTCTGTTGCACACCGTGCTGGCATCGACACCACGCAAAATGTCAGCAAACGCTATGCTGTTTTTTTGTGCATGGGCGATTTGCTGCGGCAATGCCGCAAACTGCTCTTTCTCCCGTTCGACTTGGCTGCGGGTCTCGGCGACGCTTAACTGGTTTGCAAAATCGCTCATGCCAACCACCGTTTTCTGCGTTTGTAGCTTTTGCCATCTTTGAAGGATTTTCGCTCACCGCCGCCCATGCCCAAATAAAACTCTTTCACATCTTCGTTGTTCGCAAGATCGCTGGCTTGTCCATCCATCACCACGCGCCCACTTTCCATGATGTAACCGTAATCGGCGTATTTCAGTGCCATGTTGGTGTTTTGTTCTGCCAGTAAAAAAGTGACTTTTTCACGGTGGTTCAAATCTTTCACAATCTCAAACACCTCTTCCACAATTTGTGGCGCCAAACCCATGGATGGCTCATCCAGCAACACCATGCTGGGGTTGGCCATCAGCGCACGACCAATCGCGCACATTTGCTGCTCACCACCGGACGTGTAAGCCGCTTGACTGGTGCGGCGTGTTTTGAGACGCGGGAAGTAGTTGTACACTTTTTCTAAATTGGCCTCGACCTCGGCTTTGTTTTTACGTGTGTAGCCGCCCGTCAGTAAATTTTCTTCAATGGTCAAATGGGCAAAACAATGTCGCCCTTCCATCACCTGCACCACGCCACGCTGCACCAAATCAGCTGGGCTCAAGTTCTCAATGCGTTCGCCTCTGAGCTCAATCGAGCCTTTGGTAACTGCACCACGCTCACCTTTCAACAAATTTGAAATGGCGCGCAAAGTGGTCGTTTTGCCGGCACCATTGCCGCCCAATATGGCCACAATGTTGCCCTCTGGCACACTCAATGACACGCCTTTGAGTACCAAAATAACATGGTTGTAAATCACTTCGATGCCATTCACATTTAAAACAATGTTGGCATCAGGTGCAGATGTTGATGTAGAGCTTGTAGTCATAGTGTGGTGGTGAAAAAGTCAAACCAAACGGCAAGGCTTCAAATGATCTTGAAACCTTGGCGTTTGATGACTGCCCCCGCTACACGGGTGCGCAGTCAATACGCCTAGCTAATTAAGATTGGCAATCCGCAGGTGTGCGAGGTGTCAACTTCTTGTCTGCTGCGTATTTTGCAGCAGTGGCTTTAACCAAAGGCTTCAAGATTTGTTCATCGGCTTGCAACCAGTCAGAGCTGAAGGCCCACTTTTTGCCATCCCATGTGTGCACACGTGCCCAGTTTGAACCCATATGGTCAACACATGATGTGCTGACGGGGCGCATCACGCCACCGAAACCAGCCGCATCAATTTTGGCTTGCGTCAAGTTCAAGTTTTCCAAGCCCCAACGCACTTGCTCGCCCGTCATGACTTTGCCTTTGCCATAACGATCTTGGGCTGAACGAACACCCTCAATCGCCATCATGGCACTCATCGCACCACGCATATACAGCACTTGTCCCACTTCTTCTTTAGGACCTGTGCCAGCGCCTTTGGCGTGCAATGTCGCCAAAACCTCTTTCACAACTTTGGAGTTTGGCTCTGCACCGTGCTGCATGGTCACAGCGTTATACCCTTTGGCACCTTCGCCCACGTCTTTGACATCAGGCTCTGCACCTGACCACCATACGCCGTACATTTTTTCACGTGGGTAGCCAGTCGCTTGCGCTTCTTTGAGGGCGGTGGAATTCATCACACCCCAGCCCCACAACATCACATAATCAGGCTTGGCTTGACGCACTTGCAACCAAGTTGCTTTTTGCTCTACGCCTGGCGCAGTGACGGGCAACAATTGCAAATCAAAGCCCAACTGGCGTGAGCGCTCTTGCAACAAGGCAATGGGCTCTTTACCATATGGGCTGTCATGGTAAACCAAGGCGATTTTTTTGCCTTTGAGTTTGTCTAAACCGCCTTCTTTTTTGCCAATGTGCTGTACCAAAGCATCAGCTGCCAACCAATAAGTACCGGCCAATGGGAAGTTCCACTTAAACACCGTACCGTCTTGGCTTTCGCTGCGGCCATAGCCAGCCGTGATCAGAGGGATTTTGTCGATAGGCGCTTTTTCAGTCAAAGCAAATGTGGCCCCGGTTGAGAGCGGTTGCACAACCGATGCGCCGCCATTTTTACCCTTCAGGCGTTCATAGCACTCCACACTGCGTGCCGTGTCATAGCCAGTTTCGCACTCTTCGTAAGAAATCATGACCTTGTTAATGCCACCACGTGCATTGACCAACTTTAAGTAGTCAACATAGCCATTGGCCCAGGGCGTGCCATTCGGTGCATAAGCGCCCGTACGGTATGACAAAACAGGGAAAAACTGTGTATTAGCTTGTGCAAAAGCACCAGAACCCACAGCTACCAAAGCGGCCGCAACCGCCAAATGACGAAGTTTCAACATCACTATCTCCTTTAATACGCACTTTCGTGCTTTTTGGTTAACAAACTACAAACAAAACACAAAGAACCTTCAAACCTACCCATTCAAAAACATCGGCCCTTTTGCTCAATGTGGGAAAGGCCATAACCGCAATTTTTGTTTCGCCACTGACCACAGCTTTGCCAAACCATGTGGCTCAACAATCAAGAACCAAACAATCAAAGCACCAAAAATCATCAGCTCAGCGTGCGATACGGCCGCTGTTGAGGCCTCAAAACCAAAGAGCCCTCCAACAAACGGCAAAAATTGGCTCAAGAAAATGGGTAACAAAACAATGAACGCAGCGCCAAAGAAACTTCCCATGATGGAGCCCATGCCACCGATGATGACCATGAATAACAGCTTGAACGAGATATCTACTGAAAAAGCGGCCGGCTCCCAAGCGCCCAAATAGACAAAGCCCCACAAAGCCCCTGCCACGCCAATGATGAATGAGCTGACAGCAAACGCACTGAGCTTGGCAAACATGGGACGGATACCAATCACCGCAGCAGCCACGTCCATGTCACGAATGGCCATCCATTCACGCCCAATCGCGCTGCGCACCAAATTTTTTGCCATCAACGCTATCAAGGTCAAGATGGTTAAACAAAATAAATATTTGGCAACAGGGCTCTCAATTTCGATGCCAAAAACCTGCAGCCCTGACACCGAGACCGAACCAGATGGCGAATCGTTGGTGAACCATTTGATGCGTAAAAACATCCAATCGCTGAAAAACTGCGCAGCCAATGTGGCCACGGCCAAGTACAAACCTTTCACCCGCAAACTGGGCAAACCAAACAGTATTCCAAATGCAGTTGCGCACAAACCGCCCAGTATCAAAGCCGCAATCAAAGGCATGCCGGGTACCCGCACAAAGAAATTAAAAGCCGCATATGCCCCGACCGCCATGAATGCACCCGAGCCCAAGGAAATTTGACCACAATAACCGACCAAAATATTCACGCCCAAGGCGGCCAATGACATGATTACAAAAGGAATCAAGATGGCGCGAAACGCATAGTCACTGCCCAACAAGGGCACCGCCAAGAAAGCAAAGGCGATGATGGCAAGCACTGCCCAACGGTCTTGCGCAATGGGAAATATTTGCTGGTCAGCTCGGTAGCTGGTTTTAAATTGGCCGTTTTCTCTGTAAAACATAGTTTTCTATTCTTTGGGTTAAAGCAACTTAAACGCGGTCGATGATTTTTTCACCAAACAATCCTTGTGGTCGGAACAACAAAAAGACCAGCGCCAACACATAGGCAAACCAAATCTCAATGCCGCCACCCACATAGGGGCCCAAAAACACTTCTGACAACTTTTCGCCCACACCAATGATCAAGCCCCCAATAATGGCGCCAGGGACCGATGTTAATCCGCCCAAAATCACCACCGGCAAGGCGCGCAAAGCAATGGTGGTCAATGAAAATTGAACCCCCAACTTGGAGCCCCAAATCATGCCAGCCACCAAAGCCACCACACCCGCCACGGTCCAGACAATGACCCAAATTCGATTCAAAGGAATGCCAATACTTTGGGCGGCTTGGTGGTCATCGGCAACCGCGCGCAAAGCACGACCCGTTGCTGTTTTCTGGAAAAACAAACTCAAAGCGGCGACCAATATTGCGGCGATCACGGCCGCATACAAGTCTTCTTTATTAATGAGCACACCGCCTTCAAACAGGCTTTCAAACATCATGATGGGCTCTTTGGGCATGCCCACATCAATCTTGTAAATGCTGCTGCCAAAAATGGTTTGTCCCAAACCATCCAAGAAATAGCTGATACCCAATGTGGCCATTAACAAGGTGGTGCCTTCCTGATTCACCAAATGCCGCAAGGCCAGAAACTCAATCAACCAAGCCACCGCCCACATCATGAGCGCTGCAATGGCAAAGGCCGCAATGTTGGCAATGACCGGGCTTTCAACGCCGGTCCAGATTGGAATCCATTCGGCGAAACGCGCCATCGCCAACGCTGCAAACAGCACCATGGCGCCTTGTGCAAAATTGAATACGCCAGATGCCTTGAAAATCAAGACAAAGCCTAACGCGACCAGCGAGTACAACATGCCCGCCATCAAACCACCCAACAATGTTTCTAGAAAAAATCCCATGATTTAATGTCCCGTTCCTAAATAGGCGCTGATCACCTCTGGGTTGTTGCGCACCTCGTCGGGTGTGCCATCACCGATTTTTTTACCATAGTCCAGCACCACCACGCGGTCTGAAATATCCATCACCACACCCATGTCGTGCTCAATCAACACCACGGTGGTACCGTATTCGTCATTGATGTCCAGCACAAAGCGACTCATGTCTTGTTTTTCTTCCAAGTTCATGCCGGCCATGGGCTCATCCAACAGCAACACTTTGGGCTCCATCGCCAAGGCACGGCCTAAGTCGACACGCTTTTGCAAGCCATAAGGCAATTGACCCACAGGGGTTTTGCGATAGGCTTGAATTTCCAAAAAGTCGATGATGTGTTCCACAAATTCACGGTGTTGCAACTCTTCTTTTTCAGCAGGCCCTAGGCGCAACGCTTGCATGAATAAATTGCTTTTGATGCGCAAGTTACGGCCTGTCATGATGTTGTCAATCACACTCATGCCTTTGAACAAAGCCAAGTTTTGAAAGGTGCGTGCGATGCCCATGGTGGCCACTTGGTGACTGTCCATGTGACCGAACGTTTTGCCTTTGAAGGTGATGCTGCCTTGTGTGGGCGTATAGACACCATTGATGCAGTTCAGCATGGAACTTTTACCTGCACCGTTGGGGCCAATGATGGCGCGAATTTCATGCTCGCGCACGTCAAAAGAAATATCGGTCAGCGCCTTGACGCCACCAAAGGAGAGGCTGATGTTATGCACGTCAAGTATGACGTCACCAATTTTTTTCTGGTTACTCATGTTTATGCTGCTGCTTTCACGGGGGCGTAAATGGTGGCATCTACCAATTTAAGGGTGGCGCTGACACTGCCGGTGCGCCCGTCTTCAAACTTCACCACGGTTTCGATAAATTGTTCGGTTTTGCCTTCGTACAGGCCATCCACCAACGCTTGGTATTTTTCGGCGATAAAGCCTCGGCGCACTTTGTTGGTTCGTGTTAATTCGCCATCATCGGCGTCCAGCTCTTTGTGCAACACCAAAAAGCGGCTGACTTGGCTGCCCGCCAGCAAGGTGTCTGCGCTCAAGTCGGCATTGACTTTTTCTACGCACTCTTTGATGAGCTCGTAGACCTCTGGCTTTTGCGCCAAATCGGTGTAACCGGCATAAGGCAAATTGCGACGCTCAGCCCAATTGCCCACCGCCTCCATGTCGATGTTGATCATGACGCAAACTTTTTCACGTCCGTCACCATAAGCCACCACCTCTTTGATGTGGGGGAAAAACTTGAGTTTGTTTTCGACGTATTTGGGCGCAAACATTGCGCCGTCAAATGCACCGCCTTTGATGCGGCCCACATCTTTCACGCGGTCAATGATTTTCAAGTGCCCGTGCGCATCCAAAAAGCCCGCATCGCTGGTGTGGTACCAACCGCCATCGGTTAACACCTCATCGGTGGCGGCTTGGTTTTTGTAATAGCCTTTGAACAAACCGGGAGACTTCACCAAAATTTCACCGTTGTCTTGCACTTTGATTTCTACACCAATGCTGGGCACGCCCACCGTGTCTGCCCATGCTTGGTTATCGGGTTGTTGGCACACAAACACGGCCGTTTCGGTTGAGCCATACAGTTGCTTCAAGTTGATGCCAATCGAACGGTAAAAGGTAAACAAGTCCGGTCCAATCGCTTCACCCGCTGTATAGGCCACGCGCACACGGCTCATGCCCAAGTTATTGCGCAGCGGCCCATACACCAACCAGTTGCCCAAACCATAAATGAGGCGATCCACCATGCCAACCGATTTGCCGTCCATCAATGCGGGGCCGACTTTTTTGGCTTTGGCCATGAAGTAATGGAACATCTTGCGCTTGAGTGCACCCGCGTCTTCCATGCGAATCATCACGCTGGTGAGCAAACCTTCAAACACCCTGGGGGGCGCAAAGTAATAAGTTGGCCCGATTTCTTTCAAGTCAATCGTTACCGTGCTGGTGGATTCGGGGCAGTTCACCACATAGCCACAAGCAAGCCATTGCGTGTAGCTGAAAATATTTTGCCCAACCCAAGCGGGTGGCAAATACGCCAGCACATCCTCTGCACTGCTCAGTTTGTCAAATTTGGCGCCAGACTGTGCGGCCGATAACAAACTGTGGTGCGTGTGCACAACCCCTTTTGGGTTACCTGTGGTGCCCGATGTAAAGAACATCGCCGCCACATCGGTCGGTTTGGCTATTTCAACTTCGGTTTTGAAAAACTCGGTATGCAACTCTGCAAACACCTTGCCAGCGGCAATCAACTCATCCAGCGACGCCAAGCCCAGCACATCGTATTTGCGCAACCCACGTGGGTCATCAAAATAAATGTGCGTCAACTGCGGGCATTGGTCACGCACTTCCAGCAATTTGTCGACCTGCTCTTGGTCTTCGGCAAAGGCAAAGCGCACTTCCGCGTTGTTGATGGGAAACACACATTCCGCAGCGGCTGCATCTTGGTACAGTGGAATCGGTATCGCACCCAAAGCTTGCACCGCCAACATGGTGGCATACAAGCGTGGACGGTTTGCGCCCACCACAACCATGTGCTCGCCGCGCATCAAACCTGCTTGGTGTAACCCTGCTGCGATGTGCTGCACACTGGCCAACAAGTCTGCCCACGACAAAGCCTGCCACACCCCATATTCTTTTTCGCGCATGGCGGTTGCCTGCGGGCGCTCGGCAGCATGCTGTAAGAGAAGTTGAACAAACGTGGTTTGCATCGTCGCGATATCCTTTTAGATTCTGTATTTGCAGAATGGGCCAAATTGAAGCCGAATATTAAGCCCCGATTTGACGTTAGGTTGTCATTTGAGCGACAATTGAGCCCTCTGTTCACTAGGACTTTCCCTAGTTTCGCCGTCATTCCGCTTTAAATTGTTCACTTATTTGTTCTGCATCAAACACGATCACAGCTTCAAACCCGGCACACACACATGGCCATCGAGTTATCACTGCATCAACGCCGTCGCCCTCCCAGCCAACAAGAACTGGACGCCATTCCTTGGCTCAACACCCTAGAGGGCAAAGTGCAGCAACGCGCCATCAACGACATGGCCGTGACACAAGCCAACACCGGCGACATCGTGTGCCGCATGGGGCGACCCGTCACCTATTGGTTTGGCTTGATCGAAGGCTTGCTGAAAATGAGCACCGACAATGCCATGGGGCAAACCATGACCTTTACCGGCGTGCCGCCCGGTGGCTGGTTTGGCGAAGGCACCGTACTCAAACGCGAACCGTACCGCTACAACATCCAAGCCCTGCGAAAAAGCGTGGTGGCTGGCATCCCCATTGACACCTTTGACTGGCTGTTGGACAACTCGATTGGGTTTAACCGCTTTGTGATGTTGCAGCTCAACGAGCGATTGGGTCAATTCATTGCCGCGCGCGAGATCGACCGCATGAACAACCCAGACATCCGCGTGGCGCGCAGCTTGGCGGCCCTGTTTAACCCCATTCTTTACCCCGGCGTGGGCGAGGTGTTGCGCATCACACAGCAAGAGCTGGCCTATTTGGTAGGCCTGTCGCGCCAGCGCGTCAACGAAGCACTGACCAACTTGTCCGACCAAGGCACCATCAAGGTTGAATACGGCGGCTTGCGGGTGCTGGATTTATACGCTTTGCGGACGCGCAATTTTTAAGCAGTGCGCTATCATCAGCACCATGAGCACCACCTACAACGCAGACTACTTCAATCAATTTGGCGTCAACCATTTGCCCGGGCACTTGGGCATCGTCATCACCGACGTCAGCGGCAAACAGGCCGTCGCTGAAATGCCAGTCAAACCCCAATTGATGGCACCCAACGGCTTTTTGCATGCCGGCAGCATCGTCACGCTGGCCGACACCTGCGCGGGCTACGGCTGCGTTGCCAACCTGCCCGCAGGCGCCAAAGGCTTTACCACCATCGAGCCAAAATCCAACCACCCGGCCACGCGGCGCGAAGGCCCCGTCAGCTGCACCGCCACGGCCATTCACTTGGGTAGAAACACCCACGTCTGGGACGCCGTCGTCACCGACAAAACCACCGGCAAAACGCTGGCGTTGTTCCGCTGCACACAAATGATTCTCTACCCCCAAGCCAGCGCTTAAGTCAAAAATATATGACAAATCGACCTCTAGCCGGCATGGTTATTGCCTAGAGTGCTATTAAATCAGTAGCAAGCCAAGTCTTCTCATCAAACCTTCTCCAACGCCAGCAAACCGGTTGCGGTATTGGAGATGGGGATGTGGTAGTTGCTGTGGACTTTGCGGACGCCTGCGCCGTTGCCTGCTGTTAGAGCGGCGCGCATGGCGAGCCACATCAGCAGTTCCACGCCTTGGGTACCGGTTTTTTCGACCAGCTCGTGGATGCTGAATTGCGTCGCCCATTCGGGGTTGGATTGCAGGCTTTCTAAAAACTGCAAGTCAAAGGCTTTGTTGATAAAGCCAGCGCGTTCGCCGTCCAACTGGTGGCTGAGACCGCCAGAGCCGATGAAGGCGACTTTTTTGTTGCTGTCCCAAGCGGCAACGGCTTCGCCCACGGCCTTGCCCAGCGCGTACACGCGGCTGGCTTTGGGCAGCGGAAACTGCACGGTGTTGATGCAGATGGGCACCACGGTAACGGGGCAGTCACCTTCGGGCCACAGCAATTTGAGTGGCAATGTGCAAGCGTGGTCGACCAGCATTTCTTGGCAAGTGACAATGTCAAACTCTTTGTCGATGAGGTGGTTAACAATCTGCCATGACAAGTCAACTTCGCCTTTGAAGGGCGGCAGCGTGGGAATGCCCCAACCTTCGTCGGCATTGTTGTACTGCGCCGCGGCGCCCACGGCAAAGGTGGGCATTTTGTCCAAAAAGAAGTTCAGGCCGTGGTCGTTGTAAAAAATCACCACCACATCGGGCTTGACTTTGCCCAGCCATTCGCGCACCGGTGGAAAGCCGTCAAAAAAAGGCTTCCAATACGGCTCTTGCTGAAGTCCTTTGTGAATGGCGCCGCCAATGGCGGGTATGTGTGATGTGCCGATGCTGCCAATGAGTTGGGCCATGGTGGTGGTGTCCTTTTCTAGTCGATGCTTATGGGGTTTGATGTGTTTAACACTGCTGGTTAGCGGCGACCAGCTTGGCGCAAAACTCTTCTTTGCTCATGCCGGTTTGCTGTGCGCCAATGTCTTGCATGTTCAGCCCAAAAATGCCGGCAAATTTGGCCAAGTAATAGGCATTGCCACCCGCTGCAATCAGCTGCAACACGTTTTTGGCACGAATGGCCGCGGCTTGGGTTTCGGTTAAGTGGTATTTGCGCATATAGGCTTCTTCGTCTTGCAAAAATTCGGCGCGGCATTCGGCTGCGTTAAACGAGAAACACATTTTGTTCAGCGCGTAGCCTTTTTTGGCTTGCTCGCCATCAAAAGGGGTGGTGCCAAAAATGGGTGGCAGTGTGGTTTGCGTCATGAAATCTCTCCAAATCGAAAATAAGTGCCAGCAGTATGCGTGGGCTATTGCAAAAGATACAGACATGAATCATCATCAAACACATGAGCAATTTTGATGAATAAACTCAAGAATAAAACTCAACCATGACAATTACCAAAGACTTTGCAGACCTGGATGGTCGGCTCCTAAAGCTGCTGTTGGCGGTGGTAGAGACTGGCTCCATCACCGCGGCGGCCGTGCAACTGGGGGTCACCCAATCGGCGGTGAGCCATTTGCTGGACAAGCTGCGCGCCATCACGGGCGACCCATTGTTTGTGAAATCGGGGCGCGGCATTGTGGCCACACAGCGTGCCCTGCTGCTGGCCGTGCAAGCCCGCGAATTGTTGTCTGGCATGGAGCGCTTTGCCCTGTCAGGCGATTTTGTGCCCGCACGTTGGAAAACCACCTTCACCATCGCCGCCAATGATTTTCAGCGCGATGTGCTGCTGCCGCCCTTGATGCAAATCTTGCGCGAGCAAGCACCGCAGGTGGTGCTGCGCGTGATTCCTTCTGGCATACCCAGCTTAGAAATGCTGCGCAACGAACATTGTCAACTGGTCATCAGCCCACGCCCGCCGGATGGCACCGACATTGTGCAAAAGCGTTTGTTTGTCGACAAATACCGCGTGTTTTACGACGCCAGCCAGCGCGATGCGCCCAAAAACAAAGCCGAGTATCTGAATGCCGAACACATCACCGTGGTGTACGAGCCCAAACGCGCTTTGGACATCGACCAATGGCTGTTGGCGCGCGGTGTGCAGCGGCAGTTTCGTGTGCTGGTGCCGGGCTTTGCCGGCATAGCGCCCTTTATCCGCGGCAGCCACATGCTGGCCACTGTGCCCGGCTTGCTGCAATCGCATTTGTTAAACGGCTTGGCATCCTGCCCCGTCCCCGTGGCCTGCCCACCCATGCCCATGTACATGATCTGGCACCAACGCCACCACCTCGACGCAGCGCACCAATGGCTGCGCGGCCAACTGGCGGGAATTAAGGCTTTGTTGATTTGAAGTAATGCGGCGCTGGGTCAGCATTGCATGTTACCGTGCTTGCTGCACAGTATGTCAAGCGGCTACCTTCATACTATGGGCTGCAATGCCCACGACGGAGGCGGGCAATTGTATTGGTAACTTACTCAAGGATTGAAAATCAGTATTCGCAAGTCATCAATTACTGAAAAGTGTTTATTGTTAGCTGTCAACAGAGTCAAAGAGTGCGTCATAGCCGTAGCTGCAATCAGGGCATCAGCCAGATGAACACTGTGCGACAAGGCGTATTTTTCAACCAAGCTACAAGCCAAGTTGCTAATGGTTTGGGTAATAGGCAAGATGTCTGGCAGAGCCTCGTCATCGCTTGATTTGAAGGCTTTTTGTATCGCTTTCAGCTCGGTTTTGTTACGACAACCCTGTGCCAACTCCATGTAAGACACTGCTGAAATTACCCAATCAGGCGTGTTTTGCACCATGGCAAGCGCATTGGTGTTGCCGCGTGTTAGCCAAATCAACACATCTGAATCAATCAGCACACGGCTGGCAGCCGTTGCAGTTTTTGTAGCGCTGGGCATTTAAAACCGTGGTGCCCGCAACGCCCGCACATAGGCTGCAGGGTCAGCCACATCATCCCGCTCTGCCCACATACCCACTATCCCGTTTAAACGCTTTACTTTGTCAGTAGAGTCTGTAGGTGTTTGCTGGTCTAAAAACTGGTCAACAGCTTGCCGAATCAACTCACTCTTAGTCACCGCCGACCGCCTGCAGGCCGCCGCTAGGCGCGTTTGCTGCGTTTGAGTGAGGTAGATTTGGGTACGGGCTAGGGTTTGGGTGGACTGCATGATGTATTAATTATACATCAAATTAAATTATGTTTATTTTTATAAGTATCTATTTACAAAAAAATAAAAGTGCTTATAATTTAGCTATGATTGGCACTTGGAGATAAAAATGATTACAACCACTGAAGCATTAATTTTAGGACTACTTGCTCAAACACCGCTTGGTGCATTTCCTTCTGAATTGATAAATCGTTCAAATGGTAAATTAAAACGTGGTTCTGCTTATGCACTTTTAGCGCGTATGGAAGATGCCAAGTTGGTTAGTTCAGAATCTGTACAACCGACGGAACTTTTAGCATTAGCACGAACAAAATATAAGATTACAGCGGCTGGGCAGAATGCGCGAATCGAGTTAGCAAATTATTGCAATCTACCCATTTCATATGATTTTAATTTTGGAGTATGAATTATGAAGAAGCCAAACAAAAATTATGAAATTGAAGAAACTCCAGACATTGATAAATATTTATATGAATTAAAAGATGCATTCAAATATGAAGATAAATGGAAGGTTGATCTTCAACTGCATACAGATTCTCAAAAAATGAAATTTTACTTTCGATTTTTTCGAGCTCAAAATCAAGATTTATATATTCCTAAATTCAAAGTCAATAGAAAAGCTCCTAAGCTTCAAAAATTAAGCCTGTTTGCTGATAACCTACCTATTTCATGGGGTAAAGTACTTAAAACGGCAGCTGCAGAATACGAGGAGCGTATCAATGAACTATGGGGAGCAGGTAAATATCGATCTGCGAAATGGAATCAAAAATTAGCTTGGATTTGTGCTTTTAGTAATTTAGGATACTACCTTTGGCTTAAAGTCTGGAAGCCTGTAAGCACTGTATTTCGTAGATTATTATAAATTTGGCATTTCAAGCAAAAAGCCCTCATTCGAGGGCTTTTTGCTGTGATTGACTCATTACACAATCAAACGTCAATATTCCCCGCCCGCAACGCATTCGTCTCAATAAAATCCCTGCGTGGCTCAACCTCATCCCCCATAAGCATGGTGAAAACGCGGTCGGCTTCGATGGCGTCGTCGATTTGGACGCGTTGAAGGCGGTGTACGGTGGGGTCCATGGTGACTTACCACTGTTGGGCGGGGTTTTCTCGCCCAAGCCTTTGTAGCGCTGGCGACTGGTGTTGCGTTCGGCTTCGGCGATGAGCTACTTCAGGGCGACGTGCTCTTCTTTTCGATGCTCGCCTTCGCCGCGCATGACTTTGGCACTAACGCCACCAACTCGACGCTGCGCACCAGTGGCTGCGCGACAAACTGGCGGCAATTGCGGCTTTGTTGACTTGACGCAAATTGATGCGGGCGGGATGCCCTTAAGCTGTGCGCTGCATAAAATGGCAGCTGGTTAGCTGGGTATGGCAAATTTTAAGAAGGATTTTGATATGGCAACGCTTGAATGGTCAGACGAATTGGCGCTGGACTTTCCGTTGATGGACGACACGCACCATGAGTTTGTGCAGTTGTTGGCCGAGGTGCACAACGCCAGTGACGACACTTTGCTGATGCATTGGGCCAACTTGATTGACCACACCGACGACCACTTTGGTCGTGAAGACGAATGGATGCTGCAAACCGCTTTTGCTTCTGGCAATTGCCACACCACGCAGCACAAAATTGTGCTGCAAGTGCTGCGCGAAGGTTTGCAACACGGTCAAAATGGCGACTTGAAAATGATACGTGCCATGGCGGACGAGCTGGCCAATTGGTTTCCGCAACACGCGCAAGCCATGGACGCTTCTTTGGCGCTGCACATGCGCCGCGTGGACTTTGACCCTGTGACTGGCAAAATCAACAAACCTGAAGCGTTGCCCAAAGAGGCCATTCACGGTTGCGGTGGCGACAGTTGCGCTGACAGCGAATCCGGCCTAGCTGCACAGAGCGATGCCAGCGCTTTGGCATGAATGATGTGACCAGCCGCAACGACGACACCCACAACAGCACCCCTTCAACCATTGCCCCCCATCGCCCGTACGAAGATGTGCAGGCCCTGGTGACGGGCACTTTGTTTGTGGCGCTGGGCGTGGTGCTGTTTGGGCAGGCGGGTTTGCTCACCGGTGGCACGGCCGGTTTGGCATTTTTGATTCGCTATGCCACAGGCCTTGATTTTGGCATTGCCTTTTTTTTGGTGAACTTGCCTTTTTACGTCTTCGCTTGGCGGCGCATGGGGGCAACTTTTGCGCTGAAAACGTTTGCGGCGGTCAGCCTGTTGTCGCTGTTTGCTTTCTTCTTGCCCTTTGGCATCAAGCTCAGTTATCTGTCCTCTGTTTTGGCTGCGGTGTTGGGTGGCTTGTTGTGTGGCGCCGGCATGTTGATGCTGTTTCGGCACAAGGCCAGTTTGGGTGGCTTGAACGTGGTGGTGCTGTATTTGCAAGACAAATACGGTTGGCGTGCAGGCACGGTGCAAATGGTTTTTGACTGCCTGATTGTGCTGGGGGCGCTGCTCATTGCAGACTGGCAACGCGTGGCGCTGTCGGTGATGGGCGCCGTGGTGATGAACCTGACGTTGACCATCAACCACCGCGCCGGGCGCTACATGGCGGTTTGACCAAAGTTAATGGTGTTTTTGGCCTCTAGGCGGCATGTTTGCTGCCTAGAGTGCTATTTAATTTATAGCGTTATCACAGTAACACGCCACCTGGCTTCTCACCGCGTTCGTACACCACATGGGCGCGACCGACGATTAAATTGTCCAGCGTGCCGATATTGATCAAGTCCTTGTTGGTATAGGGCAGCTTGTGCAACACGTAGCGCATGGCGTTCAAGCGGGCGCGTTTTTTACAGTCGGATTTGATGACCGTCCACGGCGCATCGGCAGTGTCGGTTTCAAAAAACATGGCTTCTTTGGCCTTGGTGTAGTCGTCCCATTTGTCCAGCGATGCAACGTCAATGGGGCTGAGTTTCCACTGCTTGAGTGGGTGCAGCTCGCGCTCTTTGAACCGGCGACGCTGCTCTTTGCGGCTGACTGAAAACCAAAATTTAATCAGGTGAATGCCGCTGGCAACCAGTTGCCGCTCAAACATCGGCGCTTGGTGTGTGAACTCTTGGTATTCTTTTTCGGTGCAAAAGCCCATGACCCGCTCGACACCGGCACGGTTGTACCACGAGCGGTCAAACATGACGATTTCGCCCGCGGTTGGCAAGTGCTCGACATAGCGCTGGAAATACCATTGGCCGCGTTCGGTTTCAGATGGTTTTTCTAAGGCCACCAAGCGTGCGCCGCGTGGGTTTAAATGTTCCATGAAGCGCTTGATGGTGCCCCCTTTGCCGGCCGCATCGCGCCCTTCAAACAAGATGACCACGCGTTGTTTGGTTTCTTTGACCCAGCTTTGCAGCTTCAGCAACTCAACTTGCAGTGCGTATTTTTGGGCTTCGTAGCGCTTGCGCGTCATCAGGTTTTTGTAGGGGTAGCCGCCGCTGCGCCAGTCGCTGGACAGTTCTTCGTCGGGGTTGATTTTGTCGCCTTTGCCTTTTTTGCCAATTAACATTTGGCGCACGGCGGCAATGTCGTCGGGCGAGCTGCCTTTTAAAAACGTTTCCAAAGTGGCGGCTTTGTCTTTGCTTTTGGCCACAATGTCTTTCAGCGCATTGAGCTGCGCACCCTGCGCGGCATCTTGCCGTTTGTTGATTTGATTCAGCCCCACGCCCTGACTGGTTTTGGCACCACTGACATCGCCCTGCTGAACCGTGCGCGTTGCTTGGGGCTGGCGCTTGGCCGCTGCTTTGCGCGCTGGCGGGGTGCGGGTTGCGGGTTTGGCTGTGCTTGTTTTGGTTGCGGTTTTGGTAGCGGTATTGCTTGTCTTTTGAACTGCCATAGACGTCTTTCTTAGAAAAAACAAAGAAACCACTATACGCTTATTTTTTTGCGCCATGTTTGACGTTTGTCAATTGGCGCGAGCAAATAATTGGGCGTCAATCGGCGTCGCTTGGGGTGTTATATTCACCTTCAGGTCGAAAGAATCTATCAACCAATTGGAAACCAAGATGCAACGACGTCGCTTGATCACAGGGGTATTTGGGCTTGGCCATGCTGCCCTGATGCTGGGCCTTTTGGGCTGCAGCGGTGTCAAAGCGCAACCGCGATTCAGCGTCACACTGGAACAGGTGCAGCAGGTTTTGGCGCCCCGTTTTCCGCGCCGTTACCCGATTGCTGGCTTGCTGGATTTGGCGGTGCAAGCGCCTGTTTTACAGCTGCTGCCCGCTGACAACCGTTTGCGTGCCACGATGTTGGTGGATGCAGCGGGCTCTGCTTTGCAACGCAAACAATCGGGGACGTTTGAGATGGATTTTGCATTGCGCTACGAACCGTCTGACCGCTCCATACGCGCCACCAAGCTGCGCTTCAGACGGTTGTATTTTCCGGGTTTGCTGCCAGCTGTGTCTGATTTGTTGAACCGATATGGCCAACCATTGAGCGACCAGTTGCTGAAAGAAGTGGTGCTGCACCAACTGCGCCCACAGGACACTGCCATGATGGACAATTTTGGCATGCAGCCCGACAGCATCACCGTCACCGAAACAGGCTTGGTGTTTGGCTTTGCCGCCAAACAATAAAATAAATCAACTGACGAAGGCGCGCTCAATCACGTAATCCCCTGCTTGGCCAATGCCTTCGGAGATTTTGAAGCCCAAACCATCGAGTGTGGTGCGCAGGTCTTTGAGCATGGCGGGGCTGCCGCAAATCATGGCGCGGTCGGTGGTGGGGTTGAATGCTGGCAAGCCCAAATCGGCGCACATTTTGCCGTTCAAAATCATGTCGGGAATGCGGCCCATGGTTTTGTAGGTTTCACGCGTGACCAAGGGGTAATACAGCAGTTTCTTCGTCACGTCCTCGCCTAAAAACTCATCTTGTGGCAGCTCTTTGGTGATGTAGTCGTCGTACGCCAATTCGCTGATGTAGCGCACACCGTGCACCACCACCACTTTTTCAAAGCGCTCGTAAGTGGCAGGGTCGCGGATGATGCTCATGAAAGGCGCCAAGCCAGTGCCCGTGGAGAACAAAAACAGATTTTTGCCCGGCAGCAAATCGGTGATCACCAAAGTGCCGGTTGGTTTGCGACCGACCAACACCTCATCGCCCACCTTCAAGTGCTGCAAACGTGATGTCAACGGGCCGTCTTGCACCTTGATGCTGAAAAACTCCAAATGCTCGGCATAGCTGGCGCTGGCAATGCTGTAGGCGCGCAACAGTGGTTTGTTGTTGACCATCAAGCCCACCATGACGAAATGGCCACTTTCAAAGCGCAAGCTGGGGCCGCGCGTGGTGGTGAACGAAAACAAGGTATCGTTCCAGTGGTGAACAGTCAATACTTTTTCAGCTTCAAAGGCGGCCATGGTGGGGATTTTCTTAACGGGTTGACGAGGCGTGCTCAGCCATCAAACCTGCTGAGCAAATGCTGCATTTTACCTGTCACACACAGCCCAGACTTTGCGATGCATCAATACTCCCCCAAGTAAGTGCGAATTTCAGCTCGCAGCAAGGGCGCTACACTTGGCGGTATGACCGCTACGACCCCAAACACCAAGCCGCCATTGCCCACTACCGCGACAGCAGCTGCCCCCGCAGGACCCGTTTTTAGGCGCGCCGCACCGCCAGCAATTGCCCAAGCAGCCACGGCTAAAGGTGCCGCCCCGGCCAAAGCCACCATTCGTTTAAACAAACGCATGGCAGAGCTGGGCCTGTGTTCGCGCCGCGAAGCGGACGACTGGGTGGCCAATGGCTGGGTGAAGGTCAATGGCGTGGTGGCAACCATGGGGCAACAGGTTTTGCCCACCGACAAAATTGAGACCGACCGCATTGCCAAAGGGCAGCAAGCCAACCAAGTCACCATTCTCATCAACAAGCCCATCGGCTATGTCAGCGCACAGGCCGAGGACGGGCATCAGCCCGCCGTGACCTTGTTCACGCCCCAAAACCGCTGGGCCGATGACAATGCGCGTTTTTTTTGGAACCACTCGCAACTGCCTGGACTGGCACCTTGTGGCCGCTTAGATATTGATTCCGTTGGCCTGTTGGTGATGACGCAAGACGGCCGCATCGCACGGCAATTGATTGGTGAAGACTCCAACATGGAGAAGGAATATTTGGTGCGGGTGGCGTATTACGGTAGCGCCGAGATCAGCAAACACAGCACCCCCATTGCACAGAACGTGCAAAGCGTGTTTCCGCCTGAATTGCTGGCCAAATTGCGTTTTGGTTTGAGCTTGGATGGACAGCCCTTGCGCCGTGCCCGGGTGGATTGGCAAAACCCTGAACAATTGCGTTTCATTTTGACCGAAGGCAAAAAACGCCAAATCCGCCGCATGTGTGAGCAGGTGGGCTTGAAAGTGGTGGGCTTGAAGCGGGTGCGCATTGGCAACATCGTGCTGGGCAATTTACCGTTAGGCCAATGGCGTTATTTGACGCCACATGAAAAATTTTGATATTTTCTTGACATAGGTCATACCACGTCTGACGCTGTGGCACATACTACCCCTTGTATACCACTTTACAAGGAATCGATATGAAACACGTTTTTAATTTACGTTTGAGTGCCCTTGCGCTTGTTGCTGGCAGCCTGTTGACGGTCCAAGCGCACGCTGCAGATGCGCTCACCGATGCGATGCAAGCCGCCTATGCGCCGTACCGCGTGGCATTGTTCAAAACCAATGGCGAATCGCAAGAAGAGTCACAGCAAGCCATTAAACAAGCGCAAACGGCTTGGGCCAAACTGAGTGAGCAATTTGCCACCAAACCACCCGCACCGTATGACCGCGATACGGCGTTGGCCGCGTCATTGACCGACGTGAGCAAAGTCTACGCCAAAGCCAGCGACCAAGTGAACGCCAAACAACTGACGGCGGCCCATGAAACACTGGAAGCAGCACGCGACATCATGGCCGCCGTTCGCCACCGCAACAATGTGGTTGTGTTCAGCGACCACATGAACGCCTACCACAGCGAGATGGAAACCTTGTTGATTGAAGGCCCCAAAATTCTGACCAAAGCCCACGGCATTCATTTGCTGTCTGCACAGGCGGGCGTGTTGGCCTATTTGAGCAAACGGCTCACCAGCGAAGCGCCAGCGCAGTTGAATGGCAATGCTGAATTCAGAAAGCTGGTCATCGCGGTTGACCTATCCATTGCTGCTTTGCAAGCCGCTTTATTGGCTGACAACATCGATGCGGTTAAAGATGCCATGAGCAAGGTTAAAAAACCATACAGCCAATTGTTTTTGAAATTTGGTTAATTCAATTAACAACCGTATTACCCATCATGAGCACGTTCAATCACACCGAACTTATCAAAAACATCAGCGAAAACTTGGTGCCCTTGCGCAAATCACAACCCGAGGCGATGCAGGCGTTTGGCGCTTTGTCAAAAGCGGCACTGGCCGAAGGCAGTGTCAGCGCCAAACACAAAGAGCTGATAGCTTTGGCGATTGGCATCACGCAGCATTGCTCTGGCTGCATTGGCTTTCACATTAAAGCCTTGCACAAACTGGGGTGTACGCGCGTTGAACTGGATGAAATGCTGGCCGTGTGCGTTTACATGGGTGGCGGGCCGGCACTGATGTACACGGCCGAAGCCATCAAAGCCTGGGATGCAATGGGTCCTGGCTCGGCTGGCTAAACACTCACACTTTGGGCTTATCGCTGTGTGAAACCTCGTAGCAGTCCGCCACGTAGGTGGGGCCTTTCATCATCCACACGATGACGCAGCCCATGGTCACCAAGATGGACAAAGACCAGATATACAAACCCAAGCCCAGCATCATGTAGTCCAGCTTTTGAATTTCACGTGCCAAGGCTTCTGTTGTTTTGGCAGTGATGAAGTAGCGCCCTGCAATCGCCATCAGCGCTGGCAACACAATCCCAGCAACAAAAACGGTAGGCATGATGCGCAAAATCCGCCACTCTAAACCGGGCGCGGAACGTTGGTAACCAGGTAGTTTTCTGAGCCAATCCATAATGGGTTTATTTTATAGCGTTCCATCCAACGGTGTTTTGAATTACGATTAACATGGGGTATCGTTTCATTTGATTAACACCCTTTTGTTTGAAGGATTCATCCATGTCCACATTGCACCGCGTCGCCATCAGCGCCACTGGTATTTATATACCGCCCCATGTCATTACCAACGCCGAATTGGTCGATACGTTTAACCGCTTTGCCGACTTGCAAAATGCGGCACACGCAGCTGAAATCAGCGCCGGCACCAGCACGGCCATACCGCACTCCAGCACAGAATTCATTGAAAAAGCATCTGGCATACAAAATCGCTATGTGCTGGAAAAATCGGGCGTGTTGGACCCCACGCGGATGCGACCACGCTTTCAAAAGCGCGCCGATGAAGCGTTAAGTTTGATGGCTGAAATCGGCGTAGCAGCAGCGCAAGATGCTTTGCAACGCGCTGGCAAAACCGCGGCCGATGTGGATGCCGTGATTTGCTCCAGTGCCAACATGCAGCGCGCCTCCCCCGCCATGGCGATTGAAATTCAGAACGCCTTGGGCATTCAAGGATTTGGTTTTGACATGAATGTGGCTTGCTCATCGGCCACTTTTGGCATCGAGATGGCGACCAACATGGTGAAGTCCGGCGCGGCCCGCGCGGTGATGGTGATTAACCCCGAAATCACTTCTGCGCATTTGGCATGGAAAGACCGTGATTGCCATTTCATTTTTGGCGATGTGTGTACCGCTATTTTGGTTGAGCGTTTGGATTTAGCGCCACTAGGGGCATTTGAAATTTTGGGTACCAAGTGCTTCACGCAGTTTTCTAACAACATCCGTAATAACTTTGGTTTCATGTCTCACGCGGAAGACCGCGACGTGAACGACCGCGACCAGTTGTTTTACCAAGAAGGCCGCAAAGTGTTCAAAGACGTGTGCCCCTTAGCGGCGGAACACATCAGCACGCACTTGGCGCACCATGGCTACACGCCGCAACAAACGCGCCGCTTTTGGCTGCACCAGGCCAACATCAACATGAACCAGTTTGTCACCCGCAAACTGCTGGGGCGCGACCCAAACCCAGACGAAGCGCCCATCATCTTGGACGAATTCGCAAACACCGCCTCCGCCGGCTCCATCATCGCCTTTCACCGCCACCACGATGACATCGTCGCTGGTGATGTGGGCGTGATCTGTTCGTTTGGTGCCGGTTATTCAATTGGCAGCGTGGTGGTGAAGCGCACATAAAACGATGCGCTGCTACGCATAAGCGACATGGTTCGCAAACACCTTAGACCCTCGGATGCGCGCGCGGTGGTGCAACTTGCGACCCAAGCCACGCGCGGCGTCACGCAAATGGTTGAAGGGGTGCATCAGTCTGTCTGGGCAACATTGGGTGCACCGGCAGGTAAGACAGCCGAGCAAACCCGTGGCATCACCGGCATGGTGTATCAAAGCATCCATGCCGTCACACAGCTGATAGGCAAAGGGTTTTACACCGCTTTGCGTCAATTAGAGCAGCGGCTGCCAGCGACGATGTTGGAAGCATCTACGACCTCTTCTTATCCGCGCGAGGCGGTGCTGGCCGCGTTAAACGGGGTGATGGGCGATCGCTTGCTGGCCAGCGCCAACCCGTTTGCCACGCCGATGACGTTGCGGCTTGACAATCAAGCTCTGGAAACTGCCAACATGCCTGACGCAACGGCTGTCACTGGCAAAGTGTTGATACTCATCCACGGCTTGTGCATGAACGATTTGCAGTGGACCGCTCAACACGCTGATGCTTTATCGGCTGCGCTGGGCTACACGCCGGTTTATGTGCGCTACAACACGGGCTTGCACATTTCGCAAAACGGTGCGGCTCTTACACAGCAACTGGCCATGCTGCAACAACACTGGCCCCGCAACATCACCGACATCACGGTACTTGCACACAGCATGGGTGGCTTGGTGACACGCAGCGCCTTGCAGCAAGCACAACAACAAGGACTGAAGTGGCCTGCCTTTTTAAAGTCTGTCATCTTCTTAGGCACCCCGCACCACGGCGCACCGCTAGAGCGCGCGGGCAATTGGGTGGATGTGCTGTTGGGCGCAACGCCTTACAGCGCACCCTTTAAAAAACTGGGCCAACTGCGCAGTGCAGGGATCACCGATTTGCGCTATGGTTTGGTGCAAGCCGACCGCCGCACCCCTGTGCCATTGCCCGACACCATCGCGTTTTACACCATTGCCGCAACCACAGCCGCCAAACGCAGCCGCATCGCTGACCGATTGCTGGGCGATGGCCTGGTGCCCCTGAACAGCGCGCTTGGGCTGCACCAAGATGCGATAAAAACGCTGCACTTTGCAAGCACCCACCAACGCATCGTCTACCAAACCAACCACATGGCACTGCTAACTAGCCCAGTGGTGACGCAGCAGCTGTTGCAATGGCTGGGCAAACGCGATTAAGTTGTATCCAACCCAATTTATATGCAAAATTGGCCTCTAGGCGGCGTATTGATTGCCTAGAGTGCTATTAAATATATAGCATCAAAGCTTGCAGCATAGCATCAAGGTTTGCCACGCAAACGGTCTATCAGCCCGTTGAGTTCTTCCATTGAGCCAAACTGAATGGCCAATTCGCCCATGTCTTCGAATTTGCCGTGACGCTTGACGCGTTTTTTGACGCGGATTTCGACTTGTGCGGTGATGAGGTCTGACAGCTCTTCTTCGACGCGCTTGATATCGCGCGATTTTTCTTTTTTAGGTTTGCTGGCCACCAGGTTGAATTCGGCGCTGAGTTTCTTAACCAAGCTTTCGGCTTCGCGCACCGACATTTTTTTGGCGCTGATTTGATTGGCAGCACTGATTTGATTGGCACGGTCCAAAGCCAGCAAAGCCCGCGCGTGGCCCATGTCAATGTCGCCCGCCATCAGCATGGTTTGCACGGGTTCGGCAAGGTTCAGCAATCGCATCAAGTTGCTGGCGGCAGCGCGGGAACGGCCTACGGCTTGTGCGGCTTGTTCGTGCGTCAAATTAAACTCTTTCACCAAGCGCTGCAAACCTTGTGCTTCTTCCAGTGGGTTCAGGTCTTCGCGTTGAATGTTTTCAATCAAGGCCATGGCGGCGGCGGCTTCGTCGGGCACCTCGCGCACCAACACGGGCACACTGTCTAAGCCTGCAAGTTTAGAGGCGCGAAAGCGGCGTTCACCGGCGATGATTTCGTATTTGCCTTTGTTGTCGCCACTGGTCAAACGACGCACCAGAATCGGCTGCATGATGCCTTGGGCTTTGATGCTTTCGGCCAGCTCATACAAAGCGCCCTCGTCCATGCGCGTGCGGGGTTGGTACTGCCCTGCCACCATTTCGGTCAACATCAATGTCGACGGTGTGCCGGGGTTGGCCATTTCGGCTGCTTTGGCCGCTGCGGCGTTCTCGTCATATGTTGGGCCTAAAAGCGCTTCTAAGCCGCGTCCTAATCCTTTGGGGCGTTTGGTTACCATGTTAATTTTTCCGTTTTTAATTTCTGTAGGGTGATGTGATTTTTGATGTTGTTTTCGTTGACGTGTTTTGCAAAATGGATTGCAACATGGCGCGTCCTTCAGGCCAATCAGCCAATCCGGATTCGGCATTGATGTGACCGCGCGCGCCCACATTGATGAGCGTTGCGCCCCACTGCGCTGCCAAAACCTCTGCGGCATCAAGACTTGAAAAAGGGTCGTCGGTGGAGGCCATCAACAAGGTTTTAAATGGCAGTTTGTTTAACGCTGGTTTGCGCCAACTGTGCAATTGTGGTGGTAAATCGGCACGCGCCACATCGGGTGGTGCCACCAAAAACGCCCCCAAAACATGCTGCACATTGGGCGATAACGCCGCCCAGGCTGCCAACAAATGACAACCCAAACTGTGCGCCACAAAAGCAAGGCGTTGATTGGGATGCTGTGACAACTGCTTTTGCACGGTGTCTTCCAAGCGGGTGATCCAGTCGCCGCGCAAGGGCTGCATCCAGTCGTGCTGTTCCACCACGCTGTCGCCATACAAGCGCGCCCAGCGCATTTGCCAATGCTGTTCACCACTGCCTTGCCAACCTGGGAGTGTGAATAGATGCGTGTAAGACGGTGCGTCGCTCATGTGATGGTGGAGTTTTTTGCTATGTGTTTGCGCTATCTTTTATGCTATATTTTTAATAGCAATATAGACAATAAATACGCCGACTAGCGCCCGATTTGTTATAAATTTTCAGCATAATTCAGTAGGCGCAAGCGTTACATGGTTTTGATGCGCTCAACCATTTCAGTGGCAAACTCAACAAAGGCTTGGCTGCCACGTGCTGATGGGTCAAACGCCACGCCGGGTAAGCCATAACTGGGCGCTTCGGCCAAGCGCACATTGCGCGGAATCACGGTGTTGAAAACTTTGTCGCCAAAATGGTTTTTGAGTTGCTCACTGACTTGCTGCTGCAGCGTGATGCGCGGGTCAAACATGACGCGCAAGAGGCCGATGATCTGCAAGTCGGGGTTCAAATTGGCGTGCACTTGTTTGATGGTGTTGACCAAATCGGTCAGTCCTTCCAGCGCGAAGTATTCGCACTGCATGGGCACAATCACGCCATTGGCGCTGCACAAACCATTCAAGGTCAACATGGACAAACTGGGTGGGCAATCAATCAGCACAAAGTCATACTCTGTGGCAACAGCGCCAATGGCTTGCTTGATGCGCTTTTCGCGGCGCTCCACATCGACCAACTCAACCTCCGCACCCGCCAAATCGCGGTTGGCGCCCAAGACATCAAAACTGCAGCCCGCGTCTTTCAATTTATCGCTTTGCACACGGGCTTCGGCGATGCTGGCGTTTTCCAGCAGCACATCGTAAATCGTCAGTTCCAATGTGCGTTTATCGATACCCGAACCCATGGTGGCATTGCCTTGGGGGTCAAGGTCTATCATCAGCACGCGCTGTCCAATTTTGGCAAGACCAGCGGCCAGATTGACCGTTGTGGTGGTTTTACCCACGCCACCCTTTTGGTTTGCCACACAAAATATCTTCGCCATATTAATTTACCCCCACGCTTGTCGCTTTGCGTACTGCGCTGCCCCCCGAGGGGGCTAATTTTTTTTGAGGCGGCTCTACAAAAAATTTCATTTTATTTTCCTAACGCTAATTTAATACCAAACCCCAATAGGAAAACGCCCGCTAGTTTTTGCAGGTAGTTGCTGATGTTGGGGTTGGAACGAATGCGGCTGGCCATGTAATGTGAAATCAACACTGCCGTTAGACCATAAAGAAAGGTCAACATCGCAATGGTTGCCGCCATCACCGCGTAGGTGAGCAAACCTTGTTGTTTAAGAGGGTCCACAAACAGGGGGAAAAACGCCATGTAAAACACAATGGCCTTGGGGTTCAACAGAGTGATCATCATGGCTTGCTTGAAATAATGCCGCGGCAGGATATTCAACACGGGTTTGTCACCCGGTTTGGCCAACAGCATTTTCAAGCCCAACCAAGCCAAATATGCCGCGCCCAACCATTGAACCAGATTGAATGCCGTAGGGTACGCGCTCAGCAAAGCGGCCACGCCAGCAACAGCCATCCACATCAAAACCTGGTCGCCTGCTATCACCCCCAAAGTTGCGGCGATGCCGCCCAGCAAGCCACCCTTGCTGGTAGAGGTGATCAAAGCCAAATTACCTGGGCCAGGAATAGCCAAAAAGATGATGATGGCAACCACGAAAGCGCCGTAATCTACGATTCCAAACATATTGTGCAACTCAATGTACTGATGATATGCACGAGTTTACGCGAGTTTCGCGTCACCCAACGCTGGCTTGTTTGTTTTTGCTGGCTTGTTTGGGCGCTGTTTTAGGCGGATTGACGTGCTTTTTGTCGCATCCAAACCAAATGTCTTTCGGCATCCAAGCCCGGAACATGCAGCGGTTCCACGTGAAACACATCGATGTCTGGCGGCAGCTCTGCTCTTTCACCTGATGTGTCTTTGGCTTTCATGGCCATCCAAACCCCTGTTTCTGGTTTAAGCGCGGCACGTGAGCCCGCTACAAAATCCGACAACGTTGCAAAAGCGCGCGAGGTGATGACATCAAATGGCTCGGTCAACGTTTCCACTCGAACGTGCCTGGCGCTCAGGTTGGACAACTTTAGCTCAGTCGCCACTTGTTGCACAAATGCCATTTTTTTAGCAACGGCATCGATGCAAGTCACGTGAATATCGGGACAGCATATCGCGATTACCACGCCCGGCAAGCCCGCGCCAGAGCCAACATCCAGCAAGTTGTATAAAAATGGCGCCGTTTTGCCGCCGCCCATGACGCGCATCGTAGCCCCAGTTTCAGCACCATCTTGCGCCCCATCATCTTCATAAGCCAATCCAGCCAAGCGATTGCGCAGCGGCGCGATGACCGCCAAACTGTCAAGCAAATGGTGTGTGACCATCTCGTGGGTGTCGCGAATCGCGGTCAAGTTATAGACTTTGTTCCACTTCTGTATCAAGCCAAGGTAGCTTTGCAATTGGGTCGCTTGGCCGGCGCTCAGCATCAAGCCCAGCGCTTCGGCACGTCGCTTCAAGTCTTGCGCCAGTGTGTCCGTCATTTCACGCCCGTTATTTGCCCATTGCCGCATTCATGGCAACATTGGCCGCAGATTTCCCTGTGGTAGCGTGCTGGTTTTTCTTGAGATACACCAACAACAACGACACCGTCACTGGCGTGATGCCTGAAATCCGCGAAGCCATGCCCAATGTTTGAGGTTTGTGTTTGCTCAATATTTGCCGCGCCTCTATGCTTAAAGCGCTAACCTGGTTGTAATCCATGTCAGATGGCAATGGGTAACCCTCAAAATGCAACGCTTTTTCTACCTCGGCATGTTGCCTGTCAATATACCCCGCGTATTTGGCGACGATTTCAATTTGCTCAATCACCGCCCCGTCCATCCCATCAAAGTCAACCACTGCACTCGCGCCTTCCGTGTTGGGCAACAAACTGGCTGTTGATTTGAATTTACCAAACTCCAGCCCCATTAATTTGGCGTAGTCCACATCGGGGCGTTTCAGCAACTCTAACAAGTTGTATTCCCGCTCCAATGGTTTGCCCAATACCCGCGTGGCTTCGTTGGCGCTTGTGTTTTTGGGGTTTATCCAGGTTGAACGAAGGCGTTCTGTTTCACGTGAAACAGCCTCGCGCTTGCGGCTAAAAGCCTCCCACCGCGCGTCGTCAACCAAGCCCAACTGCCGCCCCACTTCCGTTAGACGGACATCGGCATTGTCTTCACGCAACTGCAAGCGGAACTCTGCCCGACTGGTGAACATGCGGTAAGGCTCGGTTACGCCTTTGGTGATTAAATCATCAACCAACACACCCAAGTACGCCTCATCGCGCCGCGGTAGCCAAGTCTCACCGACATAAGTCGCCCCTTTTGCCGCGCTGAGACTGGCACTGCCAAAACCCAAACTGCGACATTGCAAGGCGGCATTGATACCTGCAAACAAGCCTTGCACTGCGGCTTCTTCGTAGCCGGTTGTTCCATTGATTTGCCCGGCAAAAAACAAGCCGCCTATGTCGCGGGTTTCAAAGTTGTTTTTCAAGGAGCGTGGGTCAAAGTAATCGTATTCGATGGCGTAACCTGGGCGCAAAATGTGCGCATTCTCTAACCCCCGCATGGACCGAACCAAGTCGTATTGAATATCGAAAGGCAAGCTCGTGCTGATGCCGTTGGGGTAGTATTCGTGCGTCGTCAAACCCTCAGGTTCTAGAAAAATTTGGTGGCTTTCTTTGTCGGCAAAGCGGTTAATTTTGTCTTCAACGCTGGGGCAATACCGTGGGCCGACGCCTTCAATCTTGCCGGTAAACATGGGGCTTCTGTCAAAGCCTGACCGAATTATTGCATGTGTGCGTTCGTTGGTATGCGTGATCCAGCACGGCATTTGTTGCGGATGCATGGCAGCGCCACCATGGGCATGTGCCATGAAACTGAACACCGGCATGGGGGTGATGCTGCCATCCAGCTGACGCATCCCGTCACCCGGTTGTTCCAGACATTTTGAAAAGTCAATGCTGCGCCCATCCAGTCGTGGTGGCGTACCGGTTTTCAGTCGTGCTTGTGGCAACTTGAGCTCTTTGAGTCGGGCGCTCAGGCTTTGTGCGGGCGGATCGCCCGCACGCCCCGCCGCATAGTTATTCAGTCCGACGTGGATTTTGCCATCCAAAAAGGTTCCCGCTGTCAACACCACCGTTTGGCTGCGAAAGTGTATGCCAACCTGCGTCACAACACCGACCACCCGGTCGCCGCCGTCTTTGTGCTCAACCAACATGTCGTCAACCGCTTGTTGAAACAGCCACAAGTTTTCTTGGTTTTCGAGCTTTTTGCGAATGGCCGCTTTGTAAAGGACGCGATCAGCTTGCGCCCTGGTTGCGCGCACAGCGGGACCTTTGGAGCTGTTCAAAATGCGAAATTGAATACCCGCTTCATCTGTGGCCAAAGCCATGGCGCCGCCCATCGCATCAAGCTCTTTGACCAAATGCCCTTTGCCAATACCGCCAATGGAAGGGTTGCAACTCATCTGCCCCAGCGTCTCGATATTGTGCGATAGCAACAAGGTTGTGCAGCCCATGCGGGCGCTAGCCAATGCCGCTTCAGTGCCAGCATGTCCGCCACCGACAACAATGACATCAAATTCTTTGGGGTAGTTCATGGGTTTTATGTTTGTGGGTCATTATAAATTTTCTTCCTCGGTCTTTTGAATCTCTCAGCCATTGTCGTGCAATCCTGTAATATGGTTATTCAATACTTGAAACACCCCTTGTTAAGGCGAATAAAAAGTTTGATTTACACCTTTTCACGAGAGAAAGTTTAGTTTTCAGCAGTTAAAAGGGCCTTTTTACCCGATTTGTTAAGCGTTTAATGTTGTTTACTAAAGTCTCCATTCACACCATTGCGCACTTGGAAGCACCACATGTTCTGACATCGGCACAAATATCCACGCGCCTGGCCAAAACCCTCAAAAGAGTAAAGCTATCTGAAACGCTGCTGGAGAGAATGACCGGTATTAAAGAACGTCGTTTTTGGAGCGGCAATATTCAGCCCAGCGATGTGGCAACCGAGGTGGCAGAAAAAGTGATTCAAAAATCAGGACTGCAAAAAAGTGACATCGATGCCGTTATTTCAACCTCCATCACCAAAGATTTTCTCGAACCCTCCATAGCCAGCATCGTCCATGGCAACCTTAAACTTCCAGCTAAATGTATCAACTTTGATGTGGGCAGCGCTTGTTTGGGGTTTTTAAACGGCATACAAGTTGCCGCCAGCATGATTGAGGCAGGAATGCTCAAACATGTGCTTATCGTATCTGGAGAAAGTGGCCACCAAGGCATGGAGGCGACACTGGCACGACTGGAGCAAACCAACGCCAATGCAGAAGATGTGCGCAACCAATTGGCCACATTGACCCTGGGTTCTGGCGGCGTTGCCATGATTGTCTCCCACAAAGACAGCGCGCCCGCTGGTCACCCCATCAAATCAGCCCTTTTTCTTGCCGCATCAGAGCACGCCAGACTGTGTTGTGGTTGGCATGACCGCATGGAAACCGACGCACCTGAATTGCTGAAGCAGGCATTAGAAATAAAGGTTAAAACGGTAGAACTGGCAAAAAACACACAAGGCTGGGATTTGGCAACATTTGATGAAATCGTCTTTCATCAAGTCAGCAAGTCGTATATCAATGAAGCCATCAAACGCTTAAAAATAGACAGTAAAAAAGTCTATTTAACCTATCCAACTTTTGGCAACATGGCGTCGGCCTCGCTCCCCTACACGCTGTCCAAACTTTCAGAAACAGGGCGACTTGTTCCCGGAAAAAAAGTGGCTTTGATAGGTGCGGGCAGCGGACTCAATGCCATGGTTTTTGAGCTAGTGTGGTAAAACCATGGTTATGCACACTTTGCGAAAAGACAATGACAGCACATCACTTCATGCATGGATAGAGTCCGAAAGCATTCAACAAGAAATTGCCTTGGTGTTGGGAACACAATCCTCTGCAATTTTGGCCGGGTTTGCCTTCTTCGCATTGCTGTGGACGCATAAACCATTCCCAATTTGGTTGGGCGCTGCATTGGTGCATGTGGTGGTTTTTGTCATTCGAGTCTGGTTTTTTAAGAAGTCGAAACGACTGTCTCCAAGCGAGGCCTCCCACTTTTATGTGACACACATTTATGTGGTTGGCTTGATTGGTTTGACTTGGGGTTTGACCACCCTTTTGGTAAACGAACAAGCGCCATCAAACACAGAGTTATTGGGGCATGTCATTATTTTGGTTTATGCCACGGCATCAACCATTTATTTATCTCGACATTTGCCATCTATGCGTCTTTTCATTGCAAGCTTCATTGGCGGTTTGTTAATAGCGTCTTTCGTGCGTTGGGTTTTGGATCATGATTTTTCGTTCTCTTTAGATCACACGGTTTTGTTTCTGGTTTCTTTGATATTGGGATTTGTGCTTTTAAGATTTGGCGAACAACTCAACAAGTCGCACATCACAACGTTGACGCTTCAATTTCAAAACACAGCCCTTTTAAAGTCCACCACGCAAGAGCGCGACGCTGCGCTGGCCGCCATTGAATCTAAAAATCGAATTTTGGCTTGTACTGCACACGACATGCGACAGCCCGTCTTGGCGCTGGATATCTACACCAAATGGCTACAAGAAGACCCCCACTTATCTGAAGAGATTACCCCGAAAATTGCCAGCGCTACACGCGATGTGCTTTTGCAATTCAACGCGCTGTATGACTTGGCCGAACTCAATCAAAACCAAACCGTGGTGAATATTCAATCTGTGCACCTTAAGACTTTGATTGAAGAAATTTGCATGCAACATCAAGCTGTGGCAATGAACAAAGGATTGGAGCTGCGCACACATTTGCTTGACGCAACACTCGAGACGGACCCTGTCTTGTTTTCAAGGTTACTGGGAAATATCATTGGTAACGCCATCAAATACTCACACGCAGGTGGAATTTTGGTAGCAATGAGACGTTACCATCCTGGACGACTACAAATCGAAGTGTGGGACACTGGTTTGGGAATCCCTGACCATGAGCAAGGACTGGTATTTGAGGCGTTTTACAAAAGCAAAGCACAAAATGGCACCAATGATGGGTTTGGTCTGGGCTTGTCGATTGTGGCTGAATTGTCTCGTTTGATGGGTTTTACAGTCACTTTGCGTTCACGGGTCAATCGTGGGACGATGGTTTTAATTGATTTAAATGTCAAACAAAACAACCCCACTCCCGTCAACATAAATAGTGAGCGTCTGTAGCAGCGCGTAATTTTGTGGATAAACTTGGGATAAACTATTGCCAAATCGCATAGATAAAACAGCTTATCCACAAAAACACAAAATGACTTTCGAGCGCCCTCCCTTTTTTTCGGAAATTTACAACGAAGACCCAAGCCAAAACAGTGGTGCCAAAGCATTGTGGGGAGCATGCTTGGATGTTTTGGCGCAGGAGTTACCAGAACAGCAATTTAACACTTGGATTAAACCTTTGGTGGTGAAAGCCAACGACGATTTAACCCAATTTACGCTGTTTGTGGCCAATCGCTTTAAGCTTGATTGGGTGCGTGCGCAATACGCCAAGCGAATCAGTGCATTGCTGAGTCAATTGTCTGGCCAACAAGTTGCAATGGATTTGGCGCTTACGCCCAGAGAGCTTTCCGACAAGCCCAAACAGCTCAATAACCACGCCGAATTTGGCATACCTTTTGGGGTGCCGTCAGAATCTTTGGAAATTAGCGTCAGCGAAAGTGGGCAGCATTCAAGCGTCGGACCGTTGAAAAACCGCCTCAACACGGCCCTGACATTTGACAACTTGATTGAAGGCACTGCCAATCGCATGGCGCGTGCAGCCGCTTTGCACATCTCAAACGCCCCTGGGCAGTTGTACAACCCTTTATTTATTTATGGTGGTGTGGGTTTGGGTAAAACACATTTGATGCACGCCATCGGCAATCAACTGTTGGTTGACAAACCAAATGCAAAAGTTCTCTACATCCATGCTGAACAGTTTGTCACAGATGTGGTTAAAGCCTACCAGCGAAAGGCTTTTGATGAATTTAAAGAGCGTTACCACTCCTTGGATTTGTTATTAATTGATGATGTTCAGTTTTTTGCCAACAAAGAACGGACACAAGAAGAGTTTTTTAATGCATTTGAAGCACTGTTGGCACGCAAATCGCATTTGGTGATGACCAGCGACACCTATCCCAAAGGCTTAACCGATATCCATGAGCGTTTGGTTTCTCGCTTTGATTCAGGATTGACCGTGGCGATTGAACCACCAGAGTTGGAAATGCGTGTGGCTATTTTGATTAACAAAGCACGTGCCGAGGGCGCTGAAATGCCCGAAGAGGTGGCGTTTTTTGTCGCTAAGAATGTGCGCTCCAACGTGCGCGAGCTGGAAGGCGCTTTACGCAAAATAATGGCTTACTCCAGGTTCAACCAAAAAGAGATCTCAATTTCCTTGGCGCGTGAAGCCTTGCGGGATCTGTTGTCCATTCAAAACCGTCAAATTTCGGTTGAAAACATCCAAAAAACAGTCGCCGACTATTACAAAATCAAAATCGGTGACATGTATTCAAAAAAGCGTCCGGCTTCAATCGCACGACCCCGTCAAATCGCCATGTATTTAGCCAAGGAGCTGACACAAAAAAGCTTACCAGAAATAGGTGAAATGTTTGGTGGCCGCGACCACACCACGGTTTTACACGCTGTTCGGAAAATGACAGCCGAACGCCTGCAAATGACAGAGCTAAACCAGCAATTGCACGTGTTAGAACAAACCTTGAAGGGTTAAGCCAAAAAGCGACTGTACCCCCCTACTAAGGCGGGCGTTAAAACTGGTAAAACCTGTATTTTGGCTATGTAAACGGTTAAAATGAACAGATAAGTTCTAAGCAAAATAAACAGGTCAAATCAGGATAAAAAAGGGACACGCATGATCGTATTGAAATCAACCCAAGAAAAAGTGCTGGGCGCACTCCAATCGGTCGCAGGTATTGTTGAAAGGCGTCACACGTTACCGATTTTGGCCAATGTTTTAATTCGCAAAGTCGCCAATAAAATTCAGCTCACCACCAGTGATTTAGAAATTCAAATTCGCACCGCAGTTGAGTTTGATGGAGACAGTGGTGATTTCACCACCACAGTGGGTGCGCGTAAATTGATTGATATTTTGCGCACCATGCCAGCTGATCAAACAGTCTCTGTTGAATCCAGCGCTTCCAAATTGATTCTCAAAGGCGGTAAAAGTAAATTCACTTTACAAACTTTGCCCGCTGAAGATTTTCCGTTGGTGCAGGAGTCATCTAATCTGGGGCCAGCTTTCAGTGTGCCGCAGAAGGTATTGCGTGAACTGCTGAATCAGGTTGCATTTGCGATGGCTGTTCACGATATACGTTATTACCTCAATGGTATTTTGTTTGTAGCAGAAGGAAAGCAGCTCAGCATTGTGGCCACCGATGGTCATCGCTTGGCTTTTGCCACTGCCACTTTGGATGTAGAGGTCCCCAAACAAGAAGTGATATTGCCTCGCAAAACCGTGATTGAAATGCAGCGTTTGTTGAGCGATAAAGAAGGCGCTATTGAATTTCAATTTGCCAACAACCAAGCAAAATTTCGTTTCGATGGCATGGAATTTGTCACCAAGTTGGTAGAAGGCAAATTCCCAGATTACAACCGGGTCATTCCAAAGAACCATAAGAACACGATTGTTGTTGGACGCGCGCCGTTATTGGCATCTTTACAGCGTACCGCCATTTTGACCAGCGATAAATTCAAGGGTGTGCGCTTGAATATTGAGCCTGGCACATTACGCATTGCATCTAACAATGCGGAACAAGAAGAAGCTGTTGACGAATTGGATATTGACTACGCTGGCGATGAAATTGAAATTGGTTTCAACGTCACTTATTTGATTGATGCTTTGTCCAACATGACACAAGAGATGATTAAGTTGGAGCTTTCTGATGGCAATAGTTCTGCGCTGATCACCATACCTGACAACACCACATTTAAATATGTGGTGATGCCGATGCGAATTTAATGCTACAAATAAAATAGCAGTATAGGCAATTAATACGCCGGATACCGCCTAAAAACCCCCTAAATACAGGGGGTTTGGTCATTCTAAAGATTAAGAAATTGACACTTTTTAATCTCGTTTATAAAAGTTTTATGTTTTACGTTAGAGAAATTTGAAATGACCGAAGAAATCAAACCTGCTGAAAATTCATTAGATGTTGTCACAGAGCGCATGATTGGTGAAGGCGTCAATCTGGGTGATGCCAGTGGTGACAGCGCCAATTTTCAACCCGCCATAGACACCAACCAAGCGGGTGCTACCGAAGCCTACGGCGAAGGTTCGATTCAAATTTTAGAGGGCCTAGAAGCTGTACGCAAGCGTCCTGGCATGTACATTGGTGACACCTCTGACGGCACAGGCTTGCACCACTTGGTATTTGAGGTGGTTGATAACTCTATTGATGAGTCATTGGCGGGGCATTGTGATGATATTTTGGTCACCATACACACCGACAATTCGGTTTCAGTTGTTGACAATGGTCGTGGAATTCCGACCGGCGTCAAAATGGATGACAAACACGAGCCCAAACGCTCCGCCGCTGAAATTGCGTTAACTGAGCTGCATGCTGGCGGCAAATTCAACCAAAACAGCTACAAAGTCTCAGGTGGTTTACATGGTGTGGGCGTGAGTTGTGTGAATGCCTTATCAACCATGCTTCGCCTCACCATACGCCGCGATGGAAAAGTACATGTCATGGAGTTCTCCCGCGGCTTTGTACAAAACCGCATTGTCGAAACCATTGATGGTGTTGATGTATCACCCATGAAGGTGATTGGCGATACTGAAAAACGCGGCACTGAAGTTCATTTTTTGCCTGACACCAGCATCTTTCAACAAAACAATGATTTTCATTATGAAATATTAAGCAAGCGCTTGCGTGAACTGAGTTTTTTAAACAATGGTGTCAAGATTCGTTTAAAAGACGAGCGCACAGGCAAAGAGGACGATTTCTCTGGCGCCGGTGGTGTCAAAGGTTTTGTAAATTTCATCAACAAAGGCAAACAAGTGTTGAACCCCAACATTTTCCATGCCATGGGTGATCGTCAGTCAGATCAAAACACCAACATCGGTGTAGAGGTGGCCATGCAATGGAACAGTGGTTACAACGAGCAAGTTCTTTGCTTTACCAACAACATTCCACAACGTGATGGTGGCACGCATTTAACAGGCTTGCGTGCCGCGATGACACGAGTCATTAATAAATACATAGACGACAACGAAATCGCCAAAAAAGCCAAAGTTGAAGTGACTGGTGATGATATGCGCGAGGGTTTGTGTTGTGTTTTGAGTGTCAAAGTACCGGAGCCAAAATTTTCAAGCCAAACCAAAGATAAATTGGTTTCATCCGAAGTTCGTGGTCCAGTTGAGGATATTGTCAGCAAGCTTTTATTCGATTATTTACAAGAGCGCCCTGCCGATGCGAAAATAATTGTAGGGAAAATTATTGAAGCAGCACGTGCACGTGAAGCAGCTCGCAAAGCACGCGATATGACGCGACGCAAAGGTGTGCTTGATGGCATGGGTTTACCTGGTAAATTGGCAGATTGCCAAGAAAAAGACCCTGCCTTGTGCGAAATTTACATTGTTGAGGGTGATTCCGCGGGTGGTTCGGCTAAACAAGGTCGAGATCGTAAATTCCAAGCCATTCTTCCTTTGCGAGGCAAAATTTTAAACGTCGAAAAAGCGCGATACGAAAAGCTATTAACGAGTAATGAAATATTGACTTTAATTACCGCTTTAGGTACTGGTATCGGAAAAACTGGTGGCGCTACAGGAAATGATGACTTTAATGTTGCCAAACTGCGCTACCACCGCATCATTATCATGACCGACGCCGACGTTGATGGTGCGCATATTCGCACATTGTTGCTGACCTTCTTTTACCGTCAAATGCCAGAATTGGTTGAACGAGGTCATATCTACATCGCGCAACCACCTTTGTATAAAGTTAAAGCGGGTAAAGAAGAGCTTTACATCAAAGATGCACCTGCACTGGATGCTTTTTTACTGCGCATCGCATTGAAAGATGCTTCAGTTTACACAGGCGGCAACAATCCCAGCATATTAACTGGCGACACATTGAATGAGCTGGCACGTAAACACGCTTTGGCCGAAGCGGTCATTGCTCGCTTGCAGAATTTTATGGATGATGAAGCGCTGCGCGCAATAGCCGATGGTGTTGATTTGAATTTGGACACTGTAGAAAATGCTGAAAAATCTGCGCTTGCTTTACAAGCCTTCTTACTTTCCATTGGCAGTCACGCAGAAGTTGCGGGTGAATTTGATGTGCGAACTGATAAGCCTATCTTGCGCATCAGTCGCCGTCACCATGGTAATGTTAAAAGCAGCGTTTTAACTCAAGACTTTGTACATGGATCGGATTATGCGGCTTTATCCGAGGCAGCAGACACATTCCGTGGTTTGTTAGGCGAAGGTGCAAAAGTGATGCGTGGTGAAGGTGAGCGACAAAAAGAAGAAAAAGTAAATGACTTCCGGATTGCGATGAAATGGCTGTTATCCGAAGCCGAACGAACCACCAGCAGACAGCGTTACAAGGGCTTGGGTGAGATGAACCCTGCCCAACTATGGGAAACCACCATGGACCCTGCTGTACGCCGTCTCTTACGCGTCCAAATTGATGATGCCATTGAAGCCGATCGTGTTTTCACCATGCTCATGGGAGATGAAGTTGAGCCACGACGCGTTTTTATTGAATCCAATGCCCTCAGAGCTGGAAACATCGATATTTAATGCTTGCTATAACTAATTGATCTTGTTTTAAATTTCTAGAAGACGTTGAGTTCACTTTTTTGTCCATCTTATTTATTTAAAACAGTATATTAAGATAGTAGTAGTAAATAAGGAATAGTTGAAATGTGAATAACCCAGGAATTCCAATTTAAAACATGGGTTTAAGGTGGTTGAACCCATGTGGCTAAGCATGCTATTTTGGTGTCCGGACAAACTGAATAAGAATTAAAAACGATTTTTAATGGGGATAACTTGGTACTTATTCAAAAGATATTAACAATGTTGTTCAATCGATAAAACACACCTAAAAATACACCTAATACATGTTAGCTCTCATCTTGGTAAGTTTTATCTGCTCGCTCATTGCAGCAATGTTGTTAATACGCTGGGGAAGGGAGCATGCAAAACTCTATAAAGAGGACATGCCACAACGGTTTCACATCGGCACAGTTCCTCGTTTGGGCGGCTTGGCAATTTTGGTGGGTTTATTTATAAGCTGGTTGTTCTTAACGCTGGCATTTCCAATGGGAATAAATTTAAACATTAAAGCACCATGGCCAATTATTTGGCCCTGGTTTTTGATTGCGCTACCCGCTGTTTTGGGTGGAATATTTGAAGACATGACCCAAAGGCTTTCGGTGGTATACCGACTGGCTTTAACTGCAGCATCTGCTGTTTTGGCTTGTTGGTTGTTAAACATCAGTGTGCCTCGACTAGGGATACCGGTTATTGATGTGTGGATGCAAAGCACGCCTATCATCGGCATTGCTTTAGCCATCATAGCCATTGGTGGTTTACCCCATGCATTTAATATCATTGATGGTTATAACGGGCTGGCTGGCACTGTAGCGGTGATGATTTGTTTGGCATTGGTGCACGTAGCGCTACAATTGGGTGATAGGCAGTTGGCTGCCATGCTGATTTGCTTGGCCGCTGCTACTGCTGGTTTTTTGCTTTGGAATTACCCACGGGGTTTGATTTTTGCAGGAGATGGTGGTGCTTATTTATGGGGGGTGGTAATTGCGGTAGCAAGTATTACATTGGTGCAACGCCATCCAACGGTATCACCTTGGTTTCCTATGCTTTTACTGATTTACCCTGTTTGGGAAACATTGTTTTCAATTTACAGAAAAGCAGTTCGAGGCACATCACCAGGTGTTGCAGATGCATTGCATTTTCACCAATTAATCTACCGCCGCATAGTGCGCAGCGTGTTTCATGATGATGCTTCAAGACAAATGTTGATGCGCAACAATCGGACCTCTCCTTGGCTTTGGAGTTTTGCGCTTTTAACCATGGCACCTGCGGTTTTATTTTGGGATAACACCTTGGTGTTGATGATTTGTTGTGCGTTATTTGTGGTGATCTATGTAGCGGCGTACATGATGTTGATTCGATTTAAAGTACCAAATTGGTTACGCAGATAAAGTATTAACCTTTGGTATAGCTTATATCGCCTTAATACTGTGCTCTTATTTTTATAATACAATGATTACTCTTTTGATACTTTTATCTTAATAAATAGGATTGATATGAGTAATTTAATTGATATTCAAACACAAATAGAAAAACTCCAAAAACAAGCAGAAAGCTTGAAAGCAAAAGAGTTTAATAATACGGTTGTTGAAATTCGCGCCAAAATGAAAGCGTTTGGCATCACCATTAAAGACATTATTGGTAAATCACCCAACAAAATCAAAGGCGTAAAAACCAGTAAAGTTGCTAAAACAAAGAAAACACGCAAATCCAAAACAGCAGGCGTCCCTGTTGCTGCTAAATACAAAGGCCCACAAGGCGAAACATGGAGTGGCCGCGGCCTAACACCTAAATGGCTAACGACATTGATCGCACAAGGGCGTAAAAAAGAAGAGTTTGCCATTTAATATTGTCATTAATTTATCGCACTTACAAAATAAAGTGAATCAAATAGCACCTCACGACAAAGCAGAAATATTGGCAAAGGCGTTGCCTTTTATACGCAAATACCACGGTAAAACCATGGTTATTAAATATGGTGGCAACGCCATGACCGACCCAGCTTTGCAAAAAGCATTTGCAGAAGATGTGGTGCTTTTGAAATTGGTGGGCATCAATCCAATCGTGGTTCATGGCGGCGGTCCACAAATTGAAACCGCACTGAAACGCCTAGGGAAAAAAGGCGAGTTTATTCAGGGCATGCGCGTGACAGACGCCGAAACCATGGGGGTGGTTGAGTGGGTGTTGGCGGGCGAGGTGCAACAAGACATTGTAGGGTTGATCAACCAAGCGGGCGGCAAGGCGGTTGGTTTAACGGGGCGCGATGGTGGCTTGATTCGTGCGCAAAAGCTAAAACTGGTCGATTTGGCAGATGCTAAAAAAGAGCACGATGTGGGTCAGGTAGGAGACATTGTGAGCATAGACCCAAGCGTAGTGAAGGCCTTACAAGACGACGCTTTTATTCCTGTGGTTAGCCCGATTGGCTTTGGTTTACAAAACGAAAGCTACAACATCAATGCCGATGTGGTTGCCAGCAAATTGGCCACGGTTTTGCAAGCTGAAAAACTATTGATGTTGACCAATATTCCGGGTGTTTTAGATAAAAACAAAGAGTTGCTTCCTGAGCTGACCACCCGCGAAATTGATGCCTTCATTGCAGACGGCACCATCAGTGGCGGCATGATTCCAAAAATTGCCGGCGCACTGGATGCCGCAAAAAGCGGGGTGAATGCGGTTCACATCATTGATGGGCGGGTGGCACACGCCATGCTGTTAGAAATACTGACCGAACAAGCGTTTGGCACCATGATTCGGTCACATTGATTATTTTATTGCGGCTTTGACGCTATTAATAACATAGCACTGTAGGCAACAAACACGTCGTCAAAGAGGTGTTTTAAATAAAATCTTGAGGCTGTTCGGCGTTTAGGATGCTTTGTGTCCAATCTTTCAATTTGCTGGTATCGGTGCGCAATATTTGTTGTTTAACTGTCAAAATTTGGGCCGGATGCATAGAGAAACTGCGCAGTCCCATACCAAGCAACAATTTGGTCAGGCTGGCATCACCAGCCATTTCACCACACACGCTCACCGATTTGCCATGAAGTTGGCCTTGTTCAATGGTGTTCGCAATCAAACGCAACACCGCAGGGTGCAAGGGGTCATACAAATAGGAGACGGTCTCATCAGCGCGGTCAATCGCCAGGGTGTATTGAATCAAGTCATTGGTTCCCAAGGACAGAAAATCAAAATACTTTAAAAAAGTCGGCAACATCAAAGCCGCTGCTGGTATTTCAATCATCGCACCAACCGGTACCTCTCCATAGGCAATGCCTTCGTCATCCAATTGCTTTTTTGCGAGCGCAATGGCTGCCAACGTTTGTTGAATCTCCGCGACAGCACACAACATCGGTACCAATAATTTAATTTGTCCAAAACTGCTGGCACGCAAAATAGCCCGTAGTTGCGTGATAAACATGTCAGGCTCGGACAAACTCCAACGAATGGCGCGCAAACCCAGTGCGGGATTCATGTGGGTTTCTTGTGCCTTTTCTTTTCGGTCCAAAGGCTTGTCGGCACCGATATCAACTGTGCGTATGGTTACTGGCAAACCTTGCATGCCCAGTACTGCGCTTTTGTACGCTTCAAACTGTTCTTCTTCTGCGGGTAATGAAGACAATCCTTTGGCTTCACGGCCCATAAACAAAAACTCGCTGCGAAATAAGCCAACTCCCACCACCCCAGAATGCAGTGCTGTCGCAGCGTCTTCTGGTTGTTCAATGTTAGCTAACAATTCGATTTTTTGACCATCAAGAGTGATTGCAGCCGTGTTGCGCAAACCTGCAAGCCGTGTTCTTTCCAATTCACCTTGGCGCTTTTTAAAGTTGTACTCTGCCAAAATGATGGGGCTTGGGTCAACGATCACAACACCGGCATCACCATCGATAATCACCCAATCGTCTTGACGAATAAACTGACTTGCGGTCCGCGCACCGACCACCGCGGGGATGTTCATGCTGCGCGCCACAATCGCGGTGTGCGAAGTTTTTCCACCCACATCTGTTGCAAATCCATCAAAAACACTTTGTTTAAACTGCAACATGTCAGCGGGCGATAAATCATGTGCTATCAACACCAAAGGAACATCAACCGTATCCCTCAACAACAGATCTTGTTGTGGGTGTTGGTTTTTATCGCGCTGTATTTGCTTTTGCGCCAAGTTGGCTTTGTTTGTTTTGCCTAAGTCTGCCAATGAAGCCGTGGCGCCTTGCATGTGTCGCAATATGCGTTCAACAACTTGCTCTAAATCAGCCTTGCGTTCACGCAAGTAAGGATCTTCCATTTCATCGAACTGACGAGAAATAATTTCCAATTGCGTGGTTAAAGCCCACTCCGCGTTATAGAGCCTTTGGCTGATCCAATGCCGTACACCGTCCGACAACATATCATCTTGTAGCAACATCAAATGAACATCCAGCATAGCCACTAACTCATGCGGTGCTTCCTTGCGTGACATTTGTGACACACTGTGCTGCAAACGCCCTAATTCATCAATGACGGCGTTTCTTCCATTGCGAATGCGTTCAATTTCTGACTGTACTTCGTCTGCTGAGATAAAGTAATGTGCAACATCCACACGACTGGATGCAATCAATACAGCACGACCAATGGCAATACCTTGCGCGACAGCTAAACCGCGAACTGAAAAAGTCATACGATGCGCGTCCTTGTGATCCTCATTCACCTTCTCCAAACTTGTCATCGATCAAAGCCAATATAGCGGTGCTGGCTTCTTGCTCTTTGTCTCCATCAGTTTCCAATGTAACTTGAGATCCAATGCCCGCCGCCAACATCATCACACCCATGATGCTTTTGGCGTTAATGCGCCTATCGCCCTTAGACATCCAAACTTCGCAGGGAAAGCTACCTGCTAGTTTGGTAAGTTTGGCCGACGCACGGGCATGTAGCCCTAATTTATTGCTGATGGTTGTATTGACTTTGATCATGAGAATGCAGTTTTTGATGTTGTTGTGGCGTAATTGCAACAGACATGACGCCTTGTATGCCGCCTGTGATTGCGCGAGACAGTACGGCGTCTAAAGACTCGAGTCGATAACTTATGGCACGAAGCAACATGGGAACGTTGACGCCGGCAACCAGTTTGGTATGAACGCCATCGGCAAGCTGTGCGGCGATGTTGCTGGGGGTTGCGCCAAAAATGTCGGTAAAAATCAAAACAGTGGCTGGTTTTTTGGGATTGGTAGGCTTTAGCAGTTGGTTGATTTTAAGTTGTGCCAAAATGACTGCATTTTCCGGAATATCGCTTGGCATCACATCAAAGGCAATAATGTAATCGGATGCTTCAGGAAACACATGTAAGGCAGCCTCTCTCAGGGCGCTTGCCAAAGGTGCGTGTGCAATGATGAAAAAACTATTCATGTCTTAATTATCAGTCTTAAACCGATACACAATACAAATACAACACAAATCAAAACTGATAGCACAAAACCTAGGCTAATAAGTGGGGCTGTGCTATAAAACCAAGCGGCTAACTTAAAGCCGGTCTTCTGTTTGTTGAGGCCTTCTCGTTTGTCATTGGACTTTAAAAGGATGCGTGCATCCAAATTTTTTACATATGTGTGACTTATTTAGCAAAAATAAGTCAATTTAAATTAACAACCGAAAGAAAATACTTACATTTATTGATTGCGTTGCTAAAATTTGCTTTAATACTAAATAACTAACTGGTTGCCTACAGCGGTAGCCGGCTTGGACTTGGACGACATAAGGTTCTATCAAAAATGATTCGTAAACCACCGCTTTTTAAAATCATAAGCATGCACTGCCAAAAAATAAATAAGCTGATAGCAGCATTTGTGTTTTTGTGTGCCGCGGGTACTCCGCTTTCGGCGTACGCACAAGCCTCGGCTTGTTCTGCTAATGAGATTTTACAGACCTTAACTATTCCAGCGGGTTGGACTGCCGGCAGTACAGGCCCCGTCAACTACATTGTAGGAACGGGATTAAATGCCGTTACGGTGACATATTCTGTTGTTGGTTCACAGCCTTTTACAAGCGGTACGCCTGATCAACTAACGCACGGTGGTATTGCTAATACGGTGCGTGCGGGCCATACAACTACAGGCACCAACGTTTTATTGTCTACACAAAATTTAAGTTTCGATCGGCCTGTCAATAAATTTCAACTTACATCGACCGATGTTGACTATTTAGATACCAATTGGCAAGATCGTATCGTTGTTTTGGCTAATGGGGGTACAGCGCCTACAAGCATGGTGGGCGCTGCTACACATACCATTAACGTCGCAACAGGCACTGCTACAGCTACAACCGAAGGTAACTGTGCCAATACAGACCCAGCTTGCAATGTGACAACAGGGTTTAATATCACCGGCATTAACAGCATCGCACAGCAGTTTCGTACGGGTCCCTCGCATGATGGTGCTCAACAGTTTGTTGGTATAGCAAACTTTGCATGGTGTGCGCCTAGGCGTTCAAATATCACTTTGCGTAAAACATGGGTCAACGCAACAATAAACGATGCCATAACCGTTAGCGCTACAGGCGCAACTCCCGCACTGGTAAATTTAAATTCAACTGCCAATTCAGCAAACGAAACAGATACTGGCGTAGTCCAAACCGTCAATGTTGGTAGTGTCTTGACTCTGGCAGAAACATTCACTACAGGAAGTGCCGCAAATTACAACACCACATTGGCCTGTACGGGTACCAGCGGATTGGTGGGCAGCACGTTAACGGTAGGCAGCGCCGATACAAATATTGTTTGTACATATACCAATACCAAAAAAACGGCAACTGTAACGCTTCGCAAAAGTTGGGTTAATGCAACTGTAAATGATGCGGTCAATGTTACCGCAACAGGCTTAACAACATTAGCCTCAGTCGCCAACACAGCAACAGAAATTGACAGTGGTGCAGCACAAACGGTCAATGTTGGCAGTGTCTTGACTCTGGCAGAAACATTCACTACAGGAAGCGCCGCTAATTACAACACCACATTGGCATGTACCGGCACCAGCGGATTGGTGGGCAGCACCTTAACGGTAGGCAGTGCAGACACAGCGATTGTTTGTACGTATACCAATACCAAAAAAACGGCAACTGTAACGCTTCGCAAAAGTTGGGTTAATG
>CALMEI010000064.1 GCA_937863225.1 uncultured Polaromonas sp.
AAAAGGCGACATCTGTGCGACTTCTCGCTCTTTCAATTGATCTTTGGCAAAGCCTTCGTAGTCGTGCTTTCTCAGTGCCGCATACAAGGGATGCTGCGGGTGATGCGTTTGAATCCACATCTCGCTGTGTGCGCCTTGCTCCGCGTCGCGCCCGGCTCGGCCGGCGGCTTGCATCAATAAACTGAACAAGCGCTCGGGTGCTCTGAAATCGCTAGAGAACAATGCGGCATCGGGGTTCACCGCAGCCACCAAGGTGATGTTGCGAAAGTCGTGCCCTTTGGCAATCATTTGCGTGCCCACCAGCACATCAACCTCGCCCGCATGCACTTGAGCCAATTGCGATTGCAGTGCGCCTTTGAGTTTTGTGCTGTCGGCATCAATGCGGGCGATGCGCACATCGCCACCATCAGGGCGTTTCACATCGCGCAAGAGCATGGCCAATTGTTCTTCAAGTTGTTCGGTGCCGCGACCTATGGGGGTGATATCGGTATTGCCACATGCTGGGCATGCACGCGGCACGCGTTCGGTAAAGCCGCAGTGATGACAGCGTAAAGTGCGGTCAATTTTGTGGAACACGCGGTAGGCGCTGCAATGCGGGCATTCGCTTTTCCAGCCGCAGTCGCCACAGTGCAGCACAGGCGCATAACCACGGCGGTTGATAAAGACCATGGCTTGTTCGCCATTTTCAATACGCTGTGCAATCGCCGCCAAGAGTGGTGGTGCCAGCACGGTTTTTTTCGGCTGGTGCGCCATGTTCACCAGCACCACTTTGGGCAAACTGCCTGCGCCTATGCGTTCAGACATGGTCAAGCGCACATAGCGGCCGGCTTGATCAAGATCACCGCTGTGGTGCCAGCTTTCTAGCGATGGTGTGGCCGAGCCGAGTATCACTTTGGCGCCGTCTAACTTGCCACGGTACACCGCTAAGTCACGTGCGGAATAACGTGCACCATCTTGGCTTTTGTAGCTGGGGTCGTGCTCTTCGTCTACCACAATGAGTTTTAAATGCGGCATGGACGCAAACACCGCCATGCGCGTGCCCAGCACCACGCGTGCCACGCCTTCATGCGCGGCCAGCCAACTGTTCAGTCGCTGGGCGGGTGTCATGCCGCTGTGCATAGAGACAACCGCATCGTCACCATACGCCTGGCAAAAACGCGCTCTCACGCGATCTTCCAGTTGCGGGGTCAGGTTAATCTCTGGCACCATCATCAGCACTTGGGCCTGTGGGTCGCTGTGCAACAAGGCTTGTGCGGCTTGTAAATAGACTTCGGTTTTGCCGCTGCCGGTCGCGCCAAACAGTAAAAATGGCCCAGCGTTGCTTGCTGTTTTTGCCAGTACTTGCATTTGCTCATCATTTAACGCTATGCTATTTATAGCAATATAGGCATTATTTACGCCGTCTACAGCCTGTTTTGATGCCTTTTTGCGCTTGGTGATACGGCGCTCAAGCTGTGTCGCGTTGAGGGTTCGCAATTGGGGGGGCAATGCTGCCAATGCCACTTCGCCTGGGCTGCGTTGGTAGTAGCTGGCAGCAAAGTCAATCAACTTGCGCCATGCGGGCAACAAGGGTGACAGCCCTAAATCGGCCGTAATGGGCTTGAAGTCGATGCGCTTGCCATCGCGTGTTAAGGCGTCTGCGGGTTTGCCTGGCAATTCTTCCCACACCACACCCAAGAGTTCACGCGCACCCAACATGACGCGCACCAAGCTGCCTGCGGGCACGGGCTTGCTGCTTTGGTAAGTCAATACTTCAGCCAGTTTGCTGTGCAACGGGGTTTGCACCAAAACAGACAGCCAATAACTTTGCTCGGTTTGCATGCTTTATATCAACCCAACATCAACCGAATATCAACCATTTGCCAAGAGAACATATTTTTCATAGAGTCTCTTATTATCAAGGCTATATTTCATTCGTGTTCTGAGATACAGTATGACCTATGGTTAAAAAAGCACCTCGCCGCACGGCTGAACGCATTTTAGAAGTCACATTAGACCTGTTTAACCGCTTTGGTGAACCCAATGTGTCGACCACGCTCATCTCTGCCGAACTGCGCATCAGCCCGGGCAATTTGTATTACCACTACCCAGCTAAAGATGAGCTCATCAACGCCTTGTTTGACCGCTATGAACGACAACTGAATGAACTGCTACACGCCAGCGATAACGTGCGCAATGTGGAAGACGCTTGGTTTTTCATGCACAGTTTGTTTGAAATCATTTGGGAATACCGCTTTTTGTACCGCGACTTGAATGATTTGCTGAGCAAAAATCGCCGCTTAGAAACGCATTTTCAATGGATTTTGAAAAACAAATCCCAATCAATCAAAGCCCTGTTAGATGGCATGAGCCGAGGTGGTGCCGTGCACATTGATTCGCGCGAGCTGGATGCCACTGCGACCAGCATGGTGGTGGTACTGACCTATTGGTTGAGCTTTGAATACGTGCGCGACCCACGCAAAGCGCTGGAACCCGAAAATGCCGAAGACGCCTTGTTACGCGGTGCGCACCATGTGCTGCATTTGTTGGTGCCTTATTTGGAAGCATCGCAACGCGCACATTTGCTGGGTTTGGTCGATTCATACCGCAGCGTTTAAACCATTGAGCGTTTAAACCCTTCCATATTCATCACAACGCAATCGCGTAAGCACTTAACAAAATGGAAACCAAATGGCTTGAGGATTTCGTCAGCTTGGCAGAAACACGCAGTTTCAGCCGCTCCGCGCAACTGCGACACGTCACGCAACCTGCATTTTCGCGTCGCATCCAAGCACTCGAAGCTTGGGCGGGCACTGATTTGGTGGACCGCAGTTCCTACCCCACCCGCTTGACCGCGGCGGGTGACACGCTGTACGACCAATCTTTAGAGATGCTGCGGGCTTTGCAAAGCACACGTGCCATGCTGCGAGGACATACATCAGCCGGGCAAGATGTGATTGAGTTTGCCGTGCCACACACCTTGGCCTTCACGTTTTTTCCGGCGTGGATGTCTGAACTGCGTGACAATTTTGGGCCCATCAAAAGCCGTTTGATTGCGCAAAATGTGCATGATGCGGTGTTGCGTTTGGCAGAGGGCAATTGCGATTTGTTGATTGCCTACCACCACCCTTCGCAACCCTTTCAACTGGATGCTGAGCGCTACGACATGGTGAGCTTGGGCCAAGAAGTGATTGCGCCTTATGTAAAGCCTGATGCCGATGGCAAACCTTTGTTTACCTTACCGGGAAGCGCTGCACGTCCCTTGCCTTATTTAGGCTACGCACCCGGTGCGTACTTGGGCATGGTGGTCGATTTGATTTTGAAGGAATCAAAAACTGCCATACACCTGGACAGGGTCTACGAGACCGATATGTCTGAAGGCCTCAAGGCCATGGCCTTGGAAGGACATGGCATTGCTTTCTTGCCACACAGCGCTGTCAAAAAAGAATTGCGCGCCAAACGCTTGGTCAACGCCGCGCCAGAATTGAGCGATTTAACTTTAACCATGGACTTGCGCGCATACCGCGAAAAGCCTGCTAACAATGAGGTGATGAAGGGTGCGGCACAAGCCTTATGGGCTTATTTGACCCAGAATAAAGTCTCTGATGCAAAAAAATCATAATTTATGAGACATTTGGCATCATTGGCACGAAATTTGATAGTAAACCTAGGGTAATCCCGAAATCCTAAAACTCTACAATCACGTTGTGAAAGCTCACCCGAGCATTCCCTTTTTTATTTTTTTATCAACCTCTTTTTTTGAAAGAATCAAGCCATGAAAAAGCAACTCATCGCACTCGCCGTACTGGCCGCCACAAGCAGCGCCGTATTCGCTCAAGCCAACGACACCTTGGCCAAAGTTAAAGCCTCTGGCAGCATCACCATGGGTGTGCGTGATTCATCTGGCGCTTTGTCTTACACTTTGGGTGATGGCAAATATGCCGGCTTCCATGTTGAAGTTTGTCAAGGCATCATTGCAGATGTCTCTAAAGCAGTGGGTAAAAAATTAGACATCAAATACACACCAGTGACATCACAAAACCGTATTCCATTGGTACAAAACGGTACAGTGGACATTGAATGCGGTTCAACCACCAACAATGCCACCCGTCAAAAAGATGTGTCATTTGTGGTGACCACATTCGTTGAAGAAGTGCGAATTGCAGTCAAAGCAAACAGTGGCATCACCAGCATTGCGCAGTTGAAAGACAAAAATGTGGCAACGACAACCGGCACCACTTCCGTTCAGTTATTGCGCAAAAATGAACGCGCAGCAGGTATCGACTTCAAAGAAGTGTTTGGTAAAGACCATGCAGACAGCTTCTTGTTGCTCGAGTCTGGTCGCGCCGATGCGTTTGTAATGGACGGTTCCATCTTGGCTGGCAATATCGCCAATTCAAAAAACCCAGCGGATTTCAAAATTGTGGGTGAAGTGTTGAGCGTTGAGCCCATCGCCATCATGATTCGCAAAGACGATGCAGCGATGAAAAAATTGGCCGATGACTCTGTCAAAGCCATGATCAAATCAGGCGCAATGGCCAAGATGTATGACAAATGGTTTGTACAACCCATTCCACCAAAGAACTCAAAAATTGGTTTGCCAGCCAGCGAAGCAACCAAAGCAGCTTGGGCTAATCCAAACGACAACCCAGTTGAGTCTTACGTCAAGAAATAATTGAAGTTTCACTTCAATACATGAATGCTTAGCATCCATAGCTAGTCAATACCCCGCCTAGGCAGAGCTTTGGCGGGGTTTGTTTTTTGAAAGTGGATTTATGTTTTTAGACTGGAAAGTTTTTTTAACCGATGATGGCGGTGGCCGCACATATTTGGAATGGATGATTCAATCTTGGGGTTGGACCTTGTCCGTAGCCGGTTGTGCATACGTTGTTGCCATGATTGTGGGTGTCATTATTGGCACGATTCGTACTTTGCCCAACAGCCCTTGGTTGGTGCGTTTGGGCAATGCGTGGGTTGAGCTGTTTCGCAACATCCCACTATTGGTGCAAATTTTCTTGTGGTATTTTGTTGTACCCAAGGTATTCCCTGCACTGCAACAAGTCCCGGGTTTTATCTTAGTGGTATTGGCTTTGGGCTTTTTTACGTCGGCACGGATTGCCGAACAAGTGCGCGCTGGCATCCAATCTCTGCCCAAAGGGCAACGCTATGCAGCCAGCGCCATGGGGTTTACCACTTGGCAGTCTTATCGCTACGTGCTACTACCCATGTGCTTTCGCATCATCATGCCACCACTGACTTCTGAGACCATGAACATGTTGAAGAACTCTTCCGTTGCGTTTGCCGTATCGGTAGCAGAATTGACTTGGTTCTATACCCAAGCTGCTGAAGAAACGTCCAAAGGCATTGAAATATTCTTAGGCGTGACCGCTTTGTATGTCATCTCTGCATTTGCGGTGAACCGCATCATGGCGTTCATTGAAAAGAAAATCCAAATCCCCGGCTTTATTGTGGCTGGTGGCACGGGTGGAGGGCATTGACATGGGCGGATTAGATTTATCCTTTGTCAATTGGGACATCATCTCCAAATTCGTCGTCAATGGTTTCTGGTTCAGTGTGCAACTGACCATTGTTGCCACTTTGGGTGGTATTGCTTTTGGAACAGTGTTGGCATTGATGCGTTTATCTGGCAAAAAGATTTTGATGCTGCCAGCAACCATTTATGTCAATGGCATGCGTTCTATTCCCTTGGTCATGGTGATTTTGGGCTTCTTTTTACTCGTCCCTTTTTTAATTGGTCGACCGATTGGGGCAGAGCTTTCAGCCATCATCACTTTCGTGGCATTTGAAGCGGCTTACTTCAGCGAGATCATGCGGGCAGGTATTCAGTCGATTCCACGTGGCCAAGTTTTTGCTGGCCAAGCTGTGGGCATGACATACAGCCAAAACATGCGTTTAATTGTGTTGCCCCAAGCATTTCGCAACATGCTGCCCATCTTGTTGACGCAAACCATTATTTTGTTTCAAGACACCTCCTTGGTGTATGCCATTGGTGCATATGATTTGCTCAAAGGCTTCACCACCGCTGGCAAAATTTATGGCCGTCCAGAAGAAGCGTACATCTTGGCTGCCATCGTTTATTTTGTGATCTGCTATGCCTTGTCCTACTTGGTCAAAAAATTGCAAGCCAAAATTGCCATTATTCGCTGAAGCATTGCCATACCAAACTATAGATTATTGAATTTCGGAGAAGAACATGATTGAACTCAAAAACGTTTCCAAATGGTACGGTGCTGTACAGGTATTGAACGACTGCAGTACCAACATCAAAAAAGGGGAAGTGGTCGTGATTTGCGGGCCATCCGGCTCTGGCAAATCCACTTTAATTAAAACCATCAATGCCTTAGAGCCTTTCCAAAAAGGCGAAATCTATGTCGATGGCTTGGCAGTACATGACCCCAAAACCGATTTGCCTAAGCTGCGCAGCCGCGTTGGCATGGTGTTTCAAAATTTTGAATTGTTTCCTCATTTCAGTGTGACAGACAATTTGACCATTGCGCAAATCAAAGTACTGGGTCGCAGCCCTGATGAAGCCAAAAAATTGGGGCTGCAATACTTGGACCGAGTCGGCCTGATGGCGCACAAAGACAAATTTCCGGGTCAACTCTCCGGTGGCCAGCAACAACGTGTGGCCATTGCGCGTGCGTTGAGCATGAACCCCATTGCCATGTTGTTTGACGAACCCACTTCGGCACTTGACCCTGAAATGGTGGGCGAGGTGCTGGACGTCATGATGGGTTTGGCCAACGAAGGCATGACCATGATGTGCGTGACACACGAGATGGGCTTTGCCAAAAAAGTGGGCAGCCGAGTGATATTCATGGACGTGGGCGGCAAAATTTTAGAAGATTGCACCAAAGACGAGTTCTTTGGACACCCAGAAAACCGCCAACCGCGCACCAAAGATTTCTTAAACAAAATCTTGGCTCATTGATAAATCATTGAACAAATCAAAGGACACCACTGGGTGTCCTTTTTTTTGTGGACAATAGGGGCATGAACACGCCTAAAACAATCACCATCACCCGCCCCGACGACTGGCATTTGCATGTGCGCGATGGCGATGCTCTGCAAACTGTGGTGCCACATACGGCACATCAATTTGCTCGCGCCATCATCATGCCCAATTTGCGCCCGCCGGTAACCACCGCTGCGCAGGCTTTGGCCTACAAAGCACGCATTCAAGCCGCTGTACCCGCAGGCATGAAGTTCGAACCGCTGATGACGCTCTACCTCACCGACAGCTTGCCACCAGACGAAATCAAACGCGCCAAAGACGCTGGTATGGTGGCCGTTAAACTCTACCCCGCTGGCGCTACCACCAACAGCGATGCAGGTGTCACCGATATACGCAAAACCTACAAAACTTTGGAGGCCATGCAACGCGAAGGTCTGTTGCTGTTGGTGCACGGCGAAGTCACCAACGCAGAGATTGATTTGTTTGACCGCGAAGCCGTGTTCATCGATACCAAACTGATACCACTGCGCAAAGATTTCCCTGAACTCAAAATCGTCTTTGAACACATCACCACCAAAGATGCCGCGCAATATGTGCAAGCGGCTGATAAGTACACCGCAGCCACGCTGACGGCGCACCATCTGCTGTACAACCGCAATGCCATTTTCACAGGCGGATTAAGACCACATTACTATTGTTTGCCGGTGTTGAAACGCGAGGCGCATCGTTTAGCCTTGGTGCAAGCGGCCACCAGTGCGGGCAAAGAGAGCGCCAAGTTCTTCTTGGGCACCGACAGCGCACCGCATCCCACGCACCTTAAAGAACACGCTACTGGCTGCGCAGGCTGCTACACGTCACATGCGGCAATGGAGATGTACGCCGAAGTTTTTGCCGCTGCCAATGCTTTAGACAAACTCGAGGCCTTTGCCAGCTTCAATGGCGCAGACTTTTACGGCTTGCCACGCAACAACGGCACCATTACCTTGGTGCAAGAAAGCTGGACACCGCCTGCCAGCTTCACTTTTGGCGATGCCGAACTCAAACCCCTGCGCTCGGGAGAAACTTTGCCTTGGCGTTTGGTCTAGAAGCGATTGATTGGCAAGCGCCGTGGCTTAGCCACTTGCGCGGTGTAGGTTTGCAAGCAGCACAAGAAGTCTCCGAAACCAAGGCAGTCTGTGAAGTATTGAACGGCTTGCGCCACCCCACCACACGGCAACCAGCGGCGGTTCAATTCATCGCGCAAAACCATCAGCCCAACGGTATGCCATATGAAAGCTGTGTCTTTGAACACCAACAGTGCCCTACGCGCAACAACGTGCATGACTTTTTCAATGGCTTGTGCTGGCACCATTTTCCGCAAACCAAAGCGCGCATTAACCAATTACATGCCGAACAAATTGCATTGTGTGGTTCCAGCACCCAGCGCGGTACGGTGCGTGACGCACTGACTTTGCTGGACGAAAACGGTGCATTTTTAATCGCCCCCGCACCGTTATGGCAAGCCTTGCTAGTCAAAGACTGGCAAAGCCTTTTCATCACACATAGAAAACTGTGGCAGCAATCGCAACTGATCCTATTTGGCCATGCATTGATGGAAAAACTCGTCACCCCACGCAAAGCCATCACTGCCCATGTGTACATTCTAAATGCTACTAATTTAATAGCATCTCAGGCAATAAATACGCCGCATACAGCCATATTTGACCATTATTTTTCGCAAACAGCACCCGTTCAACCCAATTTACAGCAAATCGATGCGCTGATTGCCAATGATTTACAGGCCGACACAATGCGCCAAAAACCTTTTGCACCCCTGCCCATTTTAGGTGTGCCCCAGTGGTGCAAGGACAATGAAGACCCGCATTACTACGCAGATACCCAAGTATTTCGACAGCCTGCTAAAACCAGCACTTGATTTTTGTCGCTTAGCCCTTATTATTCGCGTCATTGCCCACTGAATACTTTGATTTTTCGCATTCTGTGAGTGATATTTTTACAAAGGAATAAACCATGCAACGCATTCTTTTATTTGTCTTAACCAACGTCGCTGTGATGGTGGTACTGGGCATTGTCACCAGCCTGTTTGGGCTGAACCGCTACATGGGTCCGAACGGTATCAACGTCGGCTCACTCATGGCCTATTCCTTGGTGATTGGCTTTACCGGCGCGATCATTTCGTTGTTGATGTCTAAAACCATCGCCAAGCGGACGCAAGGCATCCACATCATCAATGAGCCGCAAAACGCAGACGAAGCATGGATTGTGAACACCGTGCGTAAATTTGCCGACCAATCAGGCATTAGCATGCCAGAAGTCGGCATTTACGAAGGCGAGCCCAACGCCTTTGCCACAGGTGCATTCAAAAACTCAGCCTTGGTCGCAGTGTCTACCGGTTTGCTACAAGGCATGACCAAAGAAGAAGTCGAAGCCGTGATTGGCCATGAGGTCGCCCACGTTGCCAATGGCGATATGGTCACCATGACGCTGATACAAGGCGTGATGAACACCTTTGTGGTCTTCTTAAGCCGCATCATTGGCTCATTGATAGACGGCGCTCTGCGCAAAGGCAGCGACAGCTCTGGCCCTGGCATTGGCTATATGGTTACCACCATGGTGTTGGATTTGGTACTGGGTTTCTTAGCCAGCATCATCGTCGCTTGGTTCAGCCGCCACCGCGAATTCCGCGCCGACGCCGGCGCCGCCAAACTCATGGGCCAACCCCAGTCCATGATTCACGCCTTGCAACGCCTAGGCGGCATGACCCCAGGCGAATTGCCAAAGAGCATGGCAGCAATGGGCATAGGCGGCAGCATGGGCAAACTGTTCAGCACCCACCCACCCATGGAAGAGCGCATAGCTGCGCTACAGAGTGGGCAGCGTTAAGCAAGTTTTTAATTCACAAAAAAGCCCAGCGGTGCTGGGCTTTTTTTCTGGGGAAATGATGTTTTGTTATCTGTTAGCATGCTGAAATGTTAAATAAAAATAGCTAGCATTTTCAAGACTCTATATGCGTTATCAGGGAAAAATTACAAACTGGAAAGACGACCAAGGGTTTGGTTTTGTTACCCCAAACGGTGGTGGCCTAAAAGCATTCGTGCATATAAAAGCCTTTTCTAACAGATCCCAACGCCCCGAAGACGGCGACATAATTACTTATGAGCTTGCAACTAATGAAAACGGTCGTTTTTTTGCAAAAAACATTCGGTTTGCTGTGGGTGCGACAACTACTAGCAAATCTAATGCATCCAGTTGGCTCGGCATCTACTTTGCCATTCTTTTTGGCCTGTTCTTCATCCTGTTAGCGTTACTGGGTAGGCTCCCGCTCGAAATTGTAGGTCTATACTTCACTTCAAGTATCGTTACTTTTCTTGCATATGCCCTAGACAAAAAAGCTGCACAAAATGACCGCTGGAGAACCAAAGAAAGTACGTTGCATTTATTCGGCTTAATTGGTGGTTGGCCTGGCGCTTTACTTGCACAAAAAACATTACGTCATAAGTCAAGAAAACAAGAATTTCAAACTATTTTTTGGGTTACCGTTATTGCCAACTGTATTACCTTAGGTTGGTTATTGATAACAAAAAGTGGCTCTACTTTTCTAAGCTCCATTCTTGATCAAGTTGGATAAATGGCTAATCTGTCATTCAAGTGGGGCACCTAACTGCGATCCTTCATTCACACGCTAGGCTTCGCAGCACAGAAGGGGTTTGTTTATTTGATACGCGCCAACGCACCAACTGCATGCTAAGCGGGCTATCAAGCGCTGGGGCTCCGCCTTTGTTGACAAAGAGTCGACAGCAAATTCAAATTCTCGATACCCAACTAACGCTAAAAGTTCGTAAGTCAAGTCAGCACTAAAAAACCTCAAGTTACCAAAGGCGCAATTCGTGCCAATACTTCAAGCATGACATCGGCAGGTGCGGTTTCAATTTTTTTGCCATTGCGTTCGCGCAATGCCACGGTGCGGGGTTGGTTGCAAATGACCACGCCTTGGGTTGTAAGACCTGTGCCCATGAGCGATACGGCGAAGCCTTGGCTACGGGCTAGGGTGATGCCCTGACTGATGGGTAGAACAATGGCCAGCGTTTCATCTGCGGGTGACAAAACGAGTACGGGGCGCGTACCTGCTTGTTCGCGGCCTTTGGTGGGGTTGAGGTCAACCAGCCAAATTTCGCCGCGTTTGGGGAACTTGCCAGCCATTACACTTGCTCAGACGGTAGTGCTTCAAAGTCTGTCCATGCATCATCACGCGGAATTTTCAATGCCTTGTGTTCCGCCATGAGCTGAGCCAAGGTGAAGCGAGGTCTTTGTGGTTCAATGATCAATCGCCCATCCTCTACTTGAATATTCACCGCACTACCTGATTCCAGAGAAATCAAATTCAATATTTTTTTAGGAATAGGTAAAGCGACAGAGCCGCCCCAGTTGCGTAATGTTGCTGTTGTCATAGGTATAGAGGGTGAATTGCTTTAAATGTGATATTTTTGTATCATAACAGATATGCTAAATCTTTCAACACCCAGACATTCAAGCTGTTAGTCCACCAACTGGTTGAGCAACCAAAATTATCCCAACACCATCCCCCTAACCCTCTGTCCAATCGCCAAACAACTCGTCAACCCTGGCGATTCAATGCCGAATAAGTTGACCAAGCCTTTGATACCGTGAACCGATTCGCCTTGAATGACAAAGTCGGCAGCTGGTGCATTGGGGGGGGTGATTTTGGGACGGATGCCGGCGTAGCCGGGTTGTAGGGCACCGTCTGCGAGTTGCGGCCAGTATTTTCGGACTTGGGCATAAAAGGCGTCACCTCGAGATGGGTCTACCAGCAAGTCGTCGGGTGAATTTACCCACTCTACATCGGGTCCAAACTTGGCTTGTCCGCCCAGGTCTAGCGTCAAATGCACGCCTAAACCTGCCGCTTCAGGTACGGGGTAAATCAAGCGACTGAAGGGCGATTTGCCGGCCAATGTGAAGTAGTTGCCTTTGGCGTAATGGGGTTGCGGTATGTGTTCGCTGCTTAAGCCCTGAATGCGTTTTGCCAAAATGGGGGCACTTAAACCTGCTGCGTTGACCAGTGTTTGGGTATGCAGTGTGGTGCCGTCGTGCATGACAATTTTGATAGCACCATGGGCAATATCTACGCCGGCTACAGCCGAATTCAATGCCACGATGCCGCCTGCATTTTCAATATCGCCTTGCAAGCTCAACATCAACGCATGGCTGTCCACAATGCCGGTGCTGGGTGAATGCACCGCTGCCACGCAGTGCAGTTGTGGCTCTAGCTGCAGGGCTTGTGCTTGTGTCAGCATGACCAAATCAGTCACCCCATTGGCTGCGGCTTTGGCTATGATGTTTTGCAGTTGTGCAACTTGCGCCGCCTGCGTCGCCACGATCAATTTGCCACAACGTTGATGCGCAATGCCGCGCTCTTGACAATAGTTGTAGAGCATCGCTTTGCCCTGCACACACAACTGCGCTTTGAGTGAATCTTGCTCGTAGTAAATACCAGCGTGAATCACTTCACTGTTGCGTGAACTGGTGCCTGTACCGATGGCGTTGGCAGATTCCAATACCAAAAGTTCTTTACCCGCAAACTGTGGCGCAGTGGTGATGGCTCTGGCGACGGCCAAACCAACCACACCCGCACCAACAACAACACAATCAACGCAATCAACACCGTCAACATCTTTAGGGTCATTCACCATGGTTGCCAAGAGTTAAACCGACAATGCGCCAGAATCAAAACCGCACTTTAAAACTGACCAACACCGCAGAGCTGACGCTGGGGAATTTGGGCACAAGGTAAAGGTCGGCACCCAGGTGTTTGGTTTCTAAAGTGAGTGTTGGCAGCAAGGTGGGGGTGATGGGCGATTTAAGGTAATTGCTGATCACGGCCATCTGCACACCTGCTTTGAATGATACAGCGTCCATGGTGTAGCTCAGCGGTTGCCACACCGTCGCCACATACAGGCTATGTCGGTTGTTGCTGTTCAGATACGTGCCTGCTGATACGCGCCAGTTATCACTTTGCATGAAGTTGTTTAGCCAGTCAGAACGCCATTGCAACGCCAAACCCGGGTTGCGTTCATGAAAACCGCAATCGCGGCAGCTGTGGCGCGATACACCACCCACAATGACCCAGGTGCTGTCTTCGGACATCAGTTTTGAAAACGATGATTCAGTTATTGCACTTGAACTTGTATTTGCAGTTGTATTTGCGCTTGCATCTGCGCTTGCTTCGGCATCGGTTTTGGCGTTCGCCCACAGCGGCAATAGCAGCATGAGGCTGACTAAAAATCTCAATGGTTTAGTCTTGAATCCAATCATCAATCACCCCACACCAACATGGCATCGCGACCATCGACATTCAAGGTGGCTTTGACACCAAAGGGCAACAACACTTTGGTGGGCACGTGCCCCATTGGCAGCCCTGTGATGACTGGGCATTTCACTGCGCTGCGCAACCAATCGATCACGCTTTGTAGTTTGAAACCGTGGTCTGCCTTGGGAAACAACTGGTAGTTGGTAAATTGCCCGAACAAAATGGCCTTTTGGTTGTGCAACACGCCAGCGTGTAAGAGCTGCGTTAAATTGCGTTCGATGCGGTAGGGATGGTCGGCCACGTCTTCAATGAACAACATACCGCGCTGTTTTTTGTCACTGGCCACCGCTGGCATATAGGGCGTGCCTACCAAACTGTTAAGCATGGTTAAATTACCTCCCCACAGCGTGGCATTGCGAACAGTGAATTCACTTTTTATTGTGCCATTTTGACCTTTAATATTGTCATTTACCGGCGTATTTATTGCCTGATGTGCTATATTATTTGTAGCACGCCAACCCACACCCTCCCCCTGCCCTTGCAACAAATCGTCAAAGCAGGATTCCATCACCACATCAGGTGCACCATCTTTTTCAACTTGCTGCCCAAAGTCACCACAGACAGATGGTCCTGCCCAAGTGTTGATTTGCGTTGTGGCCAACAGCGCACATTGCAAGGCCGTGAAGTCGCTGTAGCCCACAAACTGTGTGCCACGTTCCACCGCTTTGGCTATCGCTTTGTAGGGCAAATGCGGCAAAATCCGGCTCAAGCCGTAACCACCACGCGAGGTTAAGGCCACATCTGCACCACTGGCCGCCGCCCTCTGTATGGCAGCCAAGCGGGTGCGATCGTCACCCGCAAACCGCAAATGTCCGGTTAATGCATCTGGATCAATTTCGACCTCGTGCC
>CALMEI010000065.1 GCA_937863225.1 uncultured Polaromonas sp.
CCCCACCGCCCGGGTCCGGGGGCCGGACAACCCCGGGGGGGGCGGTGGGGCCAAATGCAAAACATGTGTAGCCAAACCCGCCAGCCTGTGCAAGTCGGGTTGATGGTCTAAATTTCCCAACAATGGCACTAAACCCAATTGCCGCAAGGGCAAAACATGCTCGGGTGCTGTCGTTAACGCCAAAACACGTAAACTTTGCGGTTGATTGTGAATGATTTTCGCCACACGTTGCCCCACATCGCCGCAACCGACAATCAACAACCGTGGTCGCCGAAACCGCGCGGGTAAAGCGCCCAAGCCCACACCCCAGTACGTGCTGGCTTTTCGTCTTTGCAAACGGGTTGAGTAAGGTTGGATTACAGGCAAAATAGCACTCACAAAAAAATAAATTCAAGCATTGCATTATGTCATTTCAAATCACTGTTACTCCCAGTCAACGACAATTCACAGTCCTTACCCACGAAACCATTTTGCAGTCAGCGATTCGACAAGGCATTACTTTGCCCTACGGTTGCAAAGACGGGGTTTGTGGCACCTGCAAGTGCAAACTATTGTCGGGCAAGGTGGTGCACAGCGCCCACCAAGAAAATGCATTGAGTGCGCAAGAGCAAGCTAAAGGTTTGATTTTGACATGCTGTGCCAGCGCACACTCTGATGTTGTTTTAGAGTCGCGCCAAGTGACATTGAAAAGCGCATTTCCAATTAAAAGACTGCCAACGCGGATTCAGCAACTGGATAAAAAATCGCCTGATGTGATGTTGGTTCAACTGCAATTGCCTGCCAGTGAATTGTTTGAATACCATGCAGGTCAATACATCGAGTTGATTTTGAAAAACGGCGAAAGACGCAGCTATTCCATGGCCAATGCGCCATACCTCAGTGCTGCGTCTAAAACTTTGAACCTGCACATTCGCCACTTGCCTGGTGGCTTGTTCACGGATCACGTTTTTAACGGTCTGAAAGAAAAAGACATGTACCGCATTGAGGGGCCATTTGGCAGCTTTTATTTGCGTGAAGAATCTGACAAACCCATTGTGCTTTTGGCTTCTGGTACGGGTTTTGCGCCCATCAAAGCCATCATTGAACAGTTGCAACACATTCAAAGCAAACGCGACGTGGTTTTGTACTGGGGTGGACGTAGACCAAGAGATTTGTATTTGAACGATTGGCTTGCCGAGCTACTGCTCAACATGCCAAACTTGCGCTATGTACCGGTGGTGTCTGATGCGTTACCCGAAGACCATTGGACAGGCCGAACGGGATGGGTACACCTAGCTGTGATGGCCGACCTTCCCGACTTGAGTCAGCATGAGGTTTACGCTTGCGGTGCACCGTTGATGGTGGACGCTGCACAAGCAGATTTGATAGCGCATTGCCGGCTGCCCACTGACATGTTTTACGCCGACGCGTTCATCACCGAAGCAGAAAAGGCCAAGACGGCTTCCGCCGCTTGACCTTCAGTTTGCAATGACCGAAACCCAATTAACGTGGGTTGGTATCGCGGCGATTGTGCTTTTTGTTGTGTATTTTTTTGCTGTTGCGGTCAGCTTGGCGGTTCAACTGACGGCGTTCGGCATCCGTCACAACACCGTCGGCTTTGGCGCGTTGCGTGTTCGCAACCAATCTGTTTTGCCGCTTTTGCAAACGCACCGCTTCACCGCGTGTTAATTCACCAGAGGCCACGCCTTGGTTGATGCGTTGTTGTTGGTTTGCCGCTTTTTGGTCCACCACAGGTGTTGCAGTTTGTGCATTGACCACACCAGTAAGGCTTGCGCCTGCAGCGATTGCCATAGTCAAAACCAGTGATTGAATTTTCATTTGATGCTCCTGTTTGTTGTAAAAAAATAAAGGTATGAACCAGCTAATTTTTCAAGTTCACTGTCCTATAACGTGTTTATAAGTTTTTAGATGACCGATTGGTATCTATCTAAAGTTCTATTTCTTATCAGAAAATCAAAAATTTAGAAAACCGCTGCCAGCAATCCTATTTAGCAAGCTCTTCCTTGACAGCAGCCAATTGCCGGCGCGATACCGCCAAAACCTCATCCACGCCGTCCAGCTTGACCGCCCATCCCTCGCCCTCACTGTCGTCGAAATGTTTCACCAAAGCTCGCATGGCATGCCTTGCCACCAACGCATTGCGATGCACGCGCAAAAACTGCATTGGGAAGCGGGCTTCTAAATCGCTCAAGCTGCCTTCCAAAATAAATGTCTTGCTGGCCGTGCGCACGCTGATATATTTGAGTTCAGCTTTGAGGTACAGCACTTCTGCTATCGATAAGCGCGTGATTCCACCGCGCTCATGAATGACCACCGCATCTTCCGCAATAATATGTGTGTTTTCAGGCTCTAGGCGGCGTATTGATTGCCTAGACCGCTCTATTTTTTGTAGCGCTGTTTGCAATCTTTCAAGTCGGACTGGTTTGGTTAAATAATCCAGCGCGGCCAAATCAAAGGCTTGCACAGCGTGCTCGGCATGGGCGGTTACGAAAACAATGGCGGGCGCAGCCATGTCTGTTTGATCCGCCTGCTTGGACATACCTTGCACAGCTCGCGCCAGCGTTAAGCCATCTGCATCAGGCATATTGATGTCCAACAAGATCGCATCAACGGGTGCGTTGGCAAGCAACGCCTTGGCTTCGGCCACGCTGGCAGCTTCACCCACAATCTGAACACGGGGTTCACTGCAATCTGCTAACAGGTTTCGCAAACGTTTGCGTGCCAAAGCTTCGTCGTCAACGATCAAAATGTGCAAGGCTGGCGCTTGTTTCATAACGGCAATTCAATACGAACAACAAATTGATTACCCTGCACACCCGCTTGAAAACCACTCTCGATGTCATGCAGCAAGCTCAATCGTTCGCGCACATTTTGCAGCGCAATTCCCATGCCTACGGGTTTATGCTTCTGTGCTAAGCCTACTTCACTTACCGATGGCAAGGTGTTGCTGATTTCTATGACGACTTTGCTGCCATCACGCTTGGCAGTGATCACAACCGATGCACCATTTGGACTGGGTTCGACGCCATGGTGTATTGCATTTTCGATCAAGGGCTGCAACATCAAGGGCGGCAATTTTGCACCCAGTGTCGCGGTGTCAATTTGCCAATCAACACGCAAACGGTCTGCAAATCGCACTTGCTCAATCGCCAAATAATGTTTGGCCAGTTCGACCTCTTGCGCCAATGTGACCGCGTCACCATGTTCCGCCAAGGCTTGACGAAACAAATCACTCAAATCTTCTAACATTTTCTCCGCTTTGCGCGGTTCTTCCCGCACCAAGGCAATGGCGCTGTTCAGGGTATTGAATAAAAAATGCGGACGAATGCGAGACTGTAAATCGGCCAAGCGCGCTGCTGTCGCTGCTGGCATGCGGCCTTTGGCACGCCATACCAAAGCCGCGACCAATGCAGTGGCCAGCAAGCCCCCAGCAACGCCACTGGCCAGCCACGGTGCTGGTGTAACCAAACCGACAAATAACAACATACCGCAGGCATAAAACCCCGCCAACACGCCCAGTGCAAAACCGGCCATGTACTGACCGTAAAGAGACAGGCTTTGCAATGGACGCTGCAAACTGCACGCTGCCACCAACCACAGCAAAGTGGCGGGCACCGACCCACCCATCAGCATGGCCAATTGACTCATCCATGCCGAGACGCTGCTTTGCGTGAACATCACCACCGCACCCATCACAACCTGTACAAAAAGCACAGCACGCAAAATCACGCCCACTTTGCAGGCATCAAAAATCAATGTGGACAGTGCTTGTGAATTGCTATCTGTGGTCATAGAAGCACGATAATAGTGGAAATTCATCATATGACAGCGATTCGCTTTTTCCACCATGTCCACCAATCAACTCGATAAAAAATCACAAGCCTGGTCGGCCTTGTTTTCTGAACCCATGAACGATTTGGTCAAACGCTACACCTCCAGCGTGTTTTTTGACAAGCGCTTGTGGCAGGCTGATATCGCCGGCTCTTTAGCGCAAGCAGACATGCTGGCGGCGCAAAAAATAATTTCCAACGCGGACTTGGCATCCATCCAAAAAGGCTTGGCACAAATCAGCAGCGAAATTGAAGCTGGCAGCTTTGAATGGAAGCTGGACTTAGAAGACGTGCACTTGAACATTGAAGCGCGCTTGACCACGCTGGTGGGTGATGCAGGTAAGCGCTTGCACACCGGCCGCAGTCGCAACGACCAAGTGGCCACCGACGTGCGCTTGTGGCTGCGCGGTGAAATTGATTTAATTGTCGATTTGCTGATTAACCTGCAAAAAGCACTGCTTGCGATTGCACAAAAAAATGTCGATGTCATCATGCCGGGCTTTACGCACCTGCAAGTGGCACAACCCGTCAGCTTTGCGCACCACATGCTGGCCTATATTGAAATGTTCAAACGCGATGCCGAGCGCATGCACGATGTGCGCCGCCGCGTCAACGTTTTGCCTCTGGGCGCAGCCGCATTGGCTGGCACCAGCTATCCATTAGACCGCGAACGGGTCGCCAAAGCCTTGGGCATGGTTGACGACGCGGGCCATGCACAAATCTGCCAAAACAGCCTAGATGCCGTCAGCGACCGCGACTTTGCAATTGAATTTACCGCTGCTGCAACGCTGGCGATGGTGCACATCAGCCGCATGAGTGAAGAGTTGATTTTGTGGATGAGCCAAAACTTTGGCTTTATCCGCATCGCCGATGGCTTTACCACCGGCAGCTCCATCATGCCGCAGAAGAAAAACCCGGATGTGCCCGAATTGGCTCGCGGTAAAACTGGACGCGTGGTTGGGCATTTGATGGGTTTGATCACCCTCATGAAAGCACAACCGCTGGCCTACAACAAAGACAACCAAGAAGACAAAGAGCCCCTGTTTGACACGGTTGACACCCTCAAAGACACGCTGCGGATATTTGCCGACATGGTGGCCAGCATCACTGTGCAACCCGAAGCCATGGAACGCGCAGCCCTCAAAGGCTACGCCACCGCTACCGATTTAGCCGACTACATGGTTAAAAAGGGTTTGCCATTCCGCGACGCGCACGAAGCCGTCGCACACGCCGTCAAAACCGCCATGCAACAGGGTTTGGATCTGTCTGAACTGCCCTTGACTACATTACAAAGATTCAACCCCAAGATTGAAAACGATGTGTACGATGTGCTGTCGCTGCGCGGCTCCCTCAACGCACGCAATACCCTGGGCGGTACCGCTCCCGAGCAAGTGCAGGTACAAATTAAAAAGCACCTAGCGCGCTTGGTTTAGTTTGTGACTATTTTTATCAGCGTTTAACTCTTAAACTAGGGTTAATACCAAATACCTAATTTTTGATAATACGCATAATAAAGTCTCTATTACCATCCTCAAGGAGCCAAGTTATGAGAAATTTATTACGTTTTTCACTGTTCACTTCCCTGTCTTTGTTGGCGAGCCAAGTCATGGCTGGTGTGAATCAAGTCCCTGGCCCTGAGTTTGGCGAAGGCTCTATCGGCTTGTTGGCACTGGGGATTTCTACCGTCGCCTACGCTATTTACAAGTTCAAAAACAAAAAATAGACCGAAAAACGTCGGACTTTGATCGGGGAGGGTATTTGATACGATGCGATACAACCCGATTATTTTTGTCACATGGGGTTTACTAGCCCTGGCTTATTTGGAGTTTGTGCTGGCAAAAAAGCGGCATATGCAGGTCTACTCAAATGGTCAGACGATGGCTACGCTGGGACTGGGCATTGGTCATCTGTTTGTTGGGTTGACTGTCATTGAGGTGGTGCTCAACTACATAGATTCTGCAATCCCAAACAAACCACTCACCTTACCACCAGGTTTGGTTTGGGGTATTTGCGCATTTGTTGCAATCGATTTTCTGAAATACATCGCGCATCGTTTGGCACACGAAATCGGGTTTTTGTGGGCTGAACACGCCGTACACCACGCAGCCGTAGAGTTCAATTTCACCACACATATGCGACATGGTTGGTTAGGATTCTTGTCCAGTGGCATGTTGGCATCAGCCTTGTTTTGCTTAGTGGGTGGTTTACACACGGTTTTAATCGTCTATTTTTTCATCAATACCTTGGTGCAAACCTTGGCCCATACCCAGCTCATTCATAAGATGGGGTTTTTAGAAACTTTTATGGTTACGCCAAGCCACCATCGTGTTCACCATGCAGTCGATCGCGCTGTACATGACCACAACTATGGCAACGTCTTTATCGTGTGGGACAAGCTTTTAGGCACTTTCAAACCCGAAGGCGCCATTCAAACCGCAGAATTTGGTTTAGCCTACGCACCCAAGGTCGAAGCGCCGCTGTGGCAGCATGCATTTTTTGCTTGGATTGATTGGCTTAAAAACTTCAAACGCAAAGAAGTGAATGCAAGCCATCTTTGAAAAACGTCGATTCTCCAGCCATGATATTTGGCTAACTGCCATTGTGGTGGCTGCTGTCAATATGCTATGGCCATCGCAAGGTAAAACTTACTCGGTGCGAGAGTCATACACCGCAGATTTTCTACTCTCCAACTGGTTGATACTGCTGTCAATTGGCTGTGTTTTGTACTTTATTCATTTGTCATCTGAAAAGCAGGCGGATAAACATCAGGTGGGCACTCAAGCAAATTCACCCTATTCGGTTGCGACGCCGCAAGACTGGGCACTTCTGGTCAGTGTCTTTTTATTGTCAGCTTGGCCTATTCGGCACACCAGCACCTTGGCACTGTCGGTCATATCGTTCTATTTGTTGTATCTCTTGTTTTACCGCGACAAACAGAATAAAACCCGCGACTATGAATTGCTCGCAGCAGCCAGCATTTTGTTTGCCATTTCATTTTCAAGATTGTGGTCGCCCGTATTGCTCAAAGTATTTGCCGTTTATTTTGAGATTTTTGATGTTTTTTTGCTGGGTAAATTACTGAATACGCCAACCAACGGCAATGCCATACAGTTTGTTTTTGAACCTGAAAAACGCGCGGTTGTGGTGATGGGATGCACCTCATTTGCCAATTTGTCCGCCGTCGTTTTGCTTTGGTTGGTCGTCACCAGGTGGTTGCGAACTGTGCCCCGCTTTCAAATTGAACTCAAAGCCCTGGCCTACTTGCTGCTTACGGCCATCGCCATCAACACCACTCGCATCGCATTGATGGTGACCACCAAAGACATGTATGACTTGTGGCATGGTCCAATGGGCTCGTCGGTCACGACATTGCTGCTGACTATGAGCGCGCTATTGTTTGCCATGTGGGGCGCAAAGCGTGCCAATTAAATTGCGAATCAATGGCAAATTGTTGCTTTTATTGGGCGTGTTGATCCCGCTGACACTTTGGAGCAAACTCAAGGTCAGCAACAGCAACGATTACAACGAAGCCGCATTTCAAAATCAATTGCGTCATTTCCTTGTGACACAAGGCGCGGTCATCAGCCAAGATACACCAGCATTCAACACATTCATACCCATCGCATTCAAATACAAAAATTGTGACAGTGCCGTTGTGGTGTTACCTCCCAGTGATTCTTGGTCACAAATCATCAAACGCCGCACACCCACGGGACACATAGCCAAATTCATTTTCAAAGATTATTTTGGCGACGAACAGCCCAATTACCGCGCCACATTTGCAGAATTTTCAGCCATGCTGTTGCACCCACTGTCCAACAAAAACCCACGCCAAACTTTACTCGCGCTCATCGCCACACCGCAGTGCATGACCACCCTGCAAACAATGGTTTGGAATACCTATTGGGAATAGCCATGGCAACCAACAAAACCCAAGCCACCACACTCAATGTCGACGACTACTTGGCTGCAATTGACAATCCACAGCAACGCGCCGATGCTGCTGCGCTGCTCACACTGATGTCCAAAGCCAGCAAACACCCGCCCGTTTTATGGGGCAGTGGCAACATGTCAGAGTTGCAAAACCACATGGTTGGTTTTGGTCAATACCACTACAAATACGCCAGTGGCAGAGAAGGTGATTCATTTCTAGCCGGCTTCGCCAAGCGCAAAACCGACCTGACAATCTACATATCATCAGGCTTTGACCTGGTGCCAGACCTGATGGCGAAACTAGGGAAACACAAAGCCAGCAAAGTTTGTATTTACATTAAAAAACTCGCTGACATAGACCCCAAAGTACTGGCTGAGCTGGTCAAGCACTCGGTTAAAACTTTAAAGAAGTTGTATCCGTAAGGTGAGAAAAATTCATTTTGCTATATATTTAATAGCACTATAGGCAATAAATACGACGGCTACAAGCTATTTATGCCGCAACAACCATGTCTATTTCAACAGTCGCGTTTTTCGGCAGTTGATGAACCCCTACCGAAGTTCGTGTATGCCTACCATCATCGCCAAAAATGCGGTACAGCAAGTTTGAAGCTCCGTCAGCCACTTCACTTTGCTGTGTGAATGTCAGGCTAGACTGCACATACACAGTTAAACGCAGTATAGATTTCACCTTGTCAAGCGAGCCTAAATAACGTTGCAACAAAGCCATGGCGCGCATGGTGGCAATTTGCGCAGCTGTTTGTGCAAGTGCCAACGTGACATCACCCCCCGCAGCGCCAGTAACCACAACTTCATTGCCTACACGCGGAATTTGCCCGCTGATGTAAATGCAATTTTCGTGTTGAATCAATGGCACATAGTTGCCACCAATTTTGATTTCGTCATCAAAGCTGTAACCCAAAACCACTGCTTGCTGATTAAAAATTACATCACGCAATGACATCAAACCGCCTCCCCCAACCTCCCCACCCCCTCTTCAATCTTCCCCACATCCGCCGTTGCAAAACTCAAGCGCAGCGTTGCTAAATCTGGATTGGTTGCATAAAACGGTGCGCCGGGGACGAAGGCTACGCCTTTGTCTATGGCGCGTTTGGCGAGCGTTGCGCCGTCAGACACTTTGCCGCCTGCGCCTGTGAGACGCGCCCAGACGAACAGGCCGCCTTGGGGTTGGACGAAGTCTATGGCGCTACCCAGCTCTTTGCGCAAGGCGTTGCCCATGGCCAAGGCGCGTTCTGCGTAGACGGCGCGCACTTTGTCTAGCGTGGCGGGCATGCGGCCGGCTTTGAGGTATTGGGCTGCTGTGGCTTGGGCGAAGGTGCTGGTGTGGGCGTCGCTGAACTGTTTGCACATGGTGGCATTGGCCAGTAATGCGGGCGGCGCAATCATCCAGCCGATGCGCAGGCCGGGGCTGAGGACTTTACTCAAACTGCCGCAGTGGACGAGTAAATCGCGACTGCCTGGGACATCTTTTGACAGGCTCAGGATGCTCGGTTGGGGTGGTGTGGTGCCGAAATACAGGTCGCCATACGGGTCGTCTTCCACAATCAGCGTGTTGTATTTGACCGCCATTTCCAACACTTTTTTGCGGCGCTCTAGGCTCAACAAGGCACCGCTGGGGTTGCCAAAGGTGGGGATGAGGTAGGCGAACTTTGGCTTGTGCAGCGCTATCAACTCTTCTAACTTGTCGGTTTGCACGCCGTCGCCGTCTATGGGCGCGGTGATGATCTCGGCACCGTAGAGGCGAAAGCACTGGATGGTGGCGAGGAAGGTGGGGCCTTCCACAATCACTTTGTCACCGGGGCTGATCAAAGTTTTGCCCAGCAAATCCAGCGCCTGCTGGCTGCCGGTGGTGACGATCAGGCCTTCTGGCGAGACATCTGTGCAGCCCTTGCTTTGCATGAAGGCGGCCAGTTGCTCGCGCAGCGGGTTGTAGCCCTCGGTTGCGCCGTATTGCAGCGTTGCGCCGGGCTCTTCGGTCAAAGCGGCATTAACGGCTTCGCGGATGCCGTCCACGTCAAACATGGCACTGTCGGGAAAGCCGCCGGCAAAACTGATGATGCCGGGTTTGCCCAGCAGTTTGAAGAGTTCGCGGATGGCGGAGGTTTCTACGTTTTGGAGGCGGGAAGCGAATTGCATGACGGTTGGCTTGAAGTTGAATTTTTGTTACCACCCGTTCGCCCTGAGCCTGTCGAAGGTTTCTTCATGACTTCGACAAGCTCTGTCCGAACGGATGGGGTTGCATCAAATGGTGAGAGATAGCTACATTGTGCATAAATTTAACTTCTTTCTGCGAAACTAAGTGTCTATGAAGAAAGAAAATATTTCCCCCTTCTTTGCAACCCTCAAAGCCGCCAATCCCATGCCAGTGACGGAGCTCGAATACACCAGTGTGTTTGAGCTGTTGACCGCAGTACTCTTAAGCGCCCAAGCCACCGATGTGGGTGTGAACAAAGCAACGCGGCGCTTGTTCCCTGTAGCGAACACACCAACCAAAATCCTGAATCTTGGCTTAGAGGGTTTGGAGAGCTACATCAAAACCATTGGCCTCTTCCACAGCAAAGCCAAGCACCTGCTGCAAACTTGCGAAATATTGGTCGAAAAGCACAACAGCATCGTACCGAGTAACCGTGCAGCCCTGGAAGCCCTGCCCGGTGTGGGTCGCAAAACAGCGAATGTGGTGCTGAACTGCGCCTTTGGCGAGCCTACCATGGCGGTGGACACGCATATATTTCGCCTAGGCAACCGCACCGGTTTAGCACCTGGTAAAACGCCGCTGGAAGTGGAGCTGAAGTTGCTCAAACGCATACCAGCAGAATACTTGGTGGATGCGCACCATTGGCTGATTTTGCATGGTCGCTATGTGTGCACAGCACGCAGTCCACAGTGCCGCGCTTGCCAAGTGGCACAATACTGTGCATACACCGATAAAAATACCGATAAAAATTCAGGAAGCACACAAAAATGGCATCTAGTCTATTAGCCCTCCTTGACGACATAGCCACGATTTTGGACGATGTGGCTTTGCTCACCAAGGTCGCAGCCAAAAAAACCAGCGGTGTGCTGGGTGACGATTTGGCCTTAAACGCCCAGCAAGTGACCGGCGTGAATGCAGACCGCGAATTGCCCGTGGTGTGGGCTGTTGCCAAGGGGTCGTTCATTAACAAAGCGATTTTGGTGCCAGCCGCCATAGCCATCAGCTACTTTGCGCCTTGGTTGGTGACGCCCTTGCTCATGGTGGGCGGCGCGTTTTTGTGTTTTGAGGGCTTCGAAAAACTGGCACACAAGTTGTTGCACAGCAAAGCTGAAGACAAAGCGCATGAAGAGGAACTTTTGCATGCGCTGGTGGATGCCAAGGTGGACTTGGTCGCATTAGAAAAAGACAAAATCAAAGGCGCGATTCGCACCGATTTTATTTTGTCAGCCGAAATCATTGCCATCACTTTGGGCACGGTACAAAACAGTGGTTTAAGCACACAAATCGCGGTATTGACCAGCATCGCCATAGTGATGACCATTGGTGTGTATGGTTTGGTCGCGGGTATCGTGAAAATTGACGATGCAGGTTTGCATTTGACCATGACCTATGCCGTGGGCAGCTTGAAACACAACTTTGGACGCGGCATACTGTGGTTTGCGCCCTATATGATGAGAGCACTGTCAATCGTGGGCACCGCGGCCATGTTTTTGGTGGGTGGCGGCATTTTGACGCATGGTTTTCCTGCCATTCACCACTGGGTTGAGTCGATCACAGCTGGGCAAAACGGTATTGTGAGTGGCTTGGTATCATTGGGCGCAGATGCAGTGACGGGTATTGCAGCTGGTGCGCTTGTTTTGTTGCTTGTCAACCTGCTGCAAAAAACTGCCGTTAAGTAATCATCCAGAAGCAAAATCAAGCGAATCCATCGGAAAACAACAGGAGTAACACATGCGTCGATTCAACCCCAGTCAAACATTGTCCATCGCCGTGATGTGTATGTTGTTCACCATGCCAGCCATGGCCGATCTCAAATTGGCGACCAGCAAGAACTGTATCGCTTGCCATGCTGTAGACAAAAAATTGGTTGGACCATCCTACAAAGATGTGGCCAAAAAATATGCTGGGCAAGCGGGTGCTGCGGATAAATTAGCGGTCAAAATTGTCAAAGGCGGCGGTGGGGTTTGGGGCGTGATACCCATGCCTGCAAACGAGCAAGTGAGTCCCGGTGATGCCAAAACATTGGCCAATTGGGTGCTTAGTTTGAAATAAAAATTCGTTTCGAAAATACGTTTCGCTAATGAAAAAACCTTTTGAGATTCTGTGTCATGCAGAACACAGAACCGCAAAAGGTTGATGGGGATTTATTTAAATAGATGACTGGCTATTTATTTAACAAAAACACCGAGTTTCCCAAATTTCTCCGCCAGCAGGTAATACGCCACCAAGCGTGACTTGAATTTTTCAGCTTTCATTTTTTCGCAAACTGCCAGCACGGCAGCATCGAGTTCGGCTTCAGCATTGGTTAAACCCAGTTTCTTTTGCAAGAAATTGGCACGCACGGTATCACGCTCTTTGGCATCGCTGCAGGCGACATATTGGGTATCTTTTTTGGACAACACCAAGGCATAGGTTTTTGCCAAACCTGCCAATGCTGCTTCGTTCACGCTGCTGCTGTATTTGCCAACTGCCGCTTTGTTTTCTGTCATATCCGCCATTGTGTAACTCCTAAAAATGTTAGTGAAAATAAACCACAACCGAACTCAAAAAATCATTTATCCCATGATCGCACGATGCTCAACACCAAACAACCACATGGCTAGTGTAATTCGGTTTAGCATCTCGTCAACTCGAAAAGCGGTACGAATACTTTTTCAGCACTTATTTCTTTGGCAAGCTTACCTTGTTACCCTTGCGCCACAGGCCGATTTGGGTCGCTGCACCATTCGCTCCAACTTCCGGCAAAAAGGGCTTGACGCCCCAAACCCGCCAGTTCCATGGCCAAAATATTGGCTGCTGCGGTGACACCACTGCCGCATTGATGGACGACACCAGAAGGATCTCGTCCGGCGAGCAATTGCTTGTATTCAGCCTGCAAAACTTCAGCCGATTTAAATTTGCCAGTTGTATCGAAATTTTCGGTAAATGGCCGATTCAAAGCACCAGGAATATGCCCTGCAGTTGGGTCTAAGGGCTCAACGTCTCCCCGAAAGCGCGGTATTCCTCGCGCATCTATGATGGTTTGGGTTGACTTACCAAGGTTTTGCGCCACACCATCAACCGTCGCTAAAGTTGCCAAGGCATTGGACAGTGCAAACGGTGTTTCAGATGCGGTTGTTTTTTTAGTCTTGGTGCTCTTGGTGCTGCTTTGAACCGCTCCGCCATTGGCTTGCCACGCCTGTAAACCACCGTCCAGTACGGCCACAGCTTCGTGCCCCAACCATTTCAGCATCCACCACAGGCGGCCACTGTACATGCTGCCGTTGCGGTCATACACAATGGCTTGGTGGGCATTGGTGAACCCTTTGTTGGTCAACCAAACTGCAAATGTTTCGCGACTGGGCAAGGGATGTCGTCCCCCTGAGGCCGCGGCCAAATCATTTTTAGAGCTCAGATCGGTGTCCAAATTGACATAAACAGCGCTTGGTAGATGGCTCTCATCAAATTGTTGCTGTCCAATATCTGGCTTGGCCAAATCAAAACTGCAATCAAACACCATGATGGGTTTGCCAGTCGCTGTCACAGCCTTGGCAGATTGCAGCAAGCTGTCTAAGTCTTGTGCCGAGATTAAAGTTTGATACATGCTTGGCTCCCCTCTGTGCGAAAATTCAATTAATGTTCATCGGCTTGTTTCAATGGCACCGCTGCACGTGCGCGCAATGCCGTTGCCCCCAGGCCACTCAAAACAATCACCACAATCCCCAACCAGCCTACCGGTGAAATGGCGTCGTCAAACAAAATGACACTGTAGATGCTGGCAAACACAATACCAGAATACTGCAAACTTGCGACGACCAATGTGGCACCCTGGCTGTATGCTCGCGTCATGCCCCATTGCCCCAACGTGGCAAATATCCCAATCGGCAGCAGCCACCATGCGGCGCTTGTGTGCCAAGCCGCAGCACTGGATACACCATAAATGGCCATGCCAGTTGCGCCAGCAATGGCCGTACCTATACCAAAATAGAGCACTGTGCGCTCTTCAGGTTCACCCGCACGCGCCAGCACGGCCACTTGCATATAGGCCAAAGCGGCAGCCATGCCCGACAACAAACCCAACACACCCGCAAACAATTGATTTTGTTCAATGGTTGGGCGCAGTGTCAACACCACGCCGGCAAAGCCGCACAATACCGTCATCACCAGCGCTCCTTGGGATTTGCTGGTATCACTTAAACTATAAAAAACCGCGCTGCCCACAACAAAAGCGGCCACCCAAACACCACTCATGTAGTTCAAAGTCATCGCCGTTGCCAAGGGTAGGTTGGCGATGGCATAAAACCAGCACAGCAATGAAAATACACCAATCACAGAGCGCCAAACATGCATCCACGGCACGTTGGTCTTGGCAGAAATGCGCCGCTGTCGCATCACCAAAACCATGAAAACGATGCCTATCAAGCCGCGATAAAACACAATTTCATACACATTAAATTGTGCCGAAGCAAATTTCACCCCAACGCCCATGGTGGCAAAAAAGAACGACGCGAATACCATCCAAAGAGCTTGCATATTGGGGCTTAAAATGTGTAAATGTCGGATTTTTAACCGATTTGAATTAACCAATCTCAACTGACCTATGGCCACAAAAGTGAAATCTGTAGACGCATTATCAGGCAAGGCCACACCCAATCAGGAATTGCCAGCCACATATGAAGCTGCCTTGCAAGAACTGGATGCCTTGGTGACGCAACTGGAAGCTGGTCAATTGCCTTTGGATCAGCTCATGGCGGGTTACCAACGCGGCGCATCCTTGCTCACTTTTTGTAGAGACAAATTGGCTGCGGTAGAGCAACAAATCAGCGTCATTGAAAATGGTGAACTGAAATCTTGGACCAAACAGTGACCGCAAAAGACGCAACAGCAGCATTGGCAAGCACCGCCAATCATCAAGCTTTCAACGCATGGTCCACCGCGGTCTTAGGCAAAGTTGAAAAAGCTTTGTCAGACTGGGTAGCCCCCACAGCACCCGAACGCTTGGGTGAAGCCATGCGCTATGCGGTGTTGGATGGTGGTAAGCGCTTGCGACCGCTTTTGGTTTTTGCAGCTGCGCAAGCGGTCGGTGCTGAATCAAATTGTCCTGCCACACTCAGGGCCGCTTGTGCGGTGGAGTTGATTCATGCTTATTCTTTGGTGCACGATGACATGCCCTGCATGGACAACGATGTGCTGCGCCGTGGCAAACCCACCGTGCATGTGAAATTTGGACAAGCCCAAGCATTGTTGGCAGGCGATGCTTTGCAAGCTCTGGCCTTTGAATTGCTCACCCCCACTGAGGAAGTGGTTGCAGCAGCCACCCAAGCCAAACTGTGCCGTTTGCTGGCATTATCAGCTGGCTGTCATGGTATGGCGGGTGGGCAAGCCATCGATTTGGCCAATGTCGGACAGCATTTGAACTTGGAACAGCTGAAACACATGCACAAATTGAAGACAGGTGCTTTATTACAAGCCAGCGTGATGATGGGTGCGGCCTGTGTTCCGACGGGACAAACAGTGCCCATGCAGACTCAAACGGCATTGCAACAGTATGGCGCAGCATTGGGTGTGGCTTTTCAAGTGGTTGACGACATTTTGGACGTCACAACCGATACCGCCACATTGGGCAAAACAGCCGGTAAAGATGCGCAAGATAACAAACCGACATTTGTGTCCTTGATGGGGTTGGAAAAGTCATCGCAGTTCGCCAGCCAGCTTTTGCAACAGGCACTCATTGCATTGGATGATGCTCGTTTGGAACACTCCCAAGCCTTGCGTTCCCTTGCTCACATGGTGGTTAACAGAATCATGTAAGCTGGGCTTTTTAAACTAAAATACAGCCACCCGCCGATCAGCTCAAAATTGCCCAAAATATATGAAAAACAAGGCTGTAGCCGGCGTATTTATTGCCTAATCTGCTATCAAAAATATAGCATTATGAAATTTTCCTGAATATGCCAACGAGTGCGCACCCCTTACTGTCCAGCATAGCATCGCCAGCCGATTTGCGACTGCTGTCACGCGAACAGCTGAAAACCTTGGCAGACGAATTGCGTGCCTATTTGCTCACCAGCGTATCCCAAACCGGCGGCCATCTGAGTTCAAATTTAGGTACCGTTGAATTGACGGTGGCGCTGCATTATGTTTTCAACACCCCTAACGACCGATTGGTGTGGGACGTTGGGCACCAAACCTACCCCCACAAAATATTGACTGGCCGACGTGACCGCATGGACAGTTTGCGCCAATTGGGCGGGTTATCGGGTTTTCCGCAACGCACTGAAAGTGAATTCGACAGTTTTGGCACTGCCCATTCCAGCACCAGTATTTCAGCGGCTTTGGGCATGGCCTTGGCAGCCAAAATCAAGGGCGAAGAGCGCCATTCGGTGGCCATCATTGGTGATGGCGCCATGACTGCGGGCATGGCTTTTGAGGCTTTGAACAACGCTGGGGTGGCCGACTGTAATTTGTTGGTGATTTTGAACGACAACGACATGAGCATCAGCCCACCCGTGGGTGCTTTGAATCGCTATTTGGCCCAACTCATGAGCGGGCAGTTTTACGCAGCGGCAAAAAATGCAGGCAAACAGGTACTCAAAGTTGCGCCTCCCCTATTCGAACTGGCCAAGCGATTTGAAGAACACGCCAAAGGCATGGTAGTGCCCGCAACGCTGTTTGAAAAATTTGGATTTAACTATGTCGGCCCCATTGACGGACACGATTTGGAGTCGTTAATACCCACACTGGAAAACGTCAAGCACCTCAAAGGGCCGCAATTTTTACACGTGGTAACCAAAAAAGGCAATGGCTACAAATTGGCCGAAGCTGACCCAGTGGCTTACCACGGCCCCAGCAAGTTTGACCCCAGCATCGGCATACAAAAAGCGTCCACACCCGCCAAAACCACTTTCACGCAAGTATTTGGCCAATGGTTGTGCGACATGGCAGCCAAGGATGAACGTTTGGTCGGAATTACACCTGCCATGCGTGAAGGCTCTGGTTTAGTGGAATTTGAGCAGCGCTTTCCCAGTCGTTATTTTGATGTGGGCATTGCAGAACAACATGCTGTGACCTTTGCCGCTGGCCTGGCTTGTGAAGGGCTGAAACCTGTGGTCGCTATTTATTCGACATTTTTACAGCGTGCCTATGACCAGTTGATTCACGATGTGGCTTTGCAAAACTTACCCGTGGTGTTTGCCTTGGATCGCGCCGGCTTGGTGGGTGCAGATGGTGCAACGCACGCAGGCGCGTATGACATTGCCTTTCTGCACTGCATTCCAAATATGAGCATCGCTTGCCCAGCAGATGAAAATGAATGCAGGCAATTGTTAACCAGCGCTTTTGAACAAAATCACCCAGTGGCAGTACGCTATCCACGTGGTGCGGGTGCGGGTGTTGCAGTTGATCCTTCTTTACAAGCTTTGCCATTTGGAAAAGCACAAATTCGCTTGCACAGCAATGCGCCTGCTACAAGCCATCAAAAAATCGCCATACTTGCATTTGGCACGCTGTTGCAGCCGGCCTTGACTGTCGGTGAGAAACTGGACTGTACCGTTGTCAACATGCGCTGGGCCAAGCCATTGGATACCGATATGCTGCAACAAATCGCCGGCTCGCATGATCTGCTGGTCACCATAGAAGAGGGCTGCATCATGGGGGGCGCTGGCAGCGCTGTGAATGAAGCATTGCAAGCAGCCGGTCTCACCAAACCCGTATTGAATTTAGGTCTGCCAGATGTGTTCATCGAGCACGGTGACCATGCACAACTGTTAGCACTCCAAGGATTGGATGCAGCTGGCATTGAAGCTTCAATTCATGCTTTCAGAGCCAAATCAAAAGCGTGAGCAAATATAAAACACAGATTGAAAAGTTTTCATTGACTTGTCTCAATTAAGTTCACAATCAAGGGAAAACCCGGACGAAAAGTGTGCGCTTCGTTCCCTACAATCATGCTTGCTAGTTTGTCGTCTTGGATCACCTACAAAGTGGGCTGAGACATTTGTTTATTAACCCTTGGAGATCATCACATGGATCGTCGTTCCCTCATTAAAAACGCTGGCATTGCTGGCGTATTGGCTGCTGGTGTTGCACCTGCAGTTGTTCAAGCCCAAGCTGCTGTTCGTTGGCGCCTTGCTTCTAGCTTCCCTAAAGCTTTGGATACCATTTTCGGTGGTGCTGAAGAGTTCGCCAAGCAAGTTAAGGCGATGTCTGGCGGCAAGTTTGAAATCTCTGTCCATGCAGGTGGCGAATTGATGCCAGCTTTTGGCGTGGTAGACGGCGTGCAAAACGGTACAGTTGAAATGGCGCACACAGCACCTTACTATTTCCATGGTAAAGATGAATGTTTTGCGTTAGGTTGCGCCATCCCATTCGGATTGAACAGCCGTCAAATGACTGCCTGGATGTACGAAGGCAATGGTTTGAAGTTGATGCGTGAGTTTTACGCTAAATACAACATGATCAACTTCCCAGGCGGCAATACAGGCGCTCAAATGGGTGGCTGGTATCGTAAAGAAATCAAATCAGTGGCTGACCTCAAAGGCATGAAATTCCGTGTTGGCGGTTTTGCTGGTCGTGTATTTGAACGCATGGGTGGTGTGCCACAAAACATCCCTGGTGGCGAAATTTACCAAGCGCTGGAAAAAGGAACCATCGATGCGGCTGAATGGGTAGGTCCATATGATGACCAAAAATTGGGCTTCTACAAAGTTGCACCACACTACTACTATCCAGGCTGGTGGGAAGGTGGTCCACAGTTGGACTTCTTCATTAACCAAAAAGCCTTTAATGCTTTGACACCAGAATACAAAGCCATCGTCGAAAATGCAGCAGCCAATGCCCATGTCGACATGCAGGCAAAGTACGATGGACGCAATCCAAAAGCACTGAAAGAACTGGTTGGCGCAGGCGCGAAATTGCATGCGTTCCCAGATGATGTGATGAATTTGGCATTCAAAGAAGCCGAAACTCTGTACAAAGAAATTGGCGCAAAAAATGCGAGCTGGGCGAAAATATATGCTGATTACAGCAAATACCGCGCTGACGCTAACCAATGGTTCCGCTTCACAGAAGCACGTTTTGATGGCTTCATGCAGCGTCAAAAACTGTAAACGAAACCAATAAACACTGTTTCGTCAAAATGCCCCTGCCCAGGGGCATTTTTTTTGGCTTCTAATCTAATCCAGCTTTCGTTATTTCGATTTCCACCACTCGAAACCCTCGTCGATTGTGAATATTTGCTCTAGACCAAATATATAAGTTCATAAAAAAAGGAGTCCGAAGACTCCTTTTTTGTTTTGCAAATCAAACGTTCTTTATTTCTTTTCTTTGGCCTCTTTGGCCATTGATTCTTGCAATGCCTTCATAGGATCTTCTTCTTTGGCATCTGATTTATTTTCCGTATTTGAATCTGCAGGTGCTGGCGCATCCAGTTGTTGCATGATTTGTTCATTGCTCAATGTGGCTGTTTTCTCGATACCACCTGTTACCAAAACTGGAAAAATCATCACCATAGCGAGCATGATGACTTGCAGACAGATAAACGCAATCGATCCTTTGTAGATTTCGCTCGTTTTGACTGAAGGTATCAATTTACCAGTGACGCGGTCTTTGTAGTCAAATTTGGCCGCCACACTGCGCAGGTAAAACAATGCAAAACCGAAAGGTGGCGTGAGGAATGAGGTTTGCAAATTCATCGCAATGATCACACCAAACCATATCATGGCTTGATCCGGCGTCATGCCGGGCACCAAACCAGGCAATATTTTCTCTGCAACGGGTGCCAATAGCGGAATGATGATGAAGGCAATTTCAAAGAAGTCGATGAAGCAACCCAATATGAATACCAATATATTCACGACGATTAAAAAGCCCCATGCACCACCTGGCATGTCCTTGAACAAATGCTCGACCCAAATATGACCATCAGCCGCATTGAATGTGAAACTGAATACGGTTGAACCAATCAAAATAAACAGCACAAAAGACGCCAACTTAGCTGTGGCCTCAAGCGCTTGTTTGGTCAGCGGCAGGCTGAGTTTGCCCTTGATCATTGCCAAAATCAGCGCACCAATGGCACCCATGGCACCACCCTCAGTGGGTGTTGCCACACCCAAGAAAATGGTACCAAGTACCAAGAAAATCAGAATCAGCGGCGGCATCAACACGAACGTAACTTGTTCGGCCAGGCGTGACAGCAAATGCATTTTAGTGACACGGTTAATCGCCGCCAAAAACAGACCCGTTAATGAAGCCAGCGTCATGGACATGATGACAATTTCGTCGCCAGGTGATGGCAAAGAACGCTCTAACCACTTTGACATCAAGCCATGATGTACTTGTGACCAAGCGAAACCAACTGCAGCACAGATCAACACCAATATCAGCAAGGATTTGTGACCCGAATTACCGTTGTCTTCTTTGAATACCAATGCCTCTGGCGGCAAGGCAGGAACCCAATCAGGTTTCACAATGGCCACTGCAACGATAAACAGCAAATACAAACTTACCAACAGTAAACCTGGTATCAAGGCACCAGAATACATGTCACCAACCGAACGCCCCAATTGATCTGCCAACACAATCAACACCAATGACGGCGGAATGGCTTGCGCCAAAGTGCCCGAAGCGGTGATTGCACCTGTGGCAATGCTGCGGTTATAACCATAACGCAACATGACTGGCAATGAAATCAAACCCATTGAGATAACTGCTGCGGCAACCACACCGGTCGTAGCAGCCAGCAGTGCACCCACCAATATCACGGCAATGGCAACACCGCCGCGTACTTTACCGAAAACCTGGCCGACAGTTTCGAGCAAGTCCTCGGCCATGCCCGAGCGTTCCAAAATAATGCCCATGAAGGTAAAGAACGGAATCGCCAGCAAAGTGTCATTCTGCATGATGCCGAAAATGCGCAGTGGCAATGCTTGAAACATGGCACTGGGAAATATGCCCGCTTCAATGCCTATATATCCAAATAACAAGCCGGTCGCTGCCAAACCAAATGCGACAGGGAAACCCGTCAGCAATAGCGCAAACAAGCCCATGAACATCAAGGGCACAAATTGTTGGAAAAGAAAAGTTTCTTGCATTATTTTGCTCCTGCCAATTCGCGTGCGGTTTGCGCTTCGAGTTCTTCAAGTTTCTTCTGATCATCCGACTTGGTATCGTCACTGTCCAATACATCAGGACCTTTCCCAGTCAGAAAAGCAATGCGTTTGATCAGTTCTGAAATACCTTGCAACATGAGCATTGCAAAACCAATTGGTATCAAGACATAAGCAGGCCAGCGTATTAACCCACCCGCATTCTGTGACATCTCACCACTGGTAAAGGCCTGCATAAAAAATGGCCAACCCAAAGAAATGATGATCGCGCAAAACGGGAACAGAACAAAAACGATACCCAGAACATCAATCCAATTTCTTGCGCGGTGGCTGAGTTTGGAGGAGATGAAGTCGATGCGAACATGTGAGTTCCGCAAGAAACCATAGCCTGCGCCCAACAAGAACACGGCGGCGAATAAATACCATTGAATTTCGAGCAACCCATTTGAGCTGGTGTTAAAAACTTTTCGCACTATTGCATTTCCAGCGCTGATGATGGTGGTGGCCAAAATCAGCCACATGGTTGCCTTGCCGGTGATGGTGTTTAACCAGTCCACCCCCTTTGAGAATTTGAGTAATCCATTCATATTGATGCTCCCAGAGATAAAAAATCGAGCCATGACAATCCGCTATGCGATTCCCATTAGGGGGCTTGCGATCGAATTTGTCGGATGGATGATGATAGCTGTTCGCCATCACGTGGTATGCCCTTAGTATGTCCAAATAGCTAGGGTTAATACTAGGGCACTGTTTTTTTCAGGTTGTGATTAAAAAATTTCAGTGCAGGTGCTTTCAGGTAAAAAAGCAAAAATAATGGCTAAATTTCTGCAATCAATTCAATTTCAACGCAGGCACCCAATGGAATTTGGGCCACACCAAATGCGCTGCGTGCATGTGCACCAACTTCTGTGCCGAATACTTCACCAAGCAATTCTGAGCACCCATTGGTGACCAGGTGCTGCTCTGTGAAATCGGCTGTTGAATTCACCAAACTCATCACTTTGACAATACGTTTGACTTTATTCAAATCGCCTACCGCTGCATGCAAAGTGCCCAACAAATCAATGGCTATGGCTCGCGCAGCGGCTTTTCCTTCTACGGTATCTATGTTTTTACCCAACTGCCCTACCCACGGTTTGCCGTCTTTTTTAGCGATATGGCCGCTTAAAAATATTAAATTACCGGTCTGCACGAAGGGTACATAGGCCGCTGCTGGTACAGCGACGGGGGGTAAGCTGATGCCTAGGGATTCGAGTTTGGTGTAGATCGACATAGAAATTTTTCCATAAAATAAAATCCTATTTTCTCTGAAATCAATGAAAAAACGGCAAAAAAAAAGCCGCTGAGCTTTTGACTACAGCGGCTTGTTACGAAGAATGCCAATTTATACGGCTGTTTTTTCAAACGGAAGCTGCATATCGCGCAAATCGCGTTTGGTTTCTACCATGATGAGCGGGCCGGAATCAATTACCATAGGTGCTGGGCGTTCGCGCGGTATATGCGCAGGGGCTGCAGCCGCTTCGGCTGCTATCGCAGCTTGTGCCGCAGCTACTTTTGCCGCATCTGAACCCACCCATTGCAAACCAGAGTTGTTCGCCACTTCAGCTAATTCTGCTGCAGGTAAAGTGTAATCAGCTACGGCTGGCATGGTAGCGATCGATTTTCCACTGGTTGATGCATTCTCAGATTTAGTAGTCACAGCAGTTTTTTCAGCAGTTTGTACCTTCAACTGCGGCTCAGCCATTGCATCAATCGCTGGCGTTTCTACTGTTGTGCCAGCAGATGACCCCGTTGATGATGCAGTGCTGCCATTGGCCACTGCAAAATAACTTTGCCCACGATCTGCAGTAGGCATTGCTGATAGTGCAGGCGCGTCAGTCGCATCATTGTTCAACTGGGTTTGCTCGTCACCATTTTGGCGCTCAGTACGTTCACCATTGCGTTCACCATTGCGATCACCGTTACGTTCGCGACGCTCACGGCCATATCGGTCACGCGAGCGGCGTTCACCTTTTTCACCGCGTTCAACGCGATCACCCTGCACAGATTCTTGCATCGTACTTTGTTGTGTATTTTGCGCTGTTATGCCTTCTGCGCTAACCACTTCACTGGCAGCCATGGCAGAAGCTGCAACCGTAGCAGCTACTACACCATTGACAGCTTCATTATTTGATCGATTCGATCGATCTGTGCGTTCACCTCGTTCACGCTTCTCACCTCGTGGCGGTCGACCGCCTTGGCGTTGATTTTTTTTATTTGGATCAAATTCGGCATTTGACGGCGTATTTATTTGATCTTGTGCTATATTTTTTGTAGCGTTTTCAACATTTGGCAACGCCTCTTTGTCCGCGCGGCCATCGGGACGTTGGTTACGCCCATTGCCGCGTGGTCCACGATTTTCATTGCGAATGTCGGTGTTTTTGCCTTCAGTTCGCTCACCATTGCGGTCACCTCGTCCCCGTCCTTGACGCCCATCGCGGCCCTCTTGACGACGACCATCACGACGCTCTCCATTTTGTGGATGACGACCGTTAACGCGCGGTGGTTGCGAATTCACAGAGGCATCAGTTGACACCTTATCAGCAGTTACAGACGAACCAAACAATCCTTTTAACCAAGCAAAGAACCCTTTAGATGCAGCTTGTGTCGATGCCACTTTGGCAGTCGTTTGTGTTGGCACCACCGAAGCAGAAGGGAGTGCACGCGGTGCAGCGTCCGGTGCGGGTGCATCAGGTAGCACACCTTTAATGATTGGAGTTTGCTTGTTGGTCGGCTCTTGCGAACGGCGTGTGACCGCTGTGGGGTCTTCAACATCTTCGGCCATTTTGTAGCTGGCTTCAATGTTGTCCAGTCGTGGGTCGTCATGTTTCAAACGCTCTAGACGGTAATTCGGTGTTTCCAATGTTTTATTGGGCACCATCAACACATTGATGCGTTGTTTGAGTTCGATTTTGGCAATCTCAGTGCGTTTTTCGTTGAGCAAGAATGAAGCAACATCAACGGGTACTTGGCACAAAATGGATGCCGTGCTGTCCTTCAATGATTCCTCTTGAATAATTCGCAAAATTTGCAAAGCGCTTGATTCGGTATCGCGAATGTGTCCCGCCCCACCGCAACGTGGGCATGGTATTGATGCGCCTTCAGCCAATGCGGGTTTTAATCGTTGGCGGCTCATTTCCATCAAGCCAAATTTGCTGATGGTGCCAAACTGCACGCGCGCACGATCTTGACGCAATGCATCACGTAAGCGGTTTTCGACTTCGCGGCGGTTGCGGCTTTCATCCATGTCAATAAAGTCAATCACGACCAAACCACCCAAATCTCGCAAGCGCATTTGACGAGCAACCTCATCAGCAGCTTCTAAATTGGTCCGTGTCGCAGTTTCCTCAATATCGCCACCTCGAATGGCACGCGCAGAGTTCACGTCAACCGACACCAAAGCCTCAGTATGGTCAATCACAATCGCACCACCGCTGGGCAATTGCACGGTGCGTGCATACGCTGATTCAATTTGGTGTTCAATTTGAAACCGGCTGAACAAAGGCGCATCGTCACGGTAGCGCTTTACCTTACCAGCATGCTCTGGCATCACATGTGCAATGAATTGTTGAGCTTGTTCATACACATCATCAGTGTCGATCAAAATATCACCAATATCAGCATTGAAATAATCTCGAATTGCGCGAATAACCAGACTGGATTCTTGGTATATCAAGAATGCACCCTTGCCGCTTTTGGCGGCGCCATCAATGGCGGCCCACAATTTGAGCAAATAATTCAAATCCCATTGCAATTCTGGTGCGCTGCGACCAATACCAGCAGTGCGGGCAATGATGCTCATGCCGTTGGGATACTCCAGTTGATCCAATGCCTCTTTCAACTCAGCACGGTCATCACCTTCAATGCGTCGGCTGACACCGCCGCCGCGTGGGTTATTTGGCATCAAGACGACATAACGACCAGCTAAAGATATGAAAGTGGTCAGCGCTGCGCCTTTGTTACCACGTTCTTCTTTTTCTACCTGCACCAAGAGTTGTTGACCCTCTTTTATTGCGTCTTGAATTCGTGCTTGACTGGGGGTCACACCTTGTGCGAAGTACATTTTTGAGACTTCTTTAAAAGGCAAAAATCCGTGTCGGTCTTCGCCGTAATCCACAAAGCAAGCCTCTAGCGAGGGTTCCACACGCGTCACAATAGCTTGGTAAATATTACCTTTGCGTTGCTCGCGCCCTTCTATTTCAATTTCGTAATCTAGGAGTTTTTGTCCATCCACAATGGCCAAACGACGTTCTTCAGTCTGTGTGGCATTTATAAGCATCCGTTTCATCAATCATTTCCTTCTTCTATTTTCTATACATGCTCAAATGACGAGCAAACAATATCAAAACAGATGAATTGAGACGGGTGGGAATTGCCTTTTGTGGTACTTGAATGATGCGATTTGATTCAAAAACCAAATCTCACATGATGCACCATGGCGCTTGAAATCTGCAATACGATGAATAGATGTTAATTTGCGTGCGCGGTATGGATACTGTAGGATACTGAAAACTCAGTATGCTGGACGCGTTGTTTGCAAACTAATATCTATCAAACTCGTTTTCACTTATCAATGATTTCAACTATTCGATGCGCAAGCCCATCATTTAAGAAGTGGCTCACACATTTTGGGTATTCCGTATTTATGTCCTCAACTCATCGGTTCACACCACCTGACAAGCAAACCACAGCAAGCATTGGCTTTGCGTGTTTGTGTGCGTGTCTTCAGGCTGACATCGACTTTAACTAGCTTAATCGTTGTTAAGCAGCGGCTCTGATATGGGCTAAACTCCAAATAAATCAGTTACTTACACAGCGGCGCTAGTGCTGCACATTATAGAGCCTGTATTGAATAAAGTGCACATCCATCAGAATTTGGCCAAGGAATTGCCGGCTATACACAAAGCCAAGGTGGAAACCGTCTGTGTTGATGAAAATTCCGATGGTCAGCGACTCGACAATTATTTGATTCGCGAGCTCAAAGGGGTGCCCAAAACCCATATTTACCGCATCATCAGGAGTGGCGAGGTGCGTGTTAACAAGGGCAGATCTGCTGCAGATACGCGCTTGCAATTGGGCGATTTGGTACGTATTCCGCCGGTGCGGGTATCCGTGCAAATGACGCCCATTCAAGGATCAACAAGGGAAACGTCACAAGCAGGTCGTGTCACTGTCAACAAAACCTCTGTACACAAAGATTTACCCATCATCATTGAAGACGATCACCTGCTGGTCGTTAACAAGCCGGCAGGTAACGCGGTGCATGGCGGATCGGGTATCAGTTTGGGTGTGATTGAGCAAATGCGCCTGGCCAGACCAGAGGCAAAATTTCTCGAATTGGTACATCGCTTGGACCGAGAAACCAGTGGAATTTTGCTGATGGCCAAAAAACGCAGCGCTTTGACCAATCTACAAAACCAATTTCGCGAACGTGAAACGGGCAAGACTTATTTGGCTCTTGTTGTCGGTGATTGGCCCGTCAATAAAAAAGTTCTGGACAAGCCACTGCACAAATACCTTTTGAAAAATCCAGATGGTTCAGAAGGAGAAAGGCGCGTGAAAGTGACCACCAAAGACGACCCAGATGGGATGAAGTCTGTCACACTGGTCAAAATCAGAAGCAAGTTCAATGGATTTACTTTGTTGGAAGTCACCATCAAAACTGGGCGCACCCACCAAATCAGGGTCCACCTTGCGAGTGAAGGCTACCCGATAGCCGGTGACGATAAATATGGTGATTTTGAGGTGAATAAGTCTTTGCAAAAATCGTCTTCACGCATCAACTTTCCGCTTAAACGCATGTTTCTTCACGCTTGGCGCTTGCAATTCACGCATCCGACAACGCAAGAACGCGTTGAATTATGTGCGGAATTACCCATAGAGTTGCAACGATTCACAGAATGTCTATCAGCAGTCACATGACTGCCTTGCATTTCATACCATCAAAATTTGATGTTCACACCTGCTGCAATATTGTCAGTAGGTGCATTTGAATTCAATGATCGCGCATAAAAAACCTCAAGTTCCAACATGTCACTTAAAGTGTAAGTCGCTCCCAATGCGGCAAAAATTTGATTCCCTCCGTTTGTAGCCGAAGAAATTTGTGGCGCTATCAGCTCTGCCACTGTGCGCAATTGTGGTGTCCAATTCTTTGCAACGGTGACTGACACACTGGGCGATACATACCAGCGTCCGGCTTCATTTTTTACACGCAATAACCCGGGTTGCACGCCTATAAACATGTCGTTTGGCAAAGCCCATGCTGCGGTGTATTTCAATGCAGTGCTGCCACCATCTGATTTAAATGCGCGTGCACCAGTAGGCAATCCTTGCTCCAACTGCAATGCCATGCCAACTTGTCCCGTCTTCTCATCTGTCTCTTGTAAACGCCAACGCACACCCAAATTGGTATCGCCCATGCCTCGCGTAGATTCACCCTGCGCGGTGCTTTTAATGTAGCCATCGGCAGCAATGCGAATTTCTAAGTCATCTGTTACCCCAATTCGCGCCAGAAAAGGCGTTGAGGTTTCTTTATAGTCAGCGCTCTTATCTTTGCTGTGAGCAAGTTTGAATTCAAGCTGGGTATTCCCTTTTCCCATTACATCCACTTCAGCTTCTGCAGCAATGGCTTGTGTAACCAATAAAGATGTTCCCAAAAACAATACCAGAGGGGCTAATTTGAATGTACGTAGTGCGTTCGATTTCATTATGAATGTCATAAGTGCTTTCCTTTATGGATGGTCAAATACTTTAATCCTCAATGACCATGCGCAAATCCGCTTGCAAAAGTGACCATGGCGATGCCAATAGCCAACCATGCAATCTGCGCAATGGTCTGTTTTAAACTCAAGTGTTTTTGCAATTGCGGTATCAAATCAGCTAAAGCAACGTAAATGAAACTGCTGCTGACAATCACCAAAAAATACGGCAAATAGTCTTGCAATTGGTTAACCAACCAATAACCCACCAAGCCGCCAATGGCAGTTACCGCACCAGCCAATGAAACTTTGAACAAGGCCAGCCGTTTGTTGCTACGATTTTGAGTGTTCTGTGACAGCACCGCCAAATCTCCCATGTGATGCGGCACTTCATGTGCCAATACGGCCAGCGCCGCCACCACACCCAAACGAACATCGGCCATGAACGCAGATGCAATCAACACGCCGTCACCAAAGCAATGCACACTGTCGCCCGTTAACAAGGCCCAACTGCCCGCTTGTGGTACATGGCTGTGCTCATGCGCCGTGTGAATATGGTCATGTTCTTGGCTATGTTGATGGTGTTCATGACCGTGGTGCCATAACTCTGCCTTGTCCAGCATAAAGAAAAAAAGCAAACCCACCAACAGAGTCAAAAATAAATCATTGGCACCCGCTTGGCTTTCAAAAGCCTCCGGCAGCAAATGCATGAATGCGGTCGACAGCAACGCACCCGCAGCCAGACTCAGCATGTGCTGTGTGTAGCGTGCCAAAACGCCAAAACTCAAGGCAGCTGCTAACCAAACGCTACCAATACCAGCAATTAAAGTGGCACTGATGATGTAGAAAAGAATCATGTTGTTACTTCGAAGATTGCCAGCCTGTTACGCCAGACAATCGATTATGTCAATTACATTTGCCAAGCAAAGCACCGAGTTTAACCATTTCACTGGCAGTCAGAGTTTGAAGTTCAGGCCAGTCGTCTGCGATTTGGCCATGCATATAAGTAGCTGTGCACGCCGATTGAAATGCAGTCTCACCCTGCGCCAGCATGGCCGCAATCATGCCAGCCAGCACATCACCGGTTCCAGCTGTAGCCAGTTTGGCGTTGCCAGTGTTGTTGATGCAAGGCACTTGGCCTGGTATGGCGATGATGCTGCCAGATCCTTTCAATACCACAATGCACGCAAATTGGTCGGCCAACAGTTGCGCTGCATGCAGTCGATTAGACTGAATGTGTGCCGCATTGCAGCCAAGTAAACGTGCGGCTTCTAAGGGATGAGGCGTCAATATGGTTTGGAATTTTTGCAGATGCAAATCTTTGCGCTTGGTTCTGGCCAGCAACATGGCTTGCAATGAAGTGTCTTGCGCAATGGCATTCAGGGCATCGGCATCTAAAACCAAACGCGGCGCATACGTTAACACCGCTGGCAACACTTGACGTACAGCATCGCCCCCTCCGCAGCCGCACACCACGGTCGTTTGTCGCAAAACTTGAATGTCAACTAAGGCGGACACAGGGCGAAACATCAATTCTGGTTGTACAGGGTCAACACGCATGCTGCCACCGTCTAACAGCGCAACAAAAACCCGACCCGCGCCACCATTCAAGCTTGCTCGTGCTGATAGCAAGGCGGCACCTGTCATACCGTCAGCTCCACCTATGATGGCCAAATCGCCATAGCTTCCTTTG
>CALMEI010000066.1 GCA_937863225.1 uncultured Polaromonas sp.
ACGAGATTACGTACGGTGACTGGAGTTCAGACGTGTGCTCTTCCGATCTTACGCACGCATGGCGGCGTATGTGCCGAAAATGGCGCGGGTACTGGATGTAGGTTGTGGGCATGGCTTGCTGGCCATGGAGTTGGCCTTATCACAACCCTCGCGCCAAGTGCTGGCCACTGATCATGATGTGGCGCGAATTGATTTGGCGACACAAGCAGGCCATGGCATTGCCAATTTGAAATTTGAAGTGAGCAGTGGCAGCCCAGTGGTTGATGGCACCTTCGACGCCATCATGATGATCGACTTTTTGCACTACTTCAGCCCTGAACAGCAAGACCAAATGATCGCCAAAGCTTATGCGCAATTGCCAGCAGGCGGTGTGCTGCTGGCGCGTGAAGTGAACCAGCAAGGCGGCATGATTTCAAAGCTGAATCAACTCTATGAAAAGCTGGCAACCACCATCGGCTTCACCCAATCCAACACTGTCAAAACCAAAGAGAACCTCAGCTTCAAAAGCGAAAGCGGATGGCAAGCCAAGTTTGCCGAACACGGATTCAAGGTTCGATCAGAGTCGTGCAGCAGTCCAATATTTGCGGATATTTTGTATATTTGTCAAAAACCTAGCTGACTAAGTGCACAAGATGCTTGGTCACTAATTAACTCCGTTCATCCTGAGCTTGTCGAAGGATTTGTATATGGCTTCGACTGGCTCAGCCCGAACGGTACAGTAATACTAAATCTTCAGCCCCTTAGGCAGCGGGAACTTCATGGTCTCTTGCACGCCGTCCATTTTTCGCACCGAAACGGCGCCCAGTTCTTTGATGCGGTCTATCACTTGATTGACCAGCACTTCGGGGGCGGATGCGCCTGCGGTCAGTCCGATGGCGGTTTTGTTGACGAACCATGCGGGGTCTAGCTCTGAGGCGTTGTCTACCATGTGGCTTTCGGTGCCCAGCCGCTGCGCCAGTTCGGCCAAGCGGTTGCTGTTGGAACTGGTGGGGCTGCCGACCACGATGACCATGTCGACTTGTGGGCTCATGATTTTGATAGCGTCTTGGCGGTTTTGGGTGGCGTAGCAAATGTCTTGCATTTTGGGTTGCCGCAAGTGTGGAAAGCGGGCTTTAACGGCGGCCGTGATTTCTGCCGCATCGTCCACACTCAAAGTGGTCTGTGTGACCAAAGCCAATTTTTCGGTTTGTGCGGGATGCACTTTCGCCACATCGTCCACGCTGTCAACCAAGTGGATGCCGCTGCTGAGTTGCCCCATGGTGCCTTCCACTTCAGGGTGACCGGCATGCCCAATCATGATGAATTCATAGCCTTCGGCGTGTAACTTGGCTACTTCCACATGGACTTTGGTGACCAGCGGACAGGTGGCGTCAAAAATTTGGAAACCCCGCGCCTTCGCTTCGTTTTGCACCGCTTTGCTCACGCCATGCGCAGAGAACACCAGCGTCGCACCTGCGGGTACTTCACTCAGCTCTTCAATAAAAATGGCACCCTTGATTTTCAGGTCGTTCACCACATAGGTGTTGTGCACAATCTCATGGCGCACATAAATGGGCGCGCCAAACTTTTGCAGTGCAATTTCAACAATATCAATCGCCCTGTCAACGCCCGCGCAAAAACCGCGTGGCTCGGCTAAAACAATTTGGCCGTTTTGCATTGTGCTTGTAATCATGTGTTTTATGTGTCAAATCAGCCTGTAGGCGGCATGTATATTGCCTATAGTGCTATTAAAACTATAGTATTCCAATAATCTGTACTTCAAACTTAACCGCTTGTCCGGCCAGCGGGTGGTTGAAGTCAAACTGCACTGCCGCGTTCAATCCATCGCCTTTGAAATCGGTCACCACGCCGGCAAACTGTCCTTTGCGGTCGGGCGTTGGGAACTGCACCACATCGCCCACCGCATAGCTTTCTTGCGGGTCGCCCATGGCGGTCAATTCGCTTTTCGCCAGCCACTGCACCAGGCTGGCATTGCGTTCGCCAAAGGCAGCGCCCGCTGGCAATTCAAAGGTTTCATGTGCGCCTTCAGGCAAGCCCAGCAGCTTGGCTTCGACCGCTGGTGCCAGTTCACCCGTGCCCAAGGAAAGCGTCGCGGGTTTGCCGCCAAAGGTGTTAATGACATCGCCCGCCTTGCCCGCCAAACGGTAGTGCAAGGTGAGGAAGGAGTCGGCTTGGACGGTGGGGGTGGTGGTCATAAGGGTTTTTTGCAAATGGTGTCTATTGTAAGAAGTTCGAGGTGCATTTGCCTAAGACAACTACCCCGTCGCTTCGCGCCACCCCTTCAGATTGAAGGGGAGTTTGGACTTCATTCCCCTTCGTGGCGAAGGTTTGCCCATCGGGCAGGGTAGTCCTGTAGCAGTAGATAATCTCAGTATGTCCCTCAAAAACACCCCCGCTGAATCCCGCCCACGTGAAAAGCTTTTGACGCGCGGACCAAGCGCCTTGAGCGATGCAGAATTGCTGGCCATTTTGTTGCGCACGGGCATTGTGGGCAAGGGCGTGCTGCAAATGGCGCAGGAGCTGCTGGACAACAAATTGGGTTTTGGCGGCATATCCGGTTTATTGAACACGACGGCTGAAGACTTGAAACGCATCAAAGGCTTAGGCCCTGCCAAGCGGGCCGAGCTGGTGGCGGTGCTGGAACTGGCGCGCCGTGCCTTGGCGCAACAGTTGCAAGAACGCACCGTGTTTGAGTCACCCAACGCGGTGAAAGACTATTTGCAATTGCATTTGGCGCACAAGCCTTATGAAGTGTTTGCTGTGCTCTTTGTCGATGCGCAAAATCGCATGCTGGCGATGGAAGAATTGTTTCGCGGCACGCTCACGCAAACCAGTGTCTACCCGCGCGAGGTGGTGCTGCGAGCATTGCACCACCATGCCAGCAGCGTGGTGCTTGCCCATAACCACCCCAGCGGCAGTGTGCAAGCGTCCAAAGCCGATGAAAGTTTGACGCAAACCCTCAAAGCCGCTTTGGGCTTGGTCGATGTACGGGTGCTGGATCACATCATCGTGGCCAAAGGACAAAGCTTATCGATGGCAGAGCAGGGGCTGATTTAGCGGCATCTGGTCCTTGTCTCACCCTTGCTACAATGATTTTTTATTTTGTTAATTGAGTTTATAGAGTATCGAACCATGACCAACATCACCAAACCCACCGTCAAACCCAAGAATCCTAATTTCTCTTCTGGCCCCTGCTCCAAACGCCCGGGCTACGATGTGAGCAAATTGCAACTGGATGTGCTGGGGCGCTCGCACCGCTCTGCATTGGGTAAAAAAGCCTTGGGCTTGGCGTGTTCGGAAACCGCACGTATTTTGGGTTTGCCAGAGGGCTACCGCGTGGCCGTGGTACCAGGCTCGGACACCGGTGCGATTGAGATGGCAATGTGGTCGATGCTGGGTGCGCGCGGTGTGGATGTGATGGAGTGGGAGTCGTTTGGCGCGGGTTGGGTGACTGACATTGTCAAGCAGCTCAAACTGCCAAATGTGAACGTCATCAAAGCCGACTATGGCCAAATTGCCGACTTCAGCAAGGTCAACTTTGACAACGACGTGGTGTTCACCTGGAACGGCACCACATCGGGTGTGAAAGTACCGAATGGTGATTGGATTCCTGCTAACCGTGCTGGCCTGACATTTTGCGACGCCACTTCGGCCGTGTTTGCCATGGACATGCCGTGGGACAAGTTGGATGTCATCACATATTCTTGGCAAAAAGTACTGGGCGGCGAGGGTGCGCACGGCATGTTGATTTTAAGCCCACGCGCAGCCGAACGCATCGAAGCCTACAACCCACCTTGGCCCATGCCCAAAGTGTTCCGCATGAAATCGGGCGGCAAGCTGACCGAAGGCCTGTTCAAAGGCGAGACCATCAACACACCATCCATGTTGTGCGTGGCCGACTATTTGGATGCGCTGGCTTGGGTTGATGCTTTGGGTGGCGTAAAAGGCGCTACAGGCACCATTGCCAGAAGCGAAACCAATCTGGGTGTGCTGGAAGATTTTGTGGCGAAGAACAACTGGATTTCGTTCCTGGCCAAAGACAAAACCACACGCTCCAACACCAGTGTGTGCTTGACCTTGCAAGCGACCGATGAGCAAGTCAAAAAAATGATCAAACTCCTTGAAACCGAAGGCGTGGGTTACGATTTGGGCGCTTACAAAGACGCACCCGCTGGCTTGCGCATTTGGTGTGGTGCAACCGTTGAGCAAGCCGATTTGCAAGCGCTGATGCCTTGGTTAACATGGGCATATGCTGAAGTCACGCAGCCCTAATTTGCCCTAAAATTTATAACAAATTGACCTGTAGGCGGCGTATTTATTGCCTATAGTGCTATTAAATACATAGCAATTTGGTGTCAACACTTTGAGAAAGTATGCGCATGTTTAAGATCAAAACCTACAACAAAATCTCGGTCAAAGGACTGGACCGTTTTGCGCGTGAGGCTTATGAAGTCGGCAGCGACATTGGCAGCCCGGATGCAGTTTTATTGCGCAGCCAAAAGTTGCAAGGCGTGGAGGTGCCCGCTTCATTGCTGGCGGTGGCGCGTGCTGGCGCGGGTACCAACAATGTGCCTGTGGCGGAATACAGCCAGCAAGGCATTGTGGTGTTTAACACACCGGGCGCCAATGCCAATGCGGTTAAAGAGTTGGTGATGGCGGGCATGCTGCTGGCGACACGCGGCATTTTGCCCGGCATGGCGTATGTCAATTCGCTCACCCAGATGACCGATGCGGCCGAGATGCACGCGCATTTAGAAAAAGAAAAAGCG
>CALMEI010000067.1 GCA_937863225.1 uncultured Polaromonas sp.
CTGGCCACTGCCACTGAGCCAGACAGTGCCAAGCGCGGGTATTTAGCGGCCTGTGCACTGCCGACATCACCACTGGCTGCTGCCACTTCTTGTTCTGCGGCAAACACATCAGGGCGCTGCGCTAATAATTGTGCTGGTAACGATGGCGGGGCGATAAATGCTGCACTATTTATAGCGCTGTAGGCATTGTTTACGCCGGATGCAGCCAGTTGTTGTCTTTAATCTGATTCAGAGATTGTGCTCAATGCCACCAGTGCTTTCACCATAGAATCGCAGTAGCTGCGCTGCATGGTCAGCATGCTTTGACCCTGAGCTGCACTGGCGCGTGCCAAGGATGCATAGGCAGGTGCGCTGAAACCAGCGTTGGCCAACAGTCCAGTTAGCCGCGATGATTCAGCCCGCGATGCGACATCGTCTTTTGCCACCGCAAGCAGTTGCTCGCAGGTGCGTAAGTTCAAATACAGATTAGCCACCTCGGCCGCAACCGACACGCGGGCTTCATGCCAACCGGCCTCACTGCCAGCCAAACGCGCTTGTGCTGCTTCTTGTGCGGCACGGTTGCCACCCCATAGGTCTATTTCCCAACTGGCTTGCAAACCCACTTGCGCCACGCTGGCCACTGGCGTTCCAACTTGGCTCACGCCACGGTTCACTGCGGCTGATGCGCCAAGGTTTGGCGACGTGGCGGCACCTGCTGCTACCACAGCGCCGCGCGCCTGAGCAATGCGGGTGCTGGCTGCGCTGATGGATGGACTGGCGGCTTGCGCACTGTTGATGAGCTCAACCAAAAGTGGGTCGCCCAAATTGTTCCACCACGCATTGAGTGCTTGCATCGAGCCTTGGTGGGGCAAGGTATTTGAAGTCGCATTAGTTTTGACCGCTGCTGGTACAGTGCTGTGCCATTGGCTGGCAACAGCGCTGTCGACTTGCGGCGATGGGGCTGTCACTGCGCAAGCGCTAAGCAGCACGGGCAGCAAGGCCAGCGCCAAGTTAAGACGATTAAGTTTGTATCGGGTAGGTTGATGCTTCATTTTTGTTTTGCTTTTGCTTTTACTTTTGTTCAGGTGTTCAGAGTGTCAATTTTCTTGCGTCGGTCGGCTTCACTGGCCACCATGGCCATGGCATAGTCCACCAAACGGTCGGTGTAAATATCAATGGCTTCAGGGGTTGCTTGCAATTGTGGTGCCAAGGCATGTGCCACGTCGCGCCCGACAAACATGTAAATGGCCAGTCCTACAATGGAATGCGCCAAACGGTGAATATCGTCATCTGGTGTTGGCACATTCAAATGCAGGTACAGACCGGCGACCAAGCCTTCATGTCCGGGGCGAATTTCGGCGTCGATTTCTTGCGCCCATAAGCCAGTGGGCTCCAGCATTTCACGGTAGCGCAAACGCATGCACAGTTGCACCAGCTCGCCTTGTTTCAGCGGTTGCACAATTTGCGACAGCATCATGCGCAGCGCTTCTTCCAGTGACATCGAATGAGGGTCTAAACACGCCAAATTGCCACATTCTCCACCCATGGGTTCGGTGTAGGCAGCGCGGTACAAACCGGCTTTGTCGCCAAAGTAGTAGCTGATGGCGGCGATGTTCACTCCCGCAGCCGCAGCCAATTGGCGCGTCGATGTGCTGGCAAAGCCTTTTTCAGCAAACAGTTTCAAGGCAGCCGCCAACAAGCGGTTGCGCGCTTCTACGCCATCCGTGCGCGAAGGACGACAATGGCGACCATGAAAAGTGTCGTGGTATTCGGAGATTTTTTGAAGAACGTCAGCAACAGTCATGCTGGCGATTATAGCTAGTTAAATCAAACGTTTGATTTAACTAGGTTGCCGTTAGGGTTATTTATAGCTGGTCAGCTCTATTTAGAAAAAATATATGCCAAATTGGCACCTAGCCGGCGTATTGATTGCCTAGTATGCTATGAAATACATAGCATATCGTCAATTTGCTACGGTATAACCTTCATCTTGAATCACTACCGTCAGGGTTTTTAAGGGCTGGCTGGATGTCACTTTGTTGGTGTTTTACAAGCGTTATGTCTATTTCTTATGTAACAGCATTGAAAAGCTTAATTTGGGCAAGTATCAATGCACAATACATAATGATCAAGATAAAGTTTGTACGATATGGCGCGAATTTTTGACAATATAGAACAAGACTTACTAACGACACTCAAAGCAACGCTTAAGCTTTCCAAGCGTGCGGATTTTTGTGTCGGTTATCTTAATTTGCGCGGTTGGCAAGCTGTTGACGAAGATATTACGCCATGGGATCCGCAACAAGGTCAGATTTGCAGGGTTTTGGTAGGTATGCAGCGCCCCCCTCATGATGAAATCCGCGAACTCTACAAACTTTCAGATCACGACAACCTCATTGACAACGCATCAGCCACACGACTAAAGCTCCAGTTTGCTGCACAGTTACGTGAACAAATCGTTCTAGGCATTCCAAATGGACAGGATGAAGCTGGACTTAAGCGTTTAGCAAAACAACTGCGTGCAGGACAAGTCGTCGTCAAACTGTTTCTGCCCTATCCATTGCATGCCAAACTCTATTTGCTGTTTCGTGATGATCTTAATAATCCCATTACCGGTTTTGTTGGGAGCAGCAACCTCACAATAGCTGGCTTGTCTAGGCATGGTGAATTGAATGTGGATGTGCTTGAGCATCTGGGTGCTG
>CALMEI010000068.1 GCA_937863225.1 uncultured Polaromonas sp.
CCCTCCCCCCCCCTTTAACATCCCCCCCAAAAAAAGCGGCAACACCTTCCCCACCGCCACGAAAAGCGACGTAGTTCACTTTCTTAGGATCAACGCCTACATTTCGTGCCAGCATCGATGAGGCAATGTGTTCTGTCGAACCTTTTGAACCTCCACCCCAAGTCACGCTAGCAGGATCCTTTTTCATTTGTTCAACCACATCTTTCATGGTTTTAAACGGTGAACTTGCAGGCACAACGTACACGTTGTACTCACTGGTCAACCGTGCAATGGGCGTTACTTTATCAAGTCCAATTTGGGGTTTGCCATTGATGATTCCACCCAACATCACAGCTCCCATAACCATCATCGCGTTGGGATCGTTTTTGTTGGCGTTCACAAATTGAGCAAGACCAATCACTCCGCCTGCACCACCCTTGTTTTCATATTGAACGGTATCAGCCCCCTTGGCTTCCATGACGGCTTTGCCCAACGCACGACCTGTGCTGTCCCAACCACCGCCAGGGTTTGCGGGAATCATCATTTTGATGTTGGCCGCAGCTTTTGCCGTCAATGGCAGTGTGCCGGCAGCAGCCAAAGCAGCTAATGATTTTAAAAATGTAACGCGACGCATAGTTTTCTCCAAACAATAATTTAAGTATTAGTTTTATTCAAACTTGTTGATTGTCATATCAATTCAATGCCAATCACATCGGTAGTAACACTAACTTTGATGCAACGCTGCACAAGCGGCACAAATGCAAGCTTTTTGCTGTTTCTCTGCTGGAATATGAACCAGCAAGCTTTTAGAAAATTTGACAGTTGTGCACCAACAAGGGCCTTGTTTCACACCCGTTTCATGTTCTGTCGCCATGGCACATTGATTGGGTTCTCCACAAATCGCGCAATTATTTTCATTGATGGTGGGTGAGTGCAATGTCATGGTTTAGGTGCGAACTATAGACGTAAAAAAAGGCTCCAAAATTAGAAGCCTTTTTTATTTTTGAATCTGGCTAACCAGATTCAATCATTGTGTGCTTAGTAGCTTGAACGGCCACCGCCGCCGTAACCACCACCACCATCACGGCCACCGCCGCCATAACCGCCGCCGCCTGAACGACCGCCGCCGCCGTAACCACCGCCGCCGCCGAAGCCGCCACTGCGTGGAGGACGTGGCTCCATCGGACGTGCTTCATTGACGACGCAGCTGCGACCGCCCAAATCTTTACCATTCATACCAGCAATGGCTGCTTGTGCTTCGGCATCGCTGCCCATTTCCACAAAACCAAAACCTTTTGAACGACCTGTGTCGCGCTCCATCATCACTTTTGCGCTGGTCACAGCACCAAATTGACTGAAAGATTGCTCTAAATCGCCATCGCGAACCGAGTACGGCAAATTGCCAACGTACAGTTTGTTGCCCATTGAGGGACTCCCTAAAAAACTCTAATAAAAAAGCGACATGTCCCTAATACACAACTGAACACAACAAACCAACAAACTAAATATGGCACCGCTGTGGTGTGAAACTAAGCTATCACCCAACCTGTGCACCATTCAAGACGCACACAACCATTATGCGCTATAAATGGCAAAAAGCAAGTCTGTTGTTTTTGTGCGATTTTTTACCCAATTTTGGTTCAACCAGCGCCTCAAATTGTCTTGTTGTCAAAATTATCTTGCTGTGTGTAGTTTCGCCATTGCTTCAAACCCTGGCGCATGGTGAGCAATTGTTTTTCAAAGTTGGGGCAGGCTTTGCAAGCCCACAAATGAATCCGTAACCCAACCCTGTCACTCAAAGCCAAAGCACGGTCTTCTCGAGCAATCAACAAAGCTGCGGCTTGTTTGCAGGACATCATCATTTTTATTGCCATATTGAATACCGTTTTGCAAATTAAGTGAAATTTAAAAATTATTTTGTTATCGAATTTGTCTGATCGCCAAACCAATTGAGTTCCAAGCATTCACGCAAGCGAAGTCTTGCACGGTGAAGTTGGACGTAAAGGTTGGTCGAAGTCAAATTAAGTTCCTTACAAATTTCTTCAACAGACATCTCTAACCACTCGCGCATCAAAAAGAGCCGTCCTTGTGCTGCGGGCAATTTTTCCGTACAAGCTTCTAATACTTGAAAAAATTGCTGCGATTGCAAATGCTCAGATGGATTAAAAGTCGAATTTTGACCACCAGACCATGTGGAAGGCGGCTCTACAAAATGACCATCTTTTTGAAACATCAACAAATCCAGTTCTTCATTGCCATCACCATCGCTGTCGAAATGTATGCTGGCTTCGCGTGTTTGTACCCGCAAAATATCAACCACTTTGTGTTTCAAAATGCCCACCAACCACGTTTTCAATTGCGATTTATTTTCAAATGACTGCGGCTTGGCCAATGCCGCCAACAATGTATCTGATACCGCGTCTTCAGCCCACGCATCATTGCGAAGTTGCAAGCGTGCAAATCGCAATAGATAATCGCGATGCTGATTCAACTGAAGTTCGATAGGCATGCTTGTGCTTAAATTTGCAATGAATTAAAAAGTTGAGATAGTCTGTAAGAATTTTTAAAAGCAACTGACTATTCGTCAATCGGAACAAAGACATTGACCATTTTGCACCGATTGCTACTGGATTAACCAGTAGTTTATGTGATAGTTTTTTATTTTCATTAATTTTAGGAGATATTCATGAACCAACGTGCACTTATCGCATCTGCTGCTACCGCATTGCTCTCGACCATGCTGCTATCTACTTCAGCCATGGGACAAACTGCTGCGCCCAAAGTTGAGAAAGAAAAATGCTTTGGTGTAGCCAAAGCAGGTCAAAATGACTGCGCTAACTTGGCTGGCACACATTCTTGTGCAGGACAAGCCAAGGTTGACATGGACAAAGGCGAATGGAAATACGTTGCCAAAGGCACATGCGCCACGATGAAGGGCATGAGCATGGAAGAAGCCAAAAAAGGCATGAAAAGCTAAACCATCCCTTTGAAACGTTCACAACAGTTTCAATTAAATAAATAGTCAGTCAATCCGCCAGCATGACAACGCCTAGCAATACAGGTATCGGTTGGCGGTACCCACATTACCAAGAGTTGATAGAACGATTACCAACACTTGATTTTTTAGAAGTTCATTCCGAAAATTTTTTCGGCGATGGAGGCGCGCCTTTAGCAGTGCTGATGCAAGGTCGTTCGCATTACCCCATCAGCTTGCATGGTGTCGGCTTGGCATTAGGTTCAGCATCTGGCATTGACGAATGGCATTTGAACCAACTGGCACAGTTGGTTGCAAAAGTTAATCCTGTACGAGTGAGTGATCACGCTTGCTTTGCGCGCGGCAGCATTCAGAGACAAGGCCAAATGGTCAATGTACATGGTGCAGATTTGTTACCCATTCCGTTTAATCAAGAAGCCTTGGATGTGATGTGTGTGAATGTGATGCGCGTACAAGACCGGTTAAAACGAAGCATCGCGATTGAAAACCTCTCCGCCTACATCAATTTTGCAGACAGTGACATGCCAGAAACCGATTTTTTGAATCAACTCGCATTACGCACCAGCTGCAAGCTGTTGATAGATGTGAACAACATTTACGTCAATGCACTGAACGACCAAATCCAACACCGCTGTGCTGACCCCGTACAACAATGCATTGATTGGTTGAAGCAGATACAACCATCCTCAGTCGCTGAAATTCATTTGGCGGGACACATTGATTGTGGTGACATCGTGGTGGACGATCACGGTAGCCGCGTCAAAGCAGCAGTTTGGGATTTGTACCAACACGCCATAACGCTGTTTGGTGCAGTGCCCACTTTGATAGAGTGGGACACCGATATTCCCGCTTTGGATGTGTTGCTGGATGAAGCCAAACATGCCAGCCAAATTAGCAACCATTGCAACACGTCAGAGGCAGCAATTTGATGAACAAGCTGGCCGCACAACAACAAGCGTTCTTGCAAACATTGTTCAGTAGTTCTCTAGAAAAAGACCCTAACGCTATTAATTTAATAGCTAATTACGCAATAAATACGCCGGCTACAGCCACAAAAGACCTTATAAAATACCAAGAACGAGGTCTGCAGGTCTACCACGCCAATGCGCAAGTGACCGCCTTGCGCAACTTGCAAGCTGCCTATCCAGTGATTGAGCAATTGGTTGGTGGCGAAGCGTTTGGTTTGTTGGCGCGTGATTTATGGCAGCAATTTCCACCCACTTTTGGTGATGCTGCGCAATGGGGTGACGGATTGGCACAACTCATCAGCAGCATTGCAGAGTTAGACCCAGAACCGTATTTACCAGATGTCGCACGCATTGAATGGGCCTTGCACCAGGCAGCAGCCGCAGCCGATACTGAACTGGATGTCAGCAGTTTGGTGCTATTGACCACACATGTCCCGGATGCGATTACTTTGCAATTGGCACCCGGCACTCAAATTCTGACCAGCCTATTTCCAGCGGCCAGCATTGTGATGGCACATGTCTATGACAGCCCCAGTTTTGATGACATACAAACCAAGATGCGCGCACACAGCCCAGAGTCAGCAATCATTTGGAGACAAGGATATCGCCCCTGTGTGGTGACTTGCTCAGCTGCAGATGCTGTATTTATTCAGAATATATTGAGCGGTTCGTCTTTGGCGCAATCATTGGATGCCATCGAAACGGTTGATTCAACCCCCGCATTTGATTTCAACACGTGGCTCACGCAATCAGCACAATCTGGCCTGCTGGTGGGTGCCAAAATTCTTTCAGCCGAATCCATCTCATAACTCATTCAACTCTTAGGAAGAAAAAATGGAAAACACCTTCATCAAGCGCGGGCTGGCTGTTTGGAACAGCGTGACACAAACATTAGATTTGGCACAGCCATTGGCTGCATTGTTGGCACGTCTTTATGTGGCACACGTATTTTTCATGTCGGGCCTCACCAAAATTCGGGATTGGGAAATCACCGTGTCACTGTTTACCGACGAATACAAAGTCCCCTACTTATCGCCGGAATTGGCCGCGCTACTGGGCACAGCGGGTGAACTGGTACTGCCTGTGCTGTTGGTTATGGGTTTTATGGGTCGCTTTGCCGCATTGGGTTTATTTGTTGTGAACGCGATTGCCGTTATCAGTCTGACTGAAATCGCGCCTGCTGCGTTGCAGCAGCACATCACTTGGGGTGTACTGCTCGCTTTACTGGCTATTTATGGTTGTGGCAAATGGGCGCTGGATCATTGGCTTACAAAGCGATAAAGTGGTTCGCGCAAAAAATTAACACAAGCGCCATGCGCATAATAGCGGCATGGCGAATTTCGACAACATCAACCCTCCATCTACCATACAAACCAACAGCACCATTGTGCTGTGCACACTCAACGCCAAGTACATTCACGCGTCATTGGGCTTGCGTTATCTGTTCGCCAATATGGGCGATTTACAGCCGCAAACGCGCATTTGCGAATACATGATCAACCGCAAAAGCCCACAAGAATGGGCGAACGAGTTGATTGCCATGAACCCGCGCATCATTGGTTTTGGTGTTTACATTTGGAACACCGTGCAAACCTGTGAACTGGTCAAGCTGCTGAAACAATTGCGCCCCGACATCACCATTGTGTTGGGTGGCCCCGAGGTCAGTCACGAAGTGATGGAACAAGACATTGCACAACAAAGTGATTTCATCATCACCGGCTGGGGTGACATCAGCTTTCCCAAACTGTGCCACGCCATATTGCATGGCCCCAAGCCTTTGATGAAAGTGTTGGCGGGCGAGCAACCACCACTCGATGACATCCAACTTCCATACGCCTACTACACCGATGAAGATTTAGCACACCGCTTGTTGTATGTGGAAGCATCCCGTGGTTGCCCGTTCAAATGCGAGTTTTGTATCAGCTCGCTTGACAAAACCGCTTGGGCGTTTGATTTGGATTTGTTCCTGAAGGAACTCGATGTTTTGTACCAGCGCGGCGCACGCAATTTCAAATTTGTAGACCGCACTTTCAATTTAAAAATCGATGCATCGGTGCGCATCATGAAGTTCTTTTTGGACCGCATGACGGACGATTTGTTTTTGCATTTTGAAGTCATTCCAGACCATTTGCCAGACCGACTGAAGGAAATGATTGCCAAATTCCCACCCGGATCATTGCAATTTGAAGTGGGCATTCAAACCTTTAACGTCGATGTGCAAAAGCGCATTTCTCGCAAGCAAGACAATGACAAAACCATCACCAATCTGAAATGGTTGTTGAACGTATCCAACGCGCATTTGCACACCGATTTGATATTTGGTTTACCTGGCGAGAGCATGCAAAGCTTTGCCGATGGCTTTGACAAACTGTATGCGTTAGAGCCACATGAGATTCAGCTCGGCATATTGAAACGCTTGCGCGGCACACCCATTGCCAAGCACACCGAAGCACACGGCATGGTGTATGACCCACTGCCACCCTACCAAGTGCGACAGACCGCGGCAGTGAATGAGGCAGACATGACACGCTTTGCCCACATGGCTCGCTATTGGGATTTGGTTGCCAACTCAGGCCGTTTCAACGCCACCATGCCCATGTTGATGCAGGCGGTCTCGCCATTCAGTGCTTTCATGACATTCAGCGATTGGTTGTGGGAACAAGCCCCTCAAATCAGCGGTCGCACCAACGCCATCACACCCGAACAATTGGTCAATGCACTGCATGACTACTTAACACATCAGCGCAAACTAGACGAACATCAGGTGACGCAAGCTTTGCTCCTCGATTATTTGGCCAGCGGTGCTCGCGCCAGACCGGAAGCACTGCGGCATTTGATGCCCAAATTTCCAGCGCCCATTGCCAAACCAAATCGACAACATGGCCAGCGACAAGCACAGCATCAATCGTCGCAAAGGCCATGAATTCATACTAAGATAAGAGCATGACATTCTCTAGCAGATATTGGGACGAGCTCAAACCCAATGAACTATCGCAACACATCGCCGCCAATGCAAGTGATGTGGTTGTGGTGCTGCCTGTAGCGGCCACCGAGCAGCACGGGCCGCATTTGCCTTTGTCTGTGGATGTCGATTTGGTTGAAGGTATTGTGCATGCTTGCCTGCCGCACCTTCCCAAAACTTCATCAGTCTTATTTTTACCCACCCAAAAAGTTGGACTCAGTTCAGAGCACTTGCAATTTGCGGGTACGCAATCGCTTTCACCTGCAGACATCATTCACCAATGGGTCAACATGGGTGCGCAGGTGGCACGAACAGGTGTGAAAAAGCTGCTGCTATTTAACAGCCACGGTGGCAATGTAGCGGTGATGGACATTGTGGCGCGCGAGTTGCGTGCGCATCAAAACATCATGGTCTTTAGCAGCAGCTGGTACAACCTGCCGTTGGGCGACGCTGAAAGCGCTTTCTCAAAGCACGAATTGCGTTTTGGGGTGCACGCAGGTGATGTCGAAACATCCATGATGTTGGCACTCAAGCCAGAATTGGTGCAGATGGACAAAGCACAAGATTTCAGCTCAAGCAGCCATGCACGCTCTATTCATTTCCCAATTTTGGGAAATGGCAAAAGCGCCAAGTTTGGCTGGCAAATGCAAGACATCAACCCCTATGGTGCAGCAGGCAACGCGGCCAATGCAACCGCTGAAAAAGGTCAAGCTTTGGTCGATGCTGCTGGCAAACAATTGGCTTTGCTGTTGCAAGAAATAACGCAATTACCGCTGAGCACGTTGGTATCAAACACCAAGCGTTGATGCTGGCTCAAGTGCTCGTATTAGCGCCAGCGCTTGTGATGCGTACAAATTGAGACGCCCCAAATGAAATTCCCCAAAAGTCACCACTACCACGTCTATGTTGTAGCCCTAGACGATCGTGTTTGGAACAGCGTCAAATTTCGTCGCTGCAACCCCAACTATGTCATGGGCCAACCCTTTGTCTATGTCGGCATGACAGGTCTAGACCCTGATGTGCGTTTTGATAAACACAAAGCCGGTATTCAGGCCAACCGCTTTGTCACCGACTATGGTGTGCAGTTGCTGCCACAGCTTTATGAACGTTTTAACCCTATGCCTTACAAAGAAGCACAAGCGATGGAAATTGAATTAGCGCTTGCTTTGCAAGCCAAGGGATATGGTGTTTGGCAGGGGTAGGTTAAAACCATTTCAAATACCACCGCTTTGCAAAACCACCTCTCCTTTAGGTGTACGCAAAGTAATCGCCAGATTAGCCTCTCCATTCAACAACGTAACACCAGTTAAACCAATCGCCGCATAAGCTGCTTGCAATTTATCCGCGTTGGGTGATGTGACAGCGATGCTTTGCAGCGACACGCCAGAGCGTGGCAAGGTGTTGCGCGGGTGTAGGCGTAAGGGCTCAGCATCGGTTGCTTTCCCCCATTGAATCAAACTCGGCAAAGCACCGTTAAACAAGCGTTGTCCATCGTCCCGCACGGTAATTTTCCATTCCAATCGACCTTTGCGGGTGTGGCGACTGGCTTCTACCGCTGGGCCGCGGTCTATGCCTTGCAGCTTCAAGGCACTCTTTGCGGCTTGAATATCGGCTGATTGCGCCACAAAGTGCACCAAGCGCGGCTCTTTCGCCACGGCTTTTTGCAGCGCGGCATCGTCCATGTCAAACCAGCGTGCAGAATTTATACGTTTTTGGCCTGTAGACGGCGTATTTATTGCCTGAAGTGCTATATTATTTGTAGCATTGCTGTTAATGGCAATGATTTCAAAATAGGCTAAGGGAAACGCCGGCGTGGCAATTTTGAACAAGCAATTGTGTGTGCCAAACTGTTTGTGCTCGCCACCTTCATGGGGTGTGATGCCCAAGGTGGCTTCACACCATGCAATGCCTTGCTCTAGGCATTGAGCCACAACCACGATATGGTCAATTTGAGATTTCAAAACCTGATCCGCAGAGGCTGTATCTGAGCTTGCAAAATCTGAACTTGCAAAATCCGAACTTGTAAAAGCACGCGCTTCGCGGTTGGACCGTGCTATCAGGGTCATGCGGCCTTAGCCAAGTTAGCCAAGTTTTTCAAATCCTGCCCAGAATGCATGTCATCTTTGATGGCATCGCCCAGCGCTTTCATGCCGATGTTGATTTGGTCTACCGATGCGGTGACAAAGCTCAAACGCAGCGTACGGCTGTCGGCTTGGTCGGCATAGAAAGGCGAGCCTGGCACAAAGGCCACATTTTTATCCACCGCTTTGGGTAACAATTCCACCGCGTTCATGCCCGCTGGCAAGCGCACCCACAAGAACATGCCGCCGTCGGGCGTGTTCCAAGTCACGCTGGCCTCTGCATTGCCGGGTGTCACTGGCATTTCACGTGCCAATGCGGTCAGCATGGCATCGCGTTGCGATTTGTACAGCTTGCGAATCATGGGCACATGGCGGTCTAAAAAGTTACCCTTCAAAACTTCGGATGCGACGCGCTGATTGAAACTGGGGGTGTGCAAATCGGCTGCTTGTTTGGCCTGCAAGATTTTAGGAAACAGCGACTTTGGCAAGACCATGAACCCCAGGCGCAAACCGGGTGCCAGCACTTTACTGAATGAACCCAAATAGACGCAGCCATCAGGGTTGCGCGCGGTCAACGGCAGTGGGGGTGCTTGGTCAAACCACAGTTCACCATAGGGGTTGTCTTCCACAATGGGCAATCCGATCTCAATGCAAGCCGCGCTCAAAGCAGCGCGGCGCGCTTCTGTCATGGTGCGGCCTGTGGGGTTTTGAAAATTGGGCAACACATACAAAAACCGCGCGCCTTTGCCTTTGGCCTTCAGGTCTGCGATGTCAATGCCTTCGTCGTCGCTTGTAACAGACACCACCTTGGGCTCCATCGGTGTAAAGGCTTGCAGTGCGCCCAAATAGGTGGGTGTTTCCACCACGATGGGGCTGTCTGCATCTATCAAAATTTTGGCAAGCAAGTCCAATCCCTGTTGCGAACCGGTGGTGATCAACACCTGATTGGGATCGACCTGCCACGGCAAACTGGCGGCCACCTGTTCACGCAAAGGTCCAAAGCCTTCACTGGCGGCGTATTGCAAGGCGGATTTGCCATCCTCGTTCAACACTTTGGCGCACGCGGCTGCAAATTCGGGAATGGGAAAGGTCAAGGGCGATGGCAAGCCCCCCGCAAAACTGATGATGCCCGGTTTTTCGGTAACCTTCAAAATTTCACGAATCACCGATGGGTTCATTTTTTCGGCGCGTTTGGCTTGTGTCCATTGTGTGCTCATGATAGTTTCCTCAATTATTCTTCATCAATCTTTGAATGCCGCCATTTTAGCTGTGACGGAGTAAGAGTGGCGCAAACACGGGGTACAAAGTTGCAAGCAACAAAGCCGCCATGATCCAGTTAAACCATTGGCGCTTTTGTGGGTCTTGCAAAAACTGCCGCATGCTGCTGCCAAAAAGTAACCAGCACGTCACCATGGGTGCATTGATCACCCCAAACACCAAACCCACCAGCAACATTCCCCATGCCCCAGCGCCACTGGGCACGTAGGTAGAAATTGCACCAATCGCCATCATGATGGCCTTGGGGTTCACCCACTGAAACGCCACTGCAGATGCAAACGACATCGGTTTAGAAGTGGCCGTGCCTTGTTGCTTTGCTAAGTCAGTGTTGGCCGATGCTGTTGTTGCTATGGGTGGCGCAGAATGCGCCAGCTTCCATGCCAACCACACCAGGTAGGCTGCCCCCACATAGCGCAATACCACTTCCAGTTGCGGGTAAAGCACAAACACACGTTGCAAACCAAACCCTAAGCATAAAAATAAAAATACAAATCCCAAGGTCACCCCCGCCAAATGCGGCAAGGAGCGACGCACCCCGTGGTTCACCCCAGATGCCAACAACATCAAATTATTTGGACCCGGTGTGACAGAAGACACAGCAGCGAAGATGGCGAGGGCGATGAGTTGGTCAGTGGTCATTTGGTTGCTCCAACCGACATATTTTTGCCTACAAATACGGTGGCGATGACTGCCAGTGCAAAAACGAGGGTCATTGCATCTAATTTTTCACCCAATATGGGCACCGCCATGAACAAGCTTAAAAAGGGTTGCACCAACTGCACTTGACTCACTCGCACTGCGCCACCCAAGGCTAAGCCGCGGTACCATGCAAAAAAACCAATCCACATCGAGAATACCGCGACATACCCAAATGCCAACCAACTGGTGATGCGAATCAAGGCCACATTCATGGGCAGATTGATCCAAGCCACCGCAATGGTAACGGGCAGCGACAACACCAACACCCAGCAAATCACGCGCTGCGCACCCAATGATGGCGTTAATCGTGCACCACCGATGTAACCAAACGACGCCGACAGCATGGCCAACACCAAATAGACGTCTGCCACTTGCAACTGCCACTGACCTTGCCCATTTTGGCTGCGCATCAACATAAAACCCAATACCAAAAGTGTGCCTAACACCGCGCAAAGCCAAAACCCTAAAGTTGGTTTTTGTTTAAACCACAGGGCTGCGATGACAGCGGTGGTCAGCGGCAATAAGCCCGTCACCACAGCGCCATGTGTGCTGGGCACATAGAGCAACGCCAGAGATAAAAACAATGGAAATCCCACCACGACACCACAGGCTGTGAATGCCAGCAATTGCCATTCTTTCGCGCTGGGTAGTTTCCAACGTAGCGCTGTACTTTCACTTTTCGATGTTATTGATGTTATTGATGTTATTGATGTTATTGATGTTATTGATGTTATTGATGTTACAGCTTGTACAAGTCTTTGACTGCGCCAGAAGACCCATGCCAAATAAATGATAGACAACACACCCGCCACCACGGCTCGCCCAAACGTGACAAACCAAGGCGAAAGCTGTGGTGTGTCGGCTGTACCCACCGCAAGTTTGGTCATGGGCAGCGTTGCTGCGAAAATCACCACGCCCACAAATCCCAGCCACATACCGGTTTTAACTTGTTCAGACGATGGACTTGCTGTTTTCATATAGCCAGTTTACGCATAAAATCATTACACTATCAATACAGTTATGGCACGCAGTTACACAAACTGTATTGCTCGCTTTATCAACACACCTTCAAACATTGAACCCATTGGCATCGACTTTTTATCGCCTTTTACACGCATGAGTCTCACTAAAAACAGCGCTATGACACTCGCAGAACAGCTTTGCGAACGATTTGCACAACGCATCAAAAGTCGCCTGTTGTCGTCGGGTGCGCGCTTGCCATCGGTGCGGCAGTGTGCGCAACAACAAGGGGTCAGCCCGTCCACCGTGGTCGCAGCGTATGACCAATTGTTGGCCCAAGGGCTGGTAGAGGCGCGGAAAAATCGCGGCTTTTATGTCCGAGAGCTTACCCATTTTTCAGCATCAAAAATGCCTGTAGCCAGCGATTTTATTGCCTATAAAGCTACAAATAATATAGTAAATAATGGCTTAATTGCGTCAAAAATACCAGCCGAAAATAGCACCCCACTGCCCCACCCCGTCAACGCTGCAATGTTGATTCGCGGTATGTTTCGCCAAGCGGGACCCAAGCCGCAGCCTGGCATGGGGGTGTTTCCCAGCGAATGGTTGGACACCCCATTTTTGGCTGCTGCGGTACGTAAAGTCACCGCCCCTGCAGCGTTGAAGCAGTTTTCGTTGGAGTATGGCGACCCCATGGGTGACGCTAATTTGAGGCAGTCGTTGTCAAACAAATTGGCGCAGATGAACATCAACGCAACACCCAGCCAAATCATCAGCACCGTGGGTGCTACCCATGGACTGGATGTGGTCAGCCGCACTTTGCTCACCGCGGGCGATTATGTGATGGTGGAAGAGCCGGGTTGGGCGGTTGAATTTGCACGTTTGCAAGCACTGGGTATGCGCATTTTGCCTGTGCCCAGACGCGAGGATGGACCCGATTTAGACACCATGAAACGCTATTGTGAGGTGTACCAACCCAAGCTCATGGTCAGTGTCAGCGTGTTGCACAACCCAACGGGGTTTATGCTGTCACCGCACAGTGCACACCGCATGTTGCAGTTAGCGAACGAACACCATTTTTACATCATGGAGGACGACAGCTACAGCCACATCGCCCCCGAACACGCCACACGGCTGTGTGCCTTAGACGGCTTGCAACGCACCATTTATGTCAGCGGATTTGCCAAAATTCTTGCGCCCAATTGGCGTGTGGGTTACATCGCTGCGCCAGAACATCTCATTGAACAACTTCTAGATACCAAACTGTTGGCCACCTTGACCACACCTGCACTCTTAGAAAAAGCCATCAGCCACTGCATTGACCAAGGCCAACTGCGCCGCCATGCCACCAGCATACGCAGCCAACTCGCCGCTGCACGTGGTAGAGCCATCAAGTTAGCACTTGCACACGGCTGCACGTTTGCGTCAGAACCGGCAGGCTTGTTTGGCTGGGTAGACACCGGCGTAGATACCGATCAGCTGGCGCAACGCATGCTAGACCACGGCTACCTACTCGCCCCCGGCGCCCTGTTCCACGCCAGCCGCCAACCCAGCACCCTGATGCGCATCAACTTCGCCACCACGCAAAATGCGGAATTTTGGAAGGTGTTTAAAAAAGAAGTTGATTCGGTTGGTTAATATCAAATAAACACAATAGCTAAGAAACACCGCTTTGGTGCTGCACATCTTTTATCTTAAATGAAATGAAAAAACTAAAAATTTTGGTAACTGGTGGTGCTGGTTTTTTAGGCGTACACCTTTGCAAAAGACTTTTAAACGAAGATCATGAAGTCATATGCCTAGATAATTTCGTCAGTTCTAATCCTACCAATATTGAGAACTTTAAACAGCGTCAAAACTTTACGCTCATTGAACATGACGTGATACGGCCTATAAACCTGGATGTTGATCAAATCTACAATTTAGCTTGCCCAGCAAGCCCTGAGCGCTATCAAAAAGACCCCCTTCATACCACCAAAACTTGTGTGCTAGGCGCATTAAACATGCTAGACCTTGCTACAAAATGCAACGCAACGATATTGCAAGCATCAACGAGTGAAGTATATGGCGATCCTATAACACATCCACAGCCTGAAAATTATTGGGGAAATGTTAATCCTATAGGTGAGCGCAGTTGCTATGACGAAGGCAAGCGCTGTGCGGAAAGTATCTTTTTTGACTACCAGCGTAAACACCATGCAAAAATTAAAGTGATGCGCATTTTCAACACGTATGGTCCGTTGATGGATCCTTTAGATGGCAGAGTTGTAATCAACTTCATTCAACAAGCCTTGCAAGGCAACGATCTCACCATATACGGCACCGGACATCAATCCAGAAGCTTTTGCTATATAGATGATTTAATCGAAGGCATGATTTGCATGATGAATAGCGAAGCCAACACATGCGGTCCGATTAATTTTGGGAATCCTGAGGAGTATTCGGTTCTTGAGCTAGCAGAAATCATCATAAAACTGACGGCGAGTTCATCAAAATTAAAATACCTACCTAAGCCTCCTGACGATCCTCAAATCAGAAAGCCCGATATTTCCATGGCAAAAAACAATTTAAATTGGGAGCCGAAGACGAAACTCACAGATGGCTTGTTGGACACGATCGCATATTACAAATCAATCATGAACAATTGAACAATATGCAATACCCCATCGTCTTTTTTATATTTAATCGACCTGAAAAAACAGCCCAAGTTTTTACAGAAATTTGCCGAGCACAACCACCGCAGTTGTTTATTGTGGCTGATGGACCAAGGTCTAATCATCCAACAGATAAAGAGAAAGTTGCAGCTACGCGCGAAATCGTTAAGCACATCGATTGGCCTTGCCAAGTCATCACCAATTTTTCAGATATCAACTTAGGCTGCAAAATGCGCATCGCTTCTGGAATAAATTGGGTTTTCGAACAAGTTGATGCCACTATTATCTTGGAAGACGACTGCGTACCTGACCAATCATTCTTTCAGTATTGTGATGAATTGCTAGAACGTTATAAAGATGATCAACGCATCGCCATGATATCTGGCGCAAACCATCAAGATAACCACATAAGAGGCGATGGGGATTATTATTTTTCACGCTATGGTCACTATATATGGGGCTGGGCCACATGGAAACGTGCTTGGAAAGCATACGATGTAAACATTAAAGAATGGCCAAAGCTAAAAGCTCAAGGTTGGTTAAAAACTTTTGTCTACAACGATGCAGAATTTCGATATTGGAATGCTGCTTTTCAGTCCATACACCTTCAAAAAGTTGATACGTGGGACTATCAGTGGGACTTTGCAGTAATGAAAAATAAATGGTTAAGCATCATTCCAAACCATAATTTGATTAAAAATATTGGCTTTGATAACAGCGCTACCCACACTTTCAAGGTTCCTCCTGCTGCAAATTTTGATGTCACGCCAATAAATTTTCCTATAAAACACCCTCAATTAGTTTCTGTCTGTGAGGATGCTGATATTTATTCATCCAACAAAACTCTTCAGCGACCGCCATTTGTTTTGATCGTACTACGAAGAATCCTGAGAGAATTTGCCAAGCTCTTGAAATAGCTCATTAAATATCTGTTAAATGTTGAAATTTATTAGAAATTGGAAAAACTAAAAAAAGCCCCACCACCCTGATGCGCATCAAATTCGCCACCACTCAAAATGCGGAATTTTGGAAGGTGTTTGCGCGAGAAGTAAAGGCAATGAAATAATGGCAAGCGTTAAAAACGTACTATGTTTGCAATGCGAAATGGAGTTCGACCCCCGAATCCAATTTGCGCGGCCATTGACCTTAGAATATTTAACGCAAACGGTGTCGCTACGCTAGTCGCATAGCAGTTCATCCTGCATGCGGAAAGCACCATACTTTAAGACTCAAATAAAAACCGATGCGATTTTCAATTCTTGGGTTACTGATTACTCTTTTACTGGGCTGCGCCACTTTGGTGTCTGATGTGCAGGAAGTTCGATTCGGCAAGGCCAACATCGAACGATTTGATCGGCCTGTGGCTGCAAGGGAAGGTGTGCCCAGTTACCAGCAACACATCAAGCCAATTTTGGATAATCGCTGCGTGGTGTGTCATGGCTGCTATGACGCGCCCTGTCAACTCAAAATGAGCAGTTGGGATGGCATTGCGCGGGGATTGAGTAAATCCACCGTTTATGGCGACTTACGCATGCACGAGACTCCCTTAACTCGGCTGGGTATCGATGCAGACTTCGCATCGCAATGGCGTGGCTTGGGTTTCCATCCCGTTTTGAACGAACGTATTGCCACAACTGAGAACAATTTAGCCGCAAGTGTGCTTTGGAAAAGTATTGAACTCAAACAAACCCACCCATTGCCCAATCAACCTGTCTTATCGAACAAAGACTTTGACTTTAATTTGAATCGTGCCCAATCTTGTCCCAATTTGGGAGAGTACGACGACCATGCACAACAACAACCCTTGGCCGGTATGCCCTATGGCTTTCCTGGTTTGAATAACCATGATCGCGAGCAAATTCGCCGATGGTTAGAAGCGGGTGCCCCAGATGACCCTGCGCCCGCTATGCTCAACGCCATTTCCAAACAGGTGGCGCAATGGGAAACTTTTTTAAACGGGGATTCAAACAAAGAACAACTGATGGCTCGCTATTTATATGAACATCTGTTTCTGGGTAAATTGATGTTTGAAGGTGACAAGCAAGCACATATTTTCCGACTGGTGCGCAGTCGTACACAACCTGGTCAAGCTATTCAGCAAATAGCAAGCCGCAGACCTTTTGATGATCCAGGGGTGAAGCGTCCTTATTACAGATTGGTATTGGAGCGGGAAACTGTGCTGGCAAAAACCCACATGCCCTTTGTTCTTAGCCGTGCGCGCATGGAACGATGGCACGATTCATTTTTGAATGCGTCGTATTCAATACCGCAAATGCCAGGCTATAGCAGTGACATTGCCTCCAATCCATTCAAGACGTTTGCCAATTTGCCGCTGAATGCACGATACCAATTTTTATTGGACGATGCGAGTTATTTTGTCAGTAACTTTATCAAAGGGCCAGTGTGCCGTGGGCAAACAGCACTGAATGTCATTCGGGATCACTTCTGGGTGTTCTTTGTAGATCCCAAAATGGGGGCCAATGACGACGCAGCATCCTTGGTAGCACGTGAAGCAGAAGTATTACGTATGCCAGCCGCCCAGGGTAGCAATGCGAATTTGTTGAACTGGCGCTCAGTGGCCGCAGATGAAGACCGTTTGCTAATGGTCAAGAGCAAGCATATGGAACGTATTTTTGGTTCTCATGGCAAACCTATCAACCAAAACTTCATCTGGAATGGCGATGGACACAATCAAAATGCTGCATTGACAATTTTTCGCCATTTTGACAGCGCCACAGTGGAACAAGGCTTGTTAGGAGATACGCCCAAAACTGCATGGGTACTGGGCTATCCATCACTGGAGCGTATTTTTTACCTCTTGGTTGCTGGTTTTGATGTATACGGCAACACCGCACATCAATTGCAAACACGTCTGGCCATGGATTTTTTACGCATGGAAGGTGAAGCAAACTTTTTGATGTTATTGCCACAAAGAGAGCGTCTGCGTTTGCGTGATGAATGGTACCTCGGTGCAAGCGATGAAGTTAAAGGTCGCGTGCTCGGTGGCGTTTACCGGTTCGATGCAGAAAGTGGCATTCAATTCCCGCAAGGCTCGGATCCACAGCAACATTTGTATACTTTACTGCAGCAAAGATTAGCGCCTGTCTTGAACAAACGACACGTGATTAACACCCGCAACGAACCCGACTCAAAAGTCCGCCAGTTGTTAAGCCAACTTGCAATGGCGCGGGGTGCTGCTTTGCAATGGTTACCGGAAGCCACCATACTGCGCATTGATACCACACAAAAAGCAGATGGAGGTCATGATGCTCGCTATTACAGCTTGCTACGCAATGTTGCGCATAGCAACGTGAGCACGCTTTTCAGTGAAAGCGCAACTTTGATTCCGAACGAATACACCCTGACGGTGGTGCCAGGAATTGTCGGCGCATATCCCAACGCGTTACTACACGCCAATGCATTACAGTTGCCTGAACTGGTGCAGATGATTGCAGACCTTAAGTCAAATGCAGATTACACCAAGATGGCCAATCGATTTGCCATTCGTCGCACCAACCCTGATTTTTGGGTAAGCAGCGATGCAATGATGACAGCTTACAGACGTTGGGATTCTCAGGAAACAGGCATTTTGGATTTGAGTCGATTTGACAATCGATAAAATTTCGAAAGCACGTATTTCCAAACGTACAAAAAGAAAACGCCTTTAGAAATTCACATCTCTAAAGGCGTTCCAAATAGTGGTGCGGCTGGCAGGAATTGAACCCACGACCCTCTGGTTCGTAGCCAGATACTCTATCCAACTGAGCTACAGCCGCACAGACTGTCGATTATACAAGCAAAAACATTGATTTAATACGTGCCTGCATAAGCACCGCCATCGGTCAGTATATTTTGACCTGTGATGTAGCTGGCTTGTTGGCTACACAAGAAAGCACAGGCTGCGCCAAATTCTGCGGGTTGACCAAAACGGCGAGCCGGAATGGTGTTTTGACGAGATTCACGCAGTGCACTGACAGCTTGCCCCGTTTTTTGCGACACGCCTTGCAGCATGGTGGCAATGCGGTCGGTGTCGTAGGTGCCTGGTAATAAATTGTTGATGGTGACGTTGTTACTGGCCAGTTTGCTGGTGCGCGCCAGGCCCGCGACAAAGCCAGTCAATCCACTGCGTGCGCCATTGCTTAAGCCCAGAGCTTCGATGGGCGCTTTGACCGAGCTGGAGGTGATGTTCACAATCCGCCCAAAACCACGTGCTGCCATGCCATCAACCGTGGCTTTGATTAATTCAATGGGTGTGATCATGTTGGCGTCGACGGCTTTGACCCAATCGTCGCGTTGCCAGTCTCTGAAGTCACCCGGTGGTGGACCACCTGCGTTGGTGACAACGATGTCAAAGTCTTTTCCAGGCCCACCTGCAACCGTCAAAGCAGCGTGTCGACCCGCCTCGGTGGTGATGTCCGCAGCCAATGACAATACCGTCACTTGCGGAAATTGCACCATCAATTGCTGTGCAGTTTGCATTAAAACATCAGCCCCACGTGCAACGATGAACACATTCACGCCTTCTGCTGCCAGCGCCGAAGCACAGCCCAAACCCAAACCTTTGCTGGCACCACACACCAGCGCCCATTTACCTTTGATACCAAAGTCCATTACATCAATCTCCCTATAAACTTAAAAAATCAAGCGGTCGCGCGCCCGCGCGACACCCAATAGACGCCACTTAATACCAATACCGTGCCCATCACCACCCAGATGGTCAGCGGCTCACCCAATATGAAAACGCCCATCAATATGGTGGACATCGGACCAATCATTCCGGTTTGTGCTGCCAGGGGTGCACCAATGCGCTCTATCGCCATCATCACCGCCACCACAGGCAACGCGGTGCAAAGCGTGGCGTTGAGCACGGACAACCAAATGACTTCAGGCGCAACCTGCATGGCACTCATTGGGCGCATCAACATGAACTGCACAATGCACAGCACACAGGCCACCGTGGTGGCCAAACCGACCAAACGCAAGGAACCCAAACGCTTCACCAATTCACCGCTGTAGCCCAAATAAACCGCATAGCTGATGGCACTGGCAAATACCAAAAAAGAACCCCATATGGTCTTGTTGATGCCCGCACCCATGACAAATTCTTGCGTCGCCAATTCGTGCCCAAACACCAGCAAAATGCCTGCATAGCTCAATGCCATGGCGGCAATTTGGCGTGCGCTGATGGGCTTTTTGTACAGCAACCACGCCATGATCAACACCAAGGTGGGATTGATGTACAAAATCAATCGCTCTAATGACGCTGTGATGTACGCCAGACCTGCAAAATCCAAATAGCTGGCCAAGTAATAGCCCGTGAAACCCAAACCCAGCACGCCATACCAATCGTGTTGGGTCAAAGCCGCTTTACCGCGACTGGCCCACCATGCCATGATGGCAAAAAATGGCAATGCAAACAGCATGCGGTACATCAACAAGGTGACCGCATCCACACCATATCGATAGGCCAACTTAACGATGATGGCTTTGCCACTGAAAGCGATGGAACCCAATAAGGCCAACAGCAATCCGGTGGTGAATCGATTTGAACTCATAAAAAAGATGTTTCTATATCTGTGAATGCTATATATTTAGTAGCACTATAGGCAATAAATACGCCGCATACAGCCATATTTCTCATATATTTTCAGGTAAATCAAGGTTACTTGCGCTGCAAATGACTCAGCACCAATTGTCGCAACTGCGCTGTTCCCAAAATACCCGTTTCGTGCGTTGCATTGGGCACTTCAATATAACGTGCTTTCACGCCGCGAGTTTGCAAGGTCTGAATATAACCCGTGACCTGTTCGGGTTTGGTGTTGTTGTCTTTGGCGCCTGTGATGGCTGTGACATGAGCTGTTTTAAAAACTTTGTCTGCCACTTCATGCGGCGAAAGGCTGCGCCGTATGGTTTTTTGGGCCCAGCCTTGGCGGCGAACGTTCAGATCGCACGGGCATGCAATCAGCACGGCATCATCAAGCAATTCTGGATGCCGTCCTAAGATGACACCCGCAGTTGCAGCACCGCCTGAATAACCCACCAACACAACCCGGCGTGCGGTGTATTTGGTTTTCAGTGCTTGTATGGCATTGGCCACAGCATCCACATTGTGTGCCGTGTAATTGTCGCCACCTCCCATGGTGCTGCCAGTGGATGCGTTTTTAAAAGAATCGGCATAGCCAGGTCGAATCATGCCAACAAAAACGGTATTTTGGTCGGCCAATGTAGTGAAGTGTTTGAAATGCCTGTCATACAAACCGCCACGGCTGCTATCGCCATGCAAATAAATTAACAGCGTGGTGCTGGGTTTATCTGGCTGCTTAGTTGGACTGATTTGCTTTTTTTTCTCAGCTGTGGTGCCAGCTTTGGCTAGCGTGGTTTGAATGACCAAACATTCAAATTTGCCATCCACTTTACGCACACCATCGGCATCCGGGCAAGGGTTCGCAGTTGGCACTTTGATTGGCGTTGGCAATGGTTTAACTTCGACTGCCATGGACTTCACGCCTGCAAAAACGGCACAAAAAATTAAGCCATATGACAAAACAAATTGCACTTTGCTTTTCATCTGTGCCCTTTGATTTTTCGGTGCACGCGCTTTAATGACCACCAAACCAACAGCGCCACAAAGGGGACGGCGATGGCGGACGTCATTTCACTGCTCAAAGGCCAATTCATTTTTTGCGCACCTTTGGCCACATAACCAATCAGACCCACGATGTAATAAGTGATCGCCGCGACAGACAGACCCTCGACTGTTGACTGCAATTTAAGCTGCAAATCTTGTCGCGAGTTCATGGTTGACAGCAGCGCTTGACTGCTTTGCTGCTGCTCAATTTCTACCCGCGTACTGAGCAAATTACTGATGCGCGAGACTCGCGTGGACAGCGCGTCTTGCCGCTTCGCTGCCCACTCGCAGGTGCTGCGTGCAGGTGTGAGCCGCCGGTCCATGAATTCACGAATTGTTTGCAGACCCGGTAAACGCGATTCGTCAATTTCTTTGATGCGGTCGTCCACCAATTTGAAATATGCCGTGCTGGCTGAAAAACGCGAATGTGTGGCGGCGTATTGACTTTCAACTTGACCTGCTAACAAAGTCAGTCGGTCAAGCAGTTTGGCATCGTCGAGCTGGTCTGGGTTGCCCATACTGCCTGAACTGCGGATAGCCTGCGCCAAATCTACCAACTCCGTTTCTTGCTGCATCAAAGCGTGCGCAGACTGACGTGCAACAGGCAAGCCCAGCAAAGCCAACATGCGGTAGGTTTCAATTTCAATCAATCGCAAAACCAAACGGCCAATGCGCCGTTGTGTCATGTCACCTGCAAACACCAGCACCCGCGAATAGCCATCGGCATGAATCGCAAAATCGGTGAACACTTGTGCAAAACCTCCCGCCACGTTAGAGCCGAGCAAGGTGTCTTCATTCAAAATCGCTTTGCACCACGCATTGCTTTGCGGTTTGATTTGGAATTCATGTTGCTTCATCACCCACAAATGGGCGCTGGATACATTTTGTCCAGGTAGCCCGGCTAGCCATGCTTGCGGCACCACTTCTAATGCCGTTGGCAATAGAGGTTGTGTTCCCTCGGGAAATTCTGCCAAGTCAATATTGCGCATGAACGTGTAATTGACGAATTCGGTATGCAGCTCCCAACGCAATCTAAAACCGGCAATGTCCATGCGAATGTGTGTGGCATGGTCGTCGAGTTGCGGCAAATGGTGGTCTCGTAAAAGCTTAGCCACATGCGCACGGCTGAGATTGCGCTCGTCCTCACTGCACAACATCACGATGTGGGTGATGGCGATGGGTGCAGTGAGCGCCTCAGGCGGACGGGCGTGGATTTCATTGTGCAGCGCCACACGCAGTGGATGCTGAACGACTTGTTGAACGGTTTGCAAACGCTGACTCAAATTACTCATAGCCCAATGGTAGCGATTTTTGATGGCATAAAAAAAAGCGGCATTCAAAGAACGCCGCTTTTGTGTTAATTTGGCAAGGGTCTCAATCTTCTACAAACGCCTCTTCGCGTTTTTTCTTCATAGAAGGCAACATCACCACAGCCAGTAACGCCACTGCTACCAATAACAAACTCAATGACAAGCCGCGGGTTAAAAACACACTCCAATCTCCGCGTGACAAAAGCAAGGCGCGACGCAAATTTTCTTCCATCATTGGGCCCAGAATGAAACCCAACAGCAGCGGCGCTGGCTCCATACCGAGTTTAATGAACACATAGCCAATGAAACCAAATATCGCCACCATCCAAATATCAAAGGTGTTGTTGTTGGTGGAATACACACCAATCGCACAAAACAGCACAATCGCCGGGAACAACCAGCGATAAGGCACGCTCAACAATTTGATCCAAATCCCAATCAGCGGCAAATTCAAAACGATCAGCATGGCATTGCCAATCCACATGGAAGCAATCAAACCCCAAAAGAGCTCAGGGTTGCTGGTCATCACCTGTGGACCGGGTTGAATGTTGTGAATCGTCATCGCACCGACCATCAAGGCCATCACCGCATTCGGTGGAATACCCAAAGTCAAAAGTGGAATAAACGATGTTTGTGAGGCCGCATTGTTAGCCGCTTCCGGGGCTGCAACGCCTCGGATATTGCCTTTGCCAAATGGCACTTCACCTTCTTGGAGTTTGGTTTTCTTTTCAATGGTGTATGCAGCAAAAGCCGCCATCACCGCGCCACCGCCGGGCAAAATACCCAAAATCGAACCCAACGCCGTACCGCGCAACACGGCGGGCGTCATGCGTTTGAAATCTTGTAAAGTTGGCATCAAGCCCTTCACATCAGCTGTAAAGACTTCACGTTCACTTTCGTGCTTGCCCAAATTACTGATGATTTCACCATAACCAAATACGCCCATCGCAATCACGATGAAGCCAATACCATCGGTTAGTTCTGGAATATCAAAACTGTAGCGCGCCACGCCAGAGTTCACGTCGGTGCCAATCAAGCCCAACAACAAACCCAACAAGATCATGCCCACTGCTTTGAGCAATGAACCTGAAGCCAGCACCACCGCACCAACCAAGCCCAAAATCATCAATGAAAAATACTCAGCAGGTCCAAACTTGAAAGCCACTTCGGTCAATGGCACAGCAAATGCGGCCAATACCAAAGTGCCCACACAACCTGCAAAAAATGAACCCAAGCCGGCTGCGGCCAACGCAGGCCCTGCGCGGCCATTGCGCGCCATTTGGTAACCATCTATCACGGTTACCACCGAGGACGATTCTCCGGGCAAATTCACCAGCACTGCGGTGGTTGAGCCACCATACTGCGCACCATAATAAATACCCGCCAACATGATCAATGCTGAAACGGGTGGTAGGGCATAAGTGGCGGGCAACAGCATCGCAATCGTGGCCAATGGTCCAATGCCTGGCAAGACGCCAATCAAGGTGCCCAATAAGCAGCCAATAAAGGCATACATCAAGTTAACTTGCGTGAACGCGACACCAAAACCAAGTGTAAGGTTGTTAATTAAATCCATTTTGTTTCCCTGTTCGTAGTGTGTTGGTGCATTACTTCGTCAAGAATGCAGGCCAGACTGGGAACTGCAATTTCAGCAACAATATAAATGCCGCATAGCTGATGATGGCCAAAATCGTGGCCAATACAAAAACACCTTTGAAATTAAATTCGTCACCGCCCAAACTGGCAATGAAGGTCAACGCGTAGATACCAACAATCAAACCAAAAGCAGGGAAACCAATACTTGGCAAGCCCCCAAGCAGAGCACCAAAAACCAAATTGGCCGAAAGAATAAAAAACAAAGGTTTCCAAGCCCATTTGCCAATTTTTTCGCCATCCTCTGTTTTGATGGTCAATGATTCAAAAATAATGAAGGCACCCAAAACCGCCATCAATATGCCAATCATGCGTGGGAAATAGCCGGGACCCATTTTTGCCGCGTCACCCATGCCGTAACTGACCGCGCCGATAGCGAATGCCAAACCGACAGCCGTGAATAAGATACCTGCAAAAAAATCTTTTTGACTTTTAATCAACATGCTTAACCTTCCAAGAAAATTGATGAGTTGATTATGGCCGTTTGATATGGCACATGTCTGCTTAATAATTACGGGTAAACCCTTGTTTTTTCACATCATGAAATTTTATTTCATTTTATTGACTTGAAAACTCGCAACCATTTGGAAGCAGGCAATCCATATTTAGATTCAATCTCAATGGCACGGGCTTGTAGTGCTTCGCGTTTCACTGGTGTGCCTGTGCTTTGTGCCAGCACAATGGTGTTGCCCTCACGGGTGGCTTTGAATGCCCAAACGGCATCGGCTCCAAATACCCCCGTTATTTTGTCGACCGTGCTTTGAAAACTGGATGATCGACCAAACAAATTTACCGTCATGATGCCATCATCGGTCAACAGTTGTTTGCAATCGGCATAAAATTCGCTGCTGTCCAAAACAGGAGCGGCAGCTTCTTGGTCATACAAATCCACTTGCAAGGCATCAATTTGACCCTGCCATTTTGGTTTTTTGATTTCCAAAGCGGCGTCCGCCACCACCACTTGCAAACGCGCCTCATCGGGTGGCAATTTGAACCACAAGCGGCAGGCCGACACCACCTGCGAATTGATTTCAATCGCAGTGGTGTGCATGCGCAATTTTTTATAACAAAACTTGGTACAGGTGGCAGCACCCAAACCCAATTGCATGGCTTTTCGCTGAGCCACTGTATCAAGCTCGACAAACAGCAACCACGCCATCATGCGTTGCACGTATTCCAGTTCGATGTCAAAGGGGGCATCAATCAACATGCTGCCTTGTATCCACGGTGTGCCTAAATGCAAGGTGCGCACATCGCCCCAATCACTGAAATTCACTTCGGGTAAGGTAGCCGATTCGGTGGCAGTTTTAGTTTTTTGTCTCTTGAAATTCAGAATCATGCCCCTAGTTAAAATACGCTCACTTTTTCGTATTCAATTTTATTTCCTCGATTCTACGTTCTATGTCCAAACAAACCCTTTCCTTCCAAGCCGAAGTGGCGCAACTCCTGCATCTCGTCACCCATGCACTTTATTCCAACAAAGAAATTTTCATGCGCGAGTTGGTATCCAACGCATCGGATGCCTGCGACAAATTGCGTTTTGAAGCACTGAACAACAATGCTTTGTATGAAGATGCACCCAATTTGGATGTGCGCGTGAGTTTTGATAAGGATGCGAAAACGATCACCATTACCGACAACGGGATTGGCCTGTCGCAGCAAGAAGCCATTGACAACTTGGGCACGATTGCCAAAAGCGGCACCAAAGATTTTGTGTCCAAACTATCGGGCGACCAAAAAGCAGATTCGCAGCTCATTGGTCAGTTTGGTGTTGGGTTTTATTCGGGCTTCATCGTGGCGGACAAAATCACGGTGGAATCGCGCCGCGCGGGTTTGCCAGCCAAAGAAGGTGTGCGTTGGGTCAGCGGCGGTTCCGGTGATTTTGAAATCGAAAACATTGAGCGCCCACAGCGTGGCACAAGTGTCATCTTGCATTTGCGTGACGATGCCTTGGAATATGCCAGCACCTGGAAACTCAAAAGCCTGATCAGCAAATACTCTGACCACATTGGCTTGCCTATTTTGATGGAAAAAGAAGAGTGGAAAGAAGGCGAACCGCTGGACAAAGACGATCCATCCAAAGGCACCAGTGGCGGTGGCATGGTCAAAACCGGCGAATGGGAAACTGTGAACCAAGCCAGTGCTTTGTGGACACGCGCTAAAAAAGACATTTCCGCTGAGCAGTACCAAGAGTTTTACAAACAAATCAGCCACGACCACACCGATGCACTGGCTTACACACACAACCGCGTCGAAGGCAATCAAGAGTACACACAGCTCTTGTACATACCCAGCAAAGCGCCCATGGACATTTACAACCGCGAGCGCGCAACCGGTTTGAAGTTGTATGTGAAGCGCGTGTTCATCATGGACGATGCCGAAGCGCTCTTGCCTACGTATATGCGTTTTGTGAAAGGCGTGATCGATTCCAACGATTTGCCATTGAACGTGAGTCGCGAATTGCTGCAAGAAAGTCGCGATGTGAAAGCCATTCGCGAAGGCTGTACCAAGCGCGTGCTGGGTATGTTGGAAGACATGGCAAAGAACAACACACTTCCCAAAGTTGAAGACGGCGTCACTGACGTACTCACCGCAGAGGAAAAAGCCGAGCAAGCCACAGCTGTGGGCAAATACGACAAGTTCTATGCCGAATTTGGCGCCGTCTTGAAGGAAGGATTGGGAGAAGACTTCACCAACAAAGATCGTTTGGCCAAATTGTTGCGCTTTGCCACCAGCACCACAGACGCCACTTCGGTGAGTTTGGCTGACTACAAAGCCCGCATGAAAGAAGGCCAAGAAGCCATCTACTACATCACCGCAGACAATGCCAGTGCGGCCAAAAACAGCCCGCAATTGGAAGTCTTCAAGAAGAAAGGCATCGAAGTGCTGTTGATGACAGACCGCGTGGATGAGTGGGCGCTGAATTATTTGCACGACTTTGACGGTACCCCATTGCAAAGTGTGGCCAAAGGTGCGGTGGATTTAGGCAAGTTGCAAGACGAAGCTGAGAAAAAAGCCGCTGATGAAGCGGCCGAAACTTTCAAGCCTTTGCTGGCCAAGCTCAAAGAAGCTTTGAAAGACCAAGTGGAAGATGTGCGCGTCACCACGCGCTTGGTCGATTCTCCCGCTTGTTTGGTGGTGCAAGACCACGGCATGAGCACCCAATTGGCACGCATGCTGAAGCAAGCCGGTCAAGCCGCTCCCGAAGTGAAGCCGGTACTGGAAGTGAACGCCGAGCATGCGCTGGTCAAAAAATTAGATGGCTCTGTGCACTTCAATGATTTGGCACACATTTTGTTTGACCAAGCTTTGTTGGCTGAAGGCGGCATGCCATCTGACCCCGCCGCCTATGTGCGACGCGTGAATGCCTTGTTGGTTTGATGCGTCTGAGCGCATGGCTTAAATTCCCTGCCGCATTGTGGTGGGGCAGTTTGACCACACTGGGATTTTTTGTGGTGCCTTTGCTTTTTGGCCATTTACCCAGCAAGCAATTGGCGGGCAACATGGTAGCGCGTTTGTTTGAAGTGCAAACTTGGGTGTCAGTCGCTTGCGGTCTAATTCTTCTGCTTGCGATTCGATTCCAAAATCGTCCAAACTCCGACACAGTCGATATTTCTGAAAAATATATGAAAAATCAGCCTGTAGCCACTGTATTTATTGCCTATGATGCTATTATATATATAGCACTTGGGATGCTGTTGGCTCTTCTCATCACCTTCGGTGTAGCACCTCGTATAGTGACCAGGGACAACTTGATGCTGTGGCATACGATGGGCAGTGTGATGTACTTCGCTCAATGGGTTTGTGCGAGCGTGGTGTTGTGGAAAGTGCGCTAAGCTTTCCACAATGCACCCAAGTACGAATTAAGAAGTGGACAAAATGCAAGTTTTGCTTGCGTTACCACGTACCAAGCGTAGACTAAACATTGAACTCCGGTCGGCTTTATCCGATGAACCATATCCCAAATAAATATAGTAAGCGTATGGGTCATTCAACATTACAAAAGGCATGTAGGCCCTAGGCGCATTTTCTTCGGCCGAAGTAGATGTCCAATACGGTTGTTTGTCTACCAGGGTATTTGGAAACCACACCAAATCAATGTAAGGTGGTGAATCACCAACGACCAAACAAGACAATTCGTTGAGTGCAGGCACACGCCAATCACTGCCGCCGCACAGCGTGCTGGTGTTGATCGCATTTTTGAAACCAATCGAGTTGGTTGAAGCATCCAAATCATCTTGACTTGGTGCGACCCAAGTCATGCCGTCCCATTTTTGAAGCGAAGTGATGCTATCAAAGTTGGTGTAGCGCTTGTCATTGTCACGCAAAGTCCCTGTTCCAGCAGCGGTTTGCCCTTGCCAGATTAAGCCTGTGCTATTGTCCCGCACACATTCGGTTTTATCGTAATACGTCGCAATGTTATTGGCATCGCACGCTTTAAATACCAAGCTGTAGCCTGTGGTGCCGATGGGGGCTGGCGTACATGTTTTGGATGTTGATGGTGGCGGTGTGTATCCGCAACTGTTACCTTTAACCGTCACCGTGTAAACCACTTGCGTGCCATCTGGCGCTGTCACTGTGAATTTAACAGGCTGACTGTAGTCACGTGCGACTTTTGGGTCTGGACTGACACTGGCACCATAAGCTTCCACATCAGCGACAAGGTTGGTCAGATCAGTGCAGGCTTCTTTGGCAGTTAAATCGATGGTGACATTTTGCCCAGAGACAGATCCCTTAACGCTATTGATCTGAAAGTCGGCCTCCACTTTCGTGGGGTCTGAACTGCTGCACGCACCAAGCATAGCGATGCTGAGTGCCAACCCCAAACCGCTAATCAGTTTGAGAGGTCGAAAACTTTGAAATATCAACATAAAAAACTCCTAATATGACTAAAAATATGAATTTTTTGCTTCATTCAAGATACACAAATGTGCATGGTCTGCTGCTCGCTGATTAAGGTTTGCGCTTTTGCTGGCTCAGACAAGTTTGATAAGCAGCATTTGCTTGACGACGGCAACTGCCCATTTCTGCGCAGCGCTGATCGCGTTTTGCACTGTATTCACGGCATTTGCGGCGATCTTCAACTGACCTTCCTGCGCAATATTTATTTGCGTAGTTGGTGGCAGCTGTGCATTGCGGTTGGTGTTCGCTACGGCACACACCCAAATTGCTGTTGTAGGTTGCTGCGCAATTTTGTTGCGCCATAGCCAGTGGTGACAAGGCCCACAATGCTGTGGCTATAAGAACTAAACGATGGAAATGTTTCATCATATTTCTCCTAAAAAAATAAAAATAAAAAATTTTTTACTACTACGTTGCACCTGTCTATAGGCATGTTTTGCAGTCAAAACTCCTTTGCTAATGTTGAAAAATCGACCGAACTTTTGTGTCGTTCATAGAGTTCATTGTGAAACTCAAATACCTTGTGTGTTTGATGCAGGTCAACACCTGCTCGAAGAATGTTAGACTTGACTGACAAGACTACTGTCCAACAGATGTGCACCAAGGAGTTTTCATGAAGTCTCAGCTTTTCAGATCAAAATGCATCGCAAGCACTTGCATCGCTTGTGCGTTTTTGACAACGCCGTTTGCTTTATTTGCACAAACAAAAATTTCTGACACCGAATACGGTGTCGGGCTCGGTGTGATTCCTTCTGATGAAGGCTATAAAGGTATTGGTCTTAAATCTACCGTGATACCTGCCGTGCGCATTCAAACCCCACGTTTTTCATTGCGCGGAACCAGCGCTGAATTCATGGTGACCCATCCTGAGAATCAAGTCTTCTCCGTCAATTTGCGAGCTGATTTGCTGTTGCAAGGCTACAAAGCCAAAGATGGTGCGATTTTCACAGGCATGGCACGACGCGACCCCAGTTTGTTGGTAGGCGTTGGGGTCAAGTACACCACACCTGTAGGACAGTTTTGGGCTGAGACGGGTATGGACGCCACAGGCAACAGCAAAGGCATGCGATCTGAGGTAGGCGTTGGCTGGCGCATCAGCACTGACAGCGCCATTGGCAATTGGACCTTTTCACCCTACTTAAGCGCACAACTCAACAATGCCAAATTGACCAACTATTATTTTGGTGTGAGCCAGAGCGAAGCCACTGCCAGCCGCCCGGCTTACCAAGCAGGCAGCGCCACCAATTTGAATTTGGGCGTGTCTGCTGTCACCAACATCACGCCCAGTGTCACTCTTTTGATGGGTGCACGATACCGTTACTATGGCCAAAGCATTCGCCAAAGCCCCTTAGTGGACAGCAATGGCGGCATCAGCGGCAACGTATCACTGATGTATCGCTTTTAATCATCGACTAAACCAGCAACGGTTCTTCTTGCATCGCTTCAATTTGCTCATCCAACATGTGGATTTGTGACGTCCAATAATCACTGCTGCCAAACCAAGGAAAGTTAATAGGGAAAATGGGGTCTTGCCAGCGGCGTGCCAACCAAGCACAGTAGTGAATCAAGCGCAAGGTGCGCAGTGGCTCAATCAGCGCCAGTTCACGCCGATCAAACGGCCGAAATTGCTCATAGCCGTCAATCAGTGCGCTCAATTGCGTCGTGCGCTGCCGTCGGTCTCCACTCAATAACATCCACAAATCTTGCACCGCGGGTCCGCTTCGTGCATCGTCCAAATCCACAAAGTGTGGGCCACCGTTGACAGCTTCGGTAGGCGTCCACAAAATATTGCCGGGATGACAATCACCATGCAAGCGTATAATAGCAACATCATGGTAATTTTGACCTGTATCCAGCGTAAAATATGCCTGTGATGCTATTATATTTATAGCAGTTTGACATTTTTCTCGCCACTGGGCTTGCACATCCAAGGGCACCATGTCGTGGCTGAGCAGCCACTCCATACTGGCTAAACCAAAGCTTTGAACGTTCAGCGCGGGTCTGTGGACAAAGGGCTTGGCAGCGCCCACGGTGTGGATACGTGCTAAGAAACGGCCAATCCATTCCAGCACCTCAAAGTCGTCCAATTCCGGTGCACGTCCACCACGCTGCGGGCTGACGCTGAAACAGAAACCCGCATGGTGGTGCAAATGTTGACCATTCAAAGCCAATGGACTCACCACAGGAATCTCAGCTTGCATCAGCTCATGGCTGAACTCGTGTTCTTCTTCGATTTGTTTATCGCTCCAGCGACCGGGTCGGTAAAACTTGACGACAACCGAGCTGGGCGCTAGTGCATCTCGATCCAGCCCGCGCTCTAAATGCACCAAGTAGACACGGTTTTCATAAGAGCTTAGCGCCGTCAATCGTCCGTCACCATACAAGCCCACACTGGCCAGAGCATCCAACACCACATCGGGTGTAAGTGATTGAAATGGATGATGACTATTTTCACTTTGAGCTGTCATACCAATATTGTCGTTGGTATTGCAGTTAACATATTTAAGCGATGAAAGCAGTTAAAGTATTGGCATGAAAAAGACCCACCTCAAAAGAATCCGATTGTTGCAACGCCGTGGTTTGCTTTATGCATTTTTACTTTGCGTATTTTTAATGCTGCTGGGTGGTTTGGGGTTTTGGCTACTAGAACCACGCGCTGTCACTTTTTCTGACGGCTTGTGGTTAGCGTTCACCACGGCTGCGACGGTCGGGTATGGCGATATTGTGCCCAGTACACACGCGTCACGTGCTTTTGCGATTGTGGTGGTTTTTTTTGGTCTGTCTGTGCTGTCAGTGGTAACCGCCACAGTGGCTGCCTTGTTCATTGAAGTCGAAGAGAAACAGCTGGAGCGCGATTTGCTGCATGAAATTGGCTTATTGCATGATTTGGTGAGCCATTTACGTGATGAGGTGCGTGAAATCAAAGTTTCGCAATCACAACGCCCATCTTAATTTGGAGCGATCACCTTAATTTCAAAGGCATTTGCTCGCTAACATGACGCCTATCGAACAATTTGAGACATTCAATTAGGGGCTTAAAGTTATGGCGACAGCATACGACTACATCATCGTTGGCGGCGGTTCAGCAGGTTGTGTTTTAGCGGCACGATTATCTGAAGACCCTGCGATCACTGTTGCACTCATCGAGGCAGGTCCGGTTGACAAAAGCGTTCTGATTCATTGTCCTGGTGGTTTGGCGGTCATGGCCAGCACAGGCGCTGCCATGTGGGGTTTCGAAACGGTACCGCAGGCCGGTCTGAATGGTCGTCAAGGCTATGTGCCACGTGGCAAAGTGATGGGTGGCTCAAGCTCCATCAACGCCATGATTTACACCCGTGGCCACAAAGCTGATTATGACCACTGGGCCGCAGAAGGCAACCCGGGTTGGGACTTTGCCAGTGTGTTGCCCTATTTCAAAAAAGCTGAACACAACGAGCGTCGCTTTGGTGCTGACAGTGCCCCATTGCACGGCAAAGACGGGCCACTGAACGTGATGGATTTGCGTAGTCCGAATAAATTTGGCCCGGTATTTGTGAAAGCCGCCATAGAAGCCGGTTACATTGAAAACACTGACTTCAATGGTCCAGAGCAAGAAGGTGTGGGCATGTACCAAGTGACCCACAAAAATGGTGAACGCTACAGCGCTGCCAAAGCCTATGTGACACCCCATTTATCACGCCCTAACCTCACCGTTATCACTGATGCACACACGACGCGGGTGTTGATAGAAGGCAAACGCGCCGTTGGTGTGGAATACAAACAACAAGGTGTGATGCAACAACTGCAAGCCAAACGCGAAGTGGTTTTGTCTGCAGGGGCTTTGCAATCACCCCAAATATTGATGCTCTCTGGCATCGGTCCAGCTGCGCAATTGCAAAAACACAACATCAATTTGGTGCATGATTTACCTGGCGTTGGCGAAAATTTGCACGACCACATCGACGTGGTTCAAGTCGTCAACGCGCCGCAGTTAAAGGACACTTTTGGTCTCTCGCTGGCAGGCGCATGGCGCATGCTCAAAGGTATTTTTGAATGGCGGAATCACAGGCGTGGCATGTTGACCACCAACTTTGCAGAGGCCGGTGGCTTCATCAAAACCAGCAGTGCTGAACCCACTCCCGATTTGCAATTGCACTTTGTGGTGGGCAAATTGATTGACCACGGCCGCAAAACCACATTTGGTCATGGCTATTCTTGCCATGTGTGTTTGATGCGTCCAAAAAGTCGCGGTCGGCTCACCTTGGCCAGCAATAACCCGCTGGCAGCGCCTTTGATAGACCCCAACTTTTTGGCTGACAAAGACGATGTGCAACGCTTGGTCAAAGGCTTCAAACAAATGCGGCAGATTTTGAACCAGCCTGCCTTAACAGGATACCGTGGTCAAGAGCTGCCCATCTCGGCATCGGCCCAAACAGATGCAGAGATTGAAGCCTTTATTCGCCTCAAAGCGGACACCATTTACCACCCTGTCGGCACTTGCCGCATGGGACCATTAGATGGACCCAATGCCAACCCTTTGAATGTGGTGGACAGTGAATTGCGCGTTCATGGCATCGATGGCTTGCGCGTGGTTGACGCCTCCATCATGCCACGCATCGTCGCAGGCAACACCAATGCCCCAGTCATCATGATCGCGGAAAAAGCCGCAGACATGATTAAAGCAGTGCAAAATATATAAGAAATTTGCCTCTAGCCAGCGTATTTATTGCCTATAGTGCTATTAAATATATAGCATACGTGTTTAATCTTACTGCCTACGCCTTAAACCGCCGACGCGTCAGCGCCAACGCCAACCAAAAACCTAACACGGCATAGATGGCTAAAACGGCGATGTGCAACCACGGGTTTGCAGGCCATTGGTCCATGAACAAGGGGCGCACCAGCTCAACGGCATTGGTCAATGGCAACCAATCTGAAATGTTTTTAACAAACGCCGGCAGCTGATCTCGTGGGAAAAAGATGCCGCTTAAAAACATCATCGGTGTTAAAAACAAAGTGAAGTAGTAAGTGAAAAAATCATAGCCCTTGGCCAAGGCGTTGAATATCAACGCAATGCAACTGAAGGTAATGCCCACACCCAACAATATCGGCCATGCCAGTAGCAATTTGGGGCTGTGACTGATGCCCAGCGCCAGCATCACGCCCATGATGGCGGTGACGGTAAAGAGTGATTTGAAAGCCGCCCACAACATCTCGGCCAACAAGATGTTGTCCAAATTCACAGGGGCATTCATGATGCCATCCCAGGTTTTTTGCACGTGCATGCGTGAGAACGCAGAATACAAAGCCTCAAACGATGCTGCTTGCATGGCGCTCATGCAAATGCTGCCACTGGCTAAAAACAAAATGTAGGGCACTTTGATACCGCCAGCTGTTGGTGCGACTTCGCCCACCAAAGCACCCATGCCATAGCCGAACGCAACCAACCACATCAAGGGTTCGGCAATATTGCCCACCAAACTGGGAATCGCCAATTTGCGCCATACCAATAAATTGCGTAAAAACACAGGCCAAAATCGCATGCTGACTTGAGGAAATTGCCACATGTCAATGCACCTTGCCCAATGTGAATAATCCAGTAACACCGTGGAACCAGCTTTGCTGGGCCACTGGTGTTGCCCCCTGCAAGGGGGAAAGCGTCCACACGCAGTGGGTAAGCCGGGGGGTGTTCAATCGTTTCATGCATCTTCCCTGATTTGTCTGCCAGTGAGTTTCAGGAATAAGTCTTCCAGATTGGCAGGTCTGTGCAAGGTGCGCAATTGCGGGTAAGCTTGCAGCGCCTCTAACATGGGCTTGGCATTTTGGGTGTAGAAGAATAAGGTTTCACCACTGATTTCTACCCGTTTGGCCAGTGCGGCGATGGGCGCATGTTGCAAAGCCAATGCGCCTGCGCCATACACTTCAATGACTTCTGGCTCTAAGTACTGGGCAATCAAATCGCGCGGCTTGCCTTCGGCAATTTTCTTCCCATGGTCCAACACCAATAGACGCGAACACAGTCGCTCTGCTTCGTCCATGAAATGGGTGGTGAGCAAAATGGATTTACCCTGCTGCAAAAGCAACTGCAATCGCTCCCACATCAAGTGCCGCGCTTGGGGGTCAAGACCTGTAGTGGGCTCATCCAACAACAATAATTTAGGGTCGTTCACCAAAGCGCGTGCCAAGCTCAAACGGCGCTTCATACCACCTGACAATTCACCTGGCTTGCTGTCAGCTTTACTGGCCAAAGAAGCAAATTCAAGCAATTGCGGAATGCGCGCCCGAATGTCGGCTGACCTCATCCCAAAATAGCGGCCATAAACCAACAAGTTTTCAGAACAAGTGAAATCAGGGTCTAAAGTATCGTTTTGGCTAACCACCCCCATTAAAGCTTTGATAGACAAAGCATCAAGCGGCATGGGCATATTGAAAGCAGTGATACTGCCTGCATCAGGCGCGGTGAGCCCTAAACACATGCGAATGGTGGTGGTTTTGCCCGCACCGTTGGGGCCAATTACCCCCAAGCATTCGCCTGGTGCAATGGCAAAAGACAAGTCATCAACCACCGTGTTATGACCATAGCGCTTGACCAAGCCATTGGCAGAAAATAAAGAAGAAGTGTCCAGTCGTGGCTGCATGGGATTCAATTATGCCCGCTGTCTCATCCATCTGGCTGCGCACTGCTATGATTGATAACAATATGGCACACAAAACTGATCAACCAGTCAACTCCAACCCAATCATTGACCCGGACGATGCTGGGTTTACGGCAGAAGAACGGGCAGCAGCAGCATCGCGCAGCACCTGGGTCAGCGTTTGGGTGAATGTGTTTTTATCGGCGCTGCAAATAGCAGTGGGTATTGTGGCCAAATCGCAAGCGCTGATTGCAGATGGTGTACATACCTTGTCTGATTTGGTGGCAGATTTTGTTGTGCTGTTTGCAGGTCACCATGCAAAAAAGGATGCAGACGAAGATCACCCCTACGGACATCAACGGTTTGAAACAGCTGCATCCCTGGTTTTGGGATTGTTGCTTTTAGGTGTGGGTGTTGGCATGTTGTGGTCAGCTTACGAAAAGTTATCTGCACCTGAGACGGTGCAAAAAGTGCATGTGCTTGCCCTATGGGTTGCAGCTGCAGCGTTGATAGCCAAAGAGTCTTTGTTTCGCTACATGCTGAAAGTAGCCAAACGCGTCAAGTCCAGCATGTTGGTTGCCAATGCATGGCATGCCAGATCTGATGCGGCGTCATCCTTGGTGGTGGGTTTGGGCATCATCGGCAATTTGGCGGGTTATCCCATTTTGGACCCCATTGCCGCTGCCATTGTGGGCTTTATGGTTTGCAAAATGGGATGGGAATTCGCGTGGGATGCTTTGCATGATTTAATGGATCGCGCGGTGGATGAAATTGAAGTGACTGCCATTCGCAACACGCTGATGCAAACCCCTGGGGTTCACAGCGTGCACGACCTGCACACACGAAAAATGGGCGACATGATTGTGGTGGACGCGCACATTGAAGTAGATGCCGACATCACAGTTGAAGCCGGACACGACATAGCGGTGTTGGCCCAAAAGCAAGTCTTGCAAAACCATCGCGTCATCAAAATGATGACTCACATTGATCCATGGCGACGACCTGATTTAGATCACCAACTGAATACCCAAGAAGTCTCGCAAGCGAATTAAGGAAACACCAACATTTTTCGATCGCTTTTTAAAATGGCATCGACAAAATCACCATTGGTTTCGGTGAATCTGAACCGCACTGGCGCATAGTTCTGCTCCGTTGCGAACCACAGCTCCACTTTTTGATCGAATTCACGACGTGGGTTGCGCGTGACCTTGCGTGCGATGCTTTTTTCTAGTCCTATCGTCAATGTCTCTGAATTTTCTATCGCGATGATCCATGGTTCTGCCAATTTATCACTGGCAACTTGCACGTTGACCGTAGAACCAGTGCCGTAACGCATTGGGTCTGCCGCCAACATGCCAGCCAACTGCATGATGATGCTCAATCTGTCTTGTGCACCACTCAACAAGATCGCATCGGGCGTGTTTGAACTGAATGTGATCTTCCCCAATTCATGATTAAAGTGAGCTGCCACTTCACTCTTTCGATAGCGTTTGTCAGAAAAGCGAACGGGTTGCAAGCCCGTGGTGTTGGTGATGCCTTGACTTTTTTGTTCAAAGATATCCATACCAAAATAGCTGGCCACCAAACTCAGGTTGTAAATAACCCCATCGTGCTGCCAATTAAGTTCAGCTTGGCCATAATTGGAATTGCCATTTCGGGTGAAAGTAACGTCATAAATTTGTTTCGCTGTTTGTGGGGTGTTGAACATGGTTGCTGTTGCAGTGGTAATTGCCGCAGTCTCGTTCTGTATGGACGAATTGTCTGGCTGTTTATTGGCAACATTTAGGCCAATTTCACTAGCGACTGCTACTGGACTCTTAGATTCATCACTCAAAGGCATCTCAGGTTTGGACTCAATTTTTGAATCTACAGTCTGAGTTGCAGGTTTTTGAACAGGCGGTTTTGAACGGATTTTAGGTGGCGTCAGCTGCGCAGGAATTGCTTCAATTTGAAGCGCAGGTTCAATCATTCGCGTGATCAACGCCGTGCTTGGCACAGTACTTGGATTTGCATTAACTTTGAAAAAACCGCCTATCACGGCTTGAATTGCTGTTAAATGTGCCAGCAAAACGAATACAAAAACGGAGGCAATCAATCCCAGTCCGTAAGTGGTGTGTTTTTGATTCAATCTCAGCATGCCTATAGGATAAAGCAAGCGGGCTTAGAATCAATAAAACGTTACAAATTCTGAGACAATGAAATCATGAAACTCGCAACATACAAAGATGGTTCCAGAGACGGCCAATTGGTCGTTGTATCAAAGGACTTAAGTCAAGCGCACTATGCCACGGGCATTGCACAACGCATGCAACAAGTGTTGGATGATTGGAACTTCATCAGTCCGCAATTGCAAGACTTGTACGACACGCTCAATAGCGGTCATGGCAGTCGTTTAAGACATGCATTTCCATTCGATCCGACTCAATGCATGGCACCATTACCACGTGCCTATCAGTGGGCTGATGGCTCAGCTTATCTCAACCACGTTGAATTGGTGCGCAAAGCACGCAACGCTGAAGTGCCTGCTTCGTTTTACACCGATCCCTTGATGTACCAAGGGGGCAGTGACGATTTCATTGGACCGTGCGACCCAGTTGTGTGCGTATCTGAAGCACATGGCATTGATTTTGAGGCTGAAATTGCCGTCATAACTGGCGATGTGACCATGGGCAGCACGCCCGAACAAGCTTTGGAAGGCATTCGTTTACTGATGCTGGTTAACGATGTGAGTCTGCGCAATTTAATCCCAGATGAGTTGGCCAAAGGGTTTGGATTTTTTCAAAGCAAACCAGCGACTGCATTCAGTCCCGTGGCTGTCACACCGGACGAGTGTGGTGATGCATGGGACAAAGGCCGTTTGCATTTGCCGCTGCAAGTGTCATGGAACAAACGCAAAGTGGGCATGTGTGATGCTGGACCAGAGATGACTTTTCACTTCGGCCAGTTGATTTCGCACATCTGCAAAACCCGCAACGTGCGTGCCGGCAGCATAGTGGGATCAGGCACGGTCAGCAACAAAGGCGTGGATTCGCCAGTTGATTCGAATGGCAAGATCCACACCGATTGGCCCAAAGGCTACAGTTGCATCGCTGAAAAACGCTGCATAGAAACCATTCAAGACGGCAAAACCAGTACTGAATTTATGAAATTTGGGGACACCATCCGGATTGAAATGAAAGGCAAAGATGGCACATCAATCTTTGGCGCGATTGACCAATCCATAGCGCAACAAATCAAGGCATAGGACAAATCCTAGCTTCTGATATTCAATTTGCTATAACCTGGCTAAATCTTGTGCCACGGCTTTGAAACCGCGCAGCAACATTTCAACCGAGACAGCCACCAATATCAGACCCATCAAGCGCTCGACAGCAATGACCACGCGCTCACCCAGCCAACGCTGAATGCGTTCAGCCATAACCAGAACCACGGCACAAACCAGCATTGTGACAGTCAAAGCCGCAATCCATTCCAGCTTGCGTTCGGGTGCTTGGCTCACCAGCAGCATCACCGTTGCCAGCGCTGAAGGGCCAGCTAAGGCGGGAATAGCCAAAGGCACAATCAACGGCTCAGCCAATAATTCGTCAGCAACTGGCGCGCCATCTGGTCTGAATTCCACCGGTGGGAAAATCATTCTCAGTGCAATTAAAAACAATATGACACCCCCAGCAATTTGCAGGGACACATCGCTCAAGTTCATGGTTGTTAAGAAACTTTTGCCGACAAACATGAACAATAACAACAGCAAAAACGCAATCACCACCTCACGCACAATAACCAATGTGCGTCGATGTGGTGCCACATGACGCAAGGTTTTGACAAAAATTGGAATATTGCCCACTGGGTCGGTAATCAAAATCAACAAAATCGTGGCTGATAAAAATGTGTAATTCATGCTTGTATTATCAATAAGAAACCACCCTGGTTAAATTCTCGCTTGTAACAAGCAATACTGGACAATCGGTAGGCTTATCAAGTAAGCTCTGTGCGTCAACATATTGAGCATGTACCGTCATGTGAATCTAATTAACCCAAACAAAGAGGTGTACCAATGAGCGCAGACCACAACACAAATGATGCAACTGGATTTGGGAAATTTGTTCCGGGTTTTGATTTTTTGCAAAGCCTCGCAAAACAAGCCGCAAGCGGTGCTGCACAGAGCATTCCACAACTGCCAAACTTAGGAAACTGGGTAGCGCCAACATTGAATGTAGAAGAACTAGAAAAAAGGATTGAAGAGCTCAAAACCGTGCAGTTTTGGTTGGACCAAAATGCACATGCCTTGAAGGCCACCATACAAGCATTGGAAGTGCAAAAAATGACCTTGGCGACACTCAAGGGTATGAATTTCAGCATTGGGGATGTTGCCAATGCTTTGAAACTTAAAGCGACTGATACCGTGATGGAGAGTGTACAAAAAGCGTCGGACAAAACGGCAGATGTCACGGGTGGTTTGGTGGATCCAATGCAATGGTGGGGTTCTTTGACACAGCAGTTTGGGCAAATCGCGGCGACCGCCATGAATGATGTGGCTAAAAAAACCGCCATCGATTTAACCAAGTCGACCGCCAAATCTGTTGCGAAATCTGTTGCCAAAGGTGCCATCAGTACCGCTGCTGGCACGGCCAAATCGGTTGGTAAACGCATGACCGCACGCACAAAATCAAGTAAAGCAAGCACATCAAGCATAAGGAAAACCAGTCCGCGCCAGTAATTTCAGCTAAATATTTATATATTTTCAGGCTGTAGCCAGCGTATTTATTGCCTACTTAGCTATCAAATGCATAGCATTTAATCATTGTATCGCAGTTTGAGTGTTGCTATCGCTTAAACGCCGCGCGCCCTGTCAGCATGGAACTGTTGCACAAATACACTGAATTGACCCGCATCCAATGCGGCACGCACTTCGCGCATCAGGTTAAGGTAGTAGTGCAGGTTATGGATGCTGGCTAACATGGGGCCCAGCATTTCGCCACAACGATCTAGGTGATGCAAATACGCTCTTGAAAACCCGGTGCGTCCACCTTGCACATACGGTTTGCCAGAAGTACCTGCACAGGCATAGCAAGTGCAAGTTTCGTCCAATGGCTTTTCGTCAGACTTATGGCGGGCATTGCGGATTTTCAAATCACCAAAACGGGTGAACAAAGTGCCGTTGCGGGCATTACGGGTGGGCATGACGCAATCGAACATGTCAATGCCATTTTCTACACCTGCAATCAAATCTTCTGGCGTCCCCACTCCCATTAAATAGTGGGGCTTATGGTTGGGCAATTTCGGTCCAATGTGCTTGAGCACACGCATCATCTCATCTTTAGGCTCTCCTACCGACAAACCACCGACCGCGATACCAGGAAAATCCAACTCTTCCAAACCCGCCAATGATTCATCGCGCAAAGCTGTGTGCATGCCGCCTTGCACAATGCCAAAGAGCGCATTCGGGTTTTCTAAACGTGCAAATTCGGTTTTACATCGTTTGGCCCAACGCAAGCTCAGCTCCATCGAACTTCGCGCTTCGTCTTCTGTCGTTAACTGTCCTTTGGTCTTCGGCTCAACACTGATATAGGGTGTGCATTCGTCAAACTGCATGGCAATGTCAGAATTCAATATGGTTTGAATCTGCATCGACACTTCTGGTGTTAAAAACAATTTATCGCCATTGACTGGGCTGGAAAATTTAACGCCTTCTTCGCTGATTTTGCGCATTTCGCCCAAGCTCCAAACTTGAAAACCACCGCTGTCTGTGAGCATGGGTTTTTGCCATAACTCAAATTTGTGCAAACCGCCAAACTGCTTAACCACATCGAGTCCAGGTCGCATCCACAGATGAAAGGTATTGCCCAAAATGATTTGAGCACCCATGTCTTCTAAACTTTGTGGCGTAACCCCTTTGACCGTGCCATAAGTACCGACTGGCATAAAGACCGGTGTTTCGACCACACCATGATTCAATGTCAAGCGCCCGCGGCGTGCGTGACTGCTAGGTGCATCTGTAGAGAGGAGTTCGAATTTGAGCATGTGCTATAGAACATGTGGGTTTAATCATGTGCCTGACAAGTGCGTCGGTCGACACCAGCAATTAAACGGATGGCTCAAGAATGTGGTGGCCTGGACTGGAATCGAACCAGTGACACGCGGATTTTCAATCCGCTGCTCTACCAACTGAGCTACCGGGCCTGAGCCTAAGATTATAGCAGTCTTGAATCGTGAATTTCGAATCACATGCGTTTATTGCGCGAGATTTCGACACCCAACTGCTTGAGCTTGCGATAAAGATGTGTGCGCTCTAATCCTGTCTTTTCAGCAATACGGGTCATAGAACCACCCTCTTTGTTCAAATGAAATTCAAAGTAAGCTTTTTCAAATTCATCCCGAACATCGCGCAAAGGTTTGTCTAAGTTGAAACTCTGAACCGATATGACGCTGCTATCAATGGAACGAGGCAAACCTTGTCCACCCGTCATGGCAGACTCAATGGTGACCTCTGGTTCTGCATGGCGAACAATATTTTTAGTCAAACCAGATTTACTCAAACCTTGCTCAACAGCCTTGAGCAGTTTTTGCAAAGTAATTGGTTTTTCTAGAAATGCTTGGGCGCCAATTTTGGTAGCCTCAACCGCTGTTTCTACAGTGGCATGCCCACTCATCATGATCACTGGCATGGTCAATTGACCAGCACCCACCCATTCTTTGAGTAACGAGACACCATCCATATCTGGCATCCAGATATCAAGGAGTACCAAATCTGGACAGCTGAGATTTCTAGCCATACGGGCTTGGCTGGCATTTTCAGCCAACTCCACCGAATGCCCTTCATCATTCAATATCTCAGAAAGCAAGTCTCGAATTCCAAGCTCGTCGTCAACCACCAGTATATTTGCCATTATTGTCTGTGTCTAAAATAAAAAAATGTGTAGTGAAATCAGGTCTGTGTTTTTTATTTCAACTTAATGCGAATGATAACGATATTTGCGCGCCTTCGACTGTTTCATTTGTAATCCTATTGGATATATCAAGTCTAGCGTGATGTTCATCTGCTATTTTCTTAACGACGGCCAAACCCAAGCCGGTTCCATGGTGTTTAGTTGTTACATAAGGCTCAAATGCACGTTTCAGTATGTGCTCAGGAAATCCAGCGCCACTGTCCGACACCACCATTCTGACACGCTTGGTGTCGGCATTCCATTGGCTGCTGATTCTGACTTGTTTGACTGCTGTGGTCAGAGTTGCATCGACTGCATTTTGCAGCAAGTTATGTATCACTTGTCGCAACTGTTGCGCATCGCCCGAAATATTTGGACAGTCTTCCTCCAGCTCGGCTTCAATCGAAACGTCACCTTGTTTAGCCCGGCGTGGATGCGCTTCATCTGCGCCATACAACTGTAAAACATCCAAAATCAAGGCATTTAAATTAACCGGTTTTAATTCTGCCGCTGGCAGTCTCGCATAATCTCTGAACTCGTTTACCAAGCGTTTCATGGCTTCGACCTGATCGACGATAGTTTTGACAGATTTCGTCAAAACCAATTGTTCAGGTTCGTCCACCTTGCCGCTCAATTTTTTTTCTAACCGTTGAGCAGATAACTGTATGGGCGTCAGTGGGTTTTTAATTTCATGTGCCAATCGCCGTGCCACATCGCCCCATGCCAGAGCGCGCTGCGATGAAACCACATCTGAAATATCATCAAATACCAACAAACGCAATGACTGCTTGCTCAAACTGGGCAATTCTGCACCTCGGGCAATCAACGTGATGGTTTGGTGTGTGGCAAATGGTGAATTACCTGCTGAAGAGGTTTCCAAAGAATTCAGTTCAAATGAATGTTGCCAATGATCCAATTGGTGCAGTTGACGTTCACTTAAAAACGCGTCGAATTGTGACTTAACACCTTGCGCAAATTTTTCAAGCCCTGCCACGCTTTCCAACGTCTGGCCTTTGTGATTTTCGAGTGGGCGTTGCAATATGCGCGCTGCCCCCGGGTTACACGACTGAATCACTCCATTCAAATCCATCACAATCACACCTGATGTGAGGTTATCCAAAATGACTTGCAAATTTTCACGTGCTGTATTGACCTGTTGCATGCTGCTTTCTACAGTACTGCGTGCTTCAGCCAATTGTTGAGTCATCAAAGCGAACGAACGCGTTAAACCGCCCAATTCGTCTTTGCTTTGCAGCATGGCTTTGGGTGCTAAATCGCCTGCCGCTACTTGTCGCACACCATCGGCCAACAGCAGCAAAGGTGCAGCCAGCTGAGCCCCTAAAAACACGGCCAGCAAGACAGCACTGAAAACTGCCAGAAATAAACTGAGGGTCAATGTTCCGATGTACATGCGTCGCAAGCCCTCTCTTGCCAAAGCACGGTTTTGATACTCCGCATTCGCTTGTGTAACGGCCAGTGCATTGCTAACCAAGTTGGGCGGCAACAATTGACTGATTTGCAAATATCTGGGCTCATCTGAGATACCAAAACTCGTGCTTTCGACCGTTGCCAAAGCATTGATTTTTGCTGCTGAGGCTGAATTTATCGGTTCAGTTTTTATGGCGTTAGTTGCGCCTTCCTCCAATCCTTCAATAATGGTTGTTACCCGCAAAGATTTGGCTTTGCGCATTTGCGCAGCAGTGGGTCGAACAATCACACCTAATTTGTAGCGTTGCTCACCAGCGCTGGCGATAAGTTGTCCAGAGCTGGTCCAAAGCTGAACATCTTGGGCGTTCAACTGCTCACGAACACGCTCAAGTTCTAGACTGGCTGTACCCTCTGGCATACCTGACAAACGTGTGGCAGCAGAACGCGTGTTGTTTGCCAATTCGGACGATAAAACATCCAAAGTGACACGTCCTAGATTCAATCCTGCATCCAATGCGGATTCAACTTTGACATCAAACCAACTCTCAATTGACCGTGAAACGAATTGATAGGACACCACATAAATCAGCAGTCCAGGTGCAAAACCAACCAAAGAAAAAATCAGCGCCAATTTGACTAACAATTGACTGCCAAATTTACCTTGGCGTAAGCGCATGATCAAACGAACCGCCATGAACCCAATTAAAGCCAACAGCAAGCCGGCCACAACAACATTCAGCGTCAGTAAATAACCATATGTATTTTCATATTGAGCGCGATTGTTGGTTGATACAGTTAACAAAAACAACAGCACCACCGAAATGATCACCACACTGGCGGCACCTAAACCCAATATCCATCGCACCGATGCGGAAGTTCTGGTGACATGTCCAGCCAGATTTTTAGATTGCAGCCACTTGCTCATTTAATGTTCTCGGCCACAAACCGTAAACTTTTGCTGGTCTCTATCAGCCACTCATTGTTACCGATGAGTCCAATTTGAAATGGTCTTGGTAGCTCTGATAAATCTAATTTAAATTTAAATACCATGGTATGGGTTGAGCTGGGATCAATTTCAGATAGATCAGCGATGCGCCAAAGGTTAATGCGCCGTATACTGGCCAATGCATCATTCAGATTTTCAAAATATTGGGGCAAACTGACACCGCCAGTACCCACGTTTAGGCGCCAACGCCGTGTCAATGGTTGGTAACTTAATCGCATCACTCGGTTGGCAATCGCTATTTTTTTGTCGTACCAATACCACCGATCTCGTGTTATTTCAGTTTCCGCTATAAATATCAATGGTACGCCTTTGATCAAGGCATCTTGCACAATGGGTGACATTTCAAATGCGATTTGAGCACTCAAAAACAGTTCGGTTTCGGAACGACTCATTTGCAGCGAACTGATGTTGGCATTCGAATTTTGAGCACGCGCTGTCCCAGCCACCAGCAGACAGGCCTGCAGCACAATCAATGTCAGAAACCATATAAGCAAATTCGCAGAGCGGCTACGATTTTGCTTTTTCAAGAAGAGCATAGAAAAATCCGTCATGATCCTTCAGCTTATTGTCTTCGCTCACGTCAGAATTTACATCACGTTCCGGAATTAAATGTCCATACGAAGGCAAAAGCGTTGCATATTTGTTGCTATCTAAGAATTTATTAATCTGGTCCTGACCTTCTGCCTTAAAAATCGAACAAGTGCAATACAACAGTCGTCCCCCTGGTTGAAGCTGATGCCACAATGTATTCAGCAACGTCCACTGGATATTGGCCAACTGTGCAATATCGGACTCACGCCTGAGCCAACGGCTATCCGGATGTCGACGCACGATGCCCGAAGCACTGCAGGGTGCATCCAATAAAATCGCGTCAAATTGTTCAAGTCGCAAAGAATCTGGCCATGTCGCAGGGTGTGCCGCATCGGCAACCAAAACATTGGCTTTCAACTTTAATCGTTTCAAAGTTTCATTGATTTTTTCGCAGCGCACAGGGTCTATATCGAGGGCGGTCACTTCACAATCGCTTAACTCCAATATATGCGCAGTTTTACCACCCGGCGCAGCACATGCATCTAACACTTTCAAACCACTATGTGGTAAATCATTAAGCAAAAGCGGCGCTGCCAGCTGCGCTGCGGCATCTTGCACTGAAACCACACCCTCTACAAATCCTGGAATTTGACTCACAGGCAAGGGCTTGGTCAATGTGATACCGTATTGACCCATGGGCATGGCCCCGGTTTTTTCGCTATGTTTGCCCCCATTATTATTGAAAGCAAGGTCATCTGCAAAGTGCGACAAATAGGCTGCTCGTGACGATTTCCTGATGTTCACGCGCAATGTCATTGGTGCACGCCCATTGCCTGCTTGCAATATCTGCTGCCAACTCTGCGGGTAATCGGTTTGCAAACGTTTTATCCACCACAGTGGATGGTTCCAACGTCCAACCAAAGATTGGGTTGCTTGTTTGGTCAGTGTATCTTTTTCCCGCAAATAGCGCCGTAAACACGCATTGATAAACGCACTGCTGCCCTTGGTTTGTGGATTGCGTTTGGCCGCTTCAACAGTTTGATCCACCAGAGTGAATGCATCGTATTGTGGGGATTCAGGCGCCTCATTTTCGTTACCGACATCATCCGAAAAAGCAGGCGCATCAAAACACATCAAGGACAAAGCCACACACAGCAATGCATCCACTGGTGGCGATGGTGCACGCTTGGCCAACAGTGCGCGCAAAGATTGGGCGGTACCCAACCATCGCCACACATGAAAACTCAAGGCCTGCACGCCGGGTCGCAATTGAGCATCTACCGCCGCAATGGCTGTTGTGCCTGAAGAGCCCGCCTGCACAGCCTGCACCACGCTTGCTGTGCATTGCAACTGTTTCCACAACGGAATCATCCTTGCAATACCCCATTCACCAACCGCAATTGCCTGTCGCATCGCGCAGCCAAAGATTCATCATGGGTGACAACTACAAATGCTGTGCCATGAGATTTGGCCAATTGCAGCATCAAATCAAATACGGCATTGGCAGTACTTCGGTCTAAATTACCTGTCGGTTCATCGGCAAGAACACATGCTGGTTGTGTGACCAGCGCCCGCGCAATGGCAACGCGTTGACGTTCGCCACCCGACAATTCAGCCGGCCTGTGCTGAACACGTTCTTTTAACCCCACCTTGGTGAGCATTTCAACCGCTGTCTTCGCCGATGCAACGGCGCTTAATCGACGAATCCACAATGGCATGGCCACATTGTCTTGGGCACTGAATTCCGCTAACAAATGGTGAAACTGGTAAACAAAACCCAGATGTTGGTTGCGAAGATTGCCAATCTCTGCCTCGTTTAAATTTGCCAGCTTCTGACCTTTGAGAATGACCTCTCCAGTTGTCGGCGAATCAAGCCCACCAAGTAAATGCAAGAGCGTACTTTTGCCTGAACCTGAAGCACCAACGATGGCCAAAATTTCACCCGCATGGACTTGCAAATTAACACCATGTAGCACTGTGACATCCAATGGACCTTCAACATATCGCTTACCAAGATTGGTTGCGGACAGCACAATTTCACTCATAACGCAATGCCTCCGCGGGGTTCATCCGACTGGCACGCCAGCTGGGGTACAACGTGGCTGCAAAGGCCAAAATAAGTGCAATCACCGCGATGGGCAAAATATCCGCCATCTGTGGCTCGCTGGGCATGCTGCTCAAGAAATAAATATCTTTGGGTAAAAAACTGGCATTGAACACCCTCTCGATGAAAGGCACGATCACATCAATGTTGAACGCCACCCCCAAGCCCAACAGCAAACCAGCTAATGTGCCAATCACGCCTACCGTTGCGCCCTGCACCACAAAAATACCCATGATACTTTTGGGACTTGCGCCCAGCGTGCGCAAGATGGCAATATCCGCCCGTTTGTCTTGAACAGTCATCACCAGTGTCGAGACCAAATTGAATGCGGCAACGGCAACGATCAGCGTCAGTATGATGAACATCATGCGTTTCTCAACTTGTACCGCTGCAAACCAAGTTTTGTTTTGACGCGTCCAATCCCGCACCTGCACATTGCCTGTTAAACCCAAACTTAAATCTCGCGCTACCGATCGCGCTTGGTGCAAATCTTTGAGCTTTAATCGAATGCCAGTGGGGCCTTCTAGACGAAACATTTTGGCCGCATCGTCTACATGCATCATCGCCAGTGTGGAGTCGTATTCAAAATGCCCTGAATCAAATGTCCCCACCACCATCAATTGCTTCATGCGTGGAGTCACGCCAGCTGGCGTCACCTGACCACTGGGTGCGATCAGTGTCACAAGTTCACCCTTGCTCACACCCAATTGTCGCGCCAATTCGTAACCCAGTACCACGCCAAACTCACCAGGCACCAAGGCTTTAATGACATTCAAATTTTGTGTGTTGGCTGCCAAATCGGTTACTTGGTTTTCGGTTGCCGGGTCAATGCCGCGCACAATCGCGCCTTTCATGTCTTCGCCCCGAGCCAACAAAGATTGTGTGGCAATGAAGCTGGATGCACCCATCACTTGCGGATGCGAACGTGCTTCGCTCAATGTGCGGTTCACATCGCTGAGTGCTTCACCATTGCTGCTGAGAATCTCAATGTGCGACACCACCGACAACATGCGGTCACGCACCTCTTTTTGAAAACCGTTCATCACCGACAGCACAATGATCAAAGCCGCCACCCCCAAAGCGATGCCCAACATGGACACGCCCGAGATAAACGAAATAAAACCATTGCGCCGTGTCGCACGCCCTGCACGGGTATAGCGCCAGCCAAGTTGGAGTTCGTAGGGGATTTGCATATGTGCTTGATGGTAGCAGTTCGCTGGCTGCTTTTTCAGACCAACAGACGTAAAAAAGCCCACATGACGTGGGCTTTTAAGGTGAGTCTTAAGAATCGGTCAGAATTAATTATTGCTTTACATATGGTATTCCACCAGTCCACCACGCAGTGGGAGCTTCGGAAGTAAACGAAGCGGCAACATATAAACCTGAACCATTCAAAACAGCAAACCCTTGGTATCCAGAGCCAGGTGTTGTGGTCGAATCATACTTATAAGAATCCACTGATTGACCTAAAAATGTTGCCTTGTTGCCAATTGTGTAAACGCCAGACTCAGACGTTGTGTCTGTACTTACCAAGATTGTGCATGCAGCATCAGAGTACTTTTTCGTATTGACAACAGTTCCTACCAATTGCGTTGCACTTAGCTTTGAAGCCGTCCTGGTTACCACTTCGTAATTTCCAAGCCAAGCAAAGCATTGGCTTTTCCAAGTGCCTACATACGGATCTGCGGCATCGGCTGGAGCAGAATCTCCACCACATCCTGCAATAGTCACAGCTACTGACAATCCAAATATAAATAACAATTTCAAATGTATCCGTTTGAGTTGGTCTAACATATGTCCTCCTTTTAAAATTCATCAAATGGCATACAGATAGTAAAACTAGACTACCCAACTAATATTGGTGGTAACCCTTGAACTGAGCTGTTTTAGTCTATACCTTTGGATATAGGATATCGTTTCTTTGCACTTTGCACACCGCATTTCAGACCATGCACATCCTTATTCCATATGCCTCTGCCGCTTCACCCGATACCGACAAATGGGTACAAACCGTGCGCTTACCCAATTTGAATCGGCTCTTGGCAACCATGCGATTAAGTCACAGCGATGTGGGAACAGAGGATACGTATTCCCCACCACACGAACGCGCTTTGGCACGGCTACAAGGTTTACCAGCAAGCGATGGGTACATTCCTTGGGCAGCACAGCGAGCAGCAACTTTGGGCTTGGCCACTGCCCACGGTGCACCTTGGTGTTTTGTCACCTTGTGCCACTGCATCGTCGGCATGAACGACGTGCAAATGCAAAACCCTGATCTGCTGCAAATCACCGAATCCGAATCACAAAGTTTGTTCGCCGCGATGCAACCTTTTTTTGCCGAAGATGGCCTGTTGCTGCACCGTTTGGATGATGTTCCAGGAACATTTTTGGTCAATGGTGAGCCATTACGTGGTACGTGCACCGCATCACTTGACCGCGTGATTGGAAAAAATATCAATCAATGGCAAGCTTCTGGTACAAATTCAGCCAAACTTCATCGCTTGCAAAACGAAATGCAAATGCTACTTTACACCCACAGCGTCAACGCCGCACGCGACAGAAGCAAGGCAGCCAACATCAATTCACTGTGGTTCCATGGCAATGGCGAGTTAGCTGCACCTGCACAAACTGCACATGCCAATGTCGTGATGCCCAGAAATCTGGCCAACGCTGCTTTCAACGACGACTGGATGGCGTGGACAATGGCCTGGAAGGAATTGGATGCAACCATCTGTGCCGATTTACGCCATCGCACCAATACCGGTGAACCAGTCACTTTAACGCTATGCGGTGAACGAAGCGCACGAAGCTATGAAATACGACCCAAAAGTATAATTAACCAATTAACCCGTACTTTTACAAACGTTTTTGGCCTCAATCCAGCGTATTCATTGCCTAAAGTGCTATTAAATTTGTAGCATTTTTAAGATTAAACTATCCCCATGAAAATAACCGTCCGCGATGTCCCGCCCCGTTCTGCTTGGGCGCTTGAGCAGGCGGGGGGGCATCCACCTTTGGGGCGCTTGTATGCGGGGCGGGGAGTGAATAGCAAGGAGCAATTGGGTGATGGGTTGAGCTTGTTACTGCCACCGAGCAGCATGAAAGGTGTGATCGATGCCGCTGTGCTGCTGGCCGATGCCATAGCGGACAACAAGCGGCTGTGCATTGTGGCGGACTACGATTGCGATGGGGCGACGGCTTGCGCAGTGGCTATTCGGGGCTTGCGTCTGCTGGGTGCTAAAGCGGTCACCTACATTGTGCCCGACCGTGTGGTGGATGGTTATGGATTGACCACACCCATTTCGCAGCGTGTGAAGGACAGCGGTGCGGATATTCTGATCACGGTGGACAACGGCATTGCCAGTTTTGAAGGTGTAGCCACTGCCAAAGCATTGGGTTTGCAGGTGCTGGTAACTGACCACCATTTGCCTGCCGTGGTAGACGGCGCCATCAAGCTGCCTAATGCAGATGTGATTGTGAACCCAAACCAGCCAGATTGTGGGTTTGAAAGTAAATCCATTGCTGGCGTGGGTGTAATGTTTTATGTGCTGTTGGCACTGCGCGCTGAACTGCGTCAACGTGGTTTTTTTACAGTGCAACCCAGCGCCGAGCCGCCTCAAGCTGGGTTAGCCCCTTCGGGGGGCGCCATAGCTCAACCCAAATTGGACGCATTGCTACCATTGGTTGCACTGGGCACCGTGGCCGATGTGGTGAAGCTGGATGCCAACAACCGCCGTTTGGTGGCGCAAGGATTAAAGCGCATTCGTGCTGGTGTGATGCCTACGGGCATAGCCAGTCTATTTGTGGCTGCAGGGCGCAAGCCACTAATGGCGAGTAGTTTTGATTTTGGCTTTGCACTTGGCCCGCGCATCAACGCAGCTGGGCGCTTGAGCGACATGACGCTGGGCATCGAATGCTTGTTGACCGACGATGCTGTGCGAGCCGATGAACTGGCGCGCACTCTGGACGGCATTAACCGCCAACGCCGCGATTTAGAGGGCGGCATGCGTGAACAGGCGTTCATGTTGGCCGAATCGCTGTTTGAAGAAGGAGAAGACGCACCGCCTGCGGTGTGTGTGTTTGACCCAGATTTTCACGAAGGTGTGGTCGGCATTGTGGCTTCGCGCCTGAAAGACAAATTGCATCGACCCAGTTTTGTGTTTGCCAGGAGTAGAGCAGCGGGCAAAGAGAATGAACTGAAAGGTTCAGGCCGTTCCATCGCTGGCTTTCATCTGCGCGACGCTTTGGATTTGGTCGCCAAGCGTCAACCCGGTGTGCTGCTGCGATTTGGTGGTCATGCCATGGCAGCAGGATGCACGATTCTGGAAGAACACTTTGAAGCGTTTGAAGCCGCGCTATCGCAGGTTGCGACCGAGTGGCTGGATGCTGAGCGGCTGTCCCGAACCCTGACCACCGATGGCGCTTTAGACCCCAACTACCTGCGCCTTGATTTAATCGACATGCTTGAACGTGAAGTGTGGGGTCAAGGTTTTGCAGCACCCACATTCAGCGAGGAAGTCGAAGTGCTGTCGCAGCGCATAGTCGGGCAAAACCATTTGTCGCTGAAAATCAAACACCAAGGCCAGCCCATTGACGCGATGTGGTTTGGCCACACCGAACAATTACCACCCAAAGTAAAGCTGGCATATCGCCTAGACGCTGCCGAATGGAACGGCCGACGAACCATCAAGTTTTTGATTGAAGGTGTTGAAAATTATGAATGAATTAGGCATGTAGGCGGCGTATTTATTGCCTACAGTGCTATTAAATATATAGCATTTAAAAATACAAATGCATTTACAACTTAATGCATTGATTTAATCCATGCCTCTGTGCGTTCCCACAATTCTCGTGCCAGTTCTTTGTCTTGCGCCAGATTAGAAACTTCTTTGGTTTTGCACTGGTCGTAATACAAACCTGTCTCAAATGCCACAGCGGGCGATGTGGCGCAATACAGCGAGGTTTGCGCGCCCTGCTCTGGCGTGATCATGTTGCGTTTGATCCATGAACGAAACGGCCAAGGCACAGCGCGCCAAACATCGGTAGCGACCACGCCGGGGTGCAAAGCGTAGGTTGTCACGCCGGTTCCTTGCAGCCTGCGCGCCAGCTCTGCGCTGAACAACACGTTGGCGAATTTAGAGGTGCAGTATTCGGGATAACCTGACAGAGAACGTCCTTTACGACGCAAGGCCGGCCAATCAAAGGCTTTGGCTTTGTAGTGCGCACGGCTTGCCACCGTCACAATGCGAGCTGGTGCACTGGCTTGCAGTGTCGGCAGCAACAGTTGCGTGAACAGAAAAGTGCCAACATGGTTGACACCAAACGTTATTTCAAACCCTTCATGCGTCAACCCTTTGGCGCCTGCCAGACCAGCGTTATTGATCAAAATATGCAATGGCAATTTCAATGCCAAAAACGCATCGGCACAGGCACGGATGGAAGCAAAATTGCTGAGTTCCAGCGGGATGAAATCAATTTTGCTGTTGGGCGCTATCGCTCGGATTTCATCCAACACGGGCTGTGTGCGCTCCAAATTGCGGCCAGTGATAACGACGTGAGCACCACGCTTTGCCAGTTCAAGTGCTGTCACGCGCCCAATGCCCGTGTTGGCTCCTGTAACCAACGCAACTTGGCCTTGCAAATCGTGCGCCAATTTAAACTTCGCCGCCAAATTTTTTGATTAAATTATTGATGTACTTGTCAACCAGCTTTTCAAATTCACTTTCAACAATCGGCGCCACCACCATTTTCATTAACGCTGGTAATGGCACATCAACTGTGCCATTCAGATTGAGGGTGATGCCGGTTGACGTTTTGTTATCGGTGATTTTCCAATTGCCCGCCACTTGTGCATTACCGACACCTTTAACGGGTGTCCACACCACCGTCCCTTTGGCTTTGTTGCTCACGTACTTGCTGGCGTATATGGTTTGAATATTGACTTTATCTGTCCCCACTTTGGCCATTTCCCATTGGTAGGCACCACCACCCAAGTCGGTGAGTTTGTCGAGTTTGGGGAAATGGCTGGCTGATGTCGGTACATCTGACAAAACGTCAAATACATCCGCCGCTTTGGCTTTGACGTTGAGTTCGTAAGCAAGATCAATCGCGACGGTAATGGCCATGTATAGCTCCTAGTAAGATGGGTATATAGGTGAGTTGATGATTAGGACTTCATCATACTTCGCACCACCAAGAGTGGCAACCTTAGCAAAAACCCTATAAATAATCGCGTGTGCATCCAAGTCAGCAAAACGTTGTCGCGCAAATAACGAAAGTGGGACACACCGCCTTCCCCTGCGCTGATGTACCGTACAGGGGCAGCCACGTTAATGGGCTTCACACCTTGCCAGCACAAACGCACCACAGCTTCAGGGTCAAAATCAAAATGACGCATCCACGGTTGGTACCGCATGACTTTTTGCAATGGTGCAATGGGGTATACGCGCATGCCAAACAATGAGTCGCCAATGCCAGCCCACAAGGTTTCTAAATTCGCCCACCAATTCGACACTTCTCTGCCCTTCACTCGCAAACTGGGCGCACTGGCATCAAACACAGGCTTGCCCAGCACCATCGCATTCGGCTGTGCAATTGACGCTTGCATGAATGCGGGTATGTAATTGGCTGGGTGTTGACCGTCAGAATCCATGGTCAAAGCATGTGTAAAACCGACTTCTGCAGCCAGAGTAATGCCGTGCAACACGGCTGCCCCTTTTCCTTGGTTATGCGGCAATTCAATGACGCGCAAACCAGCGTCGCTCTCGGCCATTTCGTTTAATGCAGCTGGTGTGCCATCGGTACTGCCATCAATCACCACCCAAACGGGGTTCCAGTATTGCCGTGCGGCTCGCACCGTTTCGTACACCAATGCGCCAGGGTTATAACTGGGAATGATGACCAAGTGCGTATTGGAAATGTGGTGTTGGCTACTTTGCATTGTTCTTCCCCAACGAGCCAATGGGATGAAAAGCAGAGCCTTTGACCAATTCATTGGCAAAGTAATCATGCAGTTCAGTCATGAATGCTTGTGTGTTTGTAGGAGGATCAAATCGTTTGCCCAATCGTATCCGGTAGGCAATGGGCATGGGCGCTTTTTTGAATAAAGGCCAACCTTTACGCAAATATTGCGAATCGGTTTCTATCAATACCGTTTGCACAGGTACTTGGCCTTTGTTGGCAATGATGCCGATGCTGCCGCTAAATACATTGACGGGGTCTTGAGTGGTGCGCGTGCCTTCTGGGAACAACAGCAAATGACTGCCATTTTGAAAATCCTCTACAGCACTGTGCATCATGCCACGCAGAGGTTCACTGCCTATGTAGCGTGCCAAACGTGAACCTGCGCCTAAAAAAATATTGCGTTTCAAACTGGTTTTCATCACGCAGGCGACATTGGGTAAACGCGATATGACCATCACCGCATCCAAAATGCAAGGGTGATTCGGCGCGATGATCATAGGTCCTTCGCCGCGCAATGCATCCAAGGCCGAAATATCAAAATGCACACGTTGCGATGCACTCAGGCTTTTGATGTACAAATTAAAAGCCGCCATGATGACCCAGCGGCCCAAAGGCCTGGCCCATTTGTCCGGTAGTACTGGGTTCAGCACCATGGCAAATGGTGTCCAAGCCAAACACAACACACCCAACCATGCCAGCCCCAAGTACAGAACGACATAGTCATAAACAGCGACCAGTTTGCGCATCACGTTTGTTTGTGGACTGAAGATGTTGTTTAAGATGTGAACACGTTGCCATCACTTGGCAATTGGATGTTCTTCTTGCGCATGCGCCAAGCAATGAACGTGCGTTTCAAATTCAGGATCGACCCCGTGTAATAAATCACTTTCAGCATGAATATGGAGGGTCCTGTCGGTGTTGACCCATACACATCACCAGCCAACACCGACAGCAAAGCCTCTTTCACCCGGAATGGGTTTGCCGGGTTCATGAACAAATCGCGCATGGTGGGATTGGTCACACGATAGATAAACCAAGAAAATATTTTGGGACCTAACCGTGCCCTTTCATCATATTTTTTCAAAGCCAACGCAGATTTCGCAGGGTGGCGTAAACAGGTATCAACGGCCTCGGCACCATCAAAGGCATTTTGCATCGCCAGCATCACCCCCGATGAAAAAACAGGGTCGATGAACGCAAATGCATCACCCAACATCAAATAACTGTCGCCGTGGTTACGCTCGCACAAATACGAGAAATTACCGGTCGCTTCAGCATTGGTTTCCATTTTGGCGTTTTCCAAACGCTTGGCCAAACGCGGACACATTGCAATGGTGTCTTTGAAAAATGTTTCTAACGATCGTTGCCCGCGTGTTTTCAGGTAATACGGCCATGTCACTGCACCGATACTGGTTAAACCGTCTGACAAAGGGATGTACCAAAACCAGCCATGGTCAAACCAAAAAATAGTGATGTCACCAGCTTGTTTGCCTTCTAGCCTGGCTGCGCCTGAAAAATGCGCATAAACCGCTGTGCTGTTGTGTTTTTTATTGCTTTCTTTGATTTTGAAACGATTGCCTAAAAACGTATCGCGACCTGATGCATCAATGACAAAACGCGCATTCCAAGTGTCAATTCGTCCATCGTCATGTTTAGCCTGAATGCGGGCACCTTTCCCATCTTGCAAGAAAACAACCTCTTGCACTTGGCAACCTTCGATCACATTGGCATTTTTTGCGGCCGCGTTGCGAATCAAGATTTCATCAAAATCTGCTCGTTTGACTTGGTAAGACATGGGCATGGATTTATCCCAAGCATCAGCAAATTCGATTGACTGCTCATGCTCATGCACGGGTGAAACAAATTGTGCACCCCATTTTTCCATGCCAATGGCTTTGACTTTGTCAGCGACCCCTAATTTTTCAAGCAAAGGTAAATTAGCTGGGAGCAGTGATTCACCAATATGAAAACGTGGATGATGCGCCTTTTCAAGCAAAGTCACTTGATAGCCTCGCTGGGCTAACAAGGTTGCCGCTGTAGACCCAGCAGGCCCACCACCAATCACCAATACATCGCATTGCAATGAATTTGTTTCCTGTGCATTCACTGAATTTAGACTACCTTGACTTGTCGGGCTGCCGATGCCGGTGCTGCTGTTCATAATATCCCTACACCAAATGTTGATAATTGATTTTAGCCCACGTCAGACGAGCAGCAGCCTCACAAGCGGTATACCGTTTGATATAGATTCAGTTATTTGGCAATCAATTCATGCGAGTTGAGCTTTGGAACGGTCTGTTCTTCTGTCATTTTTGCACCAGGCACCGCCTTGCGCGCAAAAATACTGTAAACCGTAGGCACCACAAAAATAGTCAGCAAGGTACCCAATGACATACCGCCCACAATCACCCAACCGATTTGAGAACGACTTTCAGCACCGGCACCTGTTGATAAAGCAAGCGGCAATGCTCCTAAAACCATAGCGCCGGTGGTCATCAAGATGGGGCGTAATCGTTGTGATGAAGCTTTAACCAGTGCATCCAACATCTCCACACCATCATGCCGCAGTTGATTGGTAAATTCCACAATCAAAATACCGTGCTTGGTGATTAAACCAACCAAGGTAATGAGACCAATTTGTGAGTACACATTCAAAGAACCACCTGTGTACTTCAGTGCTAATAAAGCACCCACGATGGACAAGGGTACAGAGAGCAAGATGACAAAAGGGTCGACAAAGCTTTCAAACTGCGCAGCCAATACCAAAAAGATAAACAGCAAGGCCAAAACAAATACGATGCCCAAAGAGCCTTGGGCGTTTTTAAATTCACGCAAACTGCCATTCAAATCGGTGGTGTAACCCGGTTTCAAAACTCTTTTAGCAGTTTCATCTAAAAAAACAAGCGCTTCGCCTTGCGAATAGTTAGGCGCAAGATTGGCCGTGATCGACACCGAACGACGTTGTCCAAAATGGTTCAAATCGCGTGGTGCAACCGATTCACGCACCTTGACCAAAGACGACAGCGGAATCATGGTCTCATTGCGACCGCGCACAAAAATTTTATCTATGTCATCGGGGGTGTCACGTCCTGTGGTTTGAGTTTGCACCACCACATCGAATTGATCGGCATCGCGTTTGTAGCGCGTTACATTCCTGCCACCAAGCATGGTTTCAATCGCTCGGGCTACGACTTCTACACTCACCCCTAAGTCCGCCGCCTTGGCTCTATCCACATCAATTTTTAACTCAGGCTTATTCAATCGCAAATCCATATCGGGTGTTAAAAATCCTGGATTTTTAGCAATTTCTTCCATGAACTGTCGGGCAGCAGCACTCAAATTTTGATAACTATCGGAAGTCACAATAACATAATTGATGGGTCGTTCCCTAAATCCTTGACCCAGCGAAGGTGGGGTGATTGGGAATGCAGTGATACCAGCCAAGCGCCCAAAGCCAGGTTGCATTTCTCGCGCCAATTCCAGAGTCGTTTTTTGCCGTTCATTCCAATCGAGTGCGCGGTAAAACACATTCGCTTGCGATACTGTTGGGTTGCCAGCGGTGACAAAAATACGGTCGAACTCTTTGTACTTTTCTCCCATTTTTTCGAGCGCACCCACATATTTGGCAGTGTAGTCCAGCGTGGCACCATCGGGTGCATTGACCACCGCCAAAATGACGCCCCGGTCTTCCAAAGGTGAAAGTTCACTCTTCATGCTTGGGAAAATTTGATAAATCGTCAGGGCACAAACCACCATCACAGCTATCACTATCCAACGGGTGTGGAGAAATGTTTTCTTCAACCACTCAGTGAAACCTTTGCGCCCATCTTTTGCGACGTAGCCTGTGCCAACTAACCACCGTAACCATTTGGCATAACCATTGGTCAAATTGGTCAGTATGCGCTCCATCCCTTTGTCAAACCAATTGGGATTGGGGTTGTGCTTGAGTAACAGCGAACTCATCATAGGCGACAATGTCAGAGCCACAAAACCAGACACGACGACAGCACCCGCCAATGCCAGTGCAAACTCCACAAACAACCGACCCGTTCGACCTGGCGTAAAGGCTAATGGTGCATATACAGCTACCAAGGTCAAAGTCATACTGACAACAGCAAAGCTAACTTCGCGTACACCTTTAATCGAAGCGGAAAAAGGATCCAAACCTTCTTCGATATGACGGTAAATATTTTCCAACACCACAATCGCATCATCCACAACCAAACCAATGGCCAATACCAAGGCCAGCAATGTGAGCGTATTGATGGTAAAGCCTGCCAAGGCCATCATTGCAAATGCGCCAATCAAACTCACGGGGATGGTGATGATAGGGATGATTGAGGCACGCAAGGTTCGTAAGAAAACAAAAATCACCAAAGCCACCAACACGACAGCTTCAAGAATGGTTTTATAGACATTCGATACTGAACGCTCAATAAACACAGAATTGTCATTGGCCACATCAATGGTCATATCTGTCGGCAAATCGGCTTTAAGTTGCGGAATCATCTCACGCACACCCTTGGACAACACCAATGGGTTGGCAGTGGCTTGGCGTATGACACCCACCGATATTGCCGATTTACCGTTCAATCGCACAAAGCTACGCACGTCGGCAGCCCCTTCTTGCACACGAGCCACATCTCGTATCTTGATGGGAAAGCCATTCACTGTCTTGATGGTGATGTCAGAAAACTGCCCTGCTTTTTCTAAGCTGGTTTGGGAAGTGACACTGAATTCTCGTGCGGTTGATTCGATGCGCCCAGCGGGTATTTCAATGTTGTTACGGCGTATGGCATCTTCAATATCTTGCGTGGTCAGTTTGTATGCTGCAAGCTTATCTGTATCCAGATTCACCTGCATGGCATATTTGCGTTCACCAAAAATACGCACATCGGCAGCGCCCGTGACCGTCTGCAAACGTGGTTTCACGATGCGATTGAGTAAATCGTTTATTTCTAAAGGGGTTTTGGTCTCACTGGTAAATGCCAGCCAAATCACTGGAAAAGCATCTGCCTCGACTTTGGCAACTACAGGTTCATCTATCGCTTGAGGCAATCGACTGCGCACTCGTGAAGTGCGATCTCGCACTTCAGCGGCAGCTGTGTCTGCATCTTTTTCCAAACGAAACCGCACACTGATTTGCGCTTGTTCAGCACGACTGACTGAAGTCATCACATCGACGGCATCAATACCGGCTATGGAGTCTTCTAATACCTTGGCAATTTGTGACTCCACCACCTCAGCTGAAGCACCCGGGTAGCGAACGCTCACTGTAACAACGGGTTCATCAATTTTCGGATATTCACGAACCGAAAGTCGGTTAAAGCTAACCGCACCAATCAGCACTACCATTAAAGATAAAACGGTCGCCAAAACTGGACGACGTATGGATGTTTCAGCGAGCTGCATCTGGTTTACCTTTGCCACCTTTAGCAGGATTGCCATCTAAACATGGATTGGGGCCTGGTGGAATTTTGGCTTTCGACATGGTGCCATTGACCACTTTATCGCTGGGTTTCGCGGAACCAGCTGCTGGAACTGCACTTGCTGTATTTGCTGCGTTGCCTGCAGTGGCTGGTGGCTGACCTGGTCCGCCACCAGTTTGACTTGCGCCAATTGGTTTACCACCCGCAGCAGTTTTGCCCAGCTCAACCACTTTCACAGTTGTGCCATCTTTCTGCACACGTTGTTGACCTGCCGTCACCACTTCATCGCCTTCGCTCAAACCCTCCAGTATTTCAACTTTGCCAGGGCGTCTAATACCTACTTTAACCTCAACGCGTTGGGTAATTTTGCTGTCTTTTTCAGTGCCGTCTATCAGCTTAATCACAAATTGTTTACCGCCTTGCGGAACAATGGCTTCTTCTGGAATCACTTTGGCGTTGTCGCGTTCTCCAAAGACGGTATTCACTTTCGCAAACATACCGGGGCGTAATTGTTGCTGCCGGTTATCGATACACGCACGCACACTGACTGACCTGCCGTTAGCGTCGACTAAAGGATCAATGGCTTGAATCTCTGCAG
>CALMEI010000069.1 GCA_937863225.1 uncultured Polaromonas sp.
TGATATTGATTTTTTTCTCTCACATGCCAGCCAAGCTTATTTTGCGCCTGATGAAAAGTTGTTTGACCCCAGCAGTGGTATACCCACACATCTGTATTACATTCGCCAAGGGGCGGTGACGGGTGTTCGTGGCATGGCGGCGCATGCAGGCGGTGCGTTTGAATATGAAGTGGGGGATATATTTCCAATCGGTGCTGCTTTGGCAGGGCGTGCCGTGACGGCTACTTACAGTTCCAGTGCAGATACCTTTGTGTTGCAATTGCCGATAGCCGCCATGCATGAATTGGCGCAACGCAGCCTGGTTTTCACCCAGTTTCTAACAACGCGAACTGCAAAATTTTTAGAATTATCACGCAAGGCTTTGCGTGCCGATTTTTCAGAAAATTCCATGGTTGAGCAATCACTCGAGCGGCCATTGAGTGAATTGATTCAATTTGAGCCCATTGCTTGTGCACCTGATACGCCTTTACGTGAAGTGCTGGAAGTAATGTCAAAAAAACGCATAGGCTCTATGTTGGTCACTTCACCTGCAGGTGAACCTGTTGGTATTTTGACTCGATCCAACATCATTGCGCGTATCACCTTACCGCAAATCTCGCTCGATCGACCTATTTCAGACGTGATGATTCAACCCGTGCGTTCGTTAACGGTCACGCATACAGCACAAGATGCAGCGATTTTGATGTCGCGATACGGCATTCGCCATATTCCTGTAACCAAGGATGGTGTTGCCGTAGGCTTGGTATCAGAGCACGATTTGTTTGCGATGCAAAAGCAAAGCTTGAAAGGTGTCAGTTCTTCAATCCGTGCTGCCAATGATATAGACGCCTTGAAACGTGCCGCGCTAGATATACGCAAACTGGCACGTGTATTGTTGGGGCAAGGTCTTAAGGCCAGGCAGCTTACTGAGCTGATTAGTCATTTGAATGATGTCTTAACCGAAAGAATCATTCAAATTAAAAGTGAAGAGCACAATGTTGATGTGTCTAAATTATGTTGGATATCTTTGGGCTCTGAGGGTCGAGGTGAACAAACCATTGCAACCGATCAAGACAATGCAATGATTTTGCCCAATGGCATCAGCACAGACCTTCGTGAGCAAATACGAACATTTGCACATGATGTCAACTTGGCATTAGATGCATGTGGGTACCCGCTTTGTCACGGTGGCATCATGGCAGGTGAAGCTGCCTGCTGTTTGACTTTGGATGAATGGAAAACGCGTTTTGACCACTGGATTTCACAAGGTTCACCAGAAGATTTATTGAATGCCAGCATTTATTTTGACTTCAGAACGCTGATTGGTGATGCCAGTTTGGCAGATGAGCTGAGGCAGATTGTCGTGACTGAAGCACAAAAGACACCTCGTTTCATGAAACAAATGGCGTTAAACGCATTGACCAGACAGGTTCCGCTCAATTGGCGTGGTGCTATTGACGCTGATAGCCAAGGGATGATTGATTTGAAGCTGCAAGCCACTGCGATAGTGGTAGATGCTGCTCGCATTTATGCGCTTGGTCATGGTATAGAAGAAACAAACACATGCAAACGTTTGGCCGCGGCAGGTCCATTGATGAAAGTGGCAGACACCGAATACGATGCATGGGTGAGCGGATTTGACTTTTTGCAAATGTTGCGCTTGCGCGTGCAAGTTGGTGATGACGTTGATACACGAACCGAAAGTGCGAATCCGAACAGTATCAAAGTGTCTGAATTGAATGAAATCGACAGGCGGATTTTGCGAGAAACATTGCGTGTGGTGCGTCAATTGCAGCAACGTATGCAATTGGATTATCAAAGATAGAGTATGAGCTTACTAAATTCTCTAACCTCTTTTTTGGGGAAAAGTGCGACTGTGGATGAGACGCGCTGGGTCATGTTGGATGTTGAAACCAGTGGCCTAGACATGCAAAGAGACAGCTTGTTGGCTATTGCTGCAATTGCCATGCACGTGGATTGGAAATCAAAATCCTTGACCATCGATATCGGAGATAGTTTTGAAGTTGTTTTGCAGCAAGAACAATCATCAAGTAAAGAAAATATTCTTTTGCACGGCATAGGTACAAAAAAACAGCGTGATGGTGTGAATCCTAAAATCGCATTGCAGTCCTTTAATCAATTCGTGGGCACATCGCCATTATTGGCGTTTCATGCGGCTTTTGATGAGACCATGATAAAGCGACACCAGCGGCAATATCTAAATACCGAATTGGGCAATGTTTGGCTGGATATTGATCACCTGTGTGCAGTGACTTATGAGAAAGTACGCGCACGTGCGCTGGATGATTGGATGACTTATTTTGGTATCAACTGTGCAGTTCGCCATCAGGCTGCAGCTGATACGCTTGCTGAGTGTGAACTCTTGCAACGCATATGGCCAAAAGTGTCTGCGCAATGCAGTAAATGGAATGATGTGAAAAAACTAGCCGACCAACACCGGTGGATAGGACGCGCTGGTTAAAGAGAATATTTTTTGCAACCGCGTATTACAGGATCGCATTTTTCACAAAGTCATTCGCAATGGTTTCATTCCGCATCCCGGATATGACTTTTCGAAATGCCAATATTCTTTCGTTGTATTGATCAATACTTTTACATTTCTCTAGCTGCATACACAAACTGTCAGAGTTTGGACCTAATAAATCTATCAAACTTTTCGTCGATTGTCTGATAGCGGTTTGCAATGATGGCAATGCTGTCGTTTGTGTGGCAGGCGCTACGATGGCTGTTGGAGCTTGTTGTTCAACATTGACAGTGTTTGAGCTGGCAGCAGGCATGGATACGACTTGCACATATTCCTGTTCCTGCAGTAAATCAATGTGCTCTTGGATTTCAGCTCCTGATGTGGTTACTTGACCAAGTTGCTCTATAGTTTTAATGCCATCAACCATAATCAACAAACTGCGAAGCTTAAACGAGAGTGCATGGTCTCGCACTTTTAATGCAAGCATGCCTTTCTCAGTTTTTTTGAAAATCGTCTGTAAACTACTTTGAGCCATCTACTTGTCCCGATTATTAAATTTCGCAAATGATTCAACTATAAATTGCTTATGAGTCCATCAATTTAAAGTGAATACAAATCGTTGCAATTTGTAGGTTATTTGCTAAAGATTTTTGGCAAATGACAAAAGTCATTAACAATTTACCCGTTTCCTGCTGTCATGATAATTTAATTACAACTAAAGTGCAAATATGTTCAATCAGAAACGACAGGGTTTAGGAAATACCATTCAAATTCGTGGTGCTCGTCAACACAATCTTAAAAATATCGACCTTGATCTTCGTACCGGTGAGTTGACGGTTGTTACAGGTCCTAGTGGTTCTGGTAAATCTAGTTTGGTATTTGATACCTTATTTGCTGAGGGACAACGCAGGTACGTTGAAACTTTCTCTGCTTATGCGAGGCAGTTTTTGGATCGCATGGACAAACCAGCTGTGGACCGTGTTGATGGTGTTCCACCAGCGATTGCCATTGATCAGACCAACCCGGTTCGCAGTTCACGCTCAACCGTCGGCACCATGACCGAGTTGAACGATCATCTCAAACTCTACTTTGCACGTGCGGCGCAATTATTTGACCGCGACACAGCGCTGTTGGTGAGTCATGATTCATCCGAGTCGATTTATGCACAAATATTAGAACGCGTCACCGCGCTAGCGCATGCCAGGGGTGATGAACCACGTTTAGCGGTGACATTCCCAGTTGAGCTACCCGCTCAAACCACTGCCCAAGAGGTGACGCAGTGGCTGTCTGCCAGTGGTTTTACCAAAGTACAGGCAGAGCGCGAGCTTGCAACGATTTCAGGGCCGCGTAAATTACTGGATGTTGTTGCTGATAGGTTCCGTATCACCACGGTTGACAAATCACGTGTTATCGAAGCCATCGAAGTGGCGCTGAAACGGGGCAGTGGTCGAGTCAATGTCTATGCAAGCGTTTCAGGAGATGAGGTGGACACCATGTGGAAATTTTCCACGGGTTTGCACTGTCCAGAAAGCGACCATCGTTATGCCGATCCCATCGCATCGGCGTTCTCCTTCAACTCGCCGGTCGGTGCGTGTGATAAGTGCAAAGGCTTTGGCCGAGTGATTGGGGTTGATTACGGATTAGTTATTCCCAACGACAAACTCACTCTGCGTGCAGGTGCTATCAAACCCATGCAAACACCAGCGTGGCAAGAATGTCAAGATGACTTGATGCGCCATGCTGAGGCGGCGGGGATTCCGCGCGACACGCCGTATTACAAACTCACCGAAGAACACAAACACTGGGTCATCAATGGCTCACCCAATTGGAACGGTAAGTGGAACCAGCACTGGTTTGGCGTGAAACGCTTCTTCGAGTATTTGGAAACCAAGTCCTACAAAATGCACATACGCGTGTTGCTGTCCAAATACCGCAGCTACACCACCTGTGAGACCTGCAATGGCGCGCGTTTGAAAACGGATAGCCTGATCTGGCGCATCGGTAGCAAAGCTGACGCTGATGCAGTACTTGCACCTTCCAAGCGGTTCCTGCCCAGCGGTACAGCTTGGTCGCGCGAGCAACTTGAAGCGCTTCCGGGTTTGTGCTTGCATGACTTGATGCTGTTGTCGATTGACAAGTTGAGATTGTACTTTCAGGCAATAACCGTTCACCCTGAGCCTGTAGACGGGGTTTCGACAAGATCAAACCGAACGGGTGATGAGAAGGCACTCACTTTGCTGCATGAAGAAATCAACACCCGCCTCAAATATTTATGCGATGTGGGCATTGGTTACCTGAGCTTAGATCGTCAAAGCCGTACCTTGAGCGGTGGAGAAGTTCAGCGTATCAACCTCACCACCGCATTGGGCACGTCATTGGTGAATACCTTGTTTGTATTGGATGAACCCAGCATTGGTTTGCACCCGCGTGACATGGGGCGCATTACCCAAGCGATGCTGCGTCTGCGGGATGCAGGCAACACCTTGGTGGTGGTGGAACACGACCCGGCGGTGATGCTGGCGGCTGATCGCATGATAGACATGGGCCCAGGGCCAGGTGAGCGTGGCGGCCAAGTTGTGTTTGATGGTACGACCGATGAGTTGCGCCATGCTGACACGCTGACAGGAGCATATCTAGGTGGGCGCAAGCAAATTGGCATGGGTTTTCAACGCCTGGTAAGTGACAGCACGCCGCGCTTGATATTGGAAGGTGCACGTGAACACAACCTAAAAAACGTGACAGTTGATTTTCCACTGCAACGACTGGTCACCATCACTGGCGTAAGCGGCTCTGGCAAGTCAAGTTTGGTGCAAGACATTCTGGCACCTGCGTTGTTACGTCATTTCGGCAAAACAACCGATGCACCGGGCTTGCACGACCGCTTGCTGGGTGCTGATCACCTGAGCGACGTGGTGTTTGTTGACCAATCACCCATTGGTAAAACCGCCCGTTCCAATCCTGCCAGCTATGTGGGCGCGTGGGATGCTGTGCGTGAGTTGTTTGCGCAAGCGCCGTTAGCCAAACAGCGCGGCTACACCACTTCTAAATTTAGCTTCAACAGTGGCGATGGGCGTTGTGCCCTGTGCGGCGGTTCTGGCTTTGAACACATCGAGATGCAGTTTTTGAGTGATGTGTACCTGCGCTGCCAAGATTGCAATGGCCTGCGATATCGCCCTGAGATTTTGGAAATACACATTGAACGCCAAGGCAAGAGCTTCAATGTTGCCGATGTGTTGGCCTTGACGGTCAGCGAAGCCGCTGCCGTCTTCTCCACTGACCGCGACGTCATTCGCGCCCTGCAACCCATTGTCGATGTGGGCTTGGAATACGTCAAACTCGGTCAACCCGTCCCCACATTATCGGGCGGCGAAGCACAGCGCCTCAAACTGGCTGGCTATTTGGCTGAGGCGGCCAAAAGCGGCAGTTCAAGCCGTCAACCCGTGGCTAAAAAGGGCACACTGTTTTTGTTTGACGAACCCACTACCGGCTTGCACTTTGATGACATTGCCAAACTGATGCGTGCTCTGCGCAAATTGCAAGATGCGGGGCATTCACTTGTCATCATCGAACACAATTTAGATGTGATTCGATCGAGCGACTGGTTGGTAGATTTGGGCCCCGAAGGAGGCGAGGCGGGAGGCGAAATTGTCGCCGTGGGCACGCCAGATGATTTGCGCCGTCACCCCACTTCGCATACTGGGCAAGCGCTGCGCGATTACGATGGTGCGCTGGGTTTGGAGACTCCAAAAGTAGAAGAAAAAATCCTGTTCGGGCTGAGCCCTTCGACGGGCTCAGGACGGGCTCTGTCGAAGCCTAAGCAAACCCTTAGCCATGCTCAGGGCGGACAGTTGCAGCCTGAGCGAGTTGATGCCATCCAAATCGTCAACGCCAAAGAACACAATCTGAAGTCGTTGAGTGTCAACATCCCACACGGTCAATTCACGGTTGTTACGGGCGTCAGTGGTTCGGGCAAATCAACCTTGGCGTTTGATATTTTGTTCAACGAAGGCCAGCGCCGCTATTTGGAAAGCCTGAACGCCTACGCCCGCAGCATCGTGCAGCCAGCAGGGCGACCAGAAGTTGACGCGGTTTATGGCATCCCGCCCACGGTGGCGATTGAGCAGCGCTTGAGTCGTGGCGGTCGTAAATCCACGGTGGGTACGACTACCGAAGTTTGGCATTTTCTTCGACTTCTGTACGTCAAATTAGGCATCCAACACTGCATCCACGACGGCGCTGCGGTGCAACCGCAAACGCCAGACAGCATCGTTTCGCAGTTACTGAAAAACTTCAAAGGCCAGCACATCGGTTTGCTGGCGCCAATGGTCATCAACCGCAAAGGCGTCTACACCGAGTTGGCAGACTGGGCACGACCACGCGGTTACACCCATTTGCGGGTGGATGGCAACTTTTTGCCGACGACCGGCTTCCCAAGGATTGACCGCTTCAAAGAGCACAGTATTGAGCTGCCAGTGGCAAGCCTAGACATTAACGCTGAAAATGAAGCGGCTTTGCGACTGGCTTTGACTGTGGCTTTAGAACATGGCAAAGGCGTGGTCTATGTGTTGAGCGATTTGCATGGTCTCAAAGATGCTACGGAAAATGGAACAGAAACCGCGCACATCGGCAAACTCAGCGTGTTCTCCACCAAACGCGCGTGCCCGGTTTGCAGCACCAGCTACGCCGAATTGGACCCGCGTTTGTTCAGCTACAACAGCAAGCACGGCTGGTGCCCTGATTGTGTCGGCACCGGTGTGCAACTCACCAAAGACCAGCGCAAAGTGTTCGATGATTCGATCAAAGACGACAACGGAGGCCGCGAACAAACCTTTGCTGAACCGGATGCAGACGATATCGCCACCCATGCTTGCCCCAGCTGTGGCGGGACGCGACTGAATTTGATGGCGCGTTCCGTCAAGTTTGGTGTTTCAAGTCATTATTCTGAATCGAATCATTCAAAAACGGCCACTGGCATAGAAGGCATTGCCATCACGGACATTGCTGCTTTGAGCGTGACCGACATTCACCAGTGGGTCGCCAAATTACAAACCGCAGGGCGTTTAACGCAACGCGAGATGGACATTGCGCGGGATTTGCTGCCAGAGATAGAAGGGCGCTTGGCGTTTTTAGAAGAAGTCGGGCTGGGCTACCTCACGCTGGATCGAGGTGCGCCAACGCTGAGCGGTGGTGAGGCGCAGCGCATCCGACTGGCAGCGCAACTGGGAAGCAACCTGCAAGGCGTCTGTTACGTGCTGGACGAACCAACCATTGGTCTGCACGCCAGAGACAACCAAATCTTGCTGCGCGCTCTGCACAAATTGGGCGACAAAGGCAACACGTTGGTGGTGGTGGAGCATGACGTGGACACGATTCGTGCCGCCCAGCACATCATCGACATCGGTCCCAGCGCCGGCAAACGCGGTGGCCAGCTTGTAGCCGAAGGCACGGTGGATGATGTGATGCAAGCCACCGAATCGCAAACTGGACGCTACTTGATGCACGCCATCAAGCACCCGCTGCAACAGCGCCGTGTGGTTGAACAAGTAGCTGAGCAGCATTGGATTGATGTGCAAGGTGCAAACATGCACAATTTGCAAAACGTCAACGTGCAAATTCCGCTACAGCGCTTAGTGGCTATTACCGGCGTATCTGGTTCGGGCAAATCGACCTTAGCACGCGAGGTCATGCTGACCAACGTCCACGCCGCCGTCGCGCAGCAAGCCACCAAAGCAGGGCGCGATGCTGCCGCTGCGGGCAAACACCCGGTTTGGGTGGGTTGCGACAGTGTCACGGGCTATGAAACCGTGGACCGTGTGCTGGAAGTGGACCAAACCCCTATCGGTAAAACCCCGCGCAGCTGTCCTGCCACCTACATTGGTTTTTGGGACACCATCCGCAAGCTGTTTGCTGAGACTTTAGAAGCTAAGGCAAGAGGTTACGCGGTTGGCAGGTTCAGCTTCAACGCGGGTGAGGGTAGGTGCTCTGGTTGCGACGGCCAAGGCATACGCACCATCGCCATGAGTTTTTTGCCCGATGTCAAGGTGCCTTGCGAAGTCTGTCACGGTGCCCGCTTCAACCCCGAAACGCTGGCAGTCACCTGGCGCGGCAAAAGCATCGGCGATGTGTTGCAAATGGAAGTGGACGAAGCAGTGGACTTCTTCGCCACCATGCCCAACATCAGCCACCCACTGCAACTGCTCAAAGACGTCGGTTTGGGCTACCTCACGCTGGGTCAACCCTCACCCACCTTGAGCGGTGGTGAGGCGCAGCGCATCAAGTTGGTGACCGAGCTTTCCAAGGTGCGTGATGACATCACAAGGCGTGGCCAAAAACCACCGCACACTTTGTATGTGCTAGATGAACCCACCGTAGGCCTGCACATGGCCGACGTCGAAAAGCTCATCCACGTCCTGCATCGACTCGTCAACGGCGGTCACAGCGTGGTGGTGATTGAGCATGACTTGGACGTCATCGCCGAGGCCGATTGGGTCATCGATCTCGGCCCCGACGGCGGCAAAGCCGGTGGTCAAGTGGTGGCATCAACCACACCCGAAGGTGTGGTCAAGCTGAAAACCCATACAGGCGTCGCCTTGAAAGCGATTTTGGCGAGAAAATAAGACGATTTCTGGCTGTATACGGCGTATTTATTGCCTGCATTGCTATAAAATAAATAGCATTTGAGCAATAAGGTTGCTGCTATTTGGCGCCCATTAATAGCAAAGCCACACTCACCCCAAAACCAGCAAACCAAATCACGCTGCGCAAACTGGCCCAGTCTTTCAGATAGGCTGCCACATAAGCGATGCGAATCACGATGAAAGCCATGGCCAATTGGTCAATGCGTGTTTGATCGGCATTGGCCATTTGGGCAAAAAGAACGCCGGCGATAAACAATGGCAAAGCTTCAAAACCATTGTCTTGTGCCGCTTTGGCGCGCGCTTGCCAACCTGTGAGTTTGGATTCCCATTCGCGCGGGTGATGGTTGTCAAAGCCACCTTCGCGTCGAGGTTTAAGCAAACTGGCTTTGGCCATGCCTACGGTTAAAACGGGCAGCAAACATGCGGCTAATATGCACCATTTGGCGATAGTCATATCAGTATCTCCTTGGATTTTGAATTGAATTCCAATCTGTCATTTTACGGGTTTGTAAAACTACCTGATTTGCCACCGTGTTTTTCAATGACGCGAACATCGGTGATGGTCATGCCACGGTCAACCGCTTTGCACATGTCGTAGATCGTCAGCAAGGCCACTTGCACGGCTGTCAGTGCTTCCATCTCTACCCCAGTTTGACCGATAGTCTCTACCGTTGCAGTGCATGTAATTGAGTAAGTTTGTATGCTATTTTGGCTTGTAGATGGCGTATTTATTTCCTGTGGCGCTATAAAGTCAATAGCAATTCGTGTTAATGCGAGTGGATGACACAAAGGAATCAGATCGCTGGTTCTTTTTGCGCCTTGTATACCAGCAATGCGTGCAATGCCCAGAACATCGCCTTTTTTGGCTGTGCCAGATTGAATCAGTGCAAAGGTATCAGGCAACATTTCAATGCGACCCTGCGCGATGGCAATACGGTGCGTGGCAGCTTTTGCGGCAACGTCTACCATATGCGCTTGCCCTTGGGCATCAAAATGGGTCAAGTGCTTAGAAACAGCTTCGGTGGGGGGAACTGATTGGTTCATACCGCTATCATAAGGTGGTGAATACGCAAAAACCGCCTTACTCCTTTAAAAAAAGAGCATCGACTGTACTACCCATAGCTGTTGCAGTGTTGCTGGGCTTTGCAAGCCCGAGTTTTGGGAATGATGGTGATTTGAGTTTGGATGCTGAAAGACGCATGGGGAATGTTGCCGCCAAACAAATTTTTCGAGATCCAGATTACATTGATGACCCGCTATTGATGTCTTATGTCGATGGTATTTGGTACCGATTGATAGTAGCGGCTCGGCAACGTGGCGATATCTCTCCAGAAATGGACCAGCAATTTGCTTGGCGCGTGATGATGGGCAAAGACCGCAGCGTCAATGCCTTTGCATTACCCGGTGGCTATTTTGGTTTGCATTTGGGTTTGTTGGGTTTGACTGATACACAGGATGAATTGGCCTCTGTTTTAGCACACGAACTGACGCATGTCACACAGCGACATATCTCACGTTCGATCTCTAAGCAAGAGAAACAAACGCCTTTGTTATTGGCTTCGCTGGTGCTGGGTGTGTTAGCGGCGAAAAACAATGCAAATCTCGCCAATGCGGTGATAGCTGGTTCGCAAGCGGCACAGATACAAAGTCAATTGAACTATTCGCGTGACATGGAACGCGAGGCTGACCGTATCGGCTTCAACTTACTACAAGCGGCCGGTTTTGAACCACAAGGTTTTGTTGCCATGTTTAAACTTTTGCAACAGTCTGCTCGCTTGAATGACAATGGAAGTTACCCTTATTTGCGCACGCACCCACTGAATACAGAACGCATTGGCGATATGGATGGCCGAATGCAAAATTTAAAGCCAAACGATGTCCCATTGGCCAACGCAGGCATTCAATCAGACACAGACATGGTGCACAAAATGATGGCCGCCCGTGCCAGGGTGTTGAGCGAGCCGGGTGCGGATACCTTGCGTCTGTGGGCGAATGCCAACCCTGCAATTGGAAGCGCTGCAAACACTTTAAAAGCCAACACAGCACGTGTTGCAGCTGTGCATTACGCTGCTGTGCTGTCGCAAATCAAATTGAAAGACTTTTCGCGTGCACGTGTGGCTTTGGCTAAATTACGTACAGTGGTAGCAGGTCACACCATTGCAAACCACCATGCAAATTTAATTGAAATGGAATTGGCTTTGGCAGCTGGTGACAAGGCGATGATGCAAAAAATGATTGCCGTATTGAGCACAACATCACCTGCATCTTCAAGGTCTCAATCCCAAAATCGGGCCGAATTGTTTTTGATTTCAAATGCGCAGATTGTCAACAATGAAGCCAATAAGGCAGCATCCGAATTACGTTCATGGGTGGCATCACATCCGCAAGATGCTTTGGCTTGGCAACTGTTGTCAACTGCCTACCAAGCACAAACACAGAACATTCGTGCCATACGCGCAGATGCAGAAGCACAAGTTGCAGTGTTGGACTATGCTGCGGCGCTGGATCGTTTTAGGGCGGCGCAAGAAATGGTCAAAGGCTTTGCGACTTCGCAAAATCGTGATTTCATTGAAGAATCCATTGTGGACGTTCGCACACGACAAGTGCAAGAATTGCTAAAACTACAACGTCAATATGAGAAAGAAGCAATTAAATAGGTTTTGGTGCAACTGAAAAATATCTCAAAAGAAATTCATAAAACTCATTTTTTATCCAACACCGTTGCCAAAGCAGAGTTAATGATGATGCTCAGCACAGAATAGATCAGAGAACCTACCAAGGCCGCCCAAAAGCCGGTAACGTTAAAGCCGTCAAGCATGGACGCAGCCGCCCAAAACATCAGTGCATTGATCACAAACAAAAATAGCCCAACCGTGAGGACAGTGACTGGCAATGTCAATATCACCAAAATGGGACGCACCAATGTGTTTAATAGTCCGATGACAAATGCAGCTATCAAGGCAGCTTGGTAGCCGTTGATAGAAACGCCCTCATAAATATAAGCAACAAATAATAAAGCAGCTGCGCTGAGTAGCCATTTGAGAAGTAATTTCATAAGCAATAGATTAACAGGAAAAGGTGTCAATTGCAGAGTTTTTTAAGCTTATGCAGTGAATTGGAAGTGAAGCCCTAAAATAGCCTTTTTCGTCATCTTATGAAGATCTATTTAAACGCCGACCTCCATTGCCATTCTGTCATTTCAGATGGCACCTTAAGCCCAGAAGAGTTGGCTTTGCGCGCCAAATTAAATGGGGTTGAGTTGTGGTCTTTGACTGATCATGATGAGGTGGGTGGGCAAGCGCGCGCTGCGGCAGCAGCTTACACACATGGCTTGGCTTACCTGACTGGCGTAGAAATTTCGGTCACGTTTGCGGGAGAAACGGTGCACATTGTCGGATTGGGATTTGATCCCACTGATTCACGCTTGGTCAACGGTTTGGCTCAAACACGTGGTGGTCGCGGTTTACGTGCGCAAGAAATGTCACATGGCTTGGCCAAAGTCGGGATAAAAGGTGCCTATGAGGGCGCACTGAAGTATGTGGGTAATCCTGAATTGATTTCCAGAACACATTTCGCTCGATTTTTGGTGGAAAGTGGTGTTTGTAAAGATACCTATGAGGTGTTTCGCAAATACCTGACCGATGACAAACCTGGCTTTGTCCCACATGGGGGGGAGATTTTGGGCGATGCGGGGGGGTGGATTGTTCAAGGTGGGGGCGTTGCCGTTATCGCTCATCCCGCTCGATATGATTTCACCGCCAATGAAGAGTATGCCTTGTTCACAGAATTTAAGTTGCATGGTGGACAGGGGGTTGAGGTCATTACTGGTGCGCATACCAGTGCAGAAGCCATTGAATATGCAGGCATCGCCAAAGAGTTTGGTTTGGCCGTATCGCGAGGCAGTGATTTTCACAGCCCAGATGAAAGCCGCATCGACCTGGGAGCGCTGCCTCATTTACCTGGGCAGTTAACGCCTGTATGGGAATTGTTGCAAGACAAAATTCAGCACCCAATGAAGCAAGGCTTCGCTTGAAGAAAAGCAATCAAGTCTTAAGCGGCATTGGTTTGGCAATTGCAGCGGTTGCTGCATTTGCAACACTCGATACTTGCACCAAATTCGTCAGTGCCAGCTTGCCAGTGTTCATGGCTCTTTGGTTGCGCTATGGCATACAAGCGGTGATAACGACAGCCATCGTATTGCCAACGAAAGGAATGGCCGTCTTTCGCACGGCTCACCCCAGATTTCAGCTTCTGCGCGGTCTTTTATTGATTTCCATCAGTTTTTTGGCCTTTTTTAGTTTGAAATACATGCCAGTGGCGGAATTCACAGCCATCGCTTTAACAGCGCCTTTGTTAATCACATTGTTGGCTGCCGTGGTGTTAAAAGAACAAGTATCGGTTGCGAGATGGTTACTGGTGATTGGTGGCTTTGCCGGCACCATGATCATCATCCGTCCTGGCAACGCAGCATTTGAATGGACCACTTTATTGCCGCTTGGTTTGGTGGCCAGTAACGCATTGTTTCAGGTGCTGACAAGCAAAATGGCCCGCACAGAAGACCCCATAACCATGCATCTGTACACGGGTTGGGTGGGCACACTGTTGATGTCAGTCATGATGCCTTTTGTATGGACGGGGTTCCCTAGTTGGTCCATATTAGCTTGGCTCTTGTTGATGGGCGTAGCCGCAGCTATAGGGCATTTTTTATTGATACTGGCGTATCAGCGTGCGCCAGCAGCTTCACTCACACCTTATTTGTATTCAGGTATTGGCTTTGCCATGTTGGGTGGGTGGATCGTGTTTTCACATGTGCCAGATAAATGGGCATTTGTCGGCATGGCCATGATTGCGTTATGTGGTGCATTGGGTGCATGGTTGGCGGTCAAAGAAGGTCGTGCGCGCGACCGAATTTTGGAATATGTAGACTAGCATCGCAATATAAATCATTACCAGCGCAAACTTCTTAAAGCAATACACTAGCACCATGGCACAGTATTTCGATGTTCACCCTGAAAATCCGCAGACGCGCTTACTCAAACAAGCCGTTGCTTTGTTGGACAAAGGCGGCATATTGGCGGTGCCCACAGATTCCAGTTATGCCTTGGTCTGTCATTTGGATGACAAAACTGCGGTGGATAAATTGCGACAGATAAGACAAGTGGACGACAAGCATCACCTGACACTGTTATGCCGCGATTTGTCAGAATTGGCCAACTACGCCCGAGTGGATAACAAACAATTTAGACTACTCAAAGCCGCGACACCTGGGCCTTACACGTTCATTCTCGAAGCCAGTAAAGAAGTGCCGCGACGCTTAAGCCATCCTCAACGAAAAACCATTGGTTTGCGTGTTCCAGAACATACCGTTTTGAGTGAACTGTTAATGCTGCATGGCAGCGCCTTACTTGCAACGACCATGATTCCACCGGGAGAATCAGAGCCATTGAACGATGCAGCGGAAATAAGAGATCGGTTTGAACATCAACTCGCTGGCATCATTGATGCGGGTGCATGTGCTTCAGAGCCAACGACAGTGGTTGATTTAACACCCATGGCAGGTGGGGATGCCCCGAGTTTGGTGCGTCAAGGACGTGGCAATCTGGCACCCATTGGTCTTTAATGGTTGATTTTGGGAGGCTGTTCCGAGTCAATTCCAAGTGATTTTCCAGTCATTTCATCGGTGCGGCTTGGTGTTTTTGCCTTTCAAAACTCTGAGACAATCAGAGCATGGATACATCTAACATCATTCAAAACATTCTCATCTATGCGCTGCCCGTATTGCTGGCCATCACCGTGCATGAGGCAGCACATGGCTATGCAGCGCGGCATTTTGGCGACAACACCGCTTATGCCTTGGGACGAATCACACTCAACCCGCTGAAACACATTGACCCCATCGGCACTGTGTTGATGCCATTGCTGTTGATATTTGCCGGTAGCCCTTTTTTGTTTGGTTATGCAAAACCTGTTCCCGTGCAATTTGGACGTCTACGTAACCCCAAGCGCGACATGGTTTGGGTGGCTTTGGCTGGCCCCATGTCAAATTTAGTGATGGCATTGATTTGGGGCGTACTCTTGTATCTGATGAAGGGCTTGGATGTTGACGAAACTTTTTTCATCAAAATGGCGCAAGGTGGGGTGCGGGTGAATGCGGTGATGTTTGCGTTTAATTTATTCCCATTACCGCCTTTAGACGGCGGCAGAATTTTGGTGGGATTGTTGCCCCATCACTATGCTGCCATGGTTGCACGCATCGAGCCTTGGGGGTTTTTCATTGTGATGGGCTTGGTTGTAACAGGTGTCATCAGCACCATATGGATGCAACCGATGATGAACGTGACCTACAGCATATTGGAATTGTTCTTAGCGCCTTTGGCTTATTTGGTGAATTGAATCGGCAATGAATACGCACACAGACAACGAAAAAAATACCGCCACCACTCGTGTATTAACCGGAATCACAACCTCCGGCACGCCCCATTTGGGAAACTATGTGGGATCAATTCGACCATCAGTTTGGGCATCGCAGAATCAGCATGTTCAAAGTTTTTATTTTTTGGCAGACTACCATGCATTAATCAAAATTGGTGATCCTGAGCGTGTGCAGCGCTCTACCTTGGAAATTGCAGCATCGTGGTTGGCTGCGGGCGTAGACCCAGAACGCGTGACGTTTTACAGACAATCCGACATTCCTGAAATTACCGAGCTGACGTGGTTGTTGACCTGCGTGACAGGTAAGGGTGTACTGAACCGCGCGCATGCTTATAAAGCCGCTGTCGATAAAAACAACGCCGCTGGGAACGATGCCGATGCCGATGTGACGGCAGGTCTGTTCATGTACCCGGTGTTGATGGCGGCCGATATTTTGATGTTCAACGCCCATCAAGTCCCTGTTGGGCGTGACCAAATTCAGCACATTGAGATGGCGCGTGATATTGCGCAAAGTTTCAATTACCGCTACAAGAAAGACAGCCCATCGTCCGGCAATAAAGGTGGGGACATGTATTTCACTTTACCAGAAGCCCAGATTGATGAAGCGGTTGCTACCTTACCTGGACTTGACGGTCGCAAAATGAGTAAAAGCTATGACAACACGATCCCTTTATTTGCGTCAAAAGATGAATTGAAGAAACTCATTGCAGGTATCGTGACCGATTCAAAGTTGCCCGGTGAATCCAAAGATACCGAAGGTTCAGCACTCTTTCAAATTTACCAAGCGTTTGCGACGGAAGACGAGACCCGTATCATGCGTCAAGCGTTCAAAGATGGCATCAGTTGGGGCGATGCCAAATTAAAACTGTTAGAGCGCATTGACCAAGAAATTGCACCCATGCGTGAAACCTATGCATCGCTTATCAGCAACCCCGAAAAGGTTGAAGCCATTTTGCTCGCTGGTGCTGATAAGGCCAGAAAAATTGCCACGCCATTCATGCAGAGCTTACGCGAAGCTGTTGGTTTGCGACACCTGCATACGGTGCCGTCTGTCAAATCTGATAAAAAATCCAAACAAGCGGGTTTTTCCTTTAAGCAATACCGCGAAACGGATGGTCAGTTTTATTTCAAATTGGTGGATGCACAAAATTTGCTGGTATTGCAAAGTCAAGGTTTTGATACACCCAAAGAAGCAGGGCAGACCATTGCCTGGCTGAAAGAAAACGGTTTGACAAATCTGCCAGCCAATGTGCATTTTGTAAACGAAATACCGCAATCTGTTCTCGATGATTTGAATCATCAGCTAAAAAACTGCTGATTCATGAATTAAATTGCAATATTTTTTTCATGTGACTGCAAAATTAAAGATTAGCTATCTATCAACGTTAATTCAAACTTAGAATTCAGCATTGATTTAAAGAGAGTGCCGATATGACCATCTACGTGATTGATGACCATCCCCTTATGCGTGAAGCGATTGCCATGGTAATACGCCGTTTGCGTCCCACGCATGAGGTCATTGAACTGGATCGTGTTGGTCTTTTATCGGCAGCAATTGAAAAACATGGCACACCTTCCTTGTTTTCGTTGGATTTGAAATTACCCGACACCACCGGCGTGTCGGGCATTCGTCAATTGAAAAATTTGTTTCCTTTGGTGCCTCTGGCTGTGATATCGGCCAATCCACCCAGCGATTGGGAAGCCCATTGCTTAGAAGCGGGTGCCGATGTGTACATCGACAAATCAGCCGGTCCTGCACAAATTTCTGCACTCGTCAAAGGTCTCATGCTTGCCGAAGACAGTTTTGAAGAGCCCGTGCCCGGACAAAAATTGTCCAAACGCCAGTTGCAGTTGTTGCAGTTGCTGAACAAAGGCATGAGCAACAAAGAAATCAGCGAAGAATTGGGCATCAATGAACACACCGTCAAAGTTCATTTGTGGCGTTTGTTTCGACGCATTGAAGTTAAAAGCCGTACACAAGCCATTTTCTACGCACGCCAGCAAGGCTTGTTACCGCTTTAAAAATTTCGCAGGTAGAATTCGTCACCCGGAGAAGTGGCAGAGTGGTCGAATGTACCTGACTCGAAATCAGGCGTAGGGTCAAATCTACCGTGGGTTCGAATCCCACCTTCTCCGCCATCTTGGCCATCCTCTGTATTATTTTTTTGTATTTTTTCTAAAAGTGACTTGCACGATGCATACTGTAGTCTCTTGATTGACAAAAACTTGAGGAAACAAAACGTATGACAGGCATGAAACGCAAACGAGCCACTGAAAAATCAAAACACTTTGCAGTGATTGGTGCGGGTATCGCCGGCATTGCCTGTGCCCGAACCTTGGTGCAAGCCGGTCACAAAGTGACTGTCTTCGAAAAAAGCCATTCCGTGGGCGGCCGCATGAGCACGCGCAGCTCACCATTTGGTGGTTTTGACCATGGGGCGCAGTACTTTACTGTGCGTGATCCGCGCTTTGCCAAAGCACTTGAAACAGCGAAAGGCGTGGTTAAAGCGTGGAGTGCCAATGCGGTGCGTGTGTTGGACGAGCATGGACGTGTTACTGCCGCCGGTTTGCCAGTGAATGAACCACATTTTGTGGCGGCACTTGGTATGAATGCCTTGGTTCAACATTGGTCTGGGCCGATCAATGCAAATATTCAACTTGCTAGCAAAGTCACCCACATTTCACGCAATGCGAAAACCCCTCATTTATGGCAATTGAGCGTCAATGATGCTGATGGCAAGCAACGAATTGCAACAGGCTTTGATGCCGTATTGTTGGCCATGCCCAGCGAGCAAGCACATGGATTGTTGCAAATCTCAAATGTGGCCAACCATTTGGTCAAAGCTATTCGCAAAGTCAGTGTGGCTCCGTGTTGGACATTGATGTTGGCATTTCCAAATGCCATGCAAGCTAATATGACTTATCTAGGACCGCAGTGGAATGCGGCTCGCAGTTCGCACCATCGTATTTCTTGGCTGGCCCGTGAGTCTTCAAAGCCGGGCCGCACAACAGTGGAGCGCTGGACCGTGCAAGCAAGTCCTGCATGGTCGGCCGAACATTTGGAAGACGCACCACAACGTGTGCAAGACAAATTGATCAAAGCGTTTTCAGAAGTGACAGGCATTCGCGCCACAGCGGCACATGCCGATGTGCACCGCTGGCGCTATGCGCAAACCACACTGGCATTGGGTAAATCACATTTGTGGGACGCTGAGGCAGGCATAGGCGTATGTGGTGATTGGTGCATTGGCCACAGAGTGGAAGATGCTTTTGTATCTGGACTCGAGCTGGCACTAGACGTTTTGTAAGACTGTGGCGAAACAACTTCCCGATGAGCCGACTCTTGGGAAGTTAGCCCCCTTTAGCGGTCAGCGCAGTGCACACAGCGACAAGCATGGGGGCGTTATTTACAGAGGTCGTTTCGCACCATCACCCACAGGCCCGCTGCATGCGGGGTCTTTGGTGGCGGCGCTGGCCAGTTATTTGGATGCGAAAACACACAACGGTCAATGGCTCATTCGCATTGAAGATACCGATACACCGCGCTGCATAGCGGGCATGGATCAAGTCATTTTGCAGCAACTTGCAGCATTGGGCTTGCACTCAGATGAGGCGCCTGTATACCAATCCGAACGCAGCGATTTGTACCAAGCGGCTTTGGATTGTTTGATTGCAGAAGAAAAAGTTTTCCCTTGTAGTTGCTCACGCAAAGATGTGGCAGAAGCGATTGCCAAAGCCAACCCATCAGCCAACCCACAGAATTTGCGTCATGGTGAATTGGTTTACCCAGGCACATGTCGGCATGGCATGACGCAGCCACTTGAGCCGGGCGCGCAACCATCATGGCGTTTTGTGACAGAGGGCGATGTCAAACAGCAAATTGGTGACTTTGTACTGAAGCGTGCCGATGGTTGCTTCACATACCAAATGGCCGTGGTGGTGGACGATGCACTGCAAGGCATTACCCACGTGGTGCGCGGTGCCGATTTGTTGGACAACACACCGCGTCAAATCGCATTGCAACAGGCATTGGGCTATGCAACACCGCAGTATTTACACACACCATTGGTGAAAGCGCCAGATGGCGAAAAACTGTCTAAACAAAACGGTGCGCAAGCGCTGGACGTGTCAAATCCCATGCGTGCGCTCAATGCCGCTGCGCATGTCTTGGGTTTAAGTCAACAAACGGGTCATATTCAAAATGCTTTAGAGGCGTGGACGGCTGAATGGGCGCAACACCGTGGTGCTGCGTTTTGCCATGGTGCAGCGCTTTACAATAGCCCACGTGAATGACAACAATTTAACCCCATCTAAAAAACAGGCCAGTGGCAAGCCGTTAGAATTTTCCGCAGAGCCGCCTCAAGGAAAATTAGCCCCCATGGGGGGCAGCAAAGTACACGAAGTGACAAGCGTGGTGGCAGTACCCCACCTGAAGACCATCAAAAGCTTTGTGCGGCGCGCAGGGCGCATCACGACGGGGCAAAGTAAAGCATTCGAAGACTTGGGTGAACAGTTTTTATGGGCTTACGATGATCAAGTTAATTTGATTGACGCTATAAATAATATAGCACATCAGGCAATAAATACGCCGGATACAGCCAAAAATGACCATATTTCTGTGGCAAATGGGGTGCGGCCAATCATATTTGAGATTGGCTTCGGTATGGGCGAGGCCACAGCGCACATTGCTGCTTTGTTGCCGCAAACGCGCTTCATTGCCTGCGAAGTGCACCAACCCGGCGTGGGCGCTTTGCTCAAACGCATTGGTGAGAGTTTGGACACCCCACACCCCATTGACAACATTCGCATCATCTCGCACGATGCGGTTGAGGTGATTGACAACATGTTGCCGATCAACAGCCTAGATGGTGTGCACATTTTTTTTCCAGACCCATGGCACAAAAAGCGTCACAACAAGCGCAGGTTGATTCAGCCGCCTTTGATAGCCAAACTGGCTGCGCGATTGAAAGTCGGTGGCTATATTCACTGCGCCACCGATTGGCAGCCCTATGCCGAGCAAATTTTGGAAGTGATGCGTGCCGAACCGCTTTTGAAAAATCGTGCTGACCCCATTGCCGATGCCGATTTGGCAGGCTATTCGCGTAAGCCGAATTACCGCCCACTGACCAAGTTTGAAAACCGAGGCATCAAGCTGGGGCATGGTGTGTGGGATGTTGTCTTTGAACGCATTTGACTTGGTCTATGAGGATGATGTGCTGTTGGTTTTCAATAAACCAAGCGGTTTGTTGTCTGTGCCAGGCAAAGGTCCTGAAAAAGCAGATTGCTTACGCACACGTGTGCAACAGGTTTATCCCGAAGCTTTAACGGTGCACCGATTGGACATGTCCACATCGGGTCTGTTGCTGATGGCACGCAATGCTGAAATACACCGAACTTTGAGCATCGCTTTCGCCAACCGCGATGTGCACAAACGCTATGTTGCCGTGGTCAATGCATGTGTGACCAACGATGCTGCTGATACAAATGCTGAGGATGCATCAAGCTGGCGCTTGATTGATTTGCCCATCGCCACAGATTGGGTCAACCGCCCATTGATGAAAATTGACAAACTGGAAGGCAAATCCAGTCAAACCCACTACCGCGTCATTAAGTATGACGCCGCCAATGATTGCACGCACTTGGAACTGGCACCTGTTACGGGTAGAACGCACCAGTTGCGATTGCATTTGCAAGCCATTGGGCACTCGATTTTGGGTGATCATTTGTATGCCACAGCAGAGGTCCAAGCCAAATCAACACGTTTGATGCTGCATGCAAGTCGGTTGTCATTGAAGCATCCTGTAACGGGCATGCCGATGGACTGGTGTTTAAGCAATCCGTTCAATTAAATCAATACAGGTGAGGTTTCAGTGCAGCACCCACGTTAAGCTGGTTTTCAGATTTCTGTGTTGAACTTTAACGGTTCTGGCATGTCACAATCTTCAGTGACGCCGCTAACTGAATGAGATCATGACCATGAATTACCGCATTTTTCAACGCCTTTCAAAACACCTTTCGCATCGCCTTTTTATACTGCCACTGTTGTCGCTGCTGTTGGCTGCGATGGCAGGCTGCGCTGACAGTGACAAAAGCAGCACCTCAGATTACACCCAGCTCATCGTCTTTGGCGCCAGTTTGTCGGACAACGGCAATGCCGACAATTTGGTTCCGGGACTGCATCCGGGGGCACCCTATTACCCAGGGCGTGCGTCCAATGGTTTATTGTGGATTGATGAGTTTGCTGCGCAATTGGGCAATTCGGTCAAACCATTTATCAAAGGTGGTAGTAACTATGCGGTGGGTGGTGCACGCACTTGCGGCATAACTGGCACCAGTGTGCACCCTTTGGACATGTGCGAGCAAGTATCGGTGTATTTGGCACAAGTGAATGGCAAAGCGGATGCAAATGCTTTGTATGTGGTGGATACCACGGCGGTGGGTAATAATATTTTTGGTGTCGTCAACAATGGCTTGTCGCACAGCGCCATCACGGATGATGCGCCAGCAGACATTCGCCGATTGATGGACAAACTGTACATCGCAGGTGCACGAAAGTTTTTAGTTAACAACTTGCCGAATGTAGGCGATACACCCAAAGGTCGAAATTCGACAGCGTCGTCGACCATCACCAGCTTGTCGAATCAATTCGGTGCGGCATTGGAAAACGAACTCAACAGTTTCAGAAGTTCTCGTATAGGTACCAGCATCAAAATAGCCGATTTCAAATCAACCGTCAGTAGCGCAGTTGGTTTTAGCAACACCACCGATGCGTGTTATGTAGAAGGCGCCGGGGTGTGTGCCAACCCCGATAGTTACGTTTATTGGGACAATTTACACCCTACTGCAGCCATGGGTCGAAGTTTGGCACAAGCGGCTTTGAATGCGCTGTAATGTCACTTTGCGCCCGGATTGAAGCAACATTGAGTCAACCATTTTGCTCACCCTACACGAGTCTGAAGTCAGCCTGAGCGCCATCCGTGCGCAAGGTGCTGGTGGGCAAAATGTCAACAAAGTCTCTAGCGCCATTCATTTGCGCTTTGACATTGCGGCTTCGTCTTTACCAGACGACGTTAAAAGCCGGCTGCTGGCATTGAACGACAATCGCATCACCAAAGCGGGTGAAGTCATTATTAAAGCCCAACAGCACCGTACGCAGGAAATGAATCGCCTGGACGCCATGATGCGCTTGCATGAGTTGCTGGCAACCGTCGAATACGCACCCAAAATTCGCAAACCCACCAAACCCAGTCATGCGGCAAAATTGAAACGGTTGAACAGCAAAAGTCTGCGATCAGATGTCAAGGCAATGCGCACTAAAGTCGGGCGTTTCACGGGGGAATAGGGCTTCAATTATCATAGCCCTTTGCCTATCAGCAGGCTTGAACCAACAAACCGGTCTACTGGCCGTTTTGTTTTTATGACTCTACCAATCCCTGAAAGTGTTTTCATGACTGATTTAATCAGCAATTTGCAATGGCGTTATGCCACAAAAAAAATGCGCCCAACCAAGCCTGTTCCAGCAGATAAAGTGGCACGCATTGTGGAAGCTGTTCGCCTCAGCCCCAGTGCCAACGGCTTGCAGCCCTACCAAGTGATTGTGGTGAGCAACAAAGCCGTTCTAGAAAAACTCAAAGTGGCGGCAAACGGGCAATCACAAATCACTGACGGTTCACATCTTTTGGTTTTCGCAGCATGGGACAACTACACACCAGAGCGCATCAATCACTTTTTTGATTTGGCCATACAGGTGCGCGGCGGTGGCGATGCGGCTTGGGAGAATTATCGTCAACAGTTGATCAAAAATTTTGGCCAGCGCGATGCCAAGGTCAATTTTGAACATGCGGCCCGCCAAGCGTTTTTAGGTTTAGGGGTGGCTTTGGTGGCTGCCGCCGAAGAAAGAGTTGACAGCACGCCAATGGAGGGGTTTAACGCACAATCCGTAGACGAAATTTTGAATTTGTCAGACAAAGGACTAAAGAGCGTGGCCATCATGCCATTGGGCTATCGCGATGAAGCCAATGACTGGTTACTCAAGCAAGACAAGGTCCGCCGGTCAAGCGAAATGTTTGTGATTAATGTGCTGTAAAGCAACACATTTGCTATAAATAATATAGCAGTATAGGCAATAAATACGCCGAATACATGCTAATTATTCATATATTTTTGGCTGATTTGACTGTCAGACGGTATGCTCGTTTGATGTCTGTTGCTGCAACTTGATACAGGTCAGTACAAAGCTTGCTACTTTCAGGTATCCTAGAAGGCTATGCCAAACGCCAGTCTTGAAAAACCAGTCAGTTCACTCTCTCTGAGCGATATGTTGCAGGGATTGGGCACACCCAATGCACGTGTAGGCGGTGCTGTGGATTTGCGTGATGCAAACCATCCAACTGATCTCAAGGTGTTGGATGAAGCAGGCGAGTGGAGCGCTTTCAGCCGGCCCTATGCCAAACAAGATGGGTGCTGGGAATCGAATATCCAAATTGATGGCATGCATTGCGCGGCATGTTCTTTGACGATAGAGGAGGCACTCAATGCCGTGCCTGGTGTGCTGCAAGCCAATGTCAGCGCGGGAAGCCACAGAGCACGCGTGATTTGGTCGGAAAACGCCGCTAAACCATCGGACTGGATGCAGGCTGTGCAAGCAGTGGGATACCGTGCTGTTCCCGCCAACGATATTTTTGCCCGCGAACGCAGACTGGCCGAAGGTCGTCAATCGCTGTGGCAATTGTCCGTAGCCGGACTTTGCATGATGCAAGTCATGATGTATGCCTATCCCACGTACAACGCCATGCCTGGCGACATGACGCAAGAAATGCTGAATTTGTTGCGCTGGGCATCTTGGGTGTTGACATTACCGGTGCTTATTTTTTCGTGCGGACCATTCTTTAAAAATGCGTTGAAAGACATTGCACAGCGTCGTGTCAGCATGGATTTGCCAGTCGCCATTGGCATGGTCATCACATTTGTGGTGAGCACCATGGGTACTTTTGATCCGCAGGGCATATTCGGCAAAGAGGTGTATTTTGATTCGCTCACCATGTTTGTGTTTTTCTTGCTGGCAGGGCGTTGGTTGGAGCTGCGTCTGCGCGACCGTACAGCTGGCGCTTTAGAAGCCTTGATGAACCGCATGCCGGACCAAGTTTCCCGCGTCAAGGCTGATGGCACGGTTGAGCTGGTCGCTGTACGTCGTTTGCAGCGCAATGATGTGGTGCGCATTTTGCCTGGCGAAACACTGCCCGCTGATGGCACAGTGTTGAAGGGTGATACCTTGGTTGATGAGGCCTTGCTAACGGGCGAATCACACCCGATCCACAGAAGCGTGGGATCAGCGGTCATCGCGGGCAGTCACAACCTGTCAAGCGTCATTGACATGCGAATTGACCATATCGGTGATCAAACCCGCTATGCGCAAATTGTGGCGTTGATGCAAAGTGCATCAACGTCTAAACCACCCATCGCCAAACTGGCGGACCGAATTGCAAAGCCGTTTTTGATTGCCGTGCTATTTGCGGCCTTTTTAGCAGGTGCGTATTGGTGGCGACATGACCCCGGGCATGCCTTGATGGTGGCCGCTTCGGTACTGATTGTGACCTGTCCCTGTGCATTGTCATTGGCCACACCAGCTGCGATGTTGGCAGCAGCAGGGGCCTTGGCCAAGCAAGGCGTGATGGTGCGCAATTTGAGTTCTTTTGAGGCGTTGGCAAAAGTGGACACCGTGGTGTTTGACAAAACAGGTACTTTGACGCGCGACGCCATGGTGTTATCGCAAACCACTGTGCGTAACGGTGTTTCCCAACAGCAAGTACGCGCGTGGGCTGCGGCCTTGGCTCAAAATTCGTTGCATCCTGTATCCAAAGCTTTGGTCGCGGCAGCCAAAAACACAGCAGAACACCGCTTAGATTTGCAGGATGTCACTGAAGTGGCGGGGGGCGGTGTCATGGCCAGCGCGATGGTGCACGGGCAAACCGTGTTGCTGCGATTAGGCTCGGCTACTTTTTGCGATATCGCGCAAAGCCAACGTTCGAGGTCTAATCAAGTACAAGCTTATTTGGCAGATGACCAAGGATGGCTGGCCACTTTTGATTTGATTGAAGATGTGCGCGAAGATGCACAAAAAACCGTCAAGGCATTGCAACTGGCAGGCATAACGGTCCATCTTTTGTCAGGCGATGGCGCACAAGCCGCTGCACGTGTGGCCCAGCAAGTCGGCATCAATGACTACCAAGGTGCCTGTACACCACAAGACAAATTGGCATTTTTGCAGCAACAAAAATCAGCAGGTCGCAAAGTCGCCGTGGTGGGCGATGGCTTAAACGATGGACCTATGCTGGCGGGTGCGCATGTGTCTTTTGCTTTTGGACAAGCCGTACCGCTGGCCCAAGCGCAGTCTGATTTTGTCGTTTTGGGCGGCAAATTGGAAGTGGTTGCACGGGCTGCCAACTTAGCTAAGGAAACTTTAAAAATCGTGAAGCAAAACTTGTGGTGGGCTGCCATTTACAACGCGATTTGCGTGCCACTGGCCGTATTTGGCTGGTTGCCCGCTTGGTTGGCTGGTTTGGGAATGGCGTTTAGCTCATTATTCGTGGTGCTTAATGCTTTGCGGCTATCGGCAGCAGATACACCCACCAGTACAATCGATGCACACTCAATTGGTGAAATCAAGCATTCTGAGGTGGATTAATGGAAATTCTGTATTTACTTATTCCATTGTCAGTGGTTCTGGTGTTTCTGATCTTGGCTGGCATTTGGTGGGCAATCAACAAAGGCCAGTTCGACGATGTTGAAGCCGAGGGAACCCGAATTCTGAAGGATTCGTAAGAATTCATCTCGCCATTGATGTAAATCAAGTCATCCAAGGGTTTGCCCTCGGATAATCTGCCCGTGATTAACAAAAACAAGAGGTGAAAATGGTATTTTCAAATACACAAGCAACGACCTACAACGATAAAGTTGTCAGGCAGTTTGCCATTATGACTGTGGTCTATGGTGTAGTGGGTATGCTGGTTGGTGTCATCATCGCAGCACAGCTTACTTGGCCAGAACTCAATTTGGGTATTCCATGGCTCACTTACGGTCGTTTGCGTCCATTACATACCAATGCGGTGATTTTCGCCTTTGGTGGTTGTGCTTTGTTCGCAACTGTTTATTATGTTGTGCAGCGCACCTGTCATGTTCGATTGTTCAGTGACAAGCTGGCTGCCTTTACTTTTTGGGGTTGGCAGGCAGTTATCGTCGCTGCTGTAGTCACATTGCCATTGGGATACACAACTGGTAAGGAATACGCTGAGTTGGAGTGGCCGATTGATATTTTGATCACTTTGGTTTGGGTAGCGTATGCAGTTGTTTTCTTTGGAACTGTCGGCACACGCAAAGTGAAGCATATTTATGTTGCCAACTGGTTCTTTGGCTCATTTATCATTGCAGTGGCCTTGTTGCATTTGGTTAACAGTGCAGCCATTCCCGCAGGTTACATGAAGTCATATTCAGCCTACGCTGGTGTGCAAGACGCGATGGTGCAGTGGTGGTATGGACATAATGCGGTGGGTTTCTTCTTGACAGCTGCATTTTTGGGCATGATGTATTACTTCATTCCTAAACAAGCTGGTCGCCCAGTTTATTCTTATCGTTTGTCTATCGTCCACTTTTGGGCTTTGATTTTCACTTACATGTGGGCGGGTCCACATCACTTGCATTACACCGCTTTGCCAGATTGGACACAATCAGTCGGTATGGTGTTCTCATTAATCTTGTTAGCACCCAGCTGGGGCGGCATGATCAACGGCATCATGACTTTGTCTGGCGCTTGGCACAAACTGCGTGACGATCCCATCCTGCGTTTCTTGATTGTTTCATTGTCTTTCTATGGTATGTCTACCTTTGAAGGTCCGATGATGTCCATCAAAACTGTGAATGCATTGTCACACTACACAGACTGGACTGTTGGCCATGTGCACTCAGGTGCCTTGGGTTGGGTCGGTTTGGTTTCAATGGGCTCTATGTACTACTTGATTCCACGCTTGTTTGGTCAAACCAAGATGTACAGTGTTAAAGCCATTGAAATCCATTTCTGGATGGCAACCATCGGTATCGTGATTTACATCGCAGCCATGTGGATTGCAGGTGTGATGCAAGGTTTGATGTGGCGCGCTGTGAACGCTGACGGTACTTTGACTTATACATTTGTTGAGTCGGTTAAAGCCACCTTCCCGTTCTATGTATTGCGCTTATTGGGTGGTACTTTGTATCTGACTGGTATGTGCATCATGCTCTGGAACACCTTGAAAACAGCGTTCAACGGTCGTGTGGCACCAGTTGCCATTGTTGCTAACACAACTGCACACGCTTAAAGAATATAAGGATACACAATCATGTCTAATAACAATACAAGCAAGGTATCTCACGAGCGTATTGAAACCAGTAACACCTTGATGATCATTTTGATCTTGGTGGTGCTGTTGTTCGGTGGTTTGGTGGAAATTGTTCCTCTGTTCTTCCAAAAATCAACAACTGAACCTGTGAAGGGTTTGAAGCCTTACACGGCACTGCAGTTGGCTGGGCGTGATATCTACACACGTGAAGGCTGCTACAACTGCCATTCGCAAATGATTCGTCCTTTCCGTGCGGAAACCTTGCGTTATGGCCCTTATTCGGTAGCAGGTGAGTTTGTTTACGACCATCCTTTCCAATGGGTTAGCAAACGCACAGGTCCAGATTTGCATCGCGTTGGCGGCAAATACAGTGACCAATGGCAACGTGAGCATCTGAACAATCCACGTGCATTGGTACCAGAATCAAATATGCCTGCTTACCCTTGGTTACTCAAAAACGAGGTTGATGCTGCATCAATACCAGCACACATGCGTGCGCTTCGCACCGTGGGTGTCCCCTATACAGATGACGAAATCGCAAAGTCTGCTGAGGAAATCAAAGGCAAATTGGAAATTGATGCTGTGATTGCGTACTTGCAAGTTTTAGGTACAGCGATCAAGCAATAAATTTGGGAGTTATATGATGGATATCAACACCCTGCGCTCAATTGCCACTGTGGTTGGTCTCATTACATTCATTGGGATTTTTGCGTGGGCTTACTCGCGCAAAAATCGCGCTGACTTTGATGAAGCTGCCAAATTACCCTTTGGTCAAGATTGATCTTTAGCGCACTATAAATATTAAAAGGAATAAAAATGAGCGACTTTACAAGTAACTTTTGGAATCTGTACGTTGCCGGTATCACCATACTCAGTGTCTTGGCTTGTGTGCTGTTGTTATGGTTCAGTGGCAAGGCCAAAGCTATGACCGCTACTGACAACACAACCGGACATGTTTGGGACGGTGACTTGCGTGAGATGAATAACCCACTGCCGCGTTGGTGGGTATACATGTTCGTGATCACCATCCTGTTCGCAGTGGTCTATTTTGCACTGTATCCTGGTTTAGGAAACTACAAAGGCAGTTTGGGCTGGACTTCAGCTGGACAGCACAAATCCGAAGTGGACAAGGGCAATGCAGAGACTGCACCTTTGTATGCCAAATTTGCCGCAATGCCTCCTGAAGAAGTTGCTAAAGATGCCAAAGCAATGGCAATTGGTGAGCGCTTGTTCATGAACAATTGCGCGCAATGTCATGCTTCTGATGCACGTGGTAACAAAGGCTTCCCGAATTTGACCGACAACGATTGGTTACACGGTGGAACACCTGAAAAAATCAAAGAAACCATCACACAAGGTCGTATTGGCAACATGCCTCCCATGGGTGCTGCAGTGGGTACCTCTGAAGATGTTCAAAATTTGGCGCAATATGTGCTCAGCCTTTCTGGCAGCCCACACGACTCGGTTAAAGCTGAATTAGGCAAATCGAAGTTTGTGACTTGCGCTGCTTGCCACGGTCCAGATGGTAAAGGTATGCAAGCCGTCGGTGCCCCTAACTTAACCGACAACATTTGGTTGCATGGTTTTGGTGCCAATGCCATTGTTGAGCAAATTAACAAAGGTAAAGTCAACCAAATGCCTGCGCAAAACACATTGCTGACGGCCGACCAAATTCATGTCTTAACTTCCTATATTTGGGGCTTGTCAAACAAAGCTGCGGCCAAGTGATTCAGACGCTTCGAAAGTAAGGGTAATCCCTAGTCTTTGACTAGGGATTTTTTATTTTCAAAACACATTTTTTGAAATTGTTGGATGATTGGTCACACTGATTAAGGAAGCTAAATGCAAGACGATAAAGCAAAGAAAATTGTGATTCCAATCGTTGCCGGAATGGACGAAGAAACCAAGATGGTGTCTTTGTACCAAGCGCACGTGAAGATACAACCGAAAAGTGTCAAGGGTTTTTTCACCAATTGGCGTTGGGCGATGGTGTGGATCACACAAATTGTGTTTTATGGTTTGCCTTGGATAGAGTGGGGTCAACGCCAAGCAGTTTTATTTGATTTGGGTGCAAGACGCTTTTACATCTTTGGTTTGGTGCTGTACCCACAAGATTTCATATACCTCACCGGAATATTGGTTATTTCGGCGCTCTCATTATTTTTGTTCACAGCCGTTGCAGGGCGTTTGTGGTGCGGTTATGCCTGTCCACAGACTGTTTACTCTGAAATCTTCATGTGGATTGAAAAGAAAGTTGAAGGTGATCGCTCAGCGCGTTTGCGTTTAGATGGAGAGTCCATCACATCAACCAACAAATTGTGGCGCAAATCACTGAAGCACTTTTTGTGGATTGCGTTGGCATTGTGGACAGGATTTACCTTCGTCGGGTACTTCACACCCATTAAAGAATTGGCAGTTGAATTCGCGCAATGGAATTTGGGCGCTTGGGAAATCTTCTGGGTGTTCTTTTATGCTTTTGCCACTTACGGCAACGCAGGCTTTATGCGCGAACAAGTGTGTTTGCACATGTGCCCCTATGCGCGCTTTCAAAGCGCCATGTTTGATAAAGACACGCTGATCGTCACTTACGACCAGGATAGGGGTGAGCCTCGCGGTGCGCGGTCTAAAAAAGCGGATCCAAAGGCCTTGAATTTGGGTGCTTGCGTTGATTGCTCATTGTGCGTGCAAGTGTGCCCAACCGGCATCGATATTCGCAATGGTCTGCAATACCAATGCATTGGTTGTGGAGCTTGTGCAGACGTCTGTGATGGTGTGATGGATAAATTGGGCTATGAGCGTGGCTTGGTCCGCTACACCACCGAGCATGCGATGCAAAACAAATGGACCAAAGCCCAAACTTGGCGCCACGTTTTGCGACCAAGGGTTTTGGTCTACACCAGTATTTTGGTGGGGATTGTGATTGCCATGTTGGTGAGTCTCACCACACGCACCCAATTTAAAGTCAATGTGGTGCGCGACCGAGGTGTCATGGCGCGCATTGTTGAGGGTGGAAAACTTGAAAATTTATACCAACTCCAAGTGATGAACGCGACAGAGAAAACCCAACGCTACAAAATCACGGTTTCAGGTTTGCCAAATTTGTCAATCAGCTCAGATAACATTGTGACTTTGGACTCAACGCAACAACGTAAACTTGCCGTTCGTGTGCAAGCGCCGTATGATGTGGCTGCACCAGGGACGCATGAAATACATTTTGAAATAGATGCCATGGATTCTGAAGGGCATTTGTCAGAGAAGACGGTATTTGTCGTTCCGAATTGATCCCAAATTGACAGCTGTGATGCTTTACCCGAAACAGTGAGAACAGTGAGAAATTCATGAATCAAAAAATAAGCAATGACCCAACACCATGGTGGAAATTTGGACATCTTTGGATGGTCATCGCCGGTCCAGCTTTGGTTGTGGTCGCCAGCTTCATCACTTTGTATCTTGCCATTACACGCCCAGACCCTGTTGTTTCAGAAGATTACTACCGCAAAGGGATAGAAATCAATAAAACCTTAGACAACCAAGACAAAGCGGATAAAGCGGCGCAAGAGGCTTACCTTGCCAGCATGGCGCCAGCAGGTAAAGCCAGAAACCATGCCCAAACTGGGGTGAAACTCCCTGAAACGCAAACCGTTAAACCTTGATAGCTATTTTGATGCACGAAAGGATACAACCATGATTTCAAGATGCATGATGTGGGTGATTTGGCCAGCATTTTTAATGGCTGGCTTGATGGAGGTACTGGTTTTTGCGATGGTTGATCCGCAAGATTTGCATTGGTTTGGACAACCTGTGGCGCTGTCGGCACAAGCTGTTTACACGCTGGCGTTTTTTGCTTTTTGGGTCATCACCATGTTGGCCAGTGCAATGACCGTGTTTTTGATTTCGTCACCAGTTGGTTGCAAACCCTGGTCATCAACCGCGCAAAACAAAGCTTAGTTTTGATTCAGTGTGGCTTTAAATACAAGCCTGTGGATTGACAATGTCTTTCAAGGCTTGTGTGTTCAATATTCGAACGTGACGCTGCTTCACTTCGACAATGCCTTCTTCAGCAAATTTTGAAAACGTGCGGCTCACGGTTTCAATTTTCATGCCCAAGAAACTGCCAATTTCCTCTCGGCTCATGCGCAGAATCAGCTCGGACTGTGAAAACCCACGGGCATGCAAGCGTTGCACCAAATTCAATAAAAATGCGGCCAATCGCTCCTCCGCTCGCATGCTTCCCAAAAGCAACATCACACCGTGCTCACGCACAATTTCACGGCTCATGATTTTGTGTACATGGCGCTGTAAACCATGCACTTCGCGCGACAAATCTTCGATGCGCTCATAGGGCATCACACAGACCTCAGCATCCTCTAGGGCCACCGCATCGCAGCTGTGGTTGTCGCTGACAATGCCGTCCAAACCAATCACCTCGCCCGCCATTTGAAACCCAGTCACTTGGTCGCGGCCATCTTCGGTCGCCACGCAGGTTTTGAAAAAACCAGTGCGAATGGCATACAAGCTGCTGAATTTGTCACCGCTGCGGAACAAGGTGTCACCACGCTTCACATGTCGGCGTGTGGCTACCAAATCATCGATGCGGTTCAACTCATCATTGTTCAAGCCAATGGGCATGCATAACTCACGCAAATTGCAGTTGGAACAAGCGACTTTGATGGTTTCGTGGTTCATTGAGCTCATGGCGTGATTTTGACAGGATTTTTTGCCTCAAACGTACTTTTGCATTTATTTCCCTTGGTGCTGGCTAGGGTTTACGCTGATACAGAATTCGAGTTTGAATTGACAAGTGTCAAGTAGATGCTAGAACGTTTCTGGCATAGTCGTAGCCTGCAAAAAGGAAAATTTATGATGACTGCGACCGCTGCCGCACCCATTACCGAAGATTTATTGCGTCGCTACGATGTTTCAGGGCCACGCTATACCTCTTACCCCACCGCAGACCGCTTTGTCGAAGCTTTTTCTGATGCCGATTACAGGCAAGCACTCACTTTGCGGCGCACCGGTGCTGCGGCAATGACCTTGCCATTGTCGTTGTATGTGCACATTCCATTTTGCGAATCGTTGTGCTACTACTGCGCTTGCAACAAAATCATCACCAAGCACCATGACCGTGCGGTCGAGTATTTGCGCTATTTAAGCCGTGAAGTGGATTTGCATGTACAGCATTTAGGGCAGGGGCAAACCGTTTCGCAACTGCATTTCGGTGGCGGCACGCCCACGTTTTTAACTGACGATGAATTGCGCCAATTGATGGCGATGTTGCGTCGCAATTTCGTTTTTGCACCCAATGGTGAGTACTCCATTGAAGTCGACCCGCGCACCATTGACAATACCCGCTTAGACACCTTGGCCGAATTGGGTTTCAACCGTTTGAGTTTTGGTGTGCAAGACTTTGACCCCGCGGTGCAAAAATCGGTGCACCGCATACAGCCGTTTGAGCAAGTTGCCGCTCTGGTGCATGCCGCACGTGAACGCAAATTTGAATCCATCAACATGGATTTGATTTACGGCTTGCCCAACCAAAGCCCCGAATCGTTTGACCGCACCTTGGCACAAGTTAATTCATTGCGGCCAGAGCGCATAGCGCTCTATGCTTACGCGCATTTGCCAGAGCGTTTCAAGCCACAGCGCCGCATTGATTCACTTGAAATCCCAAGTGCTGGTGCTAAAGTTTCCATGTTGTCGCGTTCGATGAAAGCATTTTTGGACGCAGGCTATGTTTATGTCGGTATGGACCACTTTGCATTGCCAGATGATGCCTTGGCCATCGCTAAGCGCCAAGGTCGCTTGCACCGCAATTTCCAAGGCTACAGCACACAGCCCGATTGCGATTTAATTGGTTTGGGTGTCTCGTCCATTGGCCGTATTGGCGCAACCTACAGTCAAAATGCCAAAACGCTGGAAGAATATTACGATTATTTGGACCAAGGCCGTTTCCCAATCGTACGCGGCTTGGCCTTGAGCCGCGACGACGTTTTGCGCCGCAGTGTCATCATGTCGTTGATGTGCCAAGGCAATGTGTTGTTTGAATCAATCGAATTGGGATTTTTGATTGATTTCAAAAGCTATTTCGCCGCCGAGATGGAAGTGCTCAAAACATTGCAGGACCAAGAATTGGTCGAAGTGGATGAGCATCAAATTCAAGTCACCGAAATGGGCTGGTTTTTTGTGCGCGCCGTGGCCATGGTGTTTGACAAGTATTTACAGACAGACCGCACCCGCGCCAAGTTTTCCAAAATCATCTAACATCGGTAGATGCAATCTTCTTTGGCCTTAACGGCACTTTTAATGGGCGTGGCGGGCGGGCCGCACTGCATTGCCATGTGCGGCGCGGCGTGTGCCGGCATTGGGCAAGCCGCAGGTGCACAAAAAAATTCGGCGATGTGGACCTTTCAATTCGGGCGAGTGATCGGCTATTCCATGTTGGGCGCATTGGCGGCGGCTTCGATGCAAGGTTTGGGGTGGTTGACGGTGCAATCGGCAGCGTTGCGCCCCGTATGGACCATGTTTCATGCGGCCATGGTAGGTTTGGGTTTGGTCTTGCTCATCAAAGCACAGCAGCCCATTTGGCTTGAATCCTTGGGTCGCAAAGTCTGGGCCAAAGTGCGCGCCTTCACCCACGGGCGGGGACAGTCAGCGCCTTTGCTCATTGGTACATTGTGGAGCTTGCTGCCTTGCGGTTTGCTGTATTCAGCGTTGATGGTGGCGACTTTAACGGGCAACGCCATCGAAGGCGCAGTGGTGATGGCCTTGTTTGCTGCAGGCACCAGCGTGTCCATGATGGCAGGGCCGTGGTTGTGGCTCAAATTACAAAATTCCAAACAGACCAACATCCAAGGCATGGGCGATTGGGGCATGCGCTTGGCTGGCTTGGCACTCGCCGCCAGCGCAGCGTGGGCACTGTGGATGGGCTACATGCACGACACCGCCCCGTGGTGCGTGACACCGGTATAAATTGACCTGTACGCGGCGTATTTATTGCCTAGAGTGCTATTTTATTTATAGCAATCTGGGCTTTGATAACATTAGCAACCACGTGTAATCGGCATCTCCACCTCTTTGGGCTTGGCGGCATATTTACCCAATTCGAGTTTGGCAATCGCATTGCGGTGCACTTCATCAGGTCCGTCGGCAAAGCGCAGGGTGCGCGAATTGGCGTAGGCAAAGGCCAGCGGAAAATCGTCGCACATGCCGCCGCCACCGTGCGCTTGCATGGCCCAGTCAATCACTTGGCAGGCCATGCTGGGGGCAACCACTTTGATCATGGCGATTTCGTTTTTGGCAAACTTGTTACCACCCACGTCCATCATCCACGCGGCTTTGAGTGTGAGCAAACGCGCCATGTCGATTTTGCAACGCGCCTCGGCAATGCGCTCTTGTGTCACGGTTTGTGCGCTGATGAGTTTGCCAAATGCTTCGCGCGATGACGTGCGTTTGCACATCAGTTCCAGCGCACGCTCGGCCACGCCAATCAAGCGCATGCAATGGTGTATGCGGCCAGGTCCTAGGCGGCCTTGTGCAATTTCAAAACCACGTCCTTCACCCAGCAAAATGTTGCCCACTGGCACGCGCACGTTGGTGAATGTCATCTCCATGTGGCCATGCGGCGCATCGTCATAGCCCAACACGTTCAAGGGGCGAATCACCTTGATGCCCGGTGCGTTGGCCGGCACCACCACCATGCTTTGCTGTGAATGGCGGGGCGGGTCGGCGTCAGCTTTTTCCATGTTGCTGCAGCAGGCACACCCGGGGGCGCGCGCGCCCGACAGCCTCAGCACGACGAGGGCGCCGGCGAGATACTCTC
>CALMEI010000070.1 GCA_937863225.1 uncultured Polaromonas sp.
TATAAAAGCCGTGCACCTTGTTGAACTGCACACGCAAAGTTGCAATACCAGTGCGCGCCTTTTCGCGGGTTTCTAAGTCCAACAAAAACGCATCGCAGTTATCTGCAATGCCGCGCAATTCGTCCAAGTCGGCGTCAAAACCAGGCGCAATCACACCACCATCACGAACCATGGCAGCGGGTTCGGGTTGAATCGAACGTTGCAGAATTCGGCACACGCTGGTGGTGCAAGCAGTTGTTTAGCGATTTGGGCAATGACAGAAATGTCAGCCGTCTGTGGCGCTTCATTTGCATCTAAATTATTGATAAAATCGGCCTCTAGCCGGCATATTTGTTGCCTAAGTTGCTCTGATTTTTGTAGCGTTTGAATCAATCCAACCAATTCACGTGGGCGCACTTGGCGCAAAGCAATGCGCGCCGTGATGCGCTCAACATCGCTGCTGCCTTTGAGCAATTGACGCAATGCTTGCCATGCGTTGTCCGATTGCAAAGCGGCAATCGCCTCTAACCGTTGCAGTGCAGTTGAGCGGTCGCGCAAAGGGTTCAGCAACCAGCTTTTGAGCAAGCGGCTGCCCATGCCTGTCATGCAGGTGTCCAACAGTGAAAAGAGCGTGGGCGAATTTTCACCGCGCAGGGTTTGCGTCAGCTCTAAATTGCGCCGCGTGGTGGGCGGCAAGTCAATCAGGTCATCGCTTTTTTGCACCACAATGTTTTGCAAATGCGTGATCGCTTGGCCTTGCGTGTGTTCGGCATACGCCATCAAAGCACCTGCTGCGGCGTGCGCCAGTGACAAGTTTTCGGCATTCCAACTTGCCAAACTAGCGACTTTGAATAGTTCCAACAATTTGCGCTCACCCAAGCCCGCATCAAACTGCCATTCGGCGCGGCGGGTAAGGTTGAATTTGTGGGTACCCGCTTGTTGAATGGCTGTGAGATGGGCTTCAAATTTGTTCGTCACGTCCGCGCTGTACACCAGCTCGTTGGGCGCAATGCGTACCAACCAATTGGGTAAATCGTCCACCGAACATTCGGCCAAGTGCAACTCGCCCTGCATCACCGACAGCCAAGCCAAACCGCACAGATTGCCTTTGCCATTGGCACTGCCAACCGCGTTGACATGGCTTTTGTTCTTGCCCAAGCCCTGTTGCACAGCCAACAGCACCACGTCCGATTTTTCGGTTAACAGCGCGCTGTCGGTCAATGTACCGGGCGTGATGATGCGCACCACTTTGCGTTCTACTGGGCCTTTACCCGTCACCTCGCCCACTTGCTCGCAAATCGCCACGGACTCACCCAGCTTGATGAGTTTGGCCAAATAACTTTCAATGGCATGAAACGGCACACCCGCCATGGCAATCGGTTTACCCGCTGATTGTCCGCGCGCCGTCAAAGTGATGTCTAACAGCCGCGCCGCTTTTTCAGCATCATCAAAAAACAGCTCGTAAAAATCCCCCATGCGGTACAGCACCAAGGTGTCAGGGTACTCGGCCTTGATGGCCAAGTATTGCTGCATCATGGGGGTGTGGGCTGGGGAAGGATCTAACATAGCGCAAGATAGTCTATCGCATTTAAGTAGGCGACCTGTTATTGCGTGCTTTTAATGAATTGCATCAGGAATATGCACAACCACCCACCGCACAATGGCTCTAAATAATGCCTCACGCGGATAACTTCGACCTACTGCAACTGCGCGAATTAAAGGGTTTGGATAGCGATCAAGTGGCAGTGCCACATCCCAATGGTCAGCACGTGCATTTGCCAACAACATACTTTCTGGCAATATGGCATCACCTGTCAAAAGTTGCCCATCATTCGGAACTTGCGCTCCACCTAACAGGCCGTACGGTAATTTGAGTGCTGGGCTAAGCTCGTCCGAAAGGGCTTGGGCGGTAATGGAGTAATACTTGACTGATTTTGATTTGGGGTGCGATGACAACCATGCATTGCGTTGGCTTGGATCCATATCTGAAATTTCAGCGCCATCCGAAGCAGAGCAATTAAACAATTCCAGCAATGGTGAAAAATGTGCATACAGCGTACGAAATTGCGGTGCCAAGGGCGTCCCTTTAACCATACCAGCCACCGATACCAAGGCTTTTACCTCTTTCGGAACGCCCCCGTTGCTTGCCATTTCATCTAATGCATAAAGCGTATCAGTTAAACCTTTGGAATAAGCTACTAATACAAGCTGCTTAACGCCCGCTTGTTGAATTTGATCACGGATGGCTTGTGCGATCCGATGGCCATTTGCATGGGAAGTTGCTTGACTGGGCAAGGTCAAAGTACGAATGCTGTGCAGACCTAAATCTGTATAGTGGCCATATGCCATGTAACGACCTTGTTCAGGTGGTCTAGTTATGCCGTCACCAAACGGAACCGATTGATGATCAACGCAATCACCCAAAAAACCGGGCACAATTAAAACCGATGTTGACCCTGCATGAGATGCAAACAGTTGCCCCATGAAATCTGGTACTGGCTTTACGATGCTTTCATCGTTTGGTTTGTGCAGCCAAGTCCACACTTCAGATTTAGCTTCGTTTGTGTATGACAGCTCTTGCGCCATGAATTGCGCGAATGCGGCACGCTGATCATCAATGTCTGCCTTGATGAAGGATAAATTCAGTTTGGGTGAATCATCAGCGCGCACAAAAGGTTGGTTAATTGAACACGCACTGACCGCACTTAAGAACCCAGCAATGGCAACGAGCCGCAGCAGATGACTTTTCACGATTGATCGGATGTTGGTGTGCATTCGATGAAAAACGCCTTCAGCCAAGTCATCGCTACATTTTTTTACGCTTTAAACTCAAACTTTGTCGCACTTCCGCTTTTTCACCGGCACTGGCAAATTGGCTGTACTTACCAAACAGCGTGGCAAGTTGTGCATAAATTTTGGGGTTGCCAGCTATGCATTCCCCGGTTTCTAAAAAGTTGGCCTCGCCTGTGAAGTTGCCGATCAAGCCGCCTGCTTCTTGCACCAGCAAAGAACCTGCTGCCACATCCCAAGGGGCTAAGCCTGCTTCAAAAAATCCATCGGTGAAACCCGCTGCCAGGTAAGCCAAATCCAACGCTGCAGCACCAGGGCGGCGCACGCCTGCGGTTTTGACGATGACATCGCTCAACATCTCAAGGTACTTGGGCAAGTTATCACCCGCTCGGAATGGGAAGCCAGTGGAAATCAAACATTCTTCAAGGTGCATGCGTTTGCTCACGCGCATGCGCCTGTCGTTCATGAAGGCACCGCGGCCTTTGGTGGCATGAAACAAATCATTGCGTGTGGGGTCGTAAATCACCGCGTGTTCAATTTTGCCTTTCACCGCCAGCGCGATGCTGACGCAATAAAACGGCATGCCGTGTATGAAGTTGGTCGTGCCATCCAGTGGGTCGATGATCCACACATAGTCAGAGTCTTGCGCGCCCTGTGCAGAACCTGATTCTTCTGCCCAAATGCCATGACCAGGGTAGGCGGTGAGCAAGGTTTCGATGATCGTTTTTTCGCATGCCACATCCACTTCTGTCACAAAATCGTTGACTTGTTTGGCCGATACGCGCACCGATTCGATGTCCAGCGCAGCGCGGTTGATGAGTGCGCCAGCAGCGCGTGCCGCTTTGACAGCGACGTTGACCATAGGATGTAGATTGAGTGACATAAGTTGTAATGAAGAACAAAATTAAAGTTGCAACGATGGCAACTCAGTGAAAGACACAGACAGGATGTTTGCGACAATCCTTACAATGGTTATTTTAACCGCTGGAGACCTACATGACTGATTTCACCCACCCATCCCATGCGCCAGCTTACCATTTAACACGCCGTGCCTGGTTGCAGCAAACACTTGATAAATCACTGGCTGCCAGTGCAGTGGCTGGTTTGGCGACAAGTCCTTGGTTGACGCACGCGCAGTCTGCATGGCCTTCCAAACCCTTGCGTTTGGTTGTGCCTTTTGCGCCGGGCGGTAGTTCTGAAATTGTGGCGCGCGCGGTCGCAGGTGAAATGGCTAAAACCATAGGGCAAAATGTCTTTGTCGAAAACAAACCCGGTGCAGCTGGCAATATTGCGATGCAAGAGGTAGCGAACGCAACGGACGAACACACCCTGATTTTGGGTCACATTGGCACACTGGCAGTCAATCCGTTTATTTTTGCCAAATTGCCCTACGATGCCAATAAAGATTTCAAACCCATCACTTTGGTCTCTAAAGTGCCCAGCTTGTACGTGGTGCACCCTGACTTGCCGGTGAAAAATTTAAAAGAATTCATTGCCTATGCCAAAGCGCGACCCGGCCAATTGAACTATGGCTCTGCGGGCAACGGCAGTGCCGGGCATTTGGCGTTTGAATATCTAAAAATGGTTTCTGAAACCTTTATTGTGCATGTCCCCTACCGCGGCACAGGACCTATGCTGACCGATTTGATGGCTGGCCGACTCCAAGCCGCATCAGTTGGGGCACCAGCGTTGTTGCCATTTATCAAGGCGGGTAAATTGCGTTGCATCGCAACAGGCACCACCACGCGTTTGCCTCAACTGCCCGATGTACCCACAGTCGCTGAACAAGGCTATAAAAATTTTGAAATGACACAATGGTATGGGTTGATGGCACCGTCGAAATGGTCAATAGCCAATATTGCCAAATTGGAAGTCGAAGCCATCAAAGCCACGCGCACCCATGCGGTGAAAGAAAAGCTGGGCAACGACAGTGCCATAGCAGTGGGTAATACAGGCGCTGAATTTGAAGCGTTCATCAAAGCTGAACAAGCACGTTGGAAACCCGTCATTGCGCGTGCACACATCAAACCCGATGGCGCTTAACACTGCGGCACAAACCGGTTATTAAAAGAGCTTACTAAAATTCACAACCTAATTGTCCGTACCGTCAATGCTGCATACCCGTTTCATCCTCATCAACACCAGCCACGCTGGCAACGTGGGCGCTGCGGCGCGAGCGATGAAAACCATGGGCTTTGGCGACATGGTGCTGGTTGCGCCACGCTGGGCGAATGTACTGCGGCGTGAGGAAACCATTCAGCGTGCCAGTGGTGCGCTGGATGTATTGAATAACGCGCGCATTGTGGAAACATTGGATGAAGCGCTGGACGGCATGACCCACCTGTGCGCCACAGCGATGACTCCACGCGACTTCGGACCGCCCACTCGCACACCGCGCGAACATTTTGAAATGCTACAAATAAGTGAGCACTATAGGCAATATTCATACCGCCTAGAGGCTGATTTTACTCATAAAACCACAGAATCGGACCATCATTTTGGCATGGGCTTTCTGTTTGGATCTGAACGCTTTGGCATGGCGAATGAGGATGTGTACCGTTGCAATGTGGCATTGTCGATACCCACCAACCCCAAATTTGGCTCGCTCAACTTGGGCGCAGCGGTGCAATTGATCGCCTATGAATGGCGGTTGGCGATGGATGGATTTGCTGACCCCGTTCGGGCTGAGCCTGTCGAAGCCTTGAATCCTTCGACTGGTTCAGGGCGAACCGAGATAAGGCCGTTAGCCGATGCCGCACAAGTCACCGGCATGTTGCAACACTGGGAACAATCGCTGGCTGACATCGGCTTTTTAGACCCTGCCGCACCCAAAAAACTCATGCCCCGCATGAACCAATTGTTTAACCGCGCATCTCTCAGCCCTGAAGAGATTCACATATTGCGGGGCATCGCCAAGGCGATGTCTGAAGCGGCAAACAAAAAGCGGTAACACTAGCATAATCAGCTTATGAATAAACTAATTGCAATGGGCACTTTGGCTTGGCTTTGCACCGCTTGCGCCACGGCGCAGGTGGACGCAACCGAAGCGGTTTACAAACAGGCCTTGGACTATACGGTAGAGATTAAAACGTCTACGCGACTACCCTTTGCGGGCGACAGCGCAGGCACCAGCCGAGGCGCGGGGTTTGTGGTGGACAAGTCACGTGGCTGGGTGCTGACCAATGCCCATGTGGTGAGCCGCTCACCTTCGCGTGTTGAGGTATCGGTACGCAATGCCGATTTTGTACTGGCGCAAAAATTGTATGTAGACCCCTATTTAGACTTGGCTTTGATTGAAGTGGGTGCTGCCGTGCAAAACGCCAGCAACGTCGCCAATGCGCCTATCGATTGCAACGACATGCCTTCAGTGGGTCATCCTGTTGGGGCATTCGGGCATCCACTGGGTTTCAAATACACAGGTACCAAAGGCATCATCTCAGGCGTGAGCAACCGCCATGAATCGGAACTGTTGCAAACCGATGCACCCATCAACCCCGGCAACTCGGGCGGCCCACTCATCAGCATGAGCACTGGCAAAGTGATTGGCGTCAACACTTCCACCGTGCGCGGTTCGCAAAATACCAATTTTGCGGTCAGCATGAAATACGCTTGCACCATCGTCAACTTGCTCAAAGCAGGCAAAAACCCCAGCCCGCCCAAAGCCCCCATCATCTACTACAGCGACATTGATGACCGCAAAATATTGCGTGTGGCCAAGCATTTTTTAGCCAACGATTTATTGCCCCTGCAAGCCGACGATGTGATTCTAGAAGTTCTCAACAAGCCCGGCAAAATAGACAACGAGACACAGTTGTTTGACAAAATTCGGGGCAGCTTGGATGCGATTGACCTGTGGGTGGAGCGCGATGGGAAAAGAACAAATATCAAAGGCAAATTAGATCCCGAAGCCGATGTGCGCGACCGCAGCGGCGTGCGCGCATCGGGTTTGTTATTTGGCGTCAACAGTTTTAGAGATATTTCAGACTTTACCCTTCCCGTCATTCGTGTGCAATACATTGAACCGGGCTCGCTGGGCAGTGCCGCTGAGATGGGTGTGGGCGATTATTTAGAAGCCATCAATGGCGTTGCCATCGTTTCATTGAAACAACTGCACAGCGTGCTCGCGACCGCACAACAGGTCAACCAAGCCATCAAACTCAAAATCAAACGCGCGGGTGGCAACCGCAGCGCCTATGCCTATTTGGACCGCTTGCTTAAAGTTGAGAATGTGTCTTGGCTGGGACCAGCTCCCACTGTTGTAGGAACCGGTGATACTGCCCAATCACCTGGCACACGAAAGCCTTAGGCTGTGCAATCTGAAGCAAATTCTGTCCTGCATTAAACTAAGGCCATGTTCAAGCGCATCCAATCCGATATTCAATGCATCTTAGACCGCGACCCAGCCGCACGCACGCGCTGGGACGTCATCACCAGCTACCCTGGCTTTCACGCTGTGGTGCTGCACCGCATTGCGCATGCCTGTTGGGGTATGGGGCTGAAATGGTTGGCACGTTGGGTGTCTAACATTTCACGTTTTTTAACAGGCATCGAAATTCATCCTGCTGCCAATGTGGGCGAACGTGTATTTTTTGACCATGCCATGGGCGTGGTCGTGGGTGAGACGGCTGAAATTGGTGACGGCTGCACCATTTACCAAGGTGTGACTTTGGGTGGGACATCACTCTACAAAGGCGAAAAGCGTCATCCCACATTGGGCAAAAACGTGGTGGTCAGTGCAGGTGCAAAAGTTTTAGGCGGCTTTGTGGTGGGCGATAACGCCAAAATAGGCAGCAATGCTGTCGTCATCAAGCCAGTTCCTGCTGGCGCAACGGCTGTCGGCATTCCCGCGCGCATCATTCCCAGCAAAGACGACACCAGCGCCGATGTCACGACACATGATGCCAAATTCAACGCTTACGGCATCACCAACGAGGACGACCCCGTGAGCCAAGCACTGCGCGGTTTGGTTGATGGCGCCACCAGCCAAGACCACCAAATCACGCTCTTATGGAAGGCGATCGAGCAGCTTTCAATGCAAAACAAAGCTGGCAGTTGCGTGCCCACAGAAGCGCATTTGAAAGACTGTTTTGAGGCTGAAAAATTGAACGAGTTGATTGGGAAATAAGCGATCCGCCGAAATTCAGTTTTTAATTCCCCTTCGTGGCGAAGGGGTGCCCAACGGGCGGGGTAGTTTTTCCACCCCCCTCAGATTGAAGGGAAATTAAAGCAGCTTATTTCGCTACTCGTATAGCGTTCTTGGGCCGCCAGGCTTTGGTAACGGCATCGTTGGTTTCCATATAAGGCCCTCCAATCAAATCAATGCAATAAGGCACCGCCGAAAATATGCCGTTGACGACTTGTGTGCCATCGGCATTTTTCAAACCACCCAACGTCTCAGCAATGGCTTTGGGCTGACCTGGGAGATTGATGATCAGGCACTTGCCCCGAATCACTGCCACTTGCCGCGACAAAATTGCCGTCGGCACGAAGGTCAAGCTGATTTGACGCATTTGTTCGCCAAAGCCGGGCATCACCTTATCCGCCACTGCCAACGTTGCTTCTGGTGTGACATCACGCAATGCCGGCCCCGTGCCGCCCGTGGTCAACACCAATGCGCAGCCTGCATCCACCAATTCAATCAGAGCTTGACTGATTTGCGCTTGTTCATCAGGTATCAAACGTGGCACAAACGTGAGTGGGTTTTGTAATGCATGACTCAACCACTCTTGCAAAGCTGGCAAACCTTTGTCTTCATACACCCCCAGTGAAGCGCGGTCGCTGATGGAGACGATGCCGATTTGGATGGGATCGTGGGGATTAGCAGTGGAAGAAGGATGGTCTGACATTGTTAGGGCGAATTGGTTAATTTTTCAGAGCCATGACAAGATCTGAAAAATCGACTGGTTTGTGGAGAAGTCGGCTATTGGGTAGCTGTTGAATTGATATTAAATCTTTCACAGCGGTATCACCCGTTAATATTACCGCAGGAATGGCAGTTTTGCCATGCTCATTTGCCTTCATTCTTGCGGCGTTAACAACATCCAATCCAGAACCCGTTACGCCCAAACGATAATCCGTTAAAACAACATCGATGCTTGGCGATTTTTGAATGAAATTAATCGCATCGCTGACATTTGAAAAGGCATGCACTGACGCACCCGCATCTTTGAGCAATTCCACAATAAGCTCTCTAATTTGTTCCTCGTCTTCTACATACAAGATGTTTAAACCAGCCAGAGTCCGATCGTCATGTTGAATTGGTTTTGCTCTTGGCTCTGTGTTCATTTCAGATTTTTGATGAAATGCTTCAGGTGCTGATGCAGGGTGATTTTCAGTTTGCAATTTAATCCAAAAAGTACTGCCCCTACCCAGACTGGAATTCACGCCAATATCGGTATCCGACAAAGCAGCTAAACGCTTCACTATTGACAGCCCCAAACCCAGACCTGCTTCATTGTTACGTGCCGGATTATTAATCTGTGCAAACTCTTGAAAAATCGCCTCTTGATCTTCTTTTGCAATACCTAATCCACTGTCACGTATCTCTAACCGACCACGCATCCCTCTCCAAGCGATCCAGACCCCGCCGGACGGTGTGTATTTAATGGCGTTATGAATGAGATTTGAAAGAATGCGTTCAAGCAATTCCAAATCATGTTCGATCACCACTTTTGTTGGGACGAATCGCATCCAAAGCCCCTTGGTTGCAGCAAGCTCGCCAAACTGCGCATCAAATTTGTCAAATAATTTTTGCAGTTCAAAGGTTTGCCGAACGGGCACCACTTTGCCAGCATCTATGCGTGATATGTCTAGAACGCGGTCAAAAAGATTTCGAATGGTGGTCAAGTTGAGGGCAATTTTTTCAATTATTTTTTTGTCCTCTGCACTTGCATGAACAGATTTCTGGAAACTTTGAAATAGCAAACTAATGACTTGCAGAGGTTGTCGCGCATCGTGGCTGGCTGCTGTAAAAAATTTTGACTTTGCAATATTGGCTGTATCGGCTCGGTCTCGTTCAAAATTTAATTGTTGTGCCAACTCTTCCATTTGAAACCGTTGTTTGATCGGTTCATGAATTGTTTTGGCAATATTTGGCGCATAAATTGTTAAACCGATTAAGCTAAGCGTTAAATAAATCGCGATGGTCGTATGAAGGGGATCGCTTTTTAAGAAAAAAGCGACGGTGATAGGTGCCAAAATCAAGAACGGAACGAGCATGGTGATTTTGCTATAGGCCATGTTTTTAATAAACGTGCCTTGCAAATACAAGCTGGCACCAATCACCAATACCAGCTCCCATGCTGGGAACGTTGTATACATTAACAACACCAAAATCCCTGCCACTGCACTGTCAACACCGCGACTGATGGTCACTAAGTTAAGGTATTTTTGCGTTTGTTCAGGTTGCTGTCGGTGTGCGCTTGGTTGCGCGCGATGGTAGATGTAAAGCGATAAATAAAAAATAGAATTCAGCCACCAAAGAAATAACGTCGCAATCAAGAGTGGTGGTTCTGGCCAAGTTACAAAATGCCACCAAAAAATGATGCAAGATATGTTGACCACCGCAAACCCGATCACCATGTCTTTGCCATACAAATCCTCTTTCACAACTGAAAGTACGCGCTGTTCCAGCTGGCCAGACTGTTTCGGTATCAACATGTCATTCTTCACATTATTGGCATCACAGTTAGAGCAACCAGTCTTTGGATTTAATGATTGCTTCCGCTCTATTTTGGACTTGCATCACAGCATACAAGTTATGCAAATGGCACTTCGTTGTACCTAAGCTGATTCCCAGTTGTGTGGCGATGACTTTATTCGGCTTTCCAGTATGTAAAAACTTTAATATTTCACGCTGGCGATTGGTCAAACCGGCACTGCCATTGTCGTCGTATTTGCTTGATGGTATTTGCGAGTTCGAATCCTGGCTTTTTACATTCGATTTCATTGAGCTTGCAAGCGCATCACGTACTTGAATCAATAATTCATCAGCACCAGAGGCCTTGCTGACAGCTTGAAATATGCCGCAATGCATCAGACGAGTAACCAAACTCGGATCTTCAAGTGCGGTGCAAACCACCACGGGTGTATCGTTAGCAAGTTTGGTGATGTGTGCAACACTTTCCACACCGCGCATCCCAGGCATGCGTAAATCTAAAATAATGAGGTCAAATAAAGTGTCTTCGTTTTGACTTTCAAGCAGATTGACCACGGACAAATAATCGTGCGCAGTTTTGCAATTGCAGTCTGGCCATGTGTCTTTTAACATCAGCACAATGCCATCGCGCATCATTGCCTGATCATCCGCAACCAGTATGCAAGGAGATTCACTTTTAGCCATGGGTTGTCAATGTTTGTATCGCGAGTTAAAAAATAAAACTGATGTGTACAGAATTATTGGTGTTCATGCGTCACCCAATAGTCACTATTCATTAGCAACTTTTCTAGTCTAGCATGATATTTATCACACGAAGCCACTTCAATGATTGCTTTAAAAGCGCACTGAAGTGGCTCATGATCTTCAGCGCACCAACCTGACCAATGGTGTAAAAGGTCCTTCAGGGTAATACCGAACCGTGCTAACCATGTGGTTATTGCCGCCATCATCAGAGAATCTTATCGCATACGCCCAATAAGTCTGGGTCGAAGCCGTCGATGTCCAATAATGATTGTTGTCAACATTGGGAACGTTTGGAAACCATAGATTATCTATTTGCGGCGTGTTATTGGTTTTGATTAGCCAAAGCAACTCATTTGTATCGGGCAAACGCCAGTCACTGAACCCACATAAATTGCTGGCATTGATCGCATTTTTAAATCCAATTGAATTGCTGGTTGCATCAATATCAGCTTGCGAAACATTTGAAAGCATGCCACCAGAAAGCTTCTGGTTGCCTGTTGTTTTGTCAAAGTTTGTTAAATAGTTATCGTTAGCGCGCAAACCCGTGCCTGGTCCTGTTTGGCCTTGCCAAATGAGACCAGTTGAGTTGTCGCGTACACATTCAGTTTTGTCGTAGTAAGTGGCAACATTATTTGCATCACAGCCTTTGAACACCAAGCTATAGCCCGTTGTACCATTGGTGGCAGCGCCGCATTCAGTTGTGGTTGGTGTAGTGGAGTTTGCCTGTGTGCCATTGTCACCAGCGCCTGTACCGGACGAGTCTGTGCACGATTTGCCGATCACTGTGACGGTATATACCGTTTTTGTACCATCAGCCAAAGTTATCGTGAAATCAACCGCATGGCTGTAGTCACGCGCCACGGTGGGGTCAGGACTGACGCTTGCACCATTCGCTTGAATGCTCAATACCAAACTGGTCAGTGTTGAGCATGCTTCTTTGCTTGTTAAATCGATGGTTACTTGTTGACCATTGACACTGCCCTTGATGCCATTGACGCTAAAGTCAGCAGCCACATTATTGGTATTTGAACTGCCACATGCTGCCAGCACTGCAACTGTGAAGCTTATGAGTAGGGTGTAAAAGTATTTCATGTCGTGATTCCTCTTGATGGTTAACTGGCAAACCGATTGGTCATTCATGAAAGAATCTTAGAGAAAAACGGATTTTTTACCATCTACATGAAGATATATATCCAAGGGTCTAGTTTGCAAACAGTACCGCCACAAAATATCTTTGACATTAAGTTTGATTCACCAACGCTAGACCATTGGATATAGAGACAAAAGCATTTTTATGGCTAGCATTCCTGTATCTGTCACATCTAGGAAACTTCGCCATGCGATACGTATTTTTGTTTAGCCTATTGGCCATCACACCCGCACTGGCAGCACCTTCTTTTGATTGCGCCAAAGCACGCACTGTGGCAGAACGCGCCATCTGCGCCAGCGCCGATGTATCTCAATTGGACAGCGAAATCGCGAATGCGTATAAAACCGCTTTGATCCGCCTGCGCGCTGATGCCAATGCGGTCGAAGCGTTGAAAGCCGACCAGCGTATTTTCATGCGCTACAGGGATGACTACATCAGCAACCCCAATTTTGACTTGATGGGCTACTTTACCCGCAGACGCGACTTTTTGCGGCTGATAGATCCTGTATGGCGTGACGGTTTTTCTGGGGATTGGCAGTCCATTTGGGGCGAAACACGATTCACAGGCAAGCCCGATGGGAAAATTTTGATCACCTCATGGACAGCACATCCCGCCACACGCAGTTGGACTTGTGGCGACCCATCTGAAAGCACAGCAGGCGAGTACAACGTCGAACACGATTTTTTGCAAACCGGCACGCCGGCCAACCGCTTGCGCTACATGCGCCAAGCATGGATGCTGTACATTGAAAATGCCTCTGGCAACGATGCCGCGACTACCAAGCAAACAGCTGCCACGGGATGCGGACACGGCGGGGGAGAAACTGGGACTTTTTTTCCTGTCAGCAAAAGCCCCATCAAAGATCAATCTTTCGGACTCACAGCGATGGATTACTTCCGCATGGTCTCGGGCACGAACGAAGGCAACAACCACCGTTTTTATGAAAATGCAGCGCAAATGCTGGCACCACCTTTAACTGAGCGCAAAGTGCTCTTGAACAACATCGAAAGTGCTTCTTGGCGCATCGTAGAAAACACCCCTGACCGCCTGCGCATGGTGCATAAGACGGCTTTTTTTGAAGTTGAGTTGCAAGTTAAACAATTTCAAAAAGAATTCTTGCGTGTGACGGTGACCAATCCGCACCAAAAAAGCATCGAACAACGCCACCGGCGCTCTTACTTTGCATTGCTGGACAGCGGTACATTGGACTTCGGCACACCCAACAAAATGGCGCTGGCAGGTGATACTTTGCAGCCACCGATCTCTTTTGCAGCCATACCGACCACCATCAAAACTTACTTTGAGCAGGTGGATATTTGTTACCACTACAGCAATGAAGAGCCATTCAATGCTGTAGAAGAAAAACGCTTGCGAAACATCATGCATCCTTCTGCATGCAAACAATTGCCACAAAATTTGGCTCAAGTTCGCGCTAGTTTAAAGGGCGATGTGGCCTTAATCACCTTACTCGATCGCGCCATAGTGCTCTACCAACAACGTTGAAAGTTTGATTCATGAAGCCATTATTTTCTTGTTTCGCCACATCGGTTCTTTTATGTGCCACTGCCCATGTGCATGCCGCCGCATCATTCGACTGTGCCAAAGCCAGTACAGCATTTGAAAAAGCAGTATGCAAAAGTGAGGTACTGTCCAAGCTCGACCAACAAATTGCACAAGCCTACCAACAGGCACGCGAGCGGTTAGCCGCTGAACCCGCGTCCCTAGCCGCCTTGCTTCAAGTACAACGCGATTACTTGCGCAAGGGCGATGTATTTTTGCAAACCCGCATGGAAAATCAACTCGAATTTTTACGCGGGATTGACGGTACACCTCGCCAAGGATTAGCAGGCTTATGGAACTTACCCACTGGCGGCATTTCGCTCACAGCCGATCAGAAAGGCAAACTTGAAATCACGGCATCGACCACCACCGGCACGCCTCCAAATTTTTACAACTGCGAATGGGAAGGTAGCCCGGTTTCTGCCGCCGTTGACACGGCCAAGAGCACAGAAGGTGGCGGCTGGACTTTGAGGCTCACGCGCAAGGGCAGTTTACTCGTTGCCGAAGACATTCCCCCCGTACAAGACCCCAACAGTCAGCCCAGCTATTGCACCACGGGAGGTCGTTTGGCAGGTGTTTATTTTGCATCTAAAGACATGTCCAATGTACCCAAGATCAAGACTGCCAACAAATCTGCCACGAAGACCACTGGCTCCTCTGCTTCAAGTACCAACACCAACTCTAAATACTACGTCACCCAGTTGATCAAATCATTGCCACTTTCTGCGTTTGAGAACACCAACGATGGCATGGATGAAACCGAACTCAATGACCTGTTGAACCGTGGCCAAAGCGACAACTGGCAAGTGAAATCCCTGGCCAATACCCGAGCCGAATTTGTGGCCAAAGTGCCCTTTTGCGTCGTTGACCTCACTATGGTCGAAATGGACCACAAAACCATGCTGCAAGTGATCACCTCGAATCGCAGAGAGGTCACCCACAGCTACTGGCAATCCAGCAATACCAACAAAGCACTGGTGCCCTACTATCCCACCCTTCTGATGCGAGCAGTTTACGAAGGCGGTAAAGAGCTGCAAAACACACCCATGTCCGATGTGCCAGACGATATTGCTAAATATGTCAACACGGGTGAAGCCTGCCAACATTGGTCTGGCGAGGTTTCAGACGATTTGTCACCGGCACGCAAGCAAGAAATCACCAAAGCCATTGCCAAATTAGGCTGCACCAAACAAAACGCTGTCGATAAAACTCTACGCAGCAAATACGCCAAAGATCCTCGTTGGATAGCCCTACTCAATCGCTACAAAGGCATACTGGGTGACTGAATTTGGTATTCACACCACAGAATAAATCATTAACCAAGCCCGATATTTATGAAGCGCAATATCAAACATTCTCAATTTGGTAACCACACAATCGCCATTGTCATGGCCAGCCTGATGTTGACGTCGTTAAGCGTCATCAACGCCCACGCGGCACCTTCATTTGATTGCAAAAAGGCCTCAACACCTGCAGAAAAAGAGATATGCGCCAGCAAAACGCTGAGTCAACTCGACAGCGCCATCGCTAACGCCTACAAGCAAGCACAAAAAAATTTAGCGGCCGATTCAACCGCACTTGCTGAGCTCAAGACCAGTCAACGACTTTTCATTAGCACGCGCAATATAGAAGCAACGCCACACCTTAGCAACGACTACAACTTGCAAGAACACATGAGTGCCCAATTGGATGTGTTACGCGGCATCGCAACCCAACCACGCGTTGGATTGGAAGGCGAATGGAGAACTTCAGAAGGAAAGCTGTGGGTAGGCCCAGTCAACAAAAATGGCCTACGCCCTGTCAATGCACAAAGCCGCACCCACGACAGCAAACATTGGTCTTGCGAATTCCTTGGCGAAGCCAAACAAGACGGTGAGACCTTGCTAGTACAAGGACGCGACAAATACAAAACTGACTACGACAACTGGCAACTGAAACTAACACCCCAAGGCCGCTTGTTGGTGCTCAGCTACATACGCCCTAGCAATAACAACCAGAAAGAAACTTACAGCCCGCCCTTCTGCAGCTTGAACGGCTTCCTGGTTGGCAACTATTTCCCATCTGATATCCCTGACAATCCTTGTGCCGGCATTCCAGTGGGTCAGTGTAAGGAATAAATATACAAAAAATGCTATTTATCCAGCGTATTTATTGCCTACAGTGCTATTAAATATATAGCACTCGAATACCACAAATTTTTTACTTGATGTGGCAGTGCAAACGCAGGTGCGCCAGTGCGTCATGCATATCGTAATCAAAATCGCTCTTCAATGTGGGCAGCGCATCGTGCAAAAATTCTAGCCACAGCTGAGCAAATGCAGCTTGGTAGGCTGGTGGTGCGTGTTCTTCTAAGTAATGATTGACTTTGGCTGAGTCAAGGCCAGCTTCGCCCTGAAGCACCGCTTTGCGAATTTTGCGGATGATGGTTTTGCTATCCCGTTCGGTCAGCAAAGCGCTTGGTTTTGTATCGCTGGCAACGCACAACAACACTGTCAACAGCGTCGCATCGTCGCTGTGACCTTGGGTCACGGTTTGCCAGGTCTCGCTGCTTTGCTGCATGCGAGCGGCGTGTTTGTCATCCACTTCGCGTTCATAACTGTCCATGTCACCCAAGGGGTTTTCTTGCCAAAAGTAACGGCCTATAAAAGCAGGTGTTTGCAAAAAGAGCTTGCGTATGGGTAGATTGGCATCCCACAGTTTGGGCAAATCGGTCAGCACCGATGCGTGAACGCTATCTAAAACTGGCCAGTAGTCACTGGGTAAATTTTTGGGCAAAACCAATGCTGGCATTGTGCCATGTTGCGCCACATGGTTGCGCAGGCGTTCTATCAGGCGTTCAAACGCAGTCCAATCGGGCAATTGTTTGGCTTTGTAGGTGAGCGCTAAAAGCGAGGTTCGAATCCCCGCTTCGGCATCGGTGCCAGCTTCAACCAGCGCTTCATCATCCAAGCCATAAAAATCTGCCAACCACAAAGCAGCATCGACGACTTTGGCAACTTGGCTGCGCGTGGCAAATTCGGTCATGTAGTCTGCCAATGGACGAAGCGACCACTTGGCTAACAGCGGAATGTGTTCGTCTGAAAACTCCGCACGTTCGCTCATCGCAAAATGCGTGTTTTGCGGCATCACAATCAAGGCTTTGAGCATGTCAGAGCCGGCTTTAGAGCGCGACAAAAATGAGTGGTCGCGCAACAACTGCGCGGCGGTATGCAAATCACCGTGGCTTGCGTGTTCTAAATGCAAGCCCACCAAATTGACGATGCGGTTTTTGGCCAGCTCAATGTCAGGGCGCAAATTTTCATTGCCCAAATAGCGCGCAATTTGCACCATGCCTTTGGGCGCGTCAGCACATATGGCATCCAACTTGGCTTGGTCCAGCAACCCATGTTGGACGCCGTATTGCAAGGCTTTTTCAAAAAATGGGCGGGAATCGTAGAGACTGAGAGACATTTTATATAAGAAATATGGCTTTATGCGGCGTATTTATTGCCCACAGTGCTATTGTTTAAATAGCAGACTCTTCGTCATCGTCAAGTGCAGCTGGCGTTGCATTGCCTCTATCTGTCGCTGTCGTTTCAACTCTTCCATCCAATTTCGCATCGTCATCTTCTTCGTATTCACCCAAGCCCGCGTCATGCGCGCGCGCTTTGGCGCGCAATACCAGCAGCATTTCAATGAACAAATCGGGTAAACGGTAGCGCAATATCCACGCCAATTGCATCCAATCGCTGTCGGCAATATCGTCTTCGTCAATTTTGGGTTTGGCATAAGACTGGTTGTAGAAATCCTCTTCAGACAGCATGTCGCCATCATCTTCCACCGTTTCAAACGTACCACTTCTGGCAAAGGCTTCGACACGGCTCCATTTTTCGCTGAAGTAGTCGGCAAGGGCGTCACTGCCACCTTCCAGGTCGCCAATGGCGGTCAAAAATTCACCGGTGTCAGCACCATCTCGGAACAAAATCGCGTTCATCATGCCACGCAAATGGGTACGGCTCAGGTCTTTGTATTGTTTTTCTATCACCACCGCACGGGCAAATTGTTGCGGCGACACCAACAGGTTCACCACTGATTCTTTTGAATTGTCATACTCGCGCATCACCGCCAAAATGTCTTTGGGTGGCAATTGTTCCAGCACCACCATCAAGGCAGCATCGCCTTCTTCGTCAGCCAATTTCATCTATGTGTTTTCAGCCCCCACGATGCCGCCCGCCGCAATCAAAGCTTGGGTTTTCGTGATGAGGGCCAGTTGGCTGCTGGTCTTTTCGGTCTGTTCGGTCATTTCAATTCCTTATTCTTTTCTATCAAAGCCCTGCTCTACCATCCAGTCTTGACCAGCCTCTTCGCGGGCTTTGGCAGCTTTGTATTCTTCACGGTCGTGCTCGCTGTCGTAATCGGCACCACCGTCATGGTCTTCGTTCTCATCATCTTTTTCATCGTCGTCATTCAGGGCAGGACGGTGTGTTTTCTTGTGGAACATGTATTCCAGCGCAGCTGCCACAGTCATGAACCATTCGCCTTGCGGCTCTGCCAATATCACTTTGGCGGGCGCTTGTGCCCAATCGGCCAACTGCACCACGTCCGACAAGCTGCTCCACTCGGGCAACTCTTCCGAATCAAAACTCAGCAAATCGTCCAGTACAGCTGGCAATTTCACTTTAAACGCATCATGAAAGACAACCGCCACCATTTCGGGGCTGAGCTCAATCATCTGCTTTAAAAAGTCCAGCTCTTTGCGCTTTTCGGCCAAGCGCTTTTTCAGCACGTCTTTGCCTTCAGAATCCGATGTTAAATCGTCCAACTCAGCTTGGTAACTGCTGCGCAGGTGTTTGAAAAATGGGGAGATGGTCATTGCGGTACAGGGCTCACGTATTTTTACAGTTGTATGGTTTTAAAGTAGGCTTGCCAAATCTCGCGCGCGGTATCCAAAGGGTTGTCCAACAAATTGCGGCGGCGATTGTCGTCGTAGGCTTGGCGTTTGTCATCATCGCTCAATACGTCGTAAGCCGCTTGCACCGCACGAAATCGCTCGGCAGCGTCGGCCGCATCGTTACGGTCAGGATGGTAAAACGCGGCTTTTTGACGATACGCTTTTTTAATTTCGTCTAGCGTGGCGCTACTGGCCAAGCCCAGTGCGGTATAGTGGTCTGTCATCTCTTTATTGTACGATGCGGCTATGCAACCCGACGATATAGACAATTTGAAAAAGCTGATCAACACGCCCATGCCCTTTGGCAAACACAAAGGCGTGATGATCGCCGATTTGCCTGGCAACTACCTCAACTGGTTCGCGCGTGAAGGATTTCCGCATAACTCAATTGGGCGTTTGCTAGCCCTGATGCATGAAATAGACCATAACGGTCTTAAAGACTTGCTCCAACCACTGCGCACCGCAGAGCGCCAAAATACACCCTAATTATATATGAAATAGGGCTTTATGCGGCGTATTTATTGCCTATAGTGCTATTAAATATATAGCAAATAAAATGTAGCGTTCTAAATTAAGCCTTTCCCGTAGACCCATACCCACCCGCCCCACGCTCGCTGGCAGCAGCAAAATCGCTGACGATGTTGAATTGCGCTTGCATCACGGGCACGATGACGAGTTGGGCAATGCGCTCCATGGGTTCTATGGTGAAGGCGGTATCGCTGCGATTCCAAGCACTGACCATGAGCTGACCTTGGTAGTCGCTGTCAATCAGCCCCACCAAATTACCCAGCACAATGCCGTGTTTGTGCCCTAAGCCGGAGCGCGGTAATATCAAGGCGGCATAGTTGGGGTCAGCCAAATAAATGGCGATGCCGGTGGGAATAAGCTGCCATGCGTTGGGTTGCAACGTGACTGCATGGTCAATGCAAGCACGTAAATCCAAACCCGCGCTGCCAGGAGTGGCATAAGCCGGCAATTGGTCCGCCATGCGGGTATCCATGATTTTGACGTCGATTTTCATAGGTGTAGATTGCTAGTGTTAAAGATAAAAAGTGAGTTGTAAATTGAGAAACGCCGAACAGTACAGGGCTATGGTGTCGGCTATGGTGTCGGTTTGAGTATCCAATCGGTCATTGCTTTACTTGCCTGCGCTTCAAAGTTAATGAACCCATGCCAGTGCAAGGCTTCGCATTCGTTTCCCGTTGGGTCATGACCACCCGTTAGCGTCATCATTTTTTTAACCCGTGCATTTTTGAGGCTGTCGATGATGTATTTGTTTTCGTCGGGTCGGGTGACATTGCAACTGTCTTTTTCATGCGAGATAACAAGAACAGGGACTCGAATTTTATCGATCGCTTGTTTAGGTACACTGGTCGCTGTCTTAAATGAAGTGAACGAGGCTGAAAGCACAATGCCATCCAACTTGTCTCCCAATTCAATGGCCGCAGCGGCGGCAGAAATAGTACCTTGGCTGGTGCCTACCAACCAAATCGGAGCGTTGTTTTTAGCACGGATATGGGCAACAACCGCTGCGATGTCTTGAACATGCGCTGGCCGTGCGCGTAAAACAGGGTCAAGTTGCCGCATGTCAGTGGCATTGCCTAATAAAGCAATATTGAATGCTGCAGACGGATTGCCAGTAGCAAAATGATCGCGACTGCGAATTAAAAAATTACTGGACTGTGGTGTGCCATTTCGATAGCCAATGCCACCACTGCCGCCACTGAGCAGAATCAAATTGGCTTTTGCATTCTGGCGTGGCATCCACCAATAGCTGCTGGTCACGCCCTCACGTGTGGGAATTACAAGCAGTTCATCCGCCAAAGCAAAGGCACATGAACCTACCAGCAAACTGCCCACAACGAGGCGCAGTCTGCCAATGCTCATATTGTTTGTCCCAGCCGCGCAGCGATATCTGCCACCAATTGTTTGGCCAGCATGCGTTTGCTGGCACGCGGCAATTCTTTGACATGGTGTTCATCTACCAGCAAAAGCGCATTGTCATCTTGGCCAAACGTGGCAGGGCCAATGTTGCCGACCAACAGCGGTACGCCTTTGCGTGCGCGTTTGGCTTGTGCGTGGTCGAGTAAATTTTCGCTTTCTGCTGCAAAACCCACGCAAAACAATCCGCCTTTGAGACCAATATCCTTACCCTCTGAACCTTGCTTGCCACGCGGTGATTGCGCTACCGTTGCCAAAATATCTGGGTTTTCGACAAAGCTCAGTTGCGGCACATCACCGCTGCCGTCTTTTTTCAATTTTTGGTCAGCGGTCTGTGCAGGACGCCAGTCAGCCACAGCAGCCGTTGCTATAAATATGCTAGCAGTCTTGGCATATTCTATGCTGGCTACATGCATATTTTGTGCTGATTTGATGTCTACCCGTTTAACACCACGTGGCGTTGGCAAACTGACGGGGCCTGCAATCAGTGTGACCTCTGCGCCCGCTTCGTGCGCCGCACGGGCGATGGCAAAACCCATTTTTCCGCTGGATAAATTGGTGATGCCGCGCACCGGATCAATCGCTTCGTAGGTGGGTCCAGCGGTGATCAGCACTTTGTGCCCCGCCAATGATTTGGGTGTGAAAAAGGCAATGAGGTCTGCCAAAATTTCATCGGCTTCCAGCATGCGACCGTCGCCCACTTCGCCGCAGGCTTGGTCGCCCTCGCCCACGTCCAGCACGGTGATGCCATCGGCTTTGAGTTGCGCCACATTGCGCTGTGTGGCAGGATTGGCCCACATTTCGCGGTTCATGGCTGGTGCGATGATTAAGGGCACTTCGGCAATCGGGCGTGCCAAACACATCAAACTCAACAATTCATCGGCTCTGCCGTGCAACAGTTTGGCCATGAAATCGGCACTGCAAGGCGCAATCACAATCGCATCGGCACCACGCGTCGCATTGATATGCGGCATGTTGTTGGCGACACCATTAACAGGCGTGTCGTCCCACTGTGAACCCAAAACGGGTCTGCCAGACAGCGCTTGCATGGTCACTTTGGTGATGAACTGCTCGCTGCTTGGTGTCATCACCACTTGCACCGATGCACCTTCTTTGACCAGCGCACGGCATAACTCGGCTGCTTTATAGGCGGCAATTCCACCTGTAAGACCCAGCACAATGTGTTTACCAGCCAATTCCAGCGCAGTAGTACTCATCAAAAGTTCTCAATGATAGGTAAATAAATGTGTTTTAACAAAATTGTAATGTAGCAGACCTTTATAATTAACCTTTCCACCTCCTTGGGTGTTCAGCACCCATTCTGGCATGACCAAATTCGTATTCGTTACTGGCGGTGTAGTGTCTTCCTTAGGTAAAGGCATTGCATCTGCATCACTGGCTGCACTTTTAGAGTCGCGCGGCCTCGTTGTCACCCTCATCAAATTAGACCCTTACCTCAATGTCGACCCTGGCACCATGTCGCCACTGCAACATGGCGAGGTGTTTGTGACCGATGACGGTGCTGAAACTGACCTGGACTTGGGACACTATGAACGTTTCATTGAAACGCGCATGCGCAAGGCCAACAACTTCACCACCGGGCAAATTTACCAAAGCGTCTTGGATAAAGAGCGTCGTGGTGACTATTTGGGCAAAACCGTGCAGGTGATTCCGCATGTGACCAACGAAATTCAAGAATTCGTCAAACGCGGTGCGCGCTTTGGCGAAAAAGACGCGGTTGATGTGGCGATTGTCGAAATCGGCGGCACGGTGGGCGACATTGAATCACTGCCATTTCTAGAAGCTGTGCGTCAAATGAGCTTGAAGTTACCGTCAGGCGACACCGCATTTGTGCACCTGAGCTATGTGCCTTGGATTGCTGCGGCAGGCGAGCTTAAAACCAAACCCACACAGCACACCGCCAAACAATTGCGCGAAATTGGTATCCAAGCCGATGCATTGCTGTGCCGTGCTGACCGCCCTATTCCAGCTGACGAAAGCGCCAAAATATCTTTGTTCTGCAACATCCCTGAAGCCGCAGTGATCAGCATGTGGGATGTGGACACCATTTACAAAGTGCCGCGCATCTTGCACGAACAAGGTTTGGACGATTTGATTTGCAACAAGCTGCGTTTGGTGACCAAGCCTGCCAACTTGCAACGCTGGGATGATTTGGTGTTTGAAACTGCCCATCCCAAAGGCGAAGTGCGCATCGCCATGGTGGGCAAGTACATTGATTTGGGCGATAGCTACAAATCGCTGAACGAAGCCATCCGTCATGCGGGCATGAAAAACCATGTAAAAGCGTCCATCACCTACGTGGATTCGGAAACAATCGATGAAAATTCAGCCGCGCAGTTGGCCGATTTCGATGCCATATTGGTGCCGGGCGGCTTTGGCGAACGGGGCGTGGAAGGCAAAATCAGCACCGCCCATTTTGCCCGTACCCACAAAATTCCGTACCTTGGCATTTGCTTGGGTATGCAAGTCGCGACCATTGAATTTGCGCGCAATGTGGCGGGACTCAAAGACGCCAACAGCACCGAGTTTGCCCCCAACAGCCCGCATCCTGTCATTGCTTTGATCACCGAATGGAAAGATGCCGATGGCAGCATCCAAACCCGCAATGCCAATTCAGACATGGGTGGCACCATGCGCTTGGGTGCGCAAAGTTCAGATGTTGCCAAAGGCACGTTAGCGCACAGCATTTACGGCGATGTGGTGACCGAGCGGCACCGCCACCGCTACGAAGCCAATGTCAATTACTTGGAAACGCTGCGCCAAGCAGGTTTGGTCATTTCAGCCCTCACCCAACGTGAACAACTGACCGAGATTGTCGAATTACCAAGCAAGGTACACCCTTGGTTTGTGGGCGTGCAATTCCACCCTGAATTCAAGTCCACGCCATGGGATGGGCATCCGCTGTTCAATGCGTTCATCAAAGCAGCCTTGGATCAGCAAAAAAATCACCCAGCTGACAGTAAGACCACGAAGGCTGTTGCATGAAACTCTGTGGGCATGAAATTGGTTTAAACAAACCCTTTTTCTTAATCGCCGGCACCTGCTCGATTGAGGGCTTGGAAATGTCGTTGGAAGTGGCTGGCAAGCTCAAGGAAGTGACCGACGCTTTAGGCATTCCCCTCATTTACAAAGGTTCTTTCGACAAAGCCAACCGTTCATCAGGCACAACGCAACGCGGCGTTGGCATAGACGCAGGTTTGAAAATTTTGGACGAAGTGCGCAAACAAACCGGCTTGCCGGTACTGACCGATGTGCATGACATTGCGCACATCCACGAAGTGGCCAGCGTGGTGGACGTGTTGCAAACACCAGCCTTTTTGTGCCGTCAAACCGACTTTATTCGTGCTGTGGCGCAATCAGGCAAACCGGTGAATATCAAAAAGGGGCAGTTTCTTGCGCCGACTGATATGAAAAATGTGATCAACAAAGCGCGCGCAGCAGCCAAAGAAGTTGGTTTAAATGAAGATAATTTTTTAGCATGCGAGCGCGGGGCAAGTTTTGGTTACAACAACTTGGTCAGCGACATGCGCAGCCTCGCCATCATGCGCGAAACAGGTGCGCCCGTGGTGTTTGACGCCACGCATTCGGTGCAACTGCCGGGCGCTGGAAATGACAAGGGCACCAGTTCAGGTGGCATGCGCGAAATGGTACCTGTGCTGTCTCGTGCCGCGGTGGCGGTGGGTGGGGCGAGGCCGGTGATTTCGAGCATTTCGGCGTAGTCGAGGGATTCTTCGCGCAGGAGTTCCTGGGTCAGGGCGTCGAGGCGGCGGCGTTCTCGCGCGAACAGCACGAATGGCTGAAGGATTACGTGGATCGGCGCGGCGGCTCGCTGCTGATGCTGGCCGGCCGTGATGGCATGGGCGATGGCGGCTGGGGGCGCGTGC
>CALMEI010000071.1 GCA_937863225.1 uncultured Polaromonas sp.
TATTCATGGAGACGCACCCCAATCCAACTGAAGCTTGGTCGGATGGCCCGAACGCCGTGCCCTTGAAGCACATGCAATCTTTGCTAGAAACTTTGGTTGCGCTAGACCGTGTCACCAAGAGCAACGGCTTTTTAGAAAACGATTTTGGTATTTGATTTTTAGTTCAGATTTTTTATTTTGGAGAAGTTGAATGAGTGCAATTGTTGATATCGTCGCCCGCGAAATTTTGGATTCGCGTGGCAATCCCACAGTGGAATGTGATGTGTTGCTGGAAAGTGGCACCATGGGTCGCGCCGCTGTGCCCAGTGGTGCTTCCACAGGTTCACGCGAAGCGATTGAACTGCGCGATGGTGACAAAGCGCGCTATTTGGGCAAAGGTGTGTTGAAAGCGGTGGAACACATCAATACCGAAATTTCTGAATCCATTTTGGGCTTGGACGCCAGCGAACAAGCGTTCTTAGACCGTACCTTGATTGAACTCGATGGCACAGACAACAAATCGCGCTTGGGCGCCAATGCGATGTTGGCTGTCAGCATGGCGGTGGCGCGTGCAGCGGCAGAAGAAGCGGGCTTGCCCTTGTACCGCTATTTTGGTGGCAGTGCCGGTATGCAAATGCCAGTGCCCATGATGAATGTGGTCAACGGGGGTGCACATGCCAACAACAATTTAGATTTGCAAGAGCTGATGATCATCCCTGTGGGTGCACCATCATTTCGCGAAGCAGTGCGCTATGGCGCTGAAGTGTTCCACGCCCTGAAGAAAATTTTGCACGACAAAGGCATGAGTGTGGCGGTGGGTGACGAAGGTGGTTTTGCCCCCAACGTGGCCAACCACGAAGCTGCCATATTGCTGATTTTGGAAGCGATTGAAAAAGCGGGTTTCACTGCGGGCGAACAAATTGTGCTGGGCTTGGACTGCGCTGCCAGCGAGTTTTACAAAGACGGCAAATACGAACTCAAAGCCGAAGGTTTGTCGCTGACCGCCGCACAATGGACCGACATGTTGGCCACTTGGGTGGACAAATACCCCATCATCAGCATTGAAGACGCGATGGCCGAAGGCGATTGGGATGGCTGGAAACACTTGACCGAAAAACTCGGCAACAAAGTGCAATTGGTGGGTGATGATTTGTTTGTGACCAACACCAAGATTTTCAAAGAGGGCATTGATAAAAAGATTGCCAATTCCATCCTCATCAAAATCAACCAAATTGGCACATTGACAGAAACCTTTGCCGCCATCGAAATGGCCAAGCGTGCGGGATACACCGCGGTCATCAGCCACCGCTCGGGCGAAACCGAAGACTCAACCATTGCCGACATTGCCGTGGGCACGAATGCCGGGCAAATCAAAACCGGTTCACTCAGCCGCTCGGACCGCATCGCCAAGTACAACCAACTCTTGCGCATCGAAGAAGATTTGGGTGATGTTGCCAGCTACCCTGGCCGTAGCGCGTTCTACAGCATTCGTTGATTTGTAATGAGCGATAGAAAGGGCATCGTTGAAGCCTAGCCGCATCGTCTTCTTTATCCTCTTGGCATTGCTCTTGATTTTTCAAGGGCAGCTTTGGTTTGGACGCGGAAGCTTGCGCGACAACGCGCAAATGCAGCTTAAGCTCAACAGCATCAATAAAAATGCACAACGCCTGCAAACTGAAAATGAACAACTTAAAGCCGAAGTGGATGACCTGAAGGACCCTTCAGGCCGTTTAGAAATGGTCGAAGAAAAGGCACGGATGGAACTTGGCATGATCAAGCCTGGCGAAATTTATGTACAAATTGCCAAGTAGTTTGAAATGCACTTGGCTGCTACAGGTGCAGCTGCATTTGCAACTACACCAGCTCCTGCACCTGTAAAAGCACCTGCATTAAACACTTGTTTGACGAAATCCCTTTCGTGACAGATCTCATTCAATTCCTCAACAGCCCAGCTTTCAGTGTGTTGGGCAGCCCTGCCAGTTGGGCAGAACTCGTGGGCGCGGTGCTGGGCATTGCCATGGTAGTGTGCAACATCAAACAAATCCATTGGGCATGGCCACTGGCGTTTGCCAGTTCTGCTTTGTATTTTTTTGTGTTTTGGGACAGTAAACTCTTTGGCGATGCCAGCTTGCAAATTTTCTTTGCACTGATGGCATTGTGGGGCTGGTGGCAATGGTTGCGTGGTGTTCAAAAAGATGGTGAGGCTTTGACCGTACAAACTTTGTCCAACGTCAACGCCATCAAGTTGATCGCAATCAGTGGCCTTTTATGGCTGGCAGTCGGCCTGTTTCTTCTTAATTTCACGACAACCGATGTGCCTTGGTGGGATGCATTTCCAACATCGCTGAGCTTGGTGGCCACGTTTTTGTTGGGACGCAAATACCTTGAAAACTGGCCAACATGGATTGTGGTTAACTTGGTCAGCATCGCTTTATTTGCCTACAAAGGGCTGTGGCTCACCGTTGGTTTGTACATTGTGTTTGCTGCCATGGCGTTCATTGGCTGGCAAGCGTGGCGCAAGCATCTGGCTGCGCAATCGCAAGAATGAAAATAGCTCTCTTAGGCGCAGAAAGTACCGGCAAATCTGCGTTGGGACACCGTCTGACACACTATTTTCAAGCACAGGGACAGACCGTCGCCCACATTCATGAAGTCCTGCGCGAATGGTGTGACCTGCATCAACGCACCCCCAAGCAAGCGGAACAATTTGGCATTGCCACTGAACAACAACAACGTGTTGCCAGCGCCTTGCTTTGTGACCATTTGATTGCCGACACCACACCGCTGATGGTCGCCGTGTACAGCGATTTTATTTTTAATGACAGTAGCCTGTATGACATGGCCATCGCGCACCAGCGCAGTTACGACTTCACTCTGCTGATGGGTTTGGACATGCCATGGGTGGCAGATGGTTTGCAACGCGACGGCGCCCATGTGCGCGAACCTGTTGATGCGCTGATACGACACGCTTTGACCACAGCCAATATTCCCTACCATGTGGTATATGGCTCTGGCGATGCACGCTTGCTCAGTGCGCTGCGCTGTCTGGGTGTCCAAGCCAGCGCAGCAAACGACAACTTACTGGAAGCCGGGCCCGCCCAGTTGGTCAATTGGCAATGTGAGCGCTGCTCTGACCCCAACTGCGAGCACCGCTTGTTCACACGGCTAATGCACACAAAATAAAGCTGCATTGTTTTTCATCAGGTATAGTTGACGCATGATCACAGGAATTGTCATGAACGCAACCCTCATCAAAATCGTCACCAAAGCCGTCGAAGCGGCCCTGCCCGCAGTCATCGACACTGTGCAAAAAGCACTGCGGCAAAAGAAAAATTTTGCACCCCCCATGCAAGCAACAGCGCTTGATCCGCAATGGACAAAAATCCAAACCACACTGGCGCAAAACACACGGCACATCAAAGCGCTTGAACGTCAAGTACAACGCCTTGCGGCTTTGATGGAAAAAACCAAACCAATTGCCAAGCTACCAGCGGCTAAAAAGCCGGCGGTTAAAAAACCGGCTGTAAAAAGAAGTTCTGCCGCCAAGTCTCAACCTAAGAAATAGCCAATTTTATTGGTCAAATTGGCCTCTAGGCGGCATATATATTGCCTAGAGTGCTATTTTATTTATAGCATTATCTGTCTGAATGAGTGGCTAGGTCCATTCACGCAAAACACCCATTGACAGCAGCGCTGTCATCTGCACTTGGAGATTGAGGGATTAGGGAAAGTACGGGCTTCTATTGGCGTGCACCATGGCGCATCAATGCGGGAATGTGAGTTAAAGTAGTCGCGTGCATGCATGACCGCAGTCTGCACCTCAAATTCCACCATGTCCACGACAACACCCACACCGCATTTCAAAAGCGCCATCATCACCGGCGCGGGTGGTGGTTTGGGGTCGGCATTGGCAAAGCAATTGTTAGACAGCGGATGCAAAGTGGCATTGCTGGACACCGCTACCAACCGTGCACTGACAGACGCCATGCAGCAGAAATATGGCGACTTGGCAACCTGCTTTGATGCCGATGTGCGCGATGCGAAGGCACTGCAAAGTGTGGCACAAGCTTGGATGGCACGACATGGTGCGCCCGATTTGGTGATTGCCAATGCCGGTATTGCCGGTGGCTTTGACACCCTGTACGCCGAAGACATGGAGGTGCTACAGCGCATGTTGGACATCAACCTGCGCGGCGTGGTGCACACCTTTCAACCGTTTTTGCAAGCCATGCTGGACGATGGTCGTGCCACGGGCGCAGCCAAAAGCTTGGTCGGCATTGCCAGCATTGCGGGCTGGCGCGGTATGCCTGGCAATGGCGCATATTGCGCCAGCAAAGCGGCACTGATTGCCTATTTGCAAGCCTTGCGTGCCGAGTTGCGTGGCACACCCGTGCACGTGCACACCGTGAGCCCAGGTTACCTGCGTACCGCCATGACAGCGGCCAACACCTTTGCCATGCCTGGCTTAATGGACGCCGATACCGCGGCCCAAACACTCATCAACAAGGTACAAGGGGGCAGCGAAAAAATTGTGTTGCCACCGCACATCGGTTGGCTACAACGCGCTTTGTCTTTGTTGCCGGACCAATGGTTTGACCATTTGCTGCGTGGGCAACCACGTAAGCCCAGAGAACATCAAAACAACACAAAGCAAAACAATTAGCTCAGCCCAAATCAATAAAAGATGAAGGAGACAACTTTCATGCACACTGAAACACACTATGCCGTGATTGGCGGTGGGCCCACTGGGTTGGCAGCCTGCCGAACGCTGCAAAAGCAAGGTTTGAACTTTGTCGGCTTTGAAGCCTACAGCGATGTGGGGGGACTGTGGAACATCAACAACCCGCGCTCTACCGTTTATGAATCGGCGCATTTGATTTCCAGCAAACGCATGACCGAGTTTGCCGAATTCCCCATGGCCGAACATGTGGCGGACTACCCTAGCCACAAGGAGTTGTTGGGTTATTTTCAAGACTTTGCCGATCATTTTGGCTTGAAACCACATTACCGCTTTGCCACCCGCGTGCTGCGTGTGGAACCCATCGAACCACATAACCCTGACACCTTGTGGCACGTCACTTCGCAAACAGAAGGGCAAGCCGAAGTGGTCGAAACCTACAAAGGTGTGATCATTGCCAATGGCACGCTGGCAGAACCCAATTACCCGACCTTTGAAGGCACATTCAGCGGTGAATTGCTGCACACGTGCAACTACAAAAGCGCCAAACAATTCACGGGCAAGCGCGTGTTGCTGATTGGTGCGGGCAATTCGGGCTGCGACATTGCGGTGGATGCGGTGCATTATGCCGACCACATCGACATATCGGTTCGGCGTGGTTATTACTTTGTGCCCAAGTACATTTTTGGCAAACCTGCCGATACCTTGGGAGGCAAAAAGCCTTTGCCACCGTGGCTGAAACAGCGTGCCGACAGCTTGGTACTGAAGTGGTTCACCGGCGATCCGGTTCGCTTTGGGTTTCCCAAACCCGACTACAAAATGTACGAGTCGCACCCGATTGTGAATTCGTTGATTTTGTACCACTTAGGCCACGGCGACATTCATGTGCGGGCCGATGTGAAACGATTTGATGGCAACACCGTGCATTTTGTCGATGGCAGCAGCGCGGAATATGACATGGTGTTACTGGCCACTGGCTATGTTTTGCACTACCCGTTTATCGACCACGCGCTGCTCAACTGGCAAGGCGATGCGCCTGATTTATACATGAACATGTTTGCCCCAGCCTACAAGCGCCTGTGCGTGCTGGGCATGATTGAAGCCAGTGGCATTGGCTGGCAAGGTCGTTACGAGCAAGGCGATTTGGTGGCACGCTATTTGGCAGCGCTGGATTCGGGTGACAGCAAATCACAAGCGCAAGCCCAGCAATTCCTTGACGCCAAAGCTGGACCACGGCCTGATTTGTCGGGTGGCTACCAGTATTTGAAACTGGCACGCATGGCTTACTATGTCAACAAAGATGCCTACCGCAGCAAAGTGCGTGAGATGATTGCGCAGTTCACAGGAGATAAAGCATGAACCACTTGGATGTGATGGACACCGTGCGGCTGAACTTCAACCCGGCGAGCTTGATGTTGCTGAATGTGGTGTTGGCATTTTTGATGTTTGGTGTGGCCTTGGACACGCGCAAAGCCGATTTCATGCGCGTTTTCAAAATGCCAGTGGCGTTTGCTTGTGCGATTTTGGCGCAGTTTGTGATATTGCCCGCCATCACCTTTGCATTGACACTGGTGTTGAATGTGCGACCCAGCATTGCATTGGGGATGATTTTGGTGGCCTGTTGCCCACCGGGCAATGTGAGCAATATTTTGACGCACCGCGCCAAAGGCAATGTGGCACTGAGTGTGTCCATGACCGCTGTATCCAACGCCTTGTCGATTTTTTTAATGCCACTGAATTTTGCATTGTGGGCGGGCATGCACCCCACTGCGGGAGCATTGTTCCAAAGCATTTCTATTAACCCATTGGAAATGCTGCTGCACATTGTGGCGATCATTGGTGTGCCCTTTGTATTGGGCATTTGGGTGGCACAGCGCTGGCCGGCATTCACCGCACGTTTCAAAAAACCGATTGGCACCATCAGTTTTGTGACTTTGGGAATTTTCATCATTGCCGCCATTGCGGGCAATTGGAAATATTTCATCACCTACACCGGTGTGGTGATTTTGGCTGTGGCGCTGCATGATGCACTGGCTTTTGGTACCGGCTATGTGTGTGCGCGAATTTTCAAATTGTCAGACTACGACCGCCGTGCCATGAGCATCGAAGTTGGCATTCGCAATGCAGGATTGGGCTTGGTGCTGATATTTACCTTCTTTGGCGGACTGGGTGGAATGGCGATTGTGGCGGGTGTTTGGGGCTGGTGGGACATTGTGGCGGGCTTGGCATTGGCCAGCCTGTGGGGACGCAATCCTCCTGTGATGCCTGACAATGTGGACGCATCGGCATGACGCTGGGGCAAGATCCATTGCGCTTACCCACACCATCGCGGCGTGTGCTCATCACCGGTGCCAACGGTTTTTTGGGGCGCAGCTTGTTGACCGCCTTGCAGCACGATGATTTTGAATTGCTCTTGAGCAGCGACATCCAAACAAGCTCTGCGGTTGGTTCGACAGACTATGTGCAACTGGATGTGCGTGATGCAGGCTTGGTGGAGGTACTGCTCGAAAACCGCATCGACACCGTGGTGCATTTGGCCAGCATTGTGACGCCACCCAAAGGCAGTGACCGTGCGTTTGAATACGATGTGGACGTGAACGGCACGCGCAACGTGTTGGATGCCTGTGTGGCTGCCAGCGTGCGCCATGTGCTGATTTCGTCCAGCGGTGCGGCTTATGGTTACCATGCGGACAACCCCGCTTGGTTGGTAGAGACCGATGCGCTGCGTGGCAACCCTGTTTTTGCCTATGCCGATCACAAACGATTGGTCGAAGAAATGTTGGCGACTTACCGCATTCAACATGGACAACTGTTGCAAACGGTGTTTCGCATTGGCACCATTTTGGGCGAACAGGTGGACAACCAAATCACTGCGCTCTTTGAAAAGCCCAAGCTGTTGGCCATCCGGGGCAGTGACAGCCCATTTGTGTTCATTTGGAATGAAGACGTAGCCGGTGCCATGCGCCATGCCCTGTTGGGTTTGGGGCTAGCCGGAAATTACAACTTGGCGGGTGACGGTGCGCTGCCACTGCCCGAAATTGCCCGCTTGCTGGGCAAACGCACACGTGCTTTGCCGGCAGGTTTGTTGAAATCAATTCTGACCCTGGGTCAGTGGACCAAGCTGACGCGCTATGGGCCTGAGCAGTTGGACTTTTTGCGCTACCGGCCGGTGCTTGACAACCACGCTTTGAAAACGGTTTTTGGCTATGCACCGCGCAAAACCAGTTTGCAAGCCTTTACCGCGTTTGTACAAGCGCGGGACAATCAATCACAAAAACGCCCCGTCGCCAGCCCAGGCGCGCCCACATTGCAAACCATGAGCAATGGTGACAAGTCTGCCTTGGTGCTTTTCCCAAGCAGGCACACCCCCGCATGAGCGCAGCGGCAAACCATCCAAACGCATCGCATTTCAGCCGCTTTGATGTGCTCAGTGCACTGGCGGTGGTATTGATTTGGGGTTTGAATTTTGTCGTCATGAAATGGGGGTTGCGTGATGTGTCGCCCATGCTCTTGGGTTGCCTGCGCTATATGTGCGCCAGTTTGCCATTTGTTGTTTTTATCAAGCGTCCAAATGTGCCGTGGCGTTTTGTGGTGGGCTACGGTGTGGCACAAGGTTTGGGGCAATTTGGCTTTTTGTTCATGGCACTGCAGCTGGGTATGACGGCGGGCATGGCATCGGTGGTGATGCAAAGCCAAGCCTTTGTGACGCTGCTGTTGGCGCACTGGTTGTTGGGCGAGCGCGCACAATGGGCGCATTATGCGGGCTTGTTGTGTGCAGGCATTGGTTTGGCCATGATTGCGTCGGCACACGGCAGTGGAGCTGGGCAAATGACCTTGATTGGTTTCTTGCTCACGCTGTGCGCTGCCAGCATGTGGGCGTGTTCTAATATTGTTGCGCGCATGGCAAGCATTTACCGTGCGCACCACCCCGATAACGAAAAGAACCAAGGCGGCTACGATCCTTTGGCATTTTTGGTTTGGAGCAGCCTGCTGCCCATCATTCCGTTTTTTATTTTTGCTGTGAAGCAAGACAGTTGGCAAATTGTCAGCAGCCAGCTGCAAGGTCTTAGCCTGCGCACGGTGTTGGCCGTGCTGTACCTGGGCTTGCTCGCTACCGTCCTGGCTTACACCCTGTGGACCCGCTTGTTACAACGCCACCCCACAGGTCGCGTCGCGCCCTACTCCCTGCTGGTTCCCATCATCGGCCTCGTCGCCGCGTGGGTTTTGTTAGGCGAACAACCCACACTTTTACAACTCGCAGGTACCGTCGTCGTGCTGTTGGGTTTGGTCATCAACATGCAAGGTCAAACCATTTGGCGCAAGCTGCGTAATTAGCAACTTTATCTGATTTTATATGACAAATTGGCCTGTATGCGGCGTATTTATTGCCTACAGTGCTATGTTATTTATAGCATTTGCGACATAACATCAATGCACCTCTGGGGGTGTTCCGGCACTGGGTGGCAAAAACAATTGGGCGGCGTCGATGGCGTCAAAGCGTTCTTGGTTGCCGCAAAATTCGCAGCCGACTTCGATGTTGTCTCGTTCGCTGAGGATGCTGGCAATTTCATCTTGACCCAGGTTAAAGAGCATGCGGCCCACGCGTTCGCGGCTACAGGTGCAGGCGAACTGTGGGGCGTGGGGCGTGTTGGCGGGGTAGCGGATGATGTTTTCTTCCCAGAACAAGCGGTGCAAAATGTCGTTGGCTGAAAGGCCCAAAAGTTCTTCAGGTTTTAAACTTTTAGCGAAGAGTGACAACCGGTTGTAGTCTTCGTTTTGACCTATCTCTGCTTCGTTGGCTTTGCTAACCATGCTGCCCGCCAAGTTGCCATCCCCTTGCACGGGCAAACGCTGCAACAACAAGCCTGCCGCAACCGCGTCGTTCGCAGCCAATACCAAGGTGGTATCGAGCTGTTCGCTTTGCAACATGTAGTGCTCCAGCACGCTGCTGATGTGTTCCAAGGGTTTGCCATCGTCGTCAAATAAAGGCACCACACCTTGGTAGGCTTGCTGGCCGGGAAATTTGTCTTTGGGGTCCAGCGTCACCGCACAGCGGCCTTGTTGGTTTTGGTTGATGAGTGCGGACAAACGGCTACCCGCCACAACTTCGCCCACAATGCTGGCGGTGGCCCGCAAGCTTAAGTTAGACTGCACTTCGGCAACCGCGAGTTTGACAGGGCCGCTGCCGGTGTTGCCCGAAATTTGCAATTCCAAACTGCCGTTGAATTTGATGTTGGACTGCATCAACACCGCCGCCGCAGTGAGTTCGCCCAGCAATTCGGCCACAGGCTGCGGGTATGGACCCAAATTTTCATTGTTAGCGCGGCGCTGCAAAATGGTTTGCCAAGCGTCGGTTAAACGCACCAAACAGCCGCGCACAGGCAAGCCGTCGAACAGGAATTTATGAATTTCAGACATGTGGATTTTTAACTGATTGGATTTACGCTGTCTTTTTGAAGCTGGCTTTGTAAGCTTTGGCGTTGTCAATGTAGTGTTTGGCACTTTGGCGAATGCCTTCGATTTGCTCTGGTGTTAATTCGCGCACCACTTTGGCAGGGCTGCCCATGATCATGCTGCCATCAGGAAAGACTTTGCCCTCCGTCACCAACGAGCCCGCACCGACCAAACAGTTTTTGCCAATCACCGCGCCGTTCAGCACCACCGCGCCAATGCCAATCAGCGTTTCATCACCAATGGTACAGCCGTGCAGCATGACCATGTGGCCGGCTGTGACGTTATCGCCAATGGTCAAGGGCTTGCCCACATCGGCGTGCAGAACGCTGGCATCTTGGATGTTGCTGCCTTTGCCAATGCGAATGGTGGATGTATCACCACGAATGACCGTACCAAACCAAATACTGGCATCTTCACCAATGTGCACTTCACCCATTACCTGTGCGCTGTCGGCCACAAACGCGGATGCGGCAATCTGCGGTGCGATGCTGTTCAATTCATAAACGGCCATGAAATTCTCCCCTTAGAAATAATAGAATTGTACGGATGGAATTACCTGAATTGCGATTGGCCGCCTATAAAGCCTTTATTTGCCAAGATATAGAGGAAAAACAGGCTCTATCCAGCGAATTATATGCCTACAGTGCTATCAATAATATAGCAACTGAAGACCTTATAGCCCCCCACACTGGGCCAGGCATTCCAGCCAAACCTGAAATCATCATGCCGCTGAAGCTCGACAAGAAATCGGTCTTCACACTCGATGGCCATGCGGCCATGGTGCATTCGATTTGCCACATTGAATTCAACGCCATCAATTTGGCGTTGGATGCGGTGTGGCGTTTTGCCCATATGCCAGTTGACTATTACCGCGATTGGCTGCGCGTGGCGAAAGAAGAGGCTTACCATTTTGACTTGCTGCGCACCCACTTGCGCGGTTTGCAACAGAATGCGGACGGCACACCGATGTACGACTATGGCAGCTTCCCCGCGCATGGTGGACTGTGGGACATGTGTGAAAAAACCAAGGACGATGTCACCGCCCGCATGGCATTGGTGCCACGCACCCTAGAAGCTCGCGGTTTAGATGCCACGCCACTCATTCAAGCGAAATTGCGCAAAGCCAACACACCGCATGCCATGGCAGCTGTTGCCATTTTGGATATCATCCTGCGCGACGAAATCGGCCATGTGGCCGTTGGCAACCATTGGTACAACTGGTTGTGTGCGCGCGATGGGCATGAGCCAGTGGCGTATTTTCGGCAGCTTCAGGACCAATACGATGCACCCAAACTCAGAGCACCATTCAACCGCGATGCACGATTGAAGGCGGGCTTTAGCAGCACTGAAATGGATGCTTTGGCGCAATAAGCAAGCCAATCAACACCCTCAGTGAAACAAACCTGTTTTCTCTTCTGTAGAATGCGATAATGATGGTATGAATCTGCACTTGAAGCAGATTCCCTGAATAATTTTTGCAAACCCAATTTATGACAACCGGCATGACACCCATTACAGGCAGCATTGTGGCACTGGCCACACCCATGAACTTAGACGGCAGCGTGGATTACCCCGCCTTGCGAAAACTGATCGATTGGCACATCGCCGAAGGGACAGATTGCATAGGCGTGGTCGGCACCACAGGCGAATCTCCCACTGTGAATGTGCAAGAGCACTGTGAAATCATTCGCGTGGCTGTTGAAGAATCAAAGCGTTATGCGGCTGCCAACCCGTCTGTGCGTGGTGGCAAACATGTGCCCATCATGGCAGGTTGTGGTGCCAATTCGACCGCTGAAGCCATTGAACTGGCCAAATACGCCAAAGAAGTCGGTGCTGACTGCCAATTGCAAGTGGTACCCTACTACAACCGCCCCACGCAAGAAGGACAGTACCAGCACTTCAAAGCCATTGCCGCAGCAGTCGATTTGCCGATGGTGTTGTACAACGTACCCGGTCGCACGGTAGCTGATATGTCGGTGGACACCGCTTTACGCTTGGCGCAATTGCCCGGCATCGTGGGCATTAAAGAAGCCAGTGGCAATATTGACAAAGCGCAGCAGCTCATCAAAGACGCCCCCAAAGGTTTTGCCATTTATTCGGGTGACGACCCCACTGCGGTGGCATTGATGTTGTGCGGTGGCCAAGGTAACATCAGCGTCACGGCCAATATCGCCCCTAAATTGATGCATGAATTGTGCGTAGCTGCCATTGCTGGTGACGTGAAAACCGCGATGGCGATTCAATTCAAACTGCTGGGTTTGCACAAACAAATGGGCGTGGAAGCCAATCCGATACCCGTCAAATGGGCCATGATGCGCATGGGTTTGTGTGGTCCTACCATGCGCCTACCCATGACTGAACTCACCGCGGCGAACCAGACCAGTGTAGAAGCCGCGATGCGCCAAGTTGGGTTGATTGCTTAACCGTATCGATGCAACTGTATCAATGCCTTACTTTTCAAATTTAACCCACCATTGAAGGATTTAGCTTGAAGTCAAATGTCAAATTGAATACAAAAAGCGCCCGTCGAACTGCAATGAGCTTGGCCGTATTGGCCAGTCTCAGCTTGGGTGCTTGCACAGTGCTGGAAGAAGACAAAATTGATTACAAGACTGCCAAAAAAGGCAACTCGCTCGAAGTACCACCCGATTTGGTTCAGTTGAGCAAAGACAACCGTTATTTCGTTCCCGGATCTGCCCCCACAGCCAGTGCTTTTCAAGCTGGCGCCGGCGCTACACCGGTCATTCCCACTGCTGCAGCTGCTTTAGGTGATGTGCAAATTGAACGCGCTGGCAGCCAACGCTGGCTGGTGGTGAATCGCACACCCGACAAAGTTTTCCCTTTGTTGCGTGATTTTTGGACCACGAATGGCTTTTTATTGACCACCGATGACCAAAACACGGGCATCATGGAAACCGATTGGGCTGAAAACCGTGCCAAGCTGCCACAAGACTTCATCCGCGCCACCATTGGCAAACTGTTTGATTCCATTTATTCCACCGGCGAACGCGACAAGTTTCGCAGCCGTGTGGAAGCCAATGCCAAGGGCGGTACCGAGATTTACATCAGCCACCGCGGCTTGGTGGAACAGTTTTCGCCCGATAAATCGGGCGCAACGGTGTGGATTCCGCGCGCCTCTGACCCTGAATTAGAAGCCGAATTTTTACGCCGCTTGATGGTCCGTTTGGGCATCAACCAAGAACAATCCAAAGTGTTGATTGCAGCGGCCCCAACCAAACCCAACTCTAAAGTAGCCACAGTAGACGGACAACCCGTGGTGCAACTGGACGAAGGTTTTGACCGTGCATGGCGTCGTGTTGGTTTGGCTCTGGACCGCACCGGTTTCACGGTTGAAGACCGCGATCGCAGCCAAGGCGTTTACTTTGTGCGCTATGTGCCGGTGGTTGCTGACAAAAAAGAACCTGGCTTTTTTGCCAAGCTCTTTTCGTCTGAAGCTGCCATACCGGTCATGAAATACCGCATCATCGTGAAATCAACTGCCAACGAATCAATTGTCAGCGTTCGCAATGCAGCAGGAACTGCACCTGCTGCTTTGGCTGATGCACAAAATATTGTGAAATTGTTGGCTGAAGATTTGAAATAACCGATTCTCTACATCTGGCTTGATTCGCATGCACCTCGCAAGGATGGTCAGAGCGGAAAATTAAGGCACAAAAAAAACCGCGACATCTTGCGATGCGCGGTTTTTTCAAATTTGGTCATCCCCTTGCTATTGGCTTTGCAGCCATAGCAAGGTTAAAACTCAAATTACTTCTTTGGAGCTTCAGCAGCTTTAGCAGCACCTGCTTTAGCAGCGTCAACTGCAGCAGTAGCACCAGCTTTAGCAGCGTCAACAGCAGCAGTAGCGCCAGCTTTAGCTGCGTCAGTAGCAGCACCAGCAGCAGTAGCGCCAGCAGCAACAGCAGCTGTACCAGCAGTAGCAGCAGCAGCGCCAGCGTCTTTAGCAGCATCTTTAGCAGCGTCAACAGCAGCAGCTACTGGAGCTGTAGCAGCAGCAGGAGCAGCAGCAGGTGCTTCAACTTTAACTTCTTCTTTTTTGCCGCAAGCAACGAGAGCAGCAGTAGCGATAACAGATGCGATGATGATTTTGTTCATGATAATCCTTGATAAATAATAAAGAGAAAACAACTTCCGGAAATTGTCAAAACACTCACTTAAATGAACCACTTTTTCAAATACAAAACTGTATTGATTCAGCTGCCAATCAAAGTCCAGCACTTTAACGATAGATGAATATCACTCGAGTTCCTTTCACCTAAGCCTCAAATTATAGTACAGTTCAGTGACCTTATAGGTAAGAACCCTAGGTTATTCAAACAGGTTGTTGTTATTTCACCTTAAAATAAGCGAACGGTCAGAAATTGATTGAAAAGGAAGATTACTTTGAGCAAAAAAACATTTCTTGATTTTGAATCTCCCATAGCCGAGCTGGATGCCAAAATTGAAGAACTGCGCTACGTGCAAACCGAGTCTGCAGTGGATATTTCGAGTGAAATTGATCAGCTGACGAAAAAAAGCCTGCAGCTCACCAAAGACATTTACAGTGATTTGACACCTTGGCAAATCACCAAAATCTCACGTCACCCTGAGCGACCTTACACACTGGACTATATCAATGACATCTTCACTGATTTTGTGGAAATGCACGGCGACCGGCATTTTGCCGATGATTTAAGCATAGTGGGCGGTTTAGCCCGTTTCAACGGCGCGGCCTGCATGGTGATTGGCCAACAAAAAGGACGTGATACCAAAGAACGCGCCATGCGCAACTTTGGCATGAGCAAGCCCGAGGGTTACCGCAAGGCGTTGCGTTTGATGAAAACGGCCGAAAAGTTCAAACTACCGGTTTTCACCTTTGTCGATACACCTGGCGCCTACCCTGGCATTGATGCCGAAGAGCGCAGCCAGTCTGAAGCCATTGGACGCAATATATTCGAGATGGCGCAATTGGAGGTGCCTATCATCACCACCATCATCGGTGAAGGCGGTTCGGGCGGTGCTTTGGCCATTTCGGTTTGTGACCAACTGGTGATGTTGCAATACGCGGTTTATTCCGTTATCAGCCCAGAAGGTTGTGCGTCGATTCTGTGGAAAACATCGGATAAAGCCGAAGATGCAGCCGATGCATTGGGCATTACCGCCCACCGATTAAAAGCATTGGGCTTGGTTGACAAAATCGTCAACGAACCTGTGGGAGGCGCGCACCGCGACCCCAAGCAAATGACCGCGTTTTTGAAACGTGCGCTGAACGACGCCTATCGCCAAGTCAGCGATTTGAAAGTGAAAGAGCTGCTGGACAAACGCTATGAACGATTGCAAAGTTATGGCAAATTTGTTGACATCAAAGCTGAGGCCAAAAAGTAAGTCTGTGAACACACGTGCATTCTTAGTCTGCATTACTTTGACACTGTGCGGTGCAGCCAGCACGGCACGGACTTTGTTCATTGACTTTAACAATGCCGAAAGCGAAATTGCGGTTTTCAAGCAAACCAGTCAAGGCGTTGCCAGCGAGGTGGTGGTGGTCCCCTCCTATACCCGCATACCACGCAAACAGCGCTTGATTGTGGTTAAAGCCAATGCAAAAATTGAAAAATACACTGAGCTGGTGCAAGACTGTGCTGTCGCTGTGAAACGCGATAAAAAATGCGACACCTATTACGACCGCATTCGTGAAGCTGAACAGGAACGAGAAAAAGCCACCGGTGGCTACACAGCTAAGGATCTGGAAGCCGAACTGAAGGCTTTGATGGCCGACACCAAATCGCCTCCCTTCAATATGGTGGTGATTTCTGGTCACCATGAATTGGGCTTTTACCGCGGTGAATTGACCGATGCCAAAGTGCAAGAATTCATCGACATGATGGATGGCAGTCGCAAACTGTATGACAACGTGAACACCGTTGTGTTTTTAGGTTGCGACACCGGCACCAAAGAGGTGTATCAAAACACCTTAACCGATATGTTCCCACATGTGCCGGTGATTTTGGCGTCCGAAGACAAAGCACCCACACGCAATGAAGCACGCAACTTGGCTTACATCAAGCAGGTCATGACCATTCGCCCTAAGCTCTTGTCCGCTAAATCCGTGCGCGAAGTTCAGCCGCTGTTTCAAAGTTTGCTGTCCAAACATTGGCCAGCCAGTCTTTTGTGGAAACAAAACTTTGTGTTTTTCAAAGATTCCACTGAGTTGCTTTGAGCCAAACTTTTGAAGCAGCCATGGCTGCGTTCACCCCCGATTTGCCATTGACCATTGCCTACAGCGGGGGGGCGGACTCCAGCGCACTGTTATTGGCATGTGCCCAAAAGTGGCCAGGGCAAATCAATGCCATTCACATTCACCACGGCTTGCAAAAAGCGGCTGACGATTTTGAAGCACATTGTGTGGCGTTTTGCAAAAAGATCAAGGTGCCATTGAAAGTCATCAAAGTCGATGCCAAGCCTGCGCCTGGGCAAAGCCCAGAGGCAGCGGCCCGCGATGCGCGATACGCTGCATTTTATATGGAAAATATGGCTGAATCCGGCGTATTTACTGCCTACAGTGCTATTAATAATATAGCAAATGAACCGTTAGCAGGTACCTCATTTGCACTGGCTCAACATGCAGACGACCAGGTAGAAACCTTGTTATTGGCGTTGAGCCGTGGTGCAGGCTTACCCGGTTTGGCGGCCATGCCGGAGCAATGGGTACGCGACGGCATTCAATACCACCGCCCCTTGTTGCAGGTTGCTGCCAAAGACATTCGCCGCTGGCTGGCCACACAAACGGCGTTTGGACCCATGGGAGCGCCGTTTGTTGAAGATCCCACCAATACCGACGAATCCTTCACACGCAACCGCATTCGCGCCCAGCTGTTACCGGTTTTGGAGGCTGTGTTTCCACAGTTTCGCGACACTTTTACCCGCAGCAGTGGCCATGCGGCTTCGGCACAGACTTTGCTCAACCAAATCGCCAGTGAAGATTTGCACAAAACGGGGACTCCTCCCCATATCAAACAGTTGCAACACTTGAGCGACGAACGCATGGCCAATGTTTTGCGTTTTTGGTTAAAAACCGAGCACCAGACCACGCCCAGCACCGCACAACTGTCAGAACTGATCGCACAAGTCAAAAGCTGCACCACGCGGGGTCACAAAATGCACATCAAAATTGGCCAAGGGTTTGTAGAGCGCAAAGCAGCCTGCATAGATTGGTACAATCCCTAGGTTTTATTTTTAGTAAATTTTCTATGTCTTTGATTGTTCATAAATACGGCGGCACGTCGATGGGTTCTACCGAGCGCATCAGCATGGTTGCCAAACGCGTTGCCAAATGGGCACGCGCCGGCCACCAAATGGTGGTGGTACCCAGCGCCATGAGCGGCGAAACCAACCGTTTGCTGGCCCTGGCCAAAGAGCTGTCACCCGCAAAACCCACTGACGCTTTCAACCGCGAACTGGACATGTTGGCGTCCACCGGCGAACAAGCATCATCTGCGCTCTTGGCCATCGCCTTGCAAGCAGAAGGTTTGGAATCTGTGAGCTACGCCGGCTGGCAAGTGGCCATCAAAACCAACAGCGCCTACACCAAAGCACGCATTGAATCAATTGATGACAAAAAAATCCGTGCCGATTTGAATGCAGGCCGTGTGGTCATCGTTACCGGCTTTCAAGGCATTGACAATTTGGGCAACATCACCACTTTGGGACGCGGTGGCTCCGACACCTCCGCTGTCGCCGTTGCGGCTGCGTTGAAAGCGGACGAATGCCTGATTTACACCGACGTCGATGGCGTATACACCACCGACCCGCGCGTGGTACCCGAAGCCCGCCGATTGCATACCGTGAGCTTTGAAGAGATGCTGGAAATGGCATCCATGGGCTCCAAAGTGCTGCAAATTCGCTCGGTTGAATTTGCCGGCAAATACAAAGTGAAAATGCGCGTGTTGTCCAGTTTCACGCCCTGGGATATTGACATCAACGAAGAAGCCACATCCGGCACTTTGATTACTTTTGAGGAAGATGAACAAATGGAACAAGCCATCGTATCCGGCATTGCATTCAACCGCGACGAAGCCAAAATCTCTGTCATTGGCGTGCCAGACAAACCCGGCATTGCTTTTCAAATCGTAGGCGCAGTTGCCGAAGCGAACGTGGAAATCGACATGATTATCCAAAACGTCAGCAAAGACGGCAAAACCGATTTCAGCTTCACCGTGCATCGCAACGATTACGCCAAAGCCATGGATATTTTGAAAACGCAATTGTTGCCCAAACTCGGCGCACAAGACGTGGTGGGCGACGCCAAAATTTGCAAAGTCTCCATCGTTGGCATCGGCATGCGCAGCCACGTGGGCATTGCCAGCAAAATGTTCCGCACATTGAGCGACGAAGGCATCAACATCCAAATGATTTCCACGTCTGAAATCAAAACTTCTGTCGTGATCGACGAAAAATACATGGAACTGGCCGTGCGTGCATTGCACAAAGCCTTTGACTTGGACCAAGCAGCCGCATAAAGCAACAACAAGCTGATGCGCCCTAAAAATTCGCATCAACTCATGCGATAATACGACTCGTTTTAGTTGCCAGGAAACGTGACCGAGTGGCCGAAGGTGCTCCCCTGCTAAGGGAGTATGGGGTGTTGAGCCTCATCAAGGGTTCGAATCCCTTCGTTTCCGCCAGTATAAAAAGCCTCATAATTCATGTAATTGTGAGGCTTTTTTGTTTACTTAACGGAACCATGACATGACAACAACAGATGCTAATTGG
>CALMEI010000072.1 GCA_937863225.1 uncultured Polaromonas sp.
AGGTATTCTGATTTTCATGGAGTCCAAAGTTTCATAAAATGAAGACATGAAATGGAGGATGAAGATGGAATTACCCCGCACACAATATAGTCAGGAATTTCGGAAGGAATCAGTTAAGTTTTTCAAAGAAAGTGGATTGACACTGGTTGAAGCAGCAAAGCGACTGTCGTTACCCAAGGGGACACTAAAAAACTGGGTTTATGCTGATAAACGAGGAGAACTCGCTGCAGTAGGCAAGCATCAGAGGCCGCTGACTGAACTTGAGTTAGAGCTATCCAGAGTTAAACGCGAATTAGCGGAAGTGAAGATGGAGCGTGACTTTATAAAAAAGTGTGCGGCGTATTTCGCCAAGGAGTCACGGTGAGACACGGTCTGATTGAGTCGATGCTTTGGCTATCCGGTTGCGCTCATGTGTCGAGTACTGAATGTTTCCGAGAGCGGCTTTCATGCCCAAAGAACTCGCCCACTTTGTAAACGTAAGCGGGAGAATACAAGGCTGGAAATAGAAATACTGGCCGCGCACCAACGTACACGGGAGACCTATGGTGCGAAGCGCTTGCATCATGATTTGGCGGATCACGGAGCACAAGCCACGCCATACCGCGTTCAAACATTGCGCAAGAAATTGGGTTTGCGCTGTAAGCAAAAACTGAAATTCAAAGTGACGACCGATTCCAAGCATAATTTACCGGTTGCGCCCAATATTCTGAAGCGGGAATTTGCTGTTAATGCACCTGGTGAAGTATGGGTCAGTGACATCACGGATGAGGGCTGGTTGTACTTGGCTGGAATAAAAGATCTATTTAATGGCGAACTGGTAGGCTATGCCATGAATGAGAGAATGACAAAGAGACTGGTTATACAGGCATTATTTGGTGCAACTGCAAGTAAACATCCGGATAAGGGGCTAATTGCTCACTCAGATCGAGGTGGCCAATACTGTGCGCATGATTACCAGAATTTATTGCAACAATTTGGCATGATCGCTTCCATGAGTCGCAAGGATGATTGCTATGATAATGCGCCGATGGAAAGCTTCTGGGGGATACTTAAAACCGAACTGGTGCATCATCGGAGATTCAAAACACGGCAACAAGCCATTCAGGAGATTACCGAATATATCGAAATCTTCTATAACAGGCAGCGTAAGCAGGAAAGATTAGGTTATCTGTCACCTGCACAATTTACGCAGCGATACTATGCAAATCTAGTCGCTGCTTAAACACATGGACTCCATTTTTGACAGCACATACATGGACGCCCACTTTCTGCCAAGCTTTCAGTCAATGATTTTGAGCAGGTAAAGATTGCTGCCATACATCCGGACTTTGTATGAGGCGCATTGCCCCTGCCCCTGATGGAATTTGCTGAGTAGCGCCTTGTCACCTCAGCGTGCTCTATGCACTGTGTGCTGTTTAGGTTTAGCTACTCACGGTCTGACCAGTTTCGCCATCATTGTCATGATTGCCCGTGCAATCGGTTGAAATTTTTCTCCTTAAATCTGCTGCAGTGCTATCAATAAATTTCTATGCAACAACCATAATCATGCTCGGCAGCAACTGCTGTCGTAGCGCGATTATGGTGGAATGTTGTGCCTTGGGTGAGCAACGCCCAGATAATACGAGCATTTTTATTCGCTAGTGCAACAGCAGCGATATTCTTGTTGCGTCGAGCCATCAGTTTACGCAACCAGCTTTCTGGTTCTTCCTTATTTTCAGCAAAACGGATGACTGCTCTTGCTCCGTGAATCAGCAAAGTGCGCAGATAAGTGTCGCCACGTTTACTGATGCCGAGTAATATCTGCTTGCCACCACTGGAGCACTGTTTTGGCACTAATCCAAACCATGCCGAAAGTTGCTTGCCGTTCTTGAACTCTGTGGCATTTCCAACTGTTGCAACAATGGCGCTCGCCGTAATCGGGCCAATACCGGGAATAGCTTCCAACCTTTGACTGGCTTCGTTCTCCTTGTGCCACAGCTTGATCTGCAATTCCAACTCTTCTATTTGTCGACTTAGTTGTTTGAGATGATCATTCAACTGTTTCAGTAAATGCCGCATTGATCCTGGTAAATCGTTTCCAGCATCTTCCAGAATATCCGGCACCCGATTGATAATCGAACGGATCCCTTGTGGGATAACAATACCAAATTCAGAAAGCAGGCCGCGTATCTGATTTGCCTGTGCGGTTCTGGCTTTGACGAAACCTTGCCTGGCACGATGCACTGACAAAATGGCTTGTTGCTCAATATTCTTGATCGATACAAAACGCATGTTGGGTCGGCTTACCGCTTCGCAGATCGCTTCCGCATCTGCCATATCATGCTTGTTGGTCTTGACGTAGGGTTTGACAAATTGGGGTGACATGAGCTTGACGGTGTGCCCAAATTCGCACAGCTTTCTCGCCCAATGGTGTGAACTACCGCAGGCTTCCATCCCAATCAGGCAAGGCTCCAGATTGGCAAAAAACTTTGACATCTCGCTACGGCGCAACTGCTTGCGCAGCAACGCCTTACCATACATATCCACGCCATGAATCTGAAATACTTCTTTTGCCAAATCAATGCCTATCGTTGTAATCTTCATGTCGGATGCTCCTCTCTTATTTAGTGGGCTTTATTGCACCACTACTTTGGCACTTCGATGCCGTTTAGGGTAGTGGGCGTCCATTCCATTACCTCACATGGGAGCGTGGCTTGAACGAGAACAGCAATGGGCTGCTGCGGCAGTATTTCCC
>CALMEI010000073.1 GCA_937863225.1 uncultured Polaromonas sp.
GGGTGCTGCCATGGTCGCCACAGACCGCCGTACATCAGGCGCTCAACTCGACGATGAGGGCATTGAATTGCGCGCCAGCTCACGCTTGCGTGAGCGCTTTGGTGAAAAAGGGCATTTCAATGTCACCAGCTTTAATCGCCGTGTGTTGATGACTGGCGAAGTGGGCAATATGCCTGACAAACAAGCTGCAGAGCTGTTGGTATCACAAGTCGAAAACGTCAAAATCGTGGTGAATGAGTTGACATTGGCACCGATGACATCGACACTGAGTGAACGCTCTAACGATACCTACCTCACAGGTTTGGTCAAAGCGGCACTTCTAGAAGCCAAAGATGTGCCATCACATGCATTCAAAGTGGTGACAGAACGCAGCGTGGTTTACTTAATGGGTCGCGTCACGGAACGCGAAGCCAAACGTGGCGCAGATGTGGCCAGTGGTGTGCGTGGCGTGGCCAAGGTGGTGCGCAGTTTTGAGTTGATCAGTGACGCAGAAATCAACACCCAAACACAGCCGCCAGCCAATCAAGCGGCACCTGCTAAGCCATAAAAAGGCATCACATCACCGACAAGTGCTCGGTACCTTCAGCCAAGTTGGTGTTTTTGCCGCGCACGCTGGTGAGTTTGATTTGCAAACGCAAATCATTGGCAGAATCGGCATTGCGAATCGCATCTTCATAGCTGATGAGGTGCGCTTCATAAGCATCAAACAAAGCTTGATCAAACGTTTGCATGCCCAAATTGCGGCTTTTCTTCATGATCTCTTTGATCTCGGATACTTCACCTTTGAAAATCAATTCAGAAATCAAGGGCGTGTTGAGCATGATCTCAATCGCGGCAGTGCGACCTTTGTTGTCCTCTTTGGCGATCAAGCGCTGCGATATAAAAGCGCGCAAATTGAGTGACAAATCCATCAGCAATTGACTGCGTCGGTCTTCGGGAAAGAAGTTAATGATACGGTCCAACGCTTGGTTGGCACTGTTGGCGTGTAAAGTGGCCAAGCACAAGTGACCTGTTTCAGCGAACGCGATGGCGTGGTCCATGGTTTCGCGGTCGCGAATTTCACCCATCAAGATCACATCGGGTGCTTGTCGCAAGGTGTTCTTCAGGGCCACGCCCCAGTCATCGGTGTCGACCCCAATTTCGCGCTGTGTCACGATGCAGTTTTTATGCGGGTGCACAAATTCAATCGGGTCTTCCACGGTGACGATGTGGCCAAAGCTGTTTTCATTGCGCCAATCCAGCATAGCGGCCATGCTGGTGGTTTTGCCAGACCCAGTTGCGCCTACCACGATGCACAAGCCGCGTTTAGACATGGCGACGTCTTTGAGAACACTGGGCAATCCCAAGGTATCGATGGTGGGAATGGTGGCGGGAATCGTTCGCAGCACCATGCCTACATTGCCTTGTTGAATGAATGCACTGACGCGAAAACGCCCAATACCTGCAGGGGAGATGGCGAAATTGCATTCCTTGGTGTGCTCAAATTCGGCAATCTGCTTGTCGTTCATGATGGAACGCGTCAAGGCCAAAGTGTGCCTTGGGGTTAAGGCTTGTTGTGAGACTTTGATCACATCGCCGTCAACTTTGATAGCAGGTGGAAAGTCAGCCGTGATAAACAAGTCGCTGCTTTTGCGCGACAGCATGAGCTTGAGCAGGTCGTTGATGAATTTACTGGCTTGTTCGCGTTCCATAATGGCATCCTAAATAATCAATACCGCCCGATGTGATTGGCAAATGCACCCATCAGCCGGGGAAATTTTCTGGCGTCTTGGCTTTACCTCGCGCTTCAGCTGTCGAGATTTGGTTGCGTTTCACCATTTCAACCAGATTTTGATCCAGTGTTTGCATGCCAAAACTGTTACCCATTTGAATCGATGAATACATTTGCGCCACTTTGCCCTCGCGAATCAAATTGCGTATGGCGCTGGTGCCGATCATGATTTCATGTGCAGCAACACGGCCGTTGCCGTCTTTTGTTTTGCACAGTGTTTGTGCAATCACAGCTTGCAGCGATTCCGATAGCATGGCGCGCACCATCTCCTTTTCTTCTGCGGGAAAAACGTCAATGATACGGTCAATCGTTTTCGCAGCGCTGGAGGTGTGCAAGGTGCCAAAGACCAAATGCCCCGTTTCAGCCGCGGTCATGGCCAAACGAATGGTTTCAAGGTCACGCATCTCGCCCACCAAAATGGCATCGGGGTCTTCGCGCAAAGCGGACCTGAGTGCGGCTGAAAAACTTTGAGTATGGGGACCAACTTCACGTTGGTTGATTAAGCATTTTTTAGATTCATGCACAAATTCAATCGGGTCTTCAACGGTCAATATGTGGCCGTATTCTGTGTTGTTCAGATGATCGACCATGGCGGCCAGGGTGGTTGATTTACCCGAACCCGTAGGCCCAGTCACCAACACCAAACCACGTGGTTTCAAAGCCAGGTCGGCAAATATTTTAGGGGCGTGCAATTCTTCCAAAGTCAAAATTTTAGAAGGAATGGTACGGAACACCGCACCTGCACCGCGACTTTGGTTGAACGCATTGACACGAAAACGTGCCAATCCATCAATTTCAAAAGAAAAATCAATTTCTAAAAATTCTTCGTAACGTTTACGCTGACTGTCGTTCATGATGTCGTACACCATGGCGTAAACCTGCTTGTGATCCAGCGCATCCACATTGATGCGACGCACATCGCCGTGCACACGAATCATGGGCGGCATGCCCGCTGACAAATGCAAGTCAGAAGCGTTATTTTTGACACTGAAAGCCAGCAGTTGTGTGATATCCATACGGGTATGCTTGTTAAATATTCAGAAAAAGATTTATAGTCAATTATGACCAACATTCAGGAAAATATCGATGCCGTTTTGCAACGCATTGCTAAGGCGTGTAACAAAGCCCAGCGCAAGCCGCAAGAAGTCACGTTGCTGGCAGTGACCAAAACGGTACCACCCGAGTTGATCAAATCCGCCATCGACGCAGGGCAACGACATTTTGGTGAAAACTATGTCAACGAGGGCGTTGAAAAAATAACAAACATGCAGTCAGAAACGAAAGCGTTTGGCTTGGTTTGGCATTGCATCGGCCCTGTGCAAAGCAATAAAACACGTTTGGTCGCCGAGCATTTTGACTGGGTCCACAGCATTGACAGGCTCAAAATTGCCCAACGCTTAAGCGATCAACGGCCGTTAGAAGCCAAGCTCTTGCAAGTGTGCATTCAAGTCAACATTGATGGCGGCGTTAACAAATCAGGCGTGGCACCAGAAGACGTGTTGGCGCTGGCGAACGAGTTGGTCAAACTTCCCCGACTCAAGTTGCGTGGCATTATGAGCATACCGGAACCTGCTATTGATTTTGAAGCAGCTCAGGTTGTCAACATGCGGGTTAGAGCTGTATTTGACGACTTAAATCGCCAAGGTCTTGGGCTTGATACCTTGTCGCTGGGTATGAGTGCAGATTTAGAACCCGCCATAGCCGCTGGCAGCACCATGGTTCGCGTGGGAACGGCAATTTTTGGTGCGCGCGCCCAGCGTGGTTAGCGCGGGAGCGGGTTTACTTTTTGTTTTGCTCCATTTGCTTGCTCATGGCTTCCATTTGTTTGGCCATGGCTTCCATGTTCTTCATGTCAATTTTGACTTCGCCTTTGGGTGTCTGAATGGTCATGGTCGCAGAGTCGGTTGGAGTGCCCGGGGCAGCGGGAGTGGTTGTGATGACCGCATTACCCGCTGGGGTGGTGATGGTCGCCTGAGCGGGGCTGTCGCCGGAATTGGCGTTTTTATTGATTTTGATTTCACCCATAGGGGTTGAGATGGTTGCATCCCCACCACGCATGCCTGCGCCGCCCATCATGCTGCCCATGGACGGCGTAAAAATACGACTGACCAAGCTCAGCATCACGCCGCCAATGATGCTGGCAATGATGAGCACCACCATGTAGGGAATCGTTTTTTCCTTGGGGTTTTTCATTAAAACCGGCAAGCCCAAGTACATCACATACAAGGAATACAAGGCCACCAATAAACCGACAAAAGAAAGCGCTGGCAAAACATTGAAAACACCAGCCAACATCATGGGTGTGCCACCAAAGACAGCGAGTTTTAAACCCTGTTCCAAGTTGCTTTGTCCGCCAAAAGTAGGTGCCAGCGCACTGGCTAACCAGCCAAAAACAAAGGTCATGACCAGTGACAAGATATAGGTGGTCACCATCATGCCCAGGCCACTGCCGATGGGCATCCGGAAATTAAAACCGAAACCACCCATACCAATGATGGACATGCCAATGAACCCAGCTATTGCGGGTATGGCCGCCAATATCAACATATAGGGCACAAAAAGCGACTGTGCATCGTGTTTTTCTGCGTCTATCACTGGCCATGTTGCGGCGGGATTCAGGGATATGGCTTTGGCGCGTTCGACGAGATTCATCTGGAACTCCTAAGGGGTTGTTTGGCGTTGGTTGTCAATGTGGTTCAATGAAGCGTATTGTGAAGTGCATTGAAGCAGGTCGAAATTATTATAGGACGCAAGCATCTCAGTGACAAGCAACACCGCAAGGTGCAGGCTGGGTGCTGCGCATAGCGCTTATGATAGGAACATGTTCAGTTATCGACACGCCTTTCATGCTGGCAACCATGCGGATGTGCTCAAGCACGCCACGTTGATTGCCATTTTGCAGCATATGCTTGAAAAAGAAACCGCTTTGATGGTGGTCGACACCCACGCTGGTGCGGGTTTGTATCGCCTCGATGGCGACTATGCACAAACCAGTGGTGAGTCTGTTGATGGCATTAAAAAATTGTTGGCCGCAAAAAACTCCCAAGCCAAACAAGTTGCCAGTGCGCCTGCAGCAAGCAAAAGCAAAGCAACTGCAGGTGTGAACGCGGTTGCGTTGGCACCGCTGTTGCAAAACTATTTATCCTTGGTTGCGGAATACAACAAAACGGACAGCAGCCGTGTTTACCCTGGCTCGCCCTTCATCATGGCGCATTTATTGCGCGACCATGACAAATTGAAATTGTTTGAGCTGCATCCAACCGATGCCAAGACATTGGCTGACAACATTGCGCAGCTCAGTGCAGGACGCAAAATCGTGGTGCATGCGCAAGACGGTTTTGAAAATGTCAAAAAGTTTTTGCCACCGCCAGCACGCCGCGCTTTGGTGTTTTGTGACCCCAGCTATGAGATGAAAGACGACTATACGCGCGTGCTGAACATGGTAACCGACGGCCTAACACGCTTTGCGACAGGCACGTTTGCGGTGTGGTATCCCATCATTCCACGCCCTGTGGCGCATGACCTTCCCAAACGCTTGAAAACGTTGGCAACCAAATCCGGCAAAAGCTGGTTGCATGCCACCCTCACAGTCAAATCCAGCAAATTAACCACCGACAATCAAGGTGAAACCGTTAGACCCGGACTGCCAGCCAGCGGCATGTTCATCATTAACCCGCCCTTTACCCTCAAACCCGCTTTGGCGTTGGCTTTGCCACAACTGGTGACCCATTTGGGACAAGACAAAAATGCCGCGTTCACTTTGGATTCGGGGGGGTGAATCGTTGCGAAGGGGTAGCGCATAGCGACGGGGTAGTTTTTCAGCTCTTCAAAAACAGCTTGTATACGGGGTTGTTGGTTTCTTCCACATACGGGTAACCCAACGATTTTAAGAAGGTGGTGAAGGCTTTGTCATCCTTGGCTGGGACTTGCAATCCCACCAAAATACGACCGTAGTCGGCCCCTTGGTTGCGGTAGTGGAACAAGCTGATGTTCCAACCGGGTCGCATGGCTGACAAAAACTTCATCAGCGCACCAGGTCGTTCTGGGAATTCAAAGCGCAGCAAGCGTTCATCTTTTGCAAGCTGCGAATGTCCGCCCACCATGTGGCGAATGTGGTCACGCGCTAAATCGTCGTGCGTTAAATCGATGGCTTTGAACCCTTGCTTGGTCAGTGTTTTGGCAATGTTGACGCTTTCACCTTTGGCCGTTGTGGTCAGGCCCACAAACACATGAGCTTGGGCTTCATCACTGATGCGGTACGTGAATTCAGTGATGTTGCGCTGTGTGGGTGTGTTTTGTATGTTTTTTTGGCCTTTAGGCGGCGTATTGATTGCCTGAGGTGCTATCTTATTTGTAGTGTTGATGTGTGACAAAGGCAGCAAACCGCCCGCCGGCAGGCTGCCGAGCAAGGCGCAGAATCGTTTGAAACTGCCGCGCTCTTCGGGGATGGTGACGGCAAACAAAGCTTCGCGCTCTTCGCCCACTTCAGCGCGTTCGGCCACAAAGCGCAAGCGGTCAAAATTCATGTTCGCACCGCACAAAATGGCAGCAAAGGTTTTGCCCTTGCACTTGTGTTTGGCCACGTATTGTTTAATTGCAGCAACGGCCAATGCGCCGGCAGGTTCAACAATGCTGCGTGTGTCGGTGAACACATCTTTGATGGCTGCACACACCGCATCGGTATCCACTTCAATGTAGCTGTCCACCAAGCCAGAATTGGCAATTCGAAATGTCTCGGCACCCACCAATTTGACGGCGGTGCCATCCGAGAATAAACCCACATCGGGCAGTGTCACGCGTTTATTGGCTTTGACCGATTGAATCATGGCATTGGAGTCGTTCATCTGCACGCCAATGACTTTGATTTTCGGGTTCACTGCTTTGATGTAGTTCGCGACACCAGAGATCAAACCGCCACCCCCGATGGCCACAAACACGGCATCGAGTTTGCCCAAATTCATTAAGGGCATTTGCTTCAAAATTTCCATCGCCACCGTGCCTTGTCCGGCTATCACATCGGCATCATCGAACGGATGTACAAAAGTCAGGCCATGCTTTTTTTCCAGTACCTGGGCGTGGGCATAGGCGTCTGAATAACTCTCACCAAACAGCACCACCTCGACATACTCTGCACCAAAGCCTTTGACGGCATCAACCTTGACAGCAGGGGTGGTGACAGGCATCACAATCACAGCACGAATGCCGAGTTTGGCGGCGGATAAAGCAACCCCTTGCGCGTGGTTGCCAGCAGATGCGCAAATCACACCTTTCTTTCTCTGAGCAGGGCTTAAATGTGCAATTTTGTTATACGCACCGCGCAGCTTAAAGCTGTGTACTTCTTGGCTGTCCTCACGTTTGAACAACACCGTGTTCCCCAAGCGTTGGCTCAGGTTTTTGGCGTGTTGCAAGGGGGAAACAATTGCCACGTCATAGACGCGGGCGTTGTCGGTTTTTTGCTGGTAATCGTGTGGTGACAGGTGTTTACTCATACCCCCAATGATAAACGCCGCCAAAATTGCCAATCAAAGACAAAAACAAAAATAAAAAAAAGCCCCAAACCGCGAGGTACTGGGGCTTAAATCCATCTTTTCAGAGGATGGAGGAGACAATCGATGCTTGGCAATTTAAATAAAAAGCAAAGCATGGGTTTTAGTATATATAAATTTTGCTGCAATGCACCAAAAATATTAGAGTAAACCCTCAAAAAAGGTTTCGCATCGTGGCATTCTGCACATTTATGCAAAATTTGCTGATTGTTAAACTGTCACACTGGCGTTCATATTCATGACGCTGATTTAAAAGGGAGAAATAAGTATGCAATGCACGGTCACTTGGACAGGACATGCAGGCACCAAGTCGCACATGGGTTTTGTTGCCGAAACGGGCAGCGGGCATTTGCTGGCAATGGATGGCGCACCCGATGCGACAAAACCCGAAAACGGTGGGCAAAACTTAGCGGCACGCCCCATGGAGCTGCTGTTGGCGGGCTTAGGTGGCTGCTCATCCTACGATGTGGTTTTGATTTTGAAGCGCGGTCGTCATGCTGTGCAAGCGTGTTCGGTTGAAATTCAAGCCGAGCGCGCCGAGACGGATCCCAAAGTCTTTACCAAAATCAATATGCACTTCATTGTTAAAGGTAAAAACATACCCAAAGACGCGATCGAACGAGCCATCGCTATGAGCCACGATAAATACTGCTCTGCCAGCGTCATGCTGGGCAAAACAGCTGAAATCAGCACCAGTTTTGAAGCGCTGGAAGCCGCATAAATGGTATCTATGTTGCAATGCGACAACAAAACAACAGATTTACACACTTTTTTGCTCGGTTTCGTTGCAAAAGCAGGCGCACTCTGGTGCAATAGACCCAACTACCCGAAAGGGGGTTAGCTTGGGTAACAAATACGATGCGTAAAGTTAAATTTAATCACCGTATTTGCTAGGCACAATTTATTAACCTTAAGGAAATTTGAAATGAAAAAATCCCTACTCGCACTCGCAGTGTTGGCAGCTTCTGGCGCCGCATTCGCACAATCTTCTGTAACTTTGTACGGTCGTGTTGACCTCGGCATTACAAAAATCACTGGACAATCAGCTGTTATGTCTGACGGTTCTTCTGTTGGCACATCATCACGCATTGGTTTCCGTGGTGTTGAAGACCTCGGTGGCGGCTTGAAAGCTGGCTTCTTGGTTGAGACACAATTTGATGCTGACGCAAGCAAAAACGGTGGCGCTGGTTCTACTATCGGCTCACGTAACAGCTACATCGACTTGACAGGCGGCTTCGGTGGCGTTCGTTTGGGTCGTCATTTGAACCCAGCTTTGTTGTTTGCTGCAACATACGGTGGACCATGGGGCACTGACTACGGTTATGCCAACAACGCTAACATCTTGTCAATCGAAGGCGCACGTTACAACAACGCCATTTCTTACATGGGCAAATTCGGTGACGTGTCTGTCATGTTCACTACTGCTATGAAAGAAGGCAACACATACGCAGTTGCTAACGGTATCAGCACTGGCGCTGCAGCAGACGCTGCAACAGTTGGCGCACCTATTGGCGCAGTTGGCGCTACAAAAATGCCTTTGGCATTGGCTGTGAACTACGGCGCAGGCCCAATCGCTGCTGGCGTGACATTGACTAAAAACGGCCGCGGTGGCGAGAAGTTGTTGACTCAAGTTGGTTTCACTTACGATGCTAAAGTTGTTAAAGCTTCTTTGGCATTCGAACAAGACGGCAACCAAGTTGGCGGCAAAAACGCATACAGCTTGGGCGTGTCAGCACCTTTGGGCGCTGCTAGCGTGAACTTCGTTTACGGCAAAGACCAAAAAGGTACAGCTGCTGACGTAACTCAAGTTGCAGTTGGTGGTCAATACAATTTGAGCAAGCGTACTAACGTATACGGTTTGGTTGGACAACTCAAGTCTGCAGGTGCTACAGCATCTAACCAAGTTACTTTGGGCGTACAACACCAGTTCTAATATAGGGCTGACGCAAGTCAGTTTTATATAAAAACTTAAAAGCTGCTTAGGGCAACCTAAGCAGCTTTTTTTTGTGCATAAAATTACAAGGTAAAGAGTTTGTGCTCACAATCTTATGTCTTAAGTAGTGCAATTAAGGATTAGTTGGGAAATGAAAAAACTGGCAAGTGTCATATTGTTGACCGTGGGATTATCTGCATGCACAAATATGCCGGATAAACGTACTTCAACGACTGAAAATCAAACAGAGATTGCATCAAATGAAATCATTCCCAGAAATGCAAGGTGGCAAGTGCCAGCTTCATGGAAGCAAGGGGATGGCATTGCAGTCAGTGATTGGCAACATTTTACTTTTCCTGGCAAAACACCCACCAATTACAAAATAGCGCATGAAGACGGGCGCGATGCAGTTTGGGCCAACTCACAGAGCACATCCAGCGCCATTCGCAGGGATGTGAACATTGGGGTCAACCAAATTGGCAAACTCAAATTTTCATGGAAAGTACCCGCACACTTGCAAGATGCTGATGTGACTGTTCCAGAGCTAGATGATTCGCCTGTGCGTGTCTTCCTTACTTTTGAAGGTGATCGCAATCAATTTTCCGCTAAAAATGCGTTGGTTTCTGAGATGGCCAATCTGTTATTGGGCGAACCATTGCCATATGCAACGCTGGTCTACTTGTGGAGTAAGCGTCAGCCTTTGGGCAGCGTCATTTTGGGGCAGCGTACAGATCGTGTCCGCAATCTGGTGGTTGAAACTGGCAGCGCAAATTTAAATAAGTGGTTGGACTACGAACGCGATATTCGCTCTGATTTTAAAAAGGTATTTGGTGAGGAGCCAGGAAAGTTATTGCGCATCGCCTTGATGACAGACAGTGACAACACAAGATCGCAAACCACCGCATGGTATGGAGCCCCTAGTTTTGTGTTGAAGTAGCGCAGCTCAGACAAGCAAAACATCTGAATGAGTGACTGCCTGCATGAGGGAAAGCACCTAACTGCGACGGTGTCTAACTGTGGCATAGTCATGGCTTAGGCTTTCAAGATATTTTTTATGAATGGAGAGTTGCATGAAAACCAAACTCGCGGTGTTGGCAATGGCATTCGCAGTGATGCAAGGCGCAGATGCCAAAACATTTAAATGGACCAGTGCCAGTGACATTCCGACACTAGATATACATTCACAAAACAATGCGCTGGGAAATGGCGTACATGCAGCTATTTTTGAGTCACTTGTTTATTACAACAGCCGAACATTTAAAGTTGAACCACAATTGGCGACAGAATGGAAATTGCTGACGCCAACACAGCTGCGCGTTACATTGCGCAAAGGCGTAAAGTTCAGTGATGGCAGCGCGTTAGAAGCTGAAGATGTTATTTTTTCACTCAATCGTGCCATGACAAAGACTTCCAACTATGGCGTCTACACACAAGGCATCGATAAAGTGGTCAAGGTAGATGCCAACACCATCGATATCATGATGAAATCGGCCAACCCAGTGATTCTGAATCAATTGACAGAATTGCGAGTGATGAGCAAAGCTTGGGCTGAAAAAAATAAATCGGTAGAACCCAAAGACAGTAAAACCAAAGAGGAAAACTTTGCACACCGTAACGCTATGGGTACAGGTCCTTTTGTCGTTGACAGCTGGCAGCCTGACCAAAAATTGGTCTTGAAGCGCAATCCGAATTGGTGGGGAAAGATGGAAGGGAATTTGACTGAAATTGTCTACACACCCGTGAAATCAGAAGCAACACGCGTTGCAGCCATCTTGTCTGGCGAAGTGGACATGGTATTGGACCCCAACTTGCAAGATTTAACTCGCATACGCAACACACCCAATTTAAAAGTATTAGATGGTGCTGAAAACCGCACCATTTTCTTGGGTATGGATCAATTCCGAGATGAGTTGCCTGGTTCAAATGTGAAAGGCAAAAACCCGCTTAAAGATGTACGTGTACGCAAAGCTTTGTACCAAGCCATCGATATCAATACGCTTAACCGTGTCACCATGCGTGGATTGAGTCTACCTACAGGTACATTGATTGCACCACAAGTGAATGGGTGGACAAAAAAGGCCGACACGCGTTACCCATTCGATATCAAAACGTCACAAAAACTATTGGCAGAGGCTGGGTACAAAGATGGTTTTGAGGTGGATTTTGCGTGTCCGAATAACCGCTATATCAATGACGAAGAAATTTGCCAAGCCATCACAGCCATGTGGTCAAAAGTGGGCGTGAAGGCAAAATTACGCACGCAACCGTTGGTGACTTACTTCCCAATGATTCAGCGCTATGAAGCCAGCATTTACATGCTCGGCTGGGGCGTGCCAACATTTGATGCTTTGTACAGTCTGCAATCCTTGGTGCGCACGGTTGGGGCGGGTGGTGATGGCAACTACAACGTAGGTCGTTATTCCAATCCGCAGATGGATGCGCTGGTTGAGCGCATTAAGAAAGAAACGGATGCTGATTTGCGTCGCAGCTTGATTGAGAAAGCATTGGTCTTGTCACATGAAGATGTGTCACATTTGCCATTGCATAACCAAATCATCCCTTGGGCAATGAAGAAGAACATTGATTTGGTTCACCGCGCTGACAATCGGATTGATTGGCGTTTAGTGAAAGTCAATTAAAGCAAGATAACAGCCATCGATGTTCGCTTTTATCATTCGCCGACTCTTTCAATCGCTGATCGTGATGGTGTCGGTGGGTTTTATTTCGTTCATGTTGTTTCAGTATGTGGGCGACCCTGTGCATTCCATGCTCGGGGTTGAAGCTTTGCCCGAACAAATTACGCAACTGCGTGCCGATTTGGGTCTGGATCAGCCTTTTGTTGTGCAGTTCTGGCATTTTCTTGGGAATGCGATTCAAGGTGAGTTTGGCATCAGTTTGCGGCAAGGCGCAAAGGTGTCTCGACTCATTGGTGAACGTTTTCCGGCAACGATAGAGCTGTCTTTGGCAGCCGCGGTGTTGGCTTTAATTATTGGTGTTCCTATGGGTGTGTATGCCGCTTTAAGACGCGGTACCTTTGTTACCCAATCAATGATGACCATCTCGCTTCTGGGTGTTTCCTTGCCAACCTTTTTAATTGGCATTTTGCTCATATTGGTCTTCTCAGTGTGGTTGGGGTGGTTACCCAGTTTCGGCAGAGGCGAAACGGTGCAAATAGCTTGGTGGAGCACGGGTCTGTTAACTTGGGATGGTTTGAAGCATCTGATATTGCCAGCAATTACTTTAACGATCTTTCAACTCACGCTCATCATGCGTTTGGTGCGTGCTGAAATGCTGGAAGTGTTGCGCACAGACTATATTAAGTTTGCGCGCGCCAGAGGATTGTCAAACCGTGCCATTCATTTTGGTCACGCACTCAAAAACACTTTGGTACCGGTCATGACCATCACGGGCTTGCAATTGGGCGCTTTGATTGCATTTGCCATCATCACCGAAACGGTTTTTCAATGGCCGGGTATGGGTTTGTTATTTATACAGGCGGTCACATTCGCAGATATTCCGGTGATGGCTGCCTATTTATGCTTAACAGCGCTCATCTTTGTGGTGATTAATTTAGCTGTGGATCTGCTGTATTTTGTGGTGGATCCGCGTTTGAGTTTCAGTAATGTGGGTGGTCATTGATGCAGCCGTTTGCCAATGCATCTGCACACGGTCGAGCGTTTGCCCACATTGCTCAGTTTCATCCAGAGCTAACCGCGTTCAGGCGTGACTTGCACGCACATCCTGAATTGGGATTTGAAGAAATATATACCTCAGGCCGTGTTCAACAAGCCATGGCATTGTGTGGTGTGGATAAGATACAAACTGGTTTAGGCAAGACGGGTGTGGTTGCTGTGGTACATGGTAAAACCAATACGCGCAATCAAATGGTTGCCTTGCGCGCCGATATGGATGCATTGCCTTTGATTGAGCAAAACGACTGCGCTTGGAAATCCAGTAAAACCGGGCTGATGCATGCTTGCGGACATGATGGGCATACGGCAATGTTGGTAGGGGCTGCACGTTATTTGGCAGAAACTCGAAACTTTGATGGCACCGCTGTGTTGGTGTTTCAGCCAGGCGAAGAAGGCTTTGCCGGAGCGCGTGCCATGATTCAAGATGGTTTGTTTGATCAATATCCAGTACAGGCTGCCTATGCCATTCACAATTCGCCTGAAACACCGGTTGGCATCATTGGGTTAACGCCTGGTCCCATGCAAGCTGCGGTAGACCGAATTGAAATTGTCGTAACCGGCAAAGGCGGACATGGTGCACGGCCACAGAACTGCATTGACCCGATATTGGTGGCGGCACATATCATCACCGCAGCACAAAGCATCGTCTCGCGTAATGTGGCTGCGATTGAGCAGGTCGTTTTGAGCATTTGTTCCATTCATGGCGGCAATCCAGGAGCCATGAGTGTCATACCCGGTAGCGTGACATTGGTTGGAACGGTACGGACTTACCACGAAAGCTTGCAAGACAAAGTAGAAAGCAGATTGCGGGATTTGTGCGAATCAATTGCGGCAGGCTTTGGCGCAAGCGCAGTTTTGACTTACGAACGTGTTTACCCTGCTACAGTCAATACAGAACCAGAAACAGAATTTGCGGCCAATGTGGCTGCGAAATTAGTTGGAGAAAGCAGGGTCATTCGCAATATGCCGCCCAGCATGGGTGGTGAGGATTTTTCGTTCATGCTGCAAGTTGTTCCTGGGGCGTACATGCGGTTAGGACAAGGTAACGTGAATGGCTGTATGCTGCACAACAATCGCTATGATTTTAATGACGATGTGTTGCCACTGGGCAGTGCTTTGTATGCCAGTTTGATAGAAGAGGCGATGCCTTTGGTGCATAAATAAATTTAAACATCGATAGCGTCAGTTGTGGTAAGTGCTAGATTTTAAAAGGAGTAGCAACATGAAGTTTATGAAAAAAACGGCTATAGCCAGCGTATTTATTGCCTGTAGTGCTATTAATTTGGTAGCAATCCAGAGTGCGACTGCTGCAACGTTGCGAGTGGCCAACCAAGGAGACGCACTGTCTCTCGACCCACACTCGTTGAATGAATCACTGCAACTGTCTGTGGTGGGCAATGTCTACGAAGGCTTGGTTTACCGTGATCGCAATTACAAGTTAGAGCCCGCATTGGCGACCGATTGGAAGCAAACATCGCCTACAGTTTGGCGTTTCAATTTGCGCAAAAATGTCAAGTTCCATGATGGCACGCCTTTCACTGCTGACGATGTCATTTTCAGCTATGAACGTTCCAAAGGCGATGGTTCAGACATGAAGAGCTATGTCGGCCAAATTAAAGAAATTGTGAAAATTAACGACCATGCCGTTGACTTTGTGCTCACTGCGCCCTTTCCAATTTTGCCTGAGCGCCTGTACAGCTGGATGATCATGAGCAAAAAATGGTGCGAGTCCAATGGGGCAACCAAACCTGTTGACAGACGCAAAGGCATAGAGAACATAGCTTCGTTCAAAGCCAACGGTACAGGCCCATACCGAGCACGTGAGCGCCAACCCAATGTTCGCTCCACATTTACACGCAATGGAAATTATTGGGGCAAATTTGACGGAAATGTCGAAGAGGTCATCTTCACGCCTATTGGCAATGACAGCACACGTGTTGCTGCATTGTTGTCCGGTGAAGTGGATGTGATGGAGCCGGTGCCAGTGCAAGATGTGGCACGGGTGAATGGCAACCCCAATCTCAAGGTGTTGCAAGGTCCAGAGTCGCGCATCATATTTTTGGGGATGGATCAAAAGCGCGATGAGTTGCAATATTCGAGTGTGAAAGGGAAAAACCCATTTAAAGACGTGCGTGTGCGCAAAGCCTTTTACCAAGCAATCGATATTGAGGGCATCAAGAAAACAGTCATGCGTGGTGCAGCAGTGCCATCTGCAACGTTGATACCGCCCCAAGTCAAGGGCTATGCCGCCGATTTGGCGACGCGCTATCCCTATGATGTAGAGGCAGCTAAAAAGCTTATGGCTGATGCGGGTTACGGCTCAGGATTTGAGGTGAAGCTGAACTGTCCGAATGACCGCTATGTGAACGACGGTGAAATTTGCCAAGCAGTGGCTGCCAATTTGTCAAAAATAGGTGTCAAGGTTAATCTCGAGGCTGAAACAAAAGGAACTTATTTCCCCAAAGTGTTGAGCCGCAATACCAGTTTTTATATGCTGGGTTGGACCAGTTCCACGGGTGATGCGCACAATGTGTTGTACCCCATCATGTCTTCCCCAGGTGATGGTGGCCGCGGCCAATTTAATTTGGGTGCATACAGCAACCCAAAGGTTGATGATCTGACCTCTAAAGTTGCATCTGAAATTGACCAAACCAAACGTGATGCCATGATTCGCGAGGCCATCAAGATTCACCAAGATGATGTTGGTCACTTGCCTTTGCACCAGCAAGCATTGAGTTGGGGATCTAAAAAATCGGTAGAAGTTGTGCAGTTCCCAGACAACTACATGCCTTGGAAATTCATTAAAGTGAACAAGTCTGCAAAATAAACCATGCGTGCGCTTCAACAATGGTGGAATGGGGATGTTGGCTACAGTTTTCGCAACTCCCCTGTTGCCATTGTGGCTACCGTGGTTGCTTTATTGTGTGTGTTTTGTGCGGTGTTTGCCGGCTGGGTGGCGCCGCACAACCCATTTGACTTAACCACCTTAGAGTTAAGTGATGCGCGCCTTCCTCCCGCATGGTATCCAGAGGGGAGTTCCAAATATGTGCTGGGGACAGACGATCAGGGCCGCGATATTTTGTCTGCCTTGATGTATGGAGCCAGAATATCGTTGGCAGTTGGAATTTTGTCTGTCATTTTGTCAGTGCTCATTGGTGTAAGTTTGGGTTTGTTGGCTGGATTTTTAGGAGGCTGGATAGACACAGCGTTGATGCGCTTGTGTGATGTGATGTTGTCATTCCCAGCCATCTTGGTGGCACTGCTGATTGCGGGCGTGGGGCGTGCCTTGTTTCCAAACGCACAGGACACATTGGCTTTAGGGGTTCTGGTGGTGTCCATCACCCTGACTGGGTGGGTCCAGTATGCGCGAACCGTACGAGGCTCGACGATGGTGGAACGTCATAAAGAATATGTACAGGCTGCGCGTGTCACAGGCGTCCACTCATTTCGCATCATGCGCAAGCATGTGCTGCCCAATGTGCTCGGTCCGGTACTCGTGTTGGCGACCATACAAGTTGCAACGGCCATTATCACCGAAGCTACTTTGTCGTTTCTAGGTGTGGGTGCACCGCCAACAGCGCCATCTTTAGGCACATTGATCCGCGTCGGAAATGATTACTTGTTTTCAGGCGAGTGGTGGATTGCTGCTTTCCCTGGCTTGATGTTGGTGGTCATTGCGCTGAGTGTGAATTTACTCGGCGACTGGTTGCGTGATGCCTTGAATCCGAAATTGCAATAAAAACCTACTGAGCATGTCACCCTTACTCGAAGTCAAAAATTTAATAGTTGAATTCCCAAATCGACACGGTACCTTGCGCGCACTGGACGGTGTTTCATTCAATTTGGCAGCAGGTGAGATATTGGGCGTTGTAGGGGAATCTGGCGCAGGCAAGTCATTGACGGGTGCGTCAATCATTGGCTTGTTGGAGCCTCCAGGTCGTGTAGCTGGGGGCGAAATACGGCTGCAGGGCAAACGCATCGACCATTTGACACACGAACAAATGCGAACTATTCGTGGTAAACAGATTGGTGCTATTTTTCAAGACCCTTTGACTTCGTTGAATCCCTTGTACACCATCGGCCAGCAACTCATCGAAACAATCTTGGCGCACCTGCCATTGAACAAAACCGAAGCCCGAAAAAGAGCGATTGACTTGCTGCAAGATACTGGTATCCCGGCGGCTGAGCAACGCATAGATCAATACCCGCATCAATTCAGCGGAGGTATGCGACAGCGTGTGGTGATTGCTTTGGCTTTGGCAGCCGAGCCAATGTTGGTCGTTGCAGACGAGCCAACGACAGCGCTTGATGTGTCAATTCAAGCTCAAATCATTGGCTTGTTAAAAGACATTTGCAAAAAACGAGGTGCAGCCGTCATGCTCATTACCCATGACATGGGCGTGATTGCTGAAACATGTGACCGAGTCGCTGTGATGTATGCAGGTCGAATCGTCGAAGTGGGCCCTGTCCATGAGGTCATCAATCACCCCGCACATCCGTATACATCTGGTTTGATGGCAGCTATTCCTGATATCACTATTGACGTTGAGCGATTGCATCAAATTGAAGGCGCCATGCCAAGATTAAACGCCATTCCAAAAGGTTGTGCTTTCAATCCTCGTTGTACGCAAGCCATAGATCGTTGCCGAGAGGATCGTCCCAATCTTGCTAGGGCAAGCGCCACCCAAGCGGCTTGTTGGCTGTTGCCAAATCAAGTGGAAATTGAAAAGCGCGAGGCGACTCAATGAGCAAGCAAAATAAAGCGCTTGTGCTAGTGCAAGACATCGCAATGGATTTCGATGTCTCCCCCCCGTGGCTAACACGTGTGCTTGAACGCAAACCTAAAGTCAAATTACACGCCGTGGATGGTGTGAGCTTCGAAATTGAAAAAGGCAAAACTTTGGCATTGGTGGGTGAGTCGGGTTGCGGTAAAAGCACCGTCGCACGCCTGATGGTGGGTCTTTATTCGCCTACACGTGGCAGTTTTACTTTTGATGGCAAAGATGCCCATGCCACTTACCGAAGTGCTGATGAATTAAATTTGCGTGCACGCATTCAGATGATATTTCAAGATCCCTATGCATCGCTCAATCCACGTTGGCGTGTGTTGGATATCGTGGCTGAACCCTTGATTGAGCATGGCATTATCAAAGACACTGCTGCATTGAGTGCTCGTGTGGGTGAGTTGTTGAGCGCGGTGGGGCTTAGCCCATTAGACATGCCTAAATACCCGCACCAATTTTCGGGCGGACAGCGCCAGCGAATTTCTATTGCGCGTGCCTTGGCTACGCAACCCGAGTTCTTGGTCTGTGATGAACCGACCAGCGCTTTGGATGTGAGTGTGCAAGCACAAGTGTTGAACATCATGAAGGATTTGCAAAACAAGCAAGGCCTCACCTATTTGTTCATCAGTCACAATTTGGCCGTTGTTCGGCATGTGAGCGACCGCGTGGGCGTGATGTATTTGGGGCGTTTGGTTGAGCTTGCGGATAAGCACACCTTGTTTGACAAGCCCTTGCATCCCTATACCAAAATGTTGCTGGATGCGATTCCGAAAATGCATGATACAGGCCGCGCCCGAACGCCCGTACAAGGGGAGGTGCCTAACCCTTTGAACCCTCCTCCTGGTTGCACTTTCAATCCCCGATGCCCGCACGCCAACGAACGGTGCAAAACAGAACGACCCGAGATGATAGAAATAGCTGGTACTAAAGTAGCATGTCATGCTGTGCAGGAAAATCGTCTCTAGCAAAATCCGCTCACCATCTTCAGTCTTCAATCCCAATTAGCGTAACTCCCTATTCACCGCAACAGCGTCACTGAGTATCATCATCAGCTGATATACAACCAATGGGATGGGGAGACAATGAAAAAAATATGGCTGGCTGCTGCACTGGCGGTTTTAAGTGGAGCGTCTCAAGCGCAAACCGTGAATGTGATTTGTTCGGTACAGGCTGAGTGGTGCAACATGATGGGCACAGTCTACGGCAAAGCCAAGGGCGTCAAAATCAATATCGCCATGAAAGGTTCAGGCGAAGCTTTGGCTCAATTGATTGCTGAAAAAGACAATCCCAAAACCGATATTTGGTTTGGCGGCACCGGTGACCCCCATTTGCAAGCTGCTGAGCAAAACTTGTCTTTGGAATACAAGTCACCTTCCTTGACACAGCTGCACACATGGGCGCAAAAACAGGCTGAGCAATCTAAATACAGAACCGTTGGCATTTACTCTGGACCTTTGGGCTTTGGCTATAACACCGAATTGTTGGCCAAGAAAAAACTGCCCGTTCCCAAGACTTGGGCAGATTTGCTGAACCCATCATTAAAGGGCGAAATTCAAGTGGCCAACCCAGCTTCCAGTGGCACGGCTTACACCATGGTGGCCACCTTGGTGCAGTTAATGGGCGAAGACCAAGCTTTTGAATACATGAAAAAGCTGCATAAAAATATCAGCCAGTACACACGCAGTGGCACGGGACCCATCAAAGCGGCAGCGCGTGGTGAAACCACCGTGTCGATCAGCTTCGTTCATGATGGACCGGGTGAAAAGATTGCCGGTTTCCCGATCGAAACCATCACACCTGCTGACGGAACAGGTGCAGAAATTGGTTCCATGAGCATCATCAAAGGCGCCCGTAATTTAGAAGAGGCTAAAAAGTTTTACGAATGGGCTTTAACACCTGCGGCACAAGAAATGGCCGCTGCAGCCAAGCAGTTCCAATTGCCATCCAACAAAAATGCCAAGAACGATGCACGCATTCCCGATTTCAAAAAAATCAAATTCATCAATTACGACTATGCCAAGTATGGCGCTTCGGCAGAGCGGCGTCGTTTAATTGCCAAGTGGGAAAAAGAAGTGAATTCATTGCCTCGCTAATTGAATGAACCTTTCAGATTGAGCGCATAACTTTCGCCGGTTATGCGCTCATTTGTTTGAACCAGCAACCGTGAATAAAAACCCTAACAAACCGATTCGTCTATGGTTGGCGATCGGGTTTCTGGCCTACCTCTTGCTGCCTTGGTACGCCATTCAAGACACCGCTTGGTACAGCGTACTGCCACAAATCTTCGGTGGCAGCGAAACCGCGAATGGCTTGATGCAGGCATGGGCACATGGACGACAATGGTTGCTCATTGGTTTGTTTGGTCTTGGCATTGCAGCGTTGGGTTTGGTTGTGCCAGCTGGCAAAACACAGGGCATCTGGTTCGTGGCGGGCGGTTGTATTGGTTTCATGGGCCTGTTGGTCAGTGGATTTCTAATTGGTTCTAAAGGCTGGCAATTGGATGCTTTCAATGCGCATTTTGGCGAATTGACGCATCACCAATTTGGCATCGGCATGGGTGCGTTTGTGGTGTTATTGTCACTGGTGATGATCAGCGCCTTTGGTATTGCGCGACGCGGTTTTTTTAAAGGCGATTTGTTCATTGCCTCAGCGGTCTTGGGCTGTACCGTTTTGTTGCTCATGTTCATTGCTTTTCCAGTTTCAAAGGCGCTTTATGGTGCGTTCATGACGGAAGAGGGTAAATGGTCATTCACAGCGATATTTGAACGCATTGGCAATGAACGCATATGGGGTTTGAATTGCTTGGCGAGTGGTCAGCGATGTGGTGTCGCTTGGAACACCTTGTTTTTGGGACTGATGACAGCGGCCACAACCACCGTCTTGGGAACCATGATGGCATTGATGGCAGAGCGAAGTGCGGGTCCACGCATTCAAACGCCATTGCGTGTGCTTGCTTTATTGCCCATCATCACGCCGCCATTCGTCGTCGGCTTGGGTTTAATATTGTTGTTTGGTCGTGCTGGCATCGTCAATCAATTTTTGGAATTTGCGTTTGGCATACCACCAGGGCGTTGGTTTTACGGCTGGTTTGGCGTGTGGATTGCGCAGACATTTGCTTTTACACCCATTGCGTTCATGATCATGCGTGGTGTTGTGCAAGGCATCGCGCCCAGCTTAGAGGAGGCCGCGCAAACGTTGCGAGCCAATCGCAAACAAACGTTCTTCACCATCACCTTGCCTTTGCTCAAGCCTGGTTTGGCCAATGCATTCTTGGTCGGCTTCATTGAAAGCATGGCAGATTTTGGCAACCCCATTGTGGTGGGTGGGCAATATTCGGTACTGTCTACCGATATCTTTTTCGCCATTGTGGGTGCCCAATACGACCAGGGTCGGGCGGCATCTTTGGCATGGATATTGACGGCGTTTGCGTTGCTGGTTTTTGCCTTGCAGCGCGGTCTATTGGGCAAGCAAAACTTCACCACAGTGAGTGGCAAAGGGGATGCTGGCATTGCCATGGTATTACCCGACAGCGTGCGGCGCACTTTGAATGCCGTGGTGTATCCGTGGTTGGCTTTTACTGTGGTGGTGTACCTGTTTGCTTTTGCCGGTGGTTTTGTTCAAACATGGGGACGTGATTACACTTTCACACTGTCGCATTTCAAAACAGCATTTGGCATTGAATGGGGAGAGTTTGGTATGGTGTGGGCGGGGACCGCATGGAGCTCGTTTTTTACCACCATCAAATTGGCGGGTATTTCTGCGCCTATGACGGCGGCCACGGGTTTGTTGATTGCTTACCTGTTGGCGCGTACCGAATTCAAAGGTCAAAGCCTGTTTGAGTTTGCTGCCTTGTTGGCTTTTGCCATTCCTGGCACCGTGTTGGGTGTGAGTTATATTTTGGCATTCAATGTGCCACCCGTCGAATTAACCGGTACCGGCTTAATCATCGTCTTGTGTTTTGTGTTTCGCAATTTGCCTGTGGGCGTGCGGGCTGGCACGGCGGCGTTCAAACAATTGGATAAAACCTTAGACGAGGCATCGTTGATGCTGCGTGCATCGACGGCGCAAACGTTATTCAAAGTGGTTTTGCCATTGCTAAAACCTGCGCTGGTGGCGGCTTTGGTGTACAGCTTTGTTCGCGCCATGACAACGGTCAGTGCAGTGATTTTCTTGGTCACTGCCGAAAACGAATTGGCCACCACGTACATCATTGGTCGGGTCGGCAATGGGGATTATGGCGTGGCCTTGGCATATTGCACGGTGTTAATTGTTTTAATGTCACTGGCCATAGCTTTGATTCAATTTTTGGTGGGCGAGCGCAAGTTGGGACGGCGTCAAACGGGGACACCCGTGTCAGCCATAGCAGCCCACTAAACCATTGACGTTATATAGAAGAGCACACCATGAACAAAGGCGTTGAATTTAAAAACATCAGCAAACGGTATGGCACAGATAAAGCTGCACCATTGGCTGTAGATGGTATTTCTTTTGAAATTCCAAAAGGCAGCTTGACGACCATCTTGGGACCATCCGGTTGCGGTAAAACCACCACTTTGCGCATGATCGCAGGCTTAGAGTCTCCTAGCAGTGGGCAAATTATCATGGACGGCAAAGACGTCACCACCCTGGGCCCAGCAGAGCGCAATGTGAGCATGATGTTCCAGAGCTACGCTTTATTTCCCCATATGAGTGTGCTAGAGAACGTGATGTATGGACTCAAAATGTCAGGTATGGGCAAAGATGAAGCGCAATCCAAAGCAGACGATGCCCTGCAGAATGTGGGTTTAACCGGTTTCAATGCGCGCCTACCCAGTGAGCTGTCAGGCGGTCAACAACAACGCGTGGCATTGGCGCGCGCTTTGGTTCTAGAGCCAGGTGTTTTGTTATTTGACGAACCGCTTTCCAATTTAGACGCTCGTTTGCGCCGTGAAATGCGCGAAGAAATTCGTGGTTTGCAACAGCGCTTGGGCCTCACAGTGGCTTATGTCACGCACGACCAAAGCGAAGCCTTGGCTGTGAGTGATCAAATCATTGTGATGGACCACGGCATCATTGCTCAACGCGGCACGCCGCAAGATTTGTATGAACGTCCACAAAGTGAGTTTGTCGCTGGTTTCATGGGAGAGGCCATGTTGTTTCCGGCAGAGCCTTCACAGGACGGTCAAGTCAAAGTTGGCTCCATGCACATCACACCGCGCAACAACATTCCACTCGGCAAAATCAAAGTGGCGGTTCGGCCGGAAGCTTGGCACATTGAGAAAGTCGAAGAGGGCATGTCGGCCAAATTGATTAAATTGGCCTATTTGGGTAATAACTACGAATACACCTTTGATACCGAATTGGGCCCTATTTTTGTGGTGTCGCCCGATTTAACCGACGTGTTGCAATTGGGACAAGTTGTCAAACTTCAGCTGGCTACACACGGTGTCTCGGTTGTTGCTGCCAAGTAATCAGAAGTATGAAGCTGAAGAATTGAGCGATTCAAATTCAGTTATATTTGAGCGAATGAAATTTGAAGACCGACCACGTTGCGACCGCACGCCCGTTTGGGCGAGCTTGCACGCCCACTATCAACTGAGCGCCAAAGACTTTGATGTGCGCGAAGCATTTGCGCATGACAGGGCACGCTTTGAAAATTTCAGCCAACAGGCGCCCCATGTGTTTGCTGATTTATCCAAAAACCGACTGGATGCCACCACCCAAAATTTGCTCATCAACTTGGCGCAGCAGTGTGGTGTAGAGGCACATCGTGACGCCATGTTTGCGGGTATGGCGATCAATCAAACCGAAAACCGCGCTGTGATGCACTGGTTGCTCAGAAGCCCATCTGTTTTGCAAAAAAATATTGAAAATCAGGCTGTAGCCGGCATAAATACAGCCTACACTGCTATTAATAATATAGCAAATACCGATGCATCGGTTGTGCAACAAATGCTGTCGGCCATGCTGGCATATGCCGAACGCATTCGAGCTGATGTGCAGTTCACAGACATTGTCAACATTGGCATTGGGGGCTCAGACATCGGGCCGCAAATGGTGACACAAGCCTTAGAGGCTTTTGCAACCACCGGTCAGCGCATGCATTTTGTATCCAATGTCGACGGTGCTGAATTGGCTGGGGTGCTGAAACAGCTGAAAGCCGAAAACACCTTGTTCATTGTTTCATCTAAGTCATTCACGACAGTCGATACCCTCACCAATGCCCAGTCAGCGAAAACATGGTTTGCCGAAAATTATTCCAACAAGACGGATTTGGGTGTGGCAGGCAAAGGCATCTCTAGGCATTTTGTGGCGCTGACAAGCAATGTTAAGGCCGCGCAAGATTTTGGCATTCACACCACTTTTGGCTTTTGGGACTGGGTGGGTGGGCGTTATTCTTTGTGGTCTGCCATTGGTTTGCCCATTGCCATTGCAATTGGTGAGAAAAATTTCAGCGCTTTATTGCTTGGCGCGGCCGACATGGATACGCATTTTTGCACCGCACCACTGGCACAAAACCTGCCCGTGCGTTTGGGGTTGCTGGATGTTTGGTACCGCAATTTTCATGGGTACAGCAGCCGTTGTGTTGCTCCCTACCACAGCGCCTTAAAGCGCTTACCTGCTTACCTGCAGCAGCTGGACATGGAAAGCAATGGCAAGCGAGTCGATGCCAAGGGTGACGTATTGCCGTATGCCACGGCTGGACTGGTTTGGGGTGAACCGGGTACCGATGGACAACATACTTTTTTTCAAGTGCTGCATCAGGGCTCGGATGTTGTTCCTGTTGAGTTTGTGGTGGTGAAGCGCGAACGGCATGGCTTATCTGGGCATCAGCAGATCCTTTTGGCCAATGCGCTTGCCCAGTCGCAGGCCTTGATGCTGGGCAAAACAGACCCCAATGGGCACAAAAATTTTCCTGGCAACCGACCCAGCACCACGCTGATTTTGGATGACTTAACGCCCACCAGTTTGGGGGCGCTGATAGCGCTCTATGAACACCGCACTTTCGTAGCGGGCAGTGTGTGGGGCATCAACAGTTTTGACCAATGGGGCGTTGAGCTTGGCAAGGTGCTGGCCACCGACATTGAGCAGCGTTTCCAAACCAATGATGTGTCAGGACTGGATGCGTCCACTCAAGGTTTGTTGCGCAAGCTGATGGATTAACGACGGGATTCAGCTTTGCCACACTACACCCGTGTCGCTCAAAATGGCGTGCAGCGGTATGTCGTGTGGCTCGGCTTTGAAGTCCGGCAACCAGCCGTTGCTGTAACCTAACCCAACCGTGTTGGGTTGTGGTTGCAGGGTTGCCAATGTGCGGTCATAAAAGCCACCACCATAACCCAATCGGTAACCATTGGGGCCATAACCAACGCAAGGCACAAACAGCAATGTCGGCACCACCACTTCCGTACCTTTTGGTTTAGGAATGCCATAGGCATCTTCTTCCATCGGGCAGCCTGGGTACCAAGCATGAAACACCAGTGTTTTGTGGACTTTATCTACCACGGGCAAGCCAATTTTGCGGGGTGATCGGCTCGCTAAAGATTGGGTTGCCAATGGCGTCATGTTGGCATCATCAATCGGCGAAGTCAATGCCTCTTCAGGTACATATTCCGATGCCGGGCTTTGCGAAATCGCATCTTCTTGCCAGCGGTACAGTGCAGGCAAAGGGTCAAACTCGCCTTTGATGGGCCAATAAGCACCTATGATGGTGTCTGGTTTGTCAAACAGCCAAATGCGCATCACACTTTGTAAAAGTGCCGCACGTTGTAGCCTATCTGGTAAATTCAAACGTTGATCTATCAGAGCTTTGCGTGTTGCACTCTTTACAGAACTTTTATCGGTCATTTTTTCCATCACAATCCCTAATACATGTTTCGCAAGCTTTTATATACACCCATGACGAGCGCATTACAACATCACGCCTTAAACAAATTCATTTTTAAAGCTATTTTCAAGGCTATTTTGACAGCACTTTGCGCGTCTACAACTAAAGCAGCGCATCAGACAGCTTGTTGGGTTGCATTATTTGTTTCTTTGATAGGCATGGCCAGCACGGTCAACGCTCAAATCAGCTCAAACCCGCGCACTGACAGTGTATTGGTCGAGATGAGTCAGGCTTTTAAAAAGCTGGACCGTGCGCGCCTCTCGCAGTTGTTGCCACAAGTCAGCGGGCATCCGCAAGAAGCTTGGGGAGCGTATTGGGAATTGAAAGCGCGCTTGGAAGAAGCCTCTGAATCCGAAGTGCAAAGTTTTTTAAACCGCTATACCGGCACATACCAAGAAGACCGCTTGCGCAACGATTGGTTGTTGCTCTTGGGGCAACGGCGTGATTGGGGCAACTTTGCGGCGCATTACACCAAATTTCGCATGCGTGACGACAAAGAGGTGCAGTGCTATGCGGTGTTAATTGACCATTTGCAAAACAGCAAAAATGACAATGCGCCAAGCAATGCCACCCTCACCAGCACCACACCCACAGAGCGTGCGGCCATTGTGCGCAAAAACTGGTGGTCGATTCGGGATGCCGATGACGGCTGTAACTTGGCGGCCGATCGAATGATCAATGACCCCAATGCTACCCATGCACAAGCGCCCTTGATGACGCCACACGATGCTTTTGTCAAAGCCCGCATCGCGACCGAAGTCAACCGCAAACGCGCCGCCAGCAATGCGTTGCAAATTGTGACATACGCGGGCAAATCCGCGCGCAATGAAGAGACGGTCCTCGACATCATACGTTTGGCATCCAGCAATGCCGATGGCGCTGCGGCCATGTTAAACGCCAAGGGTGGCAGTTTCAGCAACGAGCAACGCAACTGGTCTTGGGGTGCGATAGGCAAACTGGCAGCATTGAACCAAAACAGCAACGCCGCCAGCTACTTTGCCAATGTGACCAAGAACAGTGATTTGAACGACGACACTTTGGGCTGGAAGGTGCGCGCCCTGTTGCGTGTGAACAGCAAACCGCATTGGGACGCAGTGGCCAAAGCCATTGATGCCATGAGTGTCACCGCGCAAAAGGAAGCCATTTGGGCATACTGGCGTGGCCGCGCTTATTTGGCGAACAAAGAACTCGCATCTGCCAATGCCATGTTTGAATCGATTGCTTCCGTGCGCGGCTTTTACGAGCAATTGGCGTTAGAGGAATTGGGACGCAAAATCACGGTGCCGGCAAAACCAGAACCACTGAGCGAGGCTGAAAAAGCCAGTGCACGACTGAACCAAAGCCTGCAAAAAGCCTTGCACGCCATCGCCATTGGCTTGCGTTCAGAAGGTGTGCGCGAATGGAATTACAGCACCAATTTAACCAATCCCAGAGGCACACCTGGCGGCATGGACGAGCGCGAACTGCTGGCGGCGGCCAACCTTGCTTGTGAGCGTGAAGTGTGGGACCGTTGTATCAACACCAGCGAACGGACCAAGTCATTCATTGATTTTGAGCAACGCTTCCCCATGCCACATCAACAGTCGGTCATCAAACGTGCCAAAGAAATCGGCTTAGACCCCGCCTATGTCTATGGTTTGATTCGGCAAGAAAGCCGCTTCATCATGGACGCGCGCTCTGGCGTCGGTGCTTCGGGTTTGATGCAAGTGATGCCAGCCACCGCACGTTGGACTGCCAAGCGCATTGGCTTGACCAACTTCAGTGCCGACCAAATCAACGACCGCGAGACCAATATCGCCATTGGTACGGGTTATTTGAAATTGGTGTTGGACGATTTTGCCGGCTCCATGCCGCTGGCTGCTGCGGCCTATAACGCTGGCCCCAATCGCCCACGCGTTTGGCGCAATGGCGCGGTGGTCGAAACGGCAATTTGGGCTGAAAATGTCCCTTTTGCCGAAACCCGTGATTACGTTAAAAAAGTGCTCAGCAACACCACCAATTACGCGGCCATTTTGACGGGTCAGGCGCAATCGCTGAAAGCACGTTTGGGCTTCATCGGACCATTGGGTTCCGATGCGCCACCAGTGAACAAAGAACTCCCTTGAAACACTATCGACGAAAGGTATACACATGAAACTCTACATCGGCAACAAAAACTATTCGTCATGGTCCATGCGTCCGTGGGTGATGTTGAAACAAGCTGGCATCCCGTTTGAAGAAGTGAAGGTGCGCTTTGATTCGTTTGATGACCATTCGCAATTCAAGAAAACCATGACCGCCATTAACCCCATTGGCAAAGTGCCGGTGTTGGTGGATGGTGATTTGGCCATTTGGGATACTTTGGCCATTGCCGAATATGTGGCTGAACAGTATCCAGAAAAAAACCTGTGGCCCAAAGACAAAGCCGACCGTGCCCGCGCACGCACCGTGTGTGCCGAAATGCATTCAGGTTTCAATGCGCTGCGAAGCAACTTTCCCATGAACATTGAAGCCAGCTTGCCCGAGATTGGCGAACTGGCTATGCGGGTGAAGCCCGAAGTACCAAAAGATTTGGCGCGATTGGTGCAGCTTTGGGGCGACTTGTTACAAAAGTACCAAGGCCCCATGCTGTTTGGCAACTTCAGCATTGCCGACGCGTTCTTCGCCCCTGTGTGCATGCGCATGAATACTTACGCGCTTCCCTTGCCAGAAACCATCGCCGCTTACGTCGCTCGCGTCACCGCTTTGCCCAGCGTAGCAGCTTGGATTCAAGACGCTTTGGCAGAAAAAGATTTCTTAGATTTTGAAGAACCCTACCGCACCCACGATTCAAAAAAATGAGGGGTTGAGGGCGAATCCTGATGACTATTTCTTGGATAATTAAGTTTTAACTTATTTAAGGAATAACAATGATTTTGCGCATTAAATTTTTGGCGGTTGTAGCGATGGCTGCTGTGTTGGTGGCTTGTGGTGGCGGGGGCGATGAAACGCCGAACTTTGCGGGTACATATCAAATAAGCACTGTGAATTTGTCAGGCAACACATGCGGTGGTTCTCCAACTTCTAGCATCGCAGCTGGTACGGACAATGTGGTACAAGATGGGCGTCAAGTTTCTGCATCAAATGGAACCATACATGGCACAGTAGATGGCGACAATGGCGGTTTTACTTTTACTGAGACAGAGATCATAAATGGTGTTACGGTCGTAACAACTTTGACTTTTCGTACATCAGGCTCTGGCGAATCTACGTTCGACGTGCAATTGAAAGCGACAGGTACAGCTGGAAACGCTACTTGTAATATTACCTATTCAGGCACTGCCACCAAAATCTAAACCGCAATGAACCCGCTAAACTACCCCCATGGAAATCTACATGGTGGGTGGTGCGGTGCGGGATGCGTTGTTGGGACTGGCGGTTCAGGACAGGGACTGGGTCATCGTCGGCGCAACTCCTAAAATTTTGCAATCTGCGGGCTTCTTGCCCGTCGGTAAAGACTTCCCTGTTTTTCTACATCCCAGCACGCGCGAAGAAGTCGCCTTGGCGCGGCAAGAGCGCAAAACTGCGCCCGGTTACCACGGCTTTGCATTTCATGCGGCACCCGATGTGACGCTGGAAGAAGATTTGTCGCGACGTGATTTAACTATCAATTCGATAGCAGTCTTGGCAGCAAATATGCCGTCTACATGCAAGTTTAATCATAAACTACTGGCACATACGGTGTTGCAACTGGACCGCACAGTGTTAATTGACCCGCATGGTGGTGTGCGTGATTTGGATGCCAAAGTGTTGCGCCATGTGTCGGACGCGTTTGCCGAAGACCCGGTTCGCATTTTGCGCTTGGCACGATTTGCCGCACGATTTGAAGACTTCACAGTGGCAACTGAGACCATGATTTTGATGCAAGAAATGGTGCAAAACGGTGAGGTGGATGCGCTGGTGCCAGAGCGCGTGTGGCAAGAAATCAGCAAAGGGCTGATGGAAAACAAACCATCGCGCATGTTTGAGGTGCTGCGTGAATGTGGTGCGCTGGCGCGATTGCTGCCTGAGCTCGACAAGCTGTGGGGCGTACCGCAGCGTACCGAATACCACCCAGAAATTGACACCGGCGTGCACATGATGATGGTGCTGGACATGGCGGCGCGATTGAACGCCACGTTACCTGTGCGTTTTGCTTGCTTGTGCCACGACTTTGGCAAAGGCACCACACCAGCAGATGTGCTGCCACGCCATTTTGGGCATGAAGGGCGCAGTGAAAAATTGTTGCAAGCGGTGTGCAACCGCTGGCGCGTACCGTCTAATTGTCGCGAACTGGCTCTGGTGGTGGCGAGTGAGCATGGCAACATCCATCGCAGCCAAGAATTGGGTGCCGCAGCAATGGTGCGATTGCTCGAGCGCTGTGATGCGTTTCGCAAACCAGAGCGTTTTACGGAAGTGCTTTTGGCTTGCGAATGCGATGCAAGAGGCCGATTGGGTCACGCTGATAGCGGCTATCCGCAAGCATCCCAGTTGTTGCACAGCCTGCGTGTTGCACAAAAGGTTGATGCACAGAGTGCTATAAATTCAATAGCACCTCAGGCAGTAAATACGGGGTCTATAGGTCAAAAAAACCTTATAAATTCAGTTAATTTGAGCGGCAAACAAATCGGCCAACTGATGCAAGCCGCCAGGGTGCGTGCAGTGGCGGCAGCGATGGGCGAAACACTGCATTGATACCACCGCTTAGCTGGCCTGTCGTTTCAACCACCGCATCAAGCCGCCCAAAAATGGAATTTTTTCATACAGCTCTTCAGCCGCATCCCAATAATCGCGGTGCACCGTGATCAAGCCGTCATCATCAAATACCAAATGCGTGGCGCCCAAAATACACTGCCGATGCGATGTTTTGAACGTCTTGAAGTTGAAGCGAAATTCCCATGTTAAAAAGCACTGCTGTTGGTTAACAACACGCTCTTTGATGGTGAAACGTGGGCGCTCAACTTGGACATACATGTGTTCAAAAATATGCTGTATCGCTGCTATGCCAACGACCTCATTGAAGGGGTCTTTGAAACGCGCTTGTGGTGCATAAATCTGACTCAGCTGCTGGAGCTTGTTGGGGCTCAGATTTTCAAAAAAATCGACGATTTGGTCTGTGTTTGGGTTCATGTTTGTGATTTGATTCAAGCTTGTTTCAATCGTCCAGCTAACGCAAAAAACAGGCGGTTGGGCAAGATGCGCAGTACTTTCATCCAGCAAGTGAATTTTTTTGGAAAATGAATTTCAAACGCACCCTTCGCCCAGCCTTGTAGCATGGCACGGGCGGCGTCATCGGTGCGCATCAAGGCTGGCATTTTGAAAGCGTTTTGTTGCGTCAATGGTGTATCAACAAAACCTGGGTTGATTAAAGACACGCTAATTTGGCTTGGGCGCATATCGAGGTACAACGTCTCGGCCAAATTGGCTATGGCTGCTTTGGTTGGGCCATAAGCCAAACTTTGCGGTAAGCCACGGTAGCCGGCCACACTGCCTATCAAACTGATGTGCCCGCGTTGGCCCATTTTGGACACAGCTTGGCTTTGCAGAATAGGGACCAACGCTGCCAACACATGCAAAGCACCCAGGTAATTGATGCTGTTGTGCTTCAACATGTCGGGTAAATCGATCGCGGTGGCGTTCATAGCGCGGTAATGTCCTGCGCAGTACACCACGCAATCGACTCGACCTCGAGCTTGCAGATTCAATGCGGCAGATTGCACAGCAACGGCATCGGTGACATCCAATGGTAAGGCAATGGCTCCTGGGTGTTCAGCTACAAATTCATGCAATGCGCTGGCATTGCGCGCTGACACCACCACGTGTGCACCATGCGCATGCAAGAGTGACGCCGTGGCACGTCCTATGCCAGTGGACGCGCCTATCAACCATACGGTTTGACCACGCCAGTCTTCAATGCGTGGGTTAAGAGGTGAAAAGAAAATGCTCATAACGTCGTACTCATCAACGTTTCACAAACGACAAGGTTACTTCACCCAAGCCCACACCCCATTTGCTCATACGGGCTTTGTTGAGCATGACTTTGTCGTTCATCAAATACATCCAATCGTCAAACTGCACATTGATGATGTTGCCATCTACAGGCAAGGCCAGTGTATAGGTCCAATAAAATGCGTTGCC
>CALMEI010000074.1 GCA_937863225.1 uncultured Polaromonas sp.
AACGTTTGCGCATCTTGAGCCAGTTCTTCTTTCGCGACTTGGGGTTTGGCGGAAACGTGAACCATTTTTATGATGCGGAAAACAGTTTCATCAATTCCGTTTTGCGCACGCGCCGAGGCATTCCAATTTCATTGGCAGTACTTTGGTTGGAATTGGCACAAGGTTTAAAACTGGATGCACATGGCGTCGCTTTTCCTGGTCACTTCATGCTAAAGGTGAGTCTGCCCAATGGTCAAGTCGTCATCGATCCGTTCACGGGACAATCGTTGAGTCGTGAAGATTTAAATGAACGCTTGCAACCTTTCCAAAATGAGCAAAATGCCGCTCAGAAAATGCAAGAGCTGGATGACGAACTGGATTCGTCAAAGACCGATCAAGATATTCCATTGGGTTTGTATTTGCAAGCGGCGAAACCGCGTGACATTGTTGTCCGTATGTTGCATAACCTGAAAGAGATTTACCGCAGCCAAGAAGATTGGCAACGCATGATACAAGTGCAGGACCGATTGATTGCACTGTATGCCGATGCTTGGGAAGAATACAGAGACCGAGGTTTGGCGTTTGCCGAATTAGGCAAAGCCACCGCTGCAGTACAAGACTTTGATACCTACCTGCAGCATGTGATGGATGCACCCGACGTCAATGCCATAGCCCTCAGGGCACAAGAACTGCGTCGAGCTTTGATTTAAATAATCAGTGAATCAGTGGTTTTGTGAACCGCGGTGTGCCCAAGCCGTTGTGTGTTTTTCAATGTAGCTGAAAAATTCATACATCGCCATCGCCATCCCACTGATTAATACCAAACCCGCAAATGCCAATGGTAAGCGTTGTTGGCTACCAGCTGTCTGCATCAATGACCCAATGCCCGAATCCCCAGCCGTCATTTCTGCGAGAACGGTGCCCACGAAGGCGAGGGTGATGGCCACTTTCAATGACCCGTAAAAATAGGGCATACAGCGTGGCAGCCCGATTTTGGTCAAAATATCCCAGCGCTTTGCACCCAATACACGCAGCACATCTTCTAATTCGGGCTCAAGAGTGGCTAGCCCGGTAGCAATGTTCACCGTAATTGGAAAGAAGCTTATTAAAAATGCGGTCAAAATACCTGGCCCTATACCGATACCAAACCACACCACCAAAATCGGCACAATGGCTGCTTTTGGAACCGCATTAAAGCCCACCATCAAGGGGTAAAAGGCGGCATAAGCCATCGGTGAGGAGCCCACTATGAACCCAAGCAAAACCCCCACCACAATGGCGATTGCAAAACCTACCATGGTGACCCAGAAGGTTTGCCAAGCGGCTTTCATCAAGGGTTCTTTGAACTCGACAAACTCTTTCGCAATTTGCAAAGGGCTGGGAAATATGTATTCGGCAATATTAAAGAGGGAAACTGTTGCTTGCCAGAGCAATAAAATCAATACCAGTACGGCTATGGGCGCAAATCGCTCAAAATTTTTGGTCATGTTAATTTTCCTAATTACTGAGGCACCGCTGCACCTTGTCCACCCGAGTTTTGACGGATAGCGCCAATGTGACCGCGCAGCTCGTGAACGATGTTGGTGAACTCTGGCGTGTAAGTGATTTCTAAATCTCGCGGACGCGGCAAGTCGATTTCACGTTGCACAATGAAGCGACCGGGGCTTTTGCTCATGCAGTAAACCCTGTCAGCTAGAAATACGCTTTCACGCAAGTCATGCGTGACCAAAATGACATTGAATTTTTGCGCGGCATGCAAATCGCGCAAGGCACACCAAAGTTCTTCACGCGTGAAAGCGTCGAGTGCACCAAATGGTTCATCCAGTAACAGCATTTTGGGTTCATGAATCAGTGCACGGCAAATTGACGCGCGCTGTTGCATACCACCAGACAGTTGCCAAGGAAACTTTTTTTCATAGCCCCCTAAACCGACGGATTGCAATAACTTCGAGGCACGCTCTTCATACTCTTTTCGCTTTGACTTGAAATTGCTGCGATAAGGCTCCACAATTTCAAGCGGTAGCAACACGTTGTCAATGGTGGTGCGCCATGGCAACAGTGATGGCGCTTGAAACGCCATGCCCGAAATTTTGAGTGGTCCAGTCACGGGGGTGTTGTCAACATGGATGGTGCCTTTGCTGGGCATCTTTAAACCAGTTGTGAGCTTCATGAAAGTGGATTTGCCACAACCAGATGGACCTACGATGGCGATGAATTCGCCTTGTGTCATTTGCAGTGAAATGTCTTCTACGGCATATTGCCCCTGAGCCAGCAGATCTTGGTTGTAAGCCAGCCAAACATTTTGAAAATCTACAAATGGACGCGTATTTGGAGTTGCAGTAGTGCTCATGTTTGTTTTTAAATGTAAGGTCATAACCTTGTTAAATAGGACTAAAGCGCTATTGAATACAGGGTATGACAATCAATAAAAGAGCCAGATTTCGCAAGCGATATCTGGCTCAATTTTGGCTAATCGCCTGACTCAATATCTGTCTGTTATACGGGCAATGTTTAAAATTATTTTTTCACAGCTGGTAATACGTTCAAATCTGCTTTAGAAGGTAAAAAGCTACCATTCCAAACATCTTCAACCTTCACTCGGGTTTTGGTATTGAATGCGTCAGACACTTGGCTGGCCATTAAGGACATACGACCAGGGTTGATTTGTCCAAACCCTTCAGCACGAGCGTCTGGGCTGTTGACCACGGAATCAATCGCCAATTTCAGACGGCGTTCTTCTAGCGCCACATTGATAATCCCGTCTCGGGCTTTGACATGTTGGATGGCTGCTTCAGGTTTGGCCATCACATCTTTCACGCCTTTGGTAAACCCCGCTAAAAATGCCTTCACGGCAGCTGGGTTTTCTTTGATCAATTTTGGGCTTGCAATAATCGCATTGCCATAGAGTTTTACACCGTAATTCGGATAGGGCATGATGACCACGTCTTCGGTTTTGACGTTACGCGCCTCAAGATTGAGCAATGAGGTAAATGAGAAGCCAGTAATTGCATCGACATCGCCACGTGCCAGCATGGTTTCACGCAGTGGTGGATCCATTGTGACCCAATTCACCGAACCAATACTGTTGGCTTTTTGGAAAATTGGGAAAGCACGACGACCAGCATCAAATACGGGTGCGCCCAATTTTTTGCCTGCCAAATCAGCAGGCTTGTTGATGCCATTCTTTTTTAATGTCAAAACCGCGGCGGGCGTATTGTTGTACACCATCATCACCGCGACTGGTTTGTTGGGTGCATCTGGATTGTTTGCATGAAACTCCATTAATGCAGCCATATCTGCAAAACCCATGTCGTAAGCACCTGTCGCAACGCGCTGAACAGCTGCACCAGAGCCCGTACCAGCGTCTAAACTGACATCGACTTTGGCCTTTTTGAACGAACCATCTGCGATTGGGCTTAAAAATAGGGCTGATGGACCCTCAAAACGCCAATCTAAAATGAATTTAATCGGTGTATTGGCTTGGGCATGGGCATTATTGAATGATGTCAATGTGCCTGCAGCTGCCAAAGCAAGTGTGAGGGCACTGGATTTTAAGAATGAGCGTTTCAACATGGAACTTCCTTCGTATGGATAAATAGGTATAGATGCGATTAAAGTGTATACAAAACGATATTGTCGCCTAATTAACCTGCAATTGGCGTGCCAACTTCGTGCCCTATCTTAGTGCTTTCCCTAATGAAAAATGATTTTCAAACTATTTTATTTTGCAGTTATAAAAAACATCCAATTCGGGTTTGTAGGCGCTGGTCTCTATGTCCATTAAACCCAAAACCGAGTGGAAATAGTTGTCATGAGAAATCTTGGTTTCTACCTGCTTTTCCAGACACGCTGGTCTGATTTTGTTGCGGGTCATGAATTCGTTAGACAGCCATTGAATCCATGGAATACGTTTTTGAACATCGGGAGCGATTGCGTATGGCAAGCCGTGTAAATAAATGTTGTTTTCGCCCAATGACTCGCCATGGTCAGCCACATACAACATGGCCGTTTGGGCACGGGGTTGTATGCTTTTCAGATAGTCCACTACTTTGTTTAGGAAATGATCGGTATACAAAATGGTGTTGTTGTACGCGTTAGTCACTTCAGATCGTGTGCAGTCTTGCAAAATATTGGTTGCGCATTCTGGTTTGAATTTTTTAATCGATTCAGGTGATCGTTTGAAGTATGCGGGACCATGACTGCCCATTTGGTGCATGATGACCACAATGCCGCGATGCAAGCGATCGACCGGTAATGTGGCCAAGCGTTGCGAGATTTGGCTCAACATGATTTCATCAAAGCATTCGCCAGATGTACACAACTTCGGGTCGGTCAATGTTCGAGTGATTGCGTTCGGTATGCGATCGCAAATGCCTTTGCAACCCGATTGGTTTTCCAACCAAAGTGCCGCCAATCCAGCATGATGTAACACATCCACCAAATTTTCAATCGTTTGATTGTTGTCATCAAATTCAGATTTCCCTAAATGAGAAAACATACATGGCAAAGCAGTGGCGGTGCTGGTGCCGCAGGACCAGACGTTCTTGAAGCTGGTGAGCTCACCGCGTTGATCCGCATTTTTTTTCAAAAGTAACAATGATGGTGTTGTATTGTGCACATAACCATTGATGCCAAAGTTGCCACTGCGTGCGGTTTCTCCCACTACCAATATAAGCAATGGTGATTCAGTTTGCCGATCGTAAATGCTGCTTAATTTGGCATCTCTGCCAAGTTCCTGAATTGATTGCGATTCAGTTTGCAGGGGTTGCACTGCCAATTGTGAAAGTGCATAAAACGAATTGAGCGGATTCACCATAAATCGCAGCTGCATGTGGTTACGCATGGTTGAAGCCAAGTCTTGGTAGCTGGGGATTATGGCTGCAACTGCCAAAGCACAGCTGGCCACGAAGAGCCCCATGTTTTGCTTCAACTGTTTCCAAAATGGATTGAATGGAATGGTTGTTTTCCAAAGCCAAAAAATTGGCAGCACCGCAAAACCAAAGACTACCCCCAACATTTTCCAACTGAGCAAATCGCGTGTTTCACGCATATCAGTTTGCAAGGCATTGGTCATCATGGTGTCGTCTATCACGACGCCATAGGTGTGCATGAAATAGCCACCAAAAGCCGCTGCAAACAGTAAGAGGGCAATCACAGGCTTGATGACCCAGCGCCAGTTGAACAGGCTCATCACCATCATCAGCAAAGACGCGATGACGATGGCGAAGGACAAGATGAACCACAGCGCACGCCAGTCATTCATTTCAGGTAGTCGGGCCAATTCCACCCATAGCGGAATATTCCCCAGCGTGGCCAACCATAAACTGCACAATGCCAAAAGCTTGGGCGCACGCCAACCTGACGAAATAGAAGCTTTCAATGGTGTTTGCCTAAAATCATATGGGCGTTATTATAGGCATCTATTTATCCAGCAAGTTGCTATAAATATAATAGCAAGTTAGGCAATAAATACGCCGCCTAAGGTCAGATTTGGCATATAGTTTAGGCTTTAAAAAAACCTTTTAGCTTATCGGCCCAGCTCTCCGTGTTGGGAGAGTGTTTGGCTCCGCCTGATTTCAACGAGGTGTCCAGTTCTTTCAAGAGTTTGCGCTGATGCTCCGTTAATTTGACCGGCGTTTCGATGTTGACATGGCAATACAAATCACCAGCTGAACTGCTGCGCACACCTTTGATGCCTTTGCCACGCAAGCGAAATTGTTTGCCAGCTTGTGTGCCGTCTGGAATATCGATGGCAGCTTTTCCCGTCAAGGTGGGTACTTCAATCTCGCCGCCCAACGCAGCAGTCACAAAACTGATAGGGACAGCGCAGTGCAAGTCATCACCATCGCGTTCAAAAATAGCATGTTTCTTCAGGCGGATTTCAATGTACAGATCACCTGCTGGACCGCCGTTGGTACCTGGTTCACCGTTGCCAGTGGAACGAATGCGCATGCCATCGTCGATGCCTGCGGGTATTTTGACTTCAAGTGTTTTGTTGGTTTTGGTTTTGCCAACACCCATGCAGGCGGAACAAGGATCGGGAATGAGTTTGCCGGTGCCTTTGCACTGCGGACAAGTTTGCTGCACGCTGAAAAAACCTTGCCGCATTTGTACCTGGCCGTGACCATGGCACGTGGTGCAAGTCACCACTTTGGTGCCTGGTTTTGCACCCGTACCACCACATGTGCTGCAATTGTCCCAAGTCGGGATGCGAATTTCGGCATTTTTGCCTGTTGCGGCTTCTTCCAGCGTGATTTCCATGGCGTAGCTCAAATCGCCGCCTCGGTAAACTTGACGCCCGCCTTGCCCACGTCCGCGTCCACCACCAAATACATCGCCAAAAATATCGCCAAAAGCTTCTGCAAATCCGCCAAAGCCTTCGCCACCACCACCCATGCCACGGTTGGGATCCACACCGGCATGTCCATATTGGTCGTAAGCCGCTTTTTTCTGCGGATCACTCAACATTTCATAGGCTTCCTTGGCATCTTTGAATTTTTCTTCGGCAGCTTTTGCTGCATCACCCTGGTTGCGATCAGGATGATGCTTCATCGCCAGTTTGCGATAAGCCTTCTTAATTTCTTCGTCAGATGCGTTTTTAGGAACACCTAAGGTTTCGTAGTAGTCGCGTTTGGCCATTTTGCGTATTCAAATGTGTTTGGTTTGTGTTTTGTATAACCGTGTATCAGCGTTTCTGTTAGTGCAAACGCCGCGATGGAGATTCTGAATGAGAATCTGTCATGCGCGGCGAGCATTCACTGCAAAGTGCCACCAAAAGCCAAGAAGGCCATGATGGGCATTTACGCTGGTTGAGGCTTTAGGCTTTTTTCGGTTCGTCCTTCACTTCTTTCACTTCAGCGTCAACCACATTGTCGTCAGCAGGTTTGCTACCGCCTGCTTGCTCCGCGCCGGCTGCGCCACCCGCAGCTGCATTGGCGGCTTCTTGTGCCTGCATGTCGGCATACATTTTTTCGCCGAGTTTTTGACTCGCTTCCATCAGGCTGGTGTTTTTGGCTTCCATCGCGTTTTTGTCATCGCCTTTGAGAGCATCTTCCAAATCTTTGATGGCGGCTTCGATTTTTTCTTTCTCGCCTGTTTCCAATTTGTCGCCGTATTCAGTGAGTGATTTTTTCACGCTGTGCACGGTGGCTTCACCCTGGTTGCGTGCTTGCACAACTTCCAATTTTTTCTTGTCTTCTTCAGCATTCAACTCGGCATCTTTCACCATTTGCTGAATTTCGGCTTCAGATAAACCGGAGTTCGCTTTGATGGTGATTTTGTTTTCTTTGCCAGTGCCTTTGTCTTTTGCACCCACGTGCAAAATGCCGTTGGCATCGATGTCAAACGACACTTCAATTTGTGGCACACCACGCGATGCGGGTGGAATGCCTTCCAAATTAAATTCGCCTAATGCTTTGTTACCAGCAGCGATTTCGCGCTCACCTTGGTAAACCTTGATGGTCACTGCGGGTTGGTTGTCTTCAGCCGTTGAGAAAGTTTGCGCAAATTTAGTTGGGATGGTCGTGTTTTTCTTGATCATCTTGGTCATCACGCCGCCCATGGTTTCGATGCCCAAAGACAATGGTGTGACGTCCAACAGCAACACGTCTTTACGGTCACCAGATAAAACTTGTCCTTGAATAGCAGCACCAACGGCCACAGCTTCGTCAGGGTTCACATCTTTGCGTGGCTCTTTGCCAAAGAATTCTTTCACTTTTTCTTGCACTTTGGGCATGCGGGTCATACCGCCAACCAAAATGACATCATGAATGTCGGACACGCTCAAGCCAGAATCTTTGATGGCAGTGCGGCAAGGTGCAATGGTGCGCTCAATCAGCTCTTCAACCAATTGTTCTAATTTAGAACGTGTCAGTTTGATGTTCAAGTGCTTAGGGCCACTGGCGTCGGCTGTGATGTAAGGTAAGTTCACATCAGTTTGTGCGCTGCTGGAGAGTTCAATTTTGGCTTTTTCAGCCGCTTCTTTCAAACGTTGCAGAGCCAGAACATCTTTGGACAAGTCTACGCCTTGTTCTTTTTTGAACTCAGAGATGATGAAATCAATGATGCGTTGGTCGAAATCTTCACCGCCCAAGAACGTGTCGCCGTTGGTGGACAGCACTTCGAATTGCTTTTCGCCATCAACATCTGCAATTTCGATGATGGACACGTCAAACGTACCGCCACCCAAGTCATACACCGCAATTTTGCGATCGCCTTTTTCCATTTTGTCCATGCCAAACGCCAATGCGGCAGCGGTTGGTTCGTTAATGATGCGTTTGACTTCCAAGCCAGCAATGCGACCTGCGTCTTTGGTGGCTTGGCGTTGTGCATCATTGAAATAAGCTGGCACGGTGATGACAGCCTCGGTCACGGCCTCACCGAGATAGTCTTCAGCAGTTTTTTTCATCTTGCGCAAAATGTCGGCACTGACTTGCTGTGCGGAAATCGCTTTGCCTTGGGCTTCAACCCATGCATCGCCATTGTCAGCAGCAACAATTTTGTATGGCATCAATGCGATGTCTTTTTGCACTTCTTTCTCAGTGAATTTGCGCCCAATCAAACGTTTCACCGCATAGAGTGTATTTTTCGGATTGGTTACCGCTTGGCGTTTGGCTGATGCGCCCACCAACACTTCGCCATCTGCTTGATAAGCGACAATTGACGGTGTGGTGCGTGCGCCTTCAGCGTTCTCGATGACCTTTGGCACATTGCCTTCGATGACAGATACGCAGCTGTTGGTTGTACCCAAGTCAATACCGATGATTCTTCCCATGATGAACTCCTAAAAATTGTTAAGTTTTTTGGCCATCTTTTTTAATTTGGAAAAGATTGACCGCTGATGAATAAGTTGTGGATAACCCGAAAAGTTTCAAGCCCCAACGATGAATTTATTTTGGTGCCGAAACAGTGACCAACGCTGGGCGCAAGACGCGATCAGCGATGAGGTAGCCCTTTTGCAAGACCATCACTACAGCATTGGCTTCTAAGTCAGATGGGACCACGCTGATGGCTTGGTGCTGATGCGGGTCAAATTTACTGCCAGGCTCTGGGTTAATGGCAATCACTTTATTGCGCTCAAGTGCGCTGATGAGTTGACGCAAAGTGGCCTCCATGCCTTCACGCATGGCTTTCAAGCTATCGCCTTCACGGACTTGCTCAATGGCCGCATCTTTGATGGCCAAGCCCGCTTCCAGGCTGTCGGTGACGGGCAGCAAACTTTCAGCAAAAGCCTCTACCGCAAATTTGCGCGCTTTGCTGATGTCTTCGTCGGCTCGGCGTCTGGCGTTTTGTACTTCGGCTTGGCCACGAATGTATTGGTCTTGCAAATCTGCAACTTTGGCCGTTAAAGTGGCCACAGCGGCTTGGGCAATCGCCAATTCGCTGATGGCTTCAGATTCATTGGCAGCTTGTGCGGCTTCGCGTTCTTCTGCTGACGCATTGACGGGAATGCCGTCTGCACCCATAGGGGTTTCATCAGTAGGATTGGGGTTTGTGGGTTTGTTTTCTGACATGCTAAAAAGGGGCAGTAAATGATGACCCTCCCCATATAGGGGTAGTAACCATTATTTCAAGAGGGGATTAAGCCGACACAATAGGGCGATAAGCAGGTCTTCAAATTGCCAAATTACAAAATTGATTATTGCTATAAAATTAATAGCAGTATAGGCAATAAATACGCGGGATACAGCCAAATTTGCTATAAATTTTAGCTTGGCTGCATGCCGCCGGTGTCCGGCCGGACTGGCCGTTTAATGTGCGTTCAAAAGCTCTACATCAAACTTCAAAGTGGCATTCGGTGGAATCACACCACCAGCACCGCGTGCACCATAACCCAATGCAGCTGGGATGATCAAGGTGCGTGAACCGCCAATTTTCATGCCTGCAAAACCTTGGTCCCATCCTTGAATCACTTGGCCAGCACCCAAGTGAAACGCAAAGGGCTCGCCGCGGTCTTTACTGGAATCAAATTTAGCGCCTTGTACCCCGTCGTTGTACAACCAGCCGGTGTAATGCACGTGAACGTGGTGACCCTTTTGGGCTTCAGCGCCAGTTCCGATAACGGTGTCGGTATATTGCAATCCTGTGGGTGTGGTGATCATGGTCATAGTGGGTTTCCTTATAAGCTGAAAAAAATCATAAAAAAAGGACAGGGAATCTGTCCTTTTTGCATTGCTAAAAAAGCGTGATCAGTGGGATTTTACTTTTTCTTGGCTTGGTTGCTTGCCCATTTGCTGGCAAAGGCCGGCAAATCGCCCAAACGTTTGATTAAGTCTGAACCTGCTGAAGTCAAAATATAACCAGCAGCACCGTGGTTCAACAAGCCTGCTTCGCGCAATTCTTTGATACGGGTATTCAAAGTGTTGGGTGTGACACCGCCTACGCTGTCTTGCAATAAACGGAAGGTTTGTGCGTGACCGTCTTTCAATGCCCACAAAATGCGAATCGCGTAGCGTGATTCAAGCAAACTTAACAGTAGGGCGACAGCGGCGTTTTCTTTTGAACTCATGGACATGCATCTCCTGAATAACGTATTGGTTTTATTCTTCACTAAACTATAACTGAAAACAAACGACTGCTACGAGATTCATAGCTGTTTATTTTGTCGATTTTGTTACAAGCTTGGAAAAACTGCGTAAAAATTGATAAAAGCCAAGTAATTTACGGGAAAGTACCTGACTAAAGTGTGTCAATAAAACTACGCAATTTGTCAGAACGGCTTGGGTGCTTGAGTTTACGCAGCGCCTTGGCTTCAATTTGGCGCACACGCTCGCGCGTCACATCAAACTGCTTGCCCACTTCTTCCAATGTGTGGTCGGTGCTCATCTCGATACCAAAACGCATGCGCAACACTTTGGCTTCGCGTGGTGTGAGGGCATCCAAAATATCTTTGGTGACATCGCGTAAACCGGCTTGCATCGCAGCTTCCAGTGGTGCGGTGTTGGCACCGTCTTCAATGAAATCGCCCAGGTGCGAATCATCATCGTCACCAATTGGTGTTTCCATGGATATGGGCTCTTTCGCAATTTTCATGATCTTGCGAATTTTGTCTTCGGTGATTTCCATGCGCTCGGCCAACATGCCTGCATCGGGTTCAAAACCAAACTCTTGCAAGTGCTGACGGCTCAAGCGGTTCATTTTGTTGATGGTCTCAATCATGTGCACTGGAATGCGAATCGTGCGTGCTTGGTCGGCGATGGATCGCGTGATAGCTTGGCGAATCCACCATGTCGCGTACGTGGAGAACTTATAACCGCGACGGTATTCAAATTTGTCCACCGCTTTCATCAGGCCGATGTTGCCCTCTTGAATCAAATCTAAGAATTGCAAACCACGGTTGGTGTATTTTTTTGCAATCGAAATCACCAAACGCAAATTGGCCTCAATCATTTCCTTTTTGGCCGCACGTGAACCACGTTCACCTTCGTTCATGCGTTTATTGATGTCTTTGAGGTGGTCAATTGGCACCACCACGCGCGCTTGCAAATCGATTAATTTTTGCTGAATGTCTTGCACAGGCGGGATGTTGCGCGCCATCACAGCGCTCCAAGGCTTTCCAGCTTGCGCTTGTTTTTCAATCCATTTGAGGTCCAGCAAATGGGACGGTGCAGGTTGGTTGTTTTTGTCGCGGCCACTGAATTCAGCAATGAAACTGGCTTGCGGGTAGCCGCATTTGTCGACAATGATTTTGCGCAGTTCGCGCTCTTTTTTACGCACATCTTCGACTTGGCCACGTAACAAATCGCACAGCTTTTCAATTGTTTTGGCGGTGAATCGAATGTTCATCAACTCAGCGCTCAGTGTTTTTTGCGCTTTCAAATAATTGGCACCACCATAGCCTTCTTTGTCGTAGACGCGATGCAGTTTTTCAAAATGCTCACGAATGATGTCAAAACGGCGGAATGACTCAATTTTCAATTCTTCCAGTTTGCGTGTTAAGGCTTTGGAGCCGCCCTTGCCATCGTCGTCATCGGCTTCGTCAAATTCGTCAAAATCTTCTTCAGCCACATAATCGTCGGCCTCGTTGAGGTCAGAAAACCCATCAACCACGTGCGAAATAATGACTTTGGTATTGGTGCCCTCTTTGATTTCGTCCATCATCGCAAAGATTTCGGCAATGGTGGCAGGGGATTCGGAAATCGCTTCCAACATGCGCATCAAGCCGCCTTCAATGCGTTTGGCGATTTCAATTTCACCTTCGCGTGTCAGCAGTTCCACCGTGCCCATTTCACGCATGTACATGCGCACAGGGTCGGTGGTGCGTCCGAACTCGCTGTCAACGGTGGCGATAGCGGCTTCGGCTTCTTCTTCAGCTTCCTCTTCAGAAGCCACGGTTTTGGCAGAATTCAAAATCGCATCGACATCGGGGGTTTGTTCAAACACCGAAACACCCATGTCTTTGAGCATGTTGATCACCACGGTCAACGTCTCAGCATCCACCAATTTGTCGGGCAAGTGATCGGAAATTTCACCGTGTGTGAGGTAGCCACGGGTTTTTCCCAATTTGATCAACTGCTTCAAACGCAAACGGCGAATCGCCAAATCTTCTTCAGACAATACGGTGTCGTCTAAGCCAAATTCTTTGATCAGTGCACGCTCTTTGGCTTTGCTGATTTTCATGCGCAAAGGCTTGACCTTTTCGCCACTTTCATTGGTGGCAATGGGTTCGCCTACCAAATCGTCTTCAATGTCATGTAAATCTTCATCATCCAAGCTGGGTTTGGCAATGCTGCCTTTTGGCTTGGGTCCACGTTTGGCGCCAACGCGAGCAACGGGTGTGGTTTTGGCTGGTTTGACCGTTTTGGTTTTTACGATTTCCTTTTCGACAGGCTTGCTGGCTTTTTTGACGGCGACAGGACTTGATTTTGAGGCGGGTTTTTTCGATGCGGGCACAGGTTTCACTTTCAGGGGAGCTTTGGAAGGAGGTTTGATCGGTAATTTCGAGGCTGGCTTTTTCTCCACTGATTTTTTCGAGGCCGGTTTTGATGCGGCTTTCGTGACGGTTTTTGCAGCTGTTGTCACGGCTTTTTTAGTGGCTAATTTTGCAGGTTTAACAGTTGGTTTTTTAGTTGGCATGGCACGACCTCAATTCAGAATATGAAACAAAAGCGATTAACGAATGCAAGCAAAAAAATTCAGTGAAACACGTGACGAACAGATTGACGAAATTTGCGGAAAAAAATCAGAAAAACAAAGCCAGTTCAATACAAACTGATTGACAAGATGTGTGGGCGATCATTTGGAATGCAATCCTTGCGGTAGGGTGGCGCTGTGCAGGTGGTGCACGTGTGGCCGAGTCCGGAGGTGTTGCTGTCGCGCTTGTCGAAAAATGGATTATACCAAAACTTCGCTCAAAACTTCACAGTTTGCAATGACACTGTTCCAATGTCATTGGGGGCTTGTTGCGCTATTCGTGGCGTGTTTATTTATCACCCAATGAGGCGAGCGATTCGGTTAACAGTTTTCTGCGAGCGTGGATTTCTTTGTAGCGTTGCAATTGCGTCGGGTCTGCTTTGGCGGCTTCAATGGTTTGTGCTTCCAAAACTTTGAGCCTGTCAATGTGCATGCGATCCAGCAAGGCACGCAGCTCTTGCTGCGTTTCGATGGCTTGGTCTTTGCTCTGTGTATGGGTTGCAACTTTATTTTCGGTTTCAGCCATCAGGCGCAAAGCCAAGCTTTCCAATTCATGGTCACGCAAGCCTTCGCGTAAAGCACCCCAGGGCTGCACGCCGTGTTCGTTCATTTGTGCTTCAAACCACACCAATAATTGCCCAGCTGGTGTAGCGGGTTCGCACAGCATGGCATGGTCGTCATGCGACAGGCTGTCCCACAGCGCAGGGTCACTTAACAAGATGCGGGCTGCATGGTCGGCTCGGCCAGCTGATGCTGTTTTGGCAGGTGTTCGTAACTTGCTGCTGTTGCTGGAGAATGCTGGTTTTATTGATGTTTTTGAGCTGTATTCGGCGTATTTATTGCCTATGGTGCTATTATTTTGATAGCGTTCAGAGTTTGTGGTTTGGCGTTGTGCTGTTTGCGGAGGGAGTTTGGCTGCCGCTGCGCTTTGCCACACTTCGGTGAGTTCGCGGCTTGAAAGTTGCACCAGGTCGGCTATTTCGGACAACAATTGCCGTTTCAACGCGCCTTCGGGCAAAGCACTCCAAAGGGGTGCCACGTTGCTGGCAAAGTGGGAACGGCCTTCTATCGTGTTCAAATCACAACCTTCGCGTGCGGCATCCAATAAAAAGCGCGACAGTGGGGTGGCTTCACTCACATAGCGGGCAAAAGCCTCTTTGCCAAATTCGCGAATAAAGCTATCGGGGTCGTGTTCGGCTGGCAAGAATAAAAACTTGACACTGCGCACATCGGTGGCAAACGGTATTGCGCCATCCAAAGCTTTACGCGCTGCGCGCCGTCCTGCGCTGTCACCGTCAAAACTGAATACCACCGAGTCGGTGAAGCGAAACAATTTTTGCACGTGGTCGGTGGTGCAAGCCGTACCCAAAGTGGCCACCGCGTTAGGAAAACCCAATTGCGCCAGTGCCACCACGTCCATATAGCCTTCGGTGACCAAGGCAAAGCCGTGCTCGCGCAAAGCGGTGCGGGCTTCAAACAAACCATACAACTCGCGCCCTTTGCTGAACACGGGTGTTTCGGGCGAATTCAAATACTTTGGCATGCCATCGCCCAATACCCGTCCACCAAAACCGATGCATTCGCCTTTGACGTTGCGTATCGGAAACATGATGCGATCGCGGAAGCGGTCATAGCGTTTGTCTTCTTCGCCGGCTTCGGTGCTGGTGATCACCAAACCGCTTTCCACCAACAAAGGGTCGTCGTAACTGGCAAACACGCTGGCCAAACTGCGCCAGCCTTCAGGCGCGTAGCCCAAGCCAAATTGCTTGGCAATCTCGCCACTCAAGCCACGGCTTTTCAAGTAATTCACCGCGGTTGGTGTTTGTTTTAAGTGTTTGCGGTAAGCGTCACCGGCTTTTTCCAGCACATCGGTGAGCGTGGCTTGCTTTTGTTTTTGTGCGGCTGCGCGTGCGCGGTCTTGTGGTGAACCTTCTTCCTCTGGCACTTGCATGCCGTATTGACCTGCCAAGTCTTTCACAGCCTCCACAAAACTCATGCCCACGTGGTCCATTAAAAAACTGATGGCATTGCCGTTTTTGCCGCAACCAAAGCAGTGGTAAAACTGTTTGCTGGGGCTGACGCTGAACGATGGCGATTTTTCCCCATGAAATGGGCACAAACCCATGAAATTCGCGCCGCCTTTTTTCAGTTGCACATAGCGCCCAACAATATCCACCACATCGGCGCGAGCGATGAGTTCTTGGATAAAAGATGCGGGGATGGCCATGGGGTGGAGTTGGGGTAAACAAGTCAGCTATGAAACAGAATTGACGATTATCATTCTAATTCTGGCAACTTACAGACCACCATTTATAAAGAACCAAACCATGACCACACGTCCCTTCAAAGTATTAGGTATTCAACAAATAGCGATCGGTGCGCCCAGCAAAGACAAATTGCGCAGTCTTTGGGTGGACATGTTGGGCCTGGAGGTGACGGGAAATTTCAAGTCGGAACGCGAAAACGTGGACGAAGACATTTGCGCCATGGGAGCGGGCGCGTTCAAGGTTGAAGTGGACTTGATGCAGCCGATAGACTCCGACAAAAAACCTGCTGTCCACACCACACCTTTGAATCATGTGGGTTTGTGGATTGATGATTTACCCAAAGCGGTCGAATGGTTGACCGCAAAGGGCGTGCGCTTTGCCCCAGGCGGCATACGCAAAGGCGCTGCGGGTTTTGACATCACCTTTTTGCACCCCAAGGCGAATGAAGAGTTCCCGATAGCGGGCGAGGGCGTGTTGATAGAGTTGGTACAAGCGCCACCCGAAGTGGTGAGTGCGTTTGCGAAGATGGCGGCAGGGTAACTTATTTTTCCATCACCGCCATCAGCCCCGCAAAGCCGATGAAGGCACCGCCGGTGACGCGGTTGAACCAACGCAGCACATTCGGTTTGCGCAGTTGCTTGGCCATGCCAAGGCCTCCCAGGGCATAAATGAAATACCACAAAATTTCTAACACACTGAAGGTTGCTAAAAGAATCGCCAGTTGTGGACCTTGCGGCAGATCTGCACTGATGAATTGCGGTAAAAACGCGGCTGCGAACAACAAAGCTTTGGGGTTGCTGCCCGCAGTGAAAAAACCGGTTTTGAAGTGTTTCCATTGTTCGACCTGTGTGCCAGTTTGATCAGCAATGTTTGCATCCAAGTTGGAATCAATATCAGCCTTTTTAACAGGTGCTGTCCAAACTTTGTAACCCAAATACGCCAAGTACAAAGCACCCAGCCAGCGCAGCACATTGAAAACCGTGGGTGCGTTTTGCAAAACGATGCCTAAGCCCAATGCTGATAGAGTGAACATGATCATCAGCGCCGTCATGCAGCCCGCCATGCTGTAGATGCTGGTGCGCAGACCAAAACGCACGCTTTGGTTCATGATCAACAGCATGTTGGGACCCGGTGCGGCGCTGATTAAAAATGTGGCGGTGACAAACAGCCACCAAGAGCTCATGCCCATGCCGGGCTTTCCAGGTGTTTGGCTCTGGCCCTGGCCAAAGCCGCCTCAATGATGGCGCGTTTTTTATCGAGCACCACAGGGTCTGTGTGTTGCGAATGTGCGCCGATGTCGGACAGCTTTTGCTCAGCTTTGCGAATATTGGCTTTGGTTTTGTGCGCCAGTTGCTTTTTCACTTTGGCTTGGTGAAATTGGTAGCGCAACAATGCAACATCGGCTTGTGGTTTCGACCATGCTTGCCAACCCGTTTTGTCGCCGCTGGCGTTTTCAACCACGATGCAATCCACTGGGCACACGGGTAAACACAATTCACAGCCCGTGCACAGAGGTTCTATCACCGTGTGCATTTTTTTGTTGGCACCCACAATCGCATCCACCGGGCAAGCGTCTATGCACAGCGTGCAGCCAATGCACCAGTTTTCGTCAATGTAAACCACAGTACGCGGCGCTTCTACGCCGTTGTCTGGGTTCAGCGCTGTCACTGCATGACCCGTGATGTCACTCAAGCGTTGCACCCCTTCAGCGCCACCTGGCGGACATTGGTTGATGCCTGCCTCACTGTTGGCAATGGCCGCTGCATAAGCCGCGCAATCCACATAGCCGCAGCGTGTGCATTGTGTTTGCGGTAGCGCGGCGGTGATGCGCTCAAGGCGATGGTTTATCGGCATATTTATATGTAAAATCAGGCTGTATCCGGCGTATTGATTGCCTAGTGTGCTATCAAAATTATAGTAAATTGTTGCATTTATAAAAAGCTGGCGATGTCGCTCAAGGCTTTTTTGCGAATATTGGGAATCATGCAATCGTCTTTCGGGTAGCCCACCACCAACAAAATATACGGTTTTTCATTATCAGGCCGTTGCAGCAACTCATTTAAAAAACCCATGGGACTGGGCGTATGCGTCAATGTCGCCAATCCCGCGTGGTGCAATGCGGCAATTAAAAACCCGGTGGCTATGGACACCGACTCTGGTACGTAGTAGTTCTTCACGGTTGAGCCATCATCCATCAGGGTGTGTTTTTGCCCAAAAACTGCAATCAAAAACGGCGCTTCTTCCAAAAAGGGCTTGCTGGCATCCGTACCTAACGGAGCCAACGCGTCTTTCCATTCTTGCGGTGCGCGCCGTTCATAAAAGTCTCGCTCCTCAATTTCGGCTTCTATTCGAATTTTGGTTTTCAAAGCGGGATCGGACACCACTGCAAAATGCCAAGGTTGGTGGTTCGCGCCCGAAGGTGCAGTGCCTGCCGCGAGCAAGCATTGCTCAATCACCTCGCGCGGCACAGCCTTGCTTTGAAATTCCCGCACCGTTTTGCGCCGTGCGATGTCCTGGTAAAAAGCCATCGCACGCTGTCGCATTTCTTCCTCAGGGTAGGCGCGATACGTCGTCAACGGTACGAACGGCGGGTCACCTTGGTTGATCGCTAGTTTCGACATGTGCTGTACTTAACGCTTGCTACCAAAAATCCCACCCAAAACGCCGCGAATGATTTGGCGGCCGATGGAGCTGCCGACTGTGCGGACGGCGGATTTGACGACGATTTGGGCGACACCATCGTGCTGGCCGCCGCGTGGGCCGGTTTTGCCGAACAAGATGTCTTTCATGCCGGTCATCATGCTGCTGTCGTCTTCTTTTTTTTGCGCCGCTTCGTCGAGTTTGGTTGCGATGCGACCTTTGATTTTTTCATGCGCTGATTCGCGGTCAATGGTTTTTTCGTAAGCGCCAGCAACAATGGAGTTGAGTTGCAATTGTGTGCGCTCTTGCGCTGTGATGGGCCCGATTTTGGAGGCGGGTGGTAGAACGTAGACGCGCTCGGTCACACTGGGGCGGCCTTTTTCGTCTAAGAAGCTGATTAGGGCCTCGCCCACTTCCAATTCAGTGATGGCGGTTTCAATGTCGATTTTGGGGTTTTGCCGCATGGTGCTGGCAGTTGCTTTGACAGCCTCTTGGTCGCGTGGCGTGTAAGCACGCAGTGCGTGTTGCACGCGGTTACCCAGTTGCGCCAACACTGAATCGGGCACATCCAATGGGTTTTGCGTGACGAAATACACGCCCACACCTTTGGATCGCACCAAGCGCACCACCAACTCAATGCGTTCCATCAGCACTTTGGGTGCATCGGTGAAAAGCAGATGTGCTTCGTCAAAAAAGAACACCAGCTTGGGTTTGTCCAAATCGCCCACCTCGGGCAGGTTTTCAAACAATTCGGAAAGCATCCACAGCAAAAATGTCGCGTACACACGCGGGTTGGTCAGCAATTTGTCGGCAGCCAAAATGTTGACGATGCCTTTGCCGTTGGCATCGGTTTGCATCAAGTCAGCGATGTTCAACATCGGTTCGCCAAAAAATTTGTCGCCACCTTGCGTTTCGGTTTGCAGCAATCCGCGTTGGATCGCCCCTATGCTGGCGACGCTGATGTTGCCATAGCTGGTGGTGTAACTGCTGGCATTGTCGCCCACCATTTGGCACATGGCACGCAGGTCTTTCATGTCCAACAGCAGCAGGCCTTGGTCGTCGGCAATTTTGAACACAATTTGCAGTACACCGGCTTGGGTTTCGTTCAAATTCAACATGCGGCTGAGCAACAACGGGCCCAAATCACTGATGGTGGCACGCACCGGGTGGCCTTGTTCACCAAACACGTCCCACAGCGTGGTGGGGCAGGCTTTGAAATTTGGCGTCGCGATGCCGCGTTCTTTGATGACTTTGGCCAATTTGTCACTGAACCCACCCACTTGTGACATGCCAGACAAATCGCCTTTCACATCGGCCATGAAAACGGGTACACCGATGTTGGAAAAATTTTCCGCCATGGTTTGCAACGTGATGGTTTTACCCGTACCGGTAGCGCCCGTGATCAAGCCGTGCCGATTGGCTTTGTCGGGTCGTAAAAAGCATTGCACAGTGCCGTCAGCAGCAGTTTTTTGAGCGATTAATAAAGGTTCTGACATGGCTGGGTCCTTAAATGTGAGATTCGAAAAGTACAATTAGACAATAGCACAGACGTAGCATAAACGACATTTCAAGCATTATTGACGAGAGCGAACATGGCAGGTCACAGCAAATGGGCAAACATTCAGCACCGTAAGGGGCGGCAAGACGAGAAACGTCAAAAAATTTGGACGCGTGTGATGCGCGAAATCATGGTCGCCGCACGCATGGGTGGCGGCGATATGGGGGCCAACCCGCGATTGCGTTTGGCGGTGGACAAAGCCAAAGCCGCCAATATGCCCATCGACAACATCAAACGTGGCATCGACAAAGCCACTGGCAACCTCGAAGGGGTGAACTACATCGAAATTCGTTACGAAGGCTATGGTTTGGGCGGCGCTGCCATCATGGTGGACTGCATGACCGACAACAAACAGCGCACCGTGGCCGAAGTGCGCCATGCTTTCAGCCGTTTTGGTGGCAACATGGGTGCTGAAGGTGCGGTGGCGTTTCAGTTCAAGCATTGCGGACAACTGGTATTTGCACCCGGCACCGATGAAGACAAACTGATGGAAGCAGCATTGGAGGCGGGTGCCGATGATGTGATTGTGGATGACGATGGCGCGATTGAGGTGTTGACCTCAGCCACAGAATTTGAAGCCGTTAAAAACGCGTTAACAGCCGCGGGTTTCAATGCCGAGGTTGCCGAAGTCACCATGCGGGCCGATAACACCGTCCAAGTGACCGGTGAAGATGCCGTCAAAATGCAAAAATTGTTGGATGCATTGGAAGACATGGACGACACGCAAGCGGTGTACCACAATGCCGAATTGTCAGAATAAATGCCATCGCTTAAATGCTATCGCTATTGAACTGAAAATTAAGAAAGTATTTTTTGAAAAATAAAACAAACAGCCGACCCGCAACGAGCCAATTAACCCACAATTTAACCAATGTGTTGGTCATTGGTGGCGGCGGGCGTGAACATGCTTTGGCTTGGAAGTTGGCACAGTCGCACAAAGTGCAAAAAGTGTATGTGGCGCCAGGCAATGGTGGCACCGCTTTGGATTCGCGACTCGAGAATGTCAACATCACTGACCCGCAAGCTTTGTTGGACTGGGTGCTGACTCAAAACATCGCGTTGACCGTGGTGGGACCTGAACAACCGCTGGCTGCAGGTGTGGTGGATATGTTTCGTGCCAAGGGTTTGCGCATTTTTGGCCCAACCGCCGCAGCGGCACAACTGGAAAGCTCCAAAGCATTTTCCAAATCCTTTATGCAGCGTCACGGCATACCGACAGCCGCTTATGAAACGTTTTCTGATAGCACAGCTGCCCACGCTTATGTTGACAAAATGGGCGCACCCATTGTGGTGAAGGCTGACGGCTTGGCTGCCGGCAAGGGCGTGGTGGTGGCGATGACATTGAAGGAAGCGCATGATGCGATTGACTTCATGTTGCTGGGCAATGAATTAGGTGTGACACACAATGATGGTGAAGCGCGTGTGGTGATTGAAGAATTCTTAAGCGGTGAAGAAGCCAGTTTCATCGTCATGTGCGATGGGACAAATGTGGTGACCATGGCGACATCGCAAGACCACAAGCGATTGCAGGATGGCGATACAGGACCCAATACCGGCGGCATGGGTGCGTATTCGCCCGCACCCGTTGTCACGCCCGATGTGCATGCCCGTGCCATGCGCGAGGTGATATTGCCCACCATTAAAGGCATGGCCAAAGATGGCATTCCATTCACCGGTTTTTTGTATGCAGGCTTGATGATTGATGCCGACAAAAAAATCAAAACGCTGGAGTTCAACTGCCGAATGGGCGATCCTGAAACGCAACCCATCATGATGCGCCTCAAAACCGATTTGTTTGATGTGCTGTGGGCTGCCACAGAGCCTACAGAGCAGGGCGGTTTGCATGACATTGAATTGGAGTGGGACAGACGCACCGCATTGGGTGTGGTGATGGCGGCTCATGGCTACCCAGCAGCACCACGCAAAGGCGATGTCATCACAGGCTTGCCTGTTTTGAAGCAAACGGATTACGAACAAGAGCAAGCGACGATGGTTTTTCATGCCGGAACCATGGACAAAGATGGCAATACGGTTACAGCTGGTGGACGCGTTTTGTGTGTGACCGTGTTGTCCGATTCGGTGAAAAAAGCGCAGCAGCTGGCTTATCAACTCACCAAGTGCATCCATTTTGATGGCGCACAATACCGCGAGGATATTGGCTACAAGGCCATCAAGTCATAAAGCGATTTGATATTCACACCGTGGCACCATTCACCCAACCTTATCCCGTTCAATTTAAGGGCAATTGGCTGGCCAGTCGTATTTTGAAATGGATGGGATGGTGTGTGAAATTTGATGGTTTCCCAACTTTGCAAGGCATTGCTGTGGTCTACCCGCATACCAGCAATTGGGATTTCCCGGTGATGCTCTTGATGAAATGGGCACATGGCATTCCGGTTAAATTTTGGGGCAAAGACACCTTGTTCAAATGGCCTTTGATTGGGCATTGGATGCGCTGGTTAGGTGGTATACCTGTCAAGCGCACTGCTGCAGGCGGTGTGGTGGGGCAAGCAGTACAAATCTTTGAAACATATCAACGAGAAAATGGTTATTTGTGGCTGGGGCTGGCGCCAGAAGGCACACGCAAGAGAATCCCAGGCTGGCGAAGTGGGTTTTATCAAACCGCTTTAAAAACGCAAGTGCCTTTGTGCTTGGTCAAACTGGATTACAGCAAGCGGGAAATATCGGCGACCGATTTCATGGTTTTGACTGGCGATCAGGTGCAAGACATGGTGCACATTGCTGCAATTTACAACGGCGTGCAGGGTTTGCACCCAGAGCACGCATCTCCCATACAATTGATAGACCCCAAGCTTTCGAGACAGGATTTGGTAGTGAAATAATGAACGAAAGTATCAGAATAAAAATAAAAATAAGAATAAGAAGTAAAAACCGAATAAGTAAAACGAGGAGACACACCATGCCAAGCACCATTCACATCACATCGCAGCAGACGATGAAAGATTTTTTACTGAAGTTGCAGCAAAGCATCTGCGACCAAGTGACGCAAATTGACAGCACGGCCGTGTTTGTGACCGATCCATGGGAAAAACCAATTGGGTCTAATTTACAAGGCAGTGGCATTACCAAGATTGCCGAAGGCGGTGACATTTTTGAACGTGCGGGGTGTGGGTTTTCGCATGTGTCAGGACCAAGGTTGCCGCCATCCGCTACACAACACCGCCCTGAGCTGGCTGGTGCACCGTTTGAGGCCATGGGTGTGTCATTGGTATTTCACCCCCGCAACCCCTATGTGCCCACTGTGCACATGAATGTGCGCATGCTGTCGGCCAAAGCTGAAGGCAAAGAACCCGTGCGTTGGTTTGGCGGCGGCATGGACTTGACACCTTATTACGGTTTTAAAGAAGATGCGGTGCATTTTCATCAAACTTGCAAAAATGCATTGGCTCCTTTTGGTGAGGATAAATACCCGTGCTTCAAAACGTGGTGTGATGAATACTTCTTTTTGCACCACCGCAATGAACAGCGCGGCGTTGGTGGCATATTCTTTGACGATTTTTCTGACTTGGGGTTTGAGCAAAGTGCAGCCATGATGCAATCGGTCGGCAGCAATTTCATGAAAGCTTATGCACCCATCGTGCTGCGTCGCAAAGACACGCCTTACGGTGAACACGAACGTGAGTTCCAACTTTATCGCCGTGGCCGTTACGTTGAATTTAATTTGGTGTGGGACCGAGGCACCCATTTTGGCTTGCAGTCTGGCGGCCGTACCGAATCCATTTTGTTGTCCATGCCACCGTTGGCAAGCTGGTCGTATCAAAGACCCATCATCGAAGGCTCTGCTGAAGCCAAGTTGTACACCGATTTCTTGCCACGGCGTGATTGGGTTTGATGAACGACGAGCAGATCAAGTCACCCATGCGCATAGGTATGTACGGAGGGGCGTTCGACCCACCGCACACCGCACACATTGCATTGGCGCAAGCCGCCATCAAGCAGCTTAATTTGGACGTGCTGCACATCATCCCGACTGGTTTTGCTTGGCACAAGGCGCAGCAAATGAGCAGCAGCAGCCATCGCATGGCGATGGCAGAATTGGCGTTTGGCGACATACCCAAAACCAACATTGATGCGCGCGAAATTTTACGCGGTGGCCCTACCTACACGCTGGACACTTTGCATGAATTGCAGGTGCAATACCCCGGTGCGCAACTCTATTTGGTGATGGGGGCTGACCAAGCGGCAGCCTTACCAACTTGGAAGCATTTTGATGAAATTGCCAAACTTGCTATAATTTGCGTAGCCGAACGTGCTGATACTTCAGGGCTTATACCCTATGCATCAACTTTGAACAGCCTCCAAAACAGTCTGCAATTGCGCGCCATTCACATCGAATTGCCCATCATGTTACAGAGCGCCACTGACGTTCGGAACTTGGTTGCGATGCGCAAACCCTACCAGCATTTGTTACCTCCCGCCGTTGTTGCCTACATAGAGGAACATTGGCTCTATATTTAATTTCATTAATTTGATATTCGACATTCACATCAGAAAAGAATTCGCATGAGCACTTTAAAAACGACCAAAGCCAACAGTTCCGACAGCGCTGCCAAAAAAGACATTCAAAAACTTCAACGTGTGATTGTCGACGCACTGGAAGATGTCAAAGCGCAAGAGCTCAAAGTTTTTGACACCGAACAGCAAACGGCGATGTTTGAGCGTGTCATCATTGCCAGTGGCACGTCCAACCGGCAAACCCGCGCTTTGGCCATGAGTGTGCGCGATGCGGTCAGCAAAGCGGGTTTTCCAAAGCCGCGCATTGAGGGCGAAGACAATGGCGAGTGGATCATCATTGACTGCGGCACAGCGGTTGTGCATGTCATGCAGCCCATTATTCGCAGCTACTACAACCTGGAAGAACTGTGGGGCGATACACCGGTTCGATTGAAATTCGGCGCTGAAAAAGTGGCTAAACCGAAAGACGCTGCACCAGCCAAAACATTGACCGCTGCGCAAACCAAAATTGCCAAAGAAGCAGCCGCCAAACCCACTACCTTACGTCGCTCGAATGCAGCCAAGACAGGCGTAGCAGAAGCCTTCCCATCCAAAGCGGCTATCAAAAAAGAAGCTGCTATCAAGGCCACCAAAGCGGCCACTGCCAAAAAAGTGCCAGCCAAAAAAGCAGTTCCAAAAAGCAGCAGCGCGAGCACAACAAGCACCAAAGTAACCAAGGTGGTGGTCGGCAAAGACGCCGTTAAAAAAGCCGTTGCCAAGAAGACGCCTAACAAAATTGCCGTTAAAAAAGCGCCTGCCAAAAAGACTGCTGCTAAAAAATAGGGTCAGAATTGGTGAGCATCAACACGCGTTAAATTTGCCATGCTCAGCCAATTTTATATGACAAATTGGCCTGTATGCGGCGTATTTATTGCCTAGAGTGCTATGAAAATTATAGTAATTGCCGTTGGTAAAAGCATGCCTGATTGGGCGCAAACGGCGTGCGACGACTATGCCAAGCGGTTTGTGGCCGATTTGAAATTAGAAATCAAAACCGTTAAAACCGAGCCTCGACACGTTAAAAGTCCGGGGTCAAAAACACTGGATGCGATTTACGCTGCTGAGCGCGAACGCATCGAGGCTGCCATTCCCAAAGGTGCACGCATCGTCGCACTGGACGAACGCGGCAGTAACCTGACCACGGTTGCACTGGCCAGCAAATTGAAAAATTGGCAGCTCGATGCGACGGATGTTGCCTTGGTCATCGGTGGTCCGGACGGTTTGTGTCCTGAATTCAAAAAAGCCGCACACGAACGCATTCGCTTGTCTGACCTGACACTGCCACACGCTTTTGCACGCGTATTGCTGGTAGAGCAACTGTACCGTGCTTGGTCCATCAACGCGAACCACCCTTATCACCGAGAATGATTGATTTTATTTACCTCGCCTCACAAAGCCCACGCCGCAGCCAGTTGTTGGATCAATTGGGCGTTGCGTACCAGATTTTGGTGGCCGATCAAGACGAATCAGCGGCGGCCGAAGCGCTGGAGATTGCGCTTCAAAACGAAGCACCCATGGCTTATGTCAAACGCGTAACCGCGTTAAAGTTAGAGGCTGCTGTGCAGCGATTGCAAATGCGTGGATTGCCACTGGCACCGGTGCTGTGCGCCGACACCACGGTGGCAATGGGACGTGTGATCTATGGCAAACCCAGCACTGCCGCTGACGCAGCACGTATGCTGCGTGAGTTGTCGGGGCAGACGCACCGCGTGCTGACTTCGGTGGCGATTGGCTATGGCGCAGGGCATAAAAAGCGTGTACAAACAGTATGCGAATCGCAGGTGACTTTTGCAAAACTGACGCCCGCTGACGTTGCAAACTATGTTGCCACAGGTGAACCACTGGGCAAAGCGGGCAGTTATGCCGTGCAGGGCAGGGCGGCAGCGTTTATCGAAAAAATCAGCGGCAGTTACTCAGGCATCATGGGCTTGCCCCTGTTTGAGACGGCGCAATTGCTAAAGCAAATTCGCTTTAAGCATTAATCTGCATCAACGGTGCTCTGACTGCACCAAAACTTGCTCTATCGCAGCGTTCAACGTTGTGACTGTGCGGTCGATGTTTTGCAGTTTTTCTAAACCAAACAAACCGATGCGGAAAGTTTGAAAATCTGCGCCTTCGTCGCACATCAGCGGTACACCGGCAGCGGTTTGCAGTCCCAGTGCCAAGAATTTTTTACTGGACTGAATGCCTGCATCCTCTGTGTAGCTCACCACCACACCAGGAGCTTCAAAGCCTTGGGCTGCCACACTTTGGAAGCCTTTGGCAGCTAAAACCGCACGCACTTCATTGCCTAATTGCTGCTGTTCTGCTTTGGCTTTAGCAAAGCCATAGGCTTTGGTTTCCAGCATGACATCACGGGTTTTAGCCAAAGCATCGGTCGGCATGGTGGCATGGTAGGCATGGGCACCGCCTTCATACGTTTCCATGATGTTCAACCATTTTTTCAAATCACAGGCAAAACTGGTGCTGGTGGTGGCGTCAATGCGCGCGCGGGCAAGTTCACTTAACACCACAAATGCGCAACCAGGCGAACCCGTCCAACCTTTTTGAGGTGCGCTGACCAGTACATCAATGCCCGTTGCGGCCATGTCCACCCAAATGGCGCCAGAAGCGATGCAGTCTAAAACCATCATGCCGCCCACGCTGTGCACAGCGTCTGCGACGGCACGCATATAAGCGTCAGGCAAGATGATGCCAGAGGCGGTTTCCACATGGGGTGCAAACACCAAATCGGGTTTGTCACGCAAAATCGTGGCAACCACTTCATCAATGGCTGCAGGTGCATAGGGTGATTGTTTGTCTGTACCTTGCTTTTGCGCTTTTAAAACGTTGCTGGTCGCTGGGATATTGCCCATTTCAAAAATTTGCGTCCAGCGGTAACTGAACCAACCATTGCGCAGCACCAAGACATTTTTGCCGGTGGCAAACTGCCGTGCCACAGCTTCCATGCCAAACGTACCACTGCCCGGCACGACGATGGCAGATTTGCCGCCATAAACTTCTTTCAGCACGGTGCTGATATCCCGCATCACACCTTGAAAGCCTTGCGACATGTGGTTCAAAGCGCGATCGGTGTACACCACGGAATACTCTAGCAATCCTTTGGGGTCGTTTGCGGGAAAGAGGTTTGACAAAGTGTGCTCCTGTTATGCGTATTTAATCAGTAAGCTGTGCATTCTAATGGTCATCGATGCCTGGCATCAACAACCCTATGCAGACCAAGTGATCAGTAGTTTTGTTGTTTGTATCAGCTTTTTACGCAGATAAAAAATCAGCGACAGCGTGCTTACAAACCCAGCCAGTTGGTCAATGTTTTTTCGACCGCTTCATCACTGACGGAAAAACCTTTGTAGCCCGATGTGGCCAATGCTTTTTTGCCAGCTTCAGATTTGTCGATGTTCAACAAAGTGTCTTTGATGGTACTGGCTAGACCGGCATCCATTTTGCTGGATACCAACCAATGTTTGATGGGCATGCCGCGCGATTGCGCACAGGTTTTGCCGCCTTTGTCTTTCCATGCTTTGATAACAGCACCCGAAGCTGTTGCACCGTAGCTGGCAAAATTGTTGTCTACATAAAATGGTACCGCATCTTGAAAACGGGTGACCTGCACCTTCACATCGCTGGCTGGATTGAGTTTGTTTTCACGCAGCATGGAGCGCGTCATGATGGCTGTAATGGAATCGGCATCGGGGGTGACCAAGGCTTTACCTGAAATACTCGCCCAATTTTTAATGGGCTCTTCTTTGCACAAAAAAGACACCTTGTAGTCGGTGAATCCAGTCGTCCATGCCACTGATTTGTAAGTGCCCGTTTTGATGGCTTCAAATGAAACATGGGCTGGGTGAATGAACGCAATGTCCAATTGGCCTTGTTTCAAGGCGTCACGCAAGCCGTTGTACGAGCTGATGATTTGAATTTTGACCGGTTGCTTTGTAGCAGTTCCGATTAATTTGGCAATCGGCGCAAATTTGGCTTCAATTTCTGCGTCGGATGCGCGGTATGTCACACCCTCTGTTACCCCAAAAACCAAAGTAGCGTGTGCTGTCACTGTGGCACTGAGGAAAGTTGTGGCAAATAAGGCTTTTGTGATTCGGGTCATTTGGTTTGATTTCATAAGTTATGACACAATTTTAATGCACTATGTCACACAAACTTGCAAAAGTGTATCCAAACCACCTGCGTTGATGGCCACCATGGCTTGCTCACGTACCTTGGGTTTGGCATGGTAGGCGACCGACAAACCACCCGCATCGGCACACAGTTTCATCATTGGTAAATCGTTGGCACCATCGCCCATGGCAATGGCTTGCGCGGGTGTAATGCCCAATGTTTCGCAGGTAGACAGCACGGTACGGCGCTTTTCCTCACCATCGCAAATTTCACCCCAAGCTTGTGTAATTAGCTTACCGGTTAATTTACCTTCTTGGATTTCAAGCATGTTGGATTTGGCAAAATCAATGTTCAAACGCGCTTTCACCTTGTCCGCAAAATAGGTAAAGCCACCACTGACCAGTAATACTTTCATTCCCACTGCTTGGCAAGCCTCAATCAGTGCTTGGGCACCTGGGTTAATTTGCAGCTGTTGTGTGTAAACAGTATCCAAACTCTGTGCACTCACCCCTTTCAAAAGCGCCAACCTGCGCCGCAAACTGTCCTTAAAGTCCGTAATCTCGCCGCGCATGGCTGCCTCGGTGATCGCGGCAACTTCAGCCTTTTTACCCGCCGCATTTGCAATTTCGTCAATGCACTCAATGTTGATCAAGGTTGAATCCATGTCAAACGCGATGAGTTTGAATTGACTCAGCTTCAAAGGCGGCTTGAAGCCTTGAATGACCAGGCCAGGGGAAATTTCAAAAGAGGGCATAGTTGTTGCTATGAATATGATAGCTGTATAGGCAATAAATACGCCGCCTACAGCCTGAAATACCTAATAAAATATGCTTTGACCGAGGTCGGCGTTTGATCTTACCCAGCAGGTTAAACCGGTTGAATGCCTTGTGTCGCCAAAGCGCGTTTGACACTGTCTTTGGTTTGAATGCGGTCAACCATGCTGCGGTAGGCTTTGAGGTTTTCGACGGGGAATTTCATGCCAATGGCCCAGCGCATCACCACATACAAATAAACGTCAGCAGCGCTGAATTCGCCGGCGATCCATTCACGCTGTTGGTATTGTTCATCCACCATGGCGAACAAACCCATGATGGCTTTGCTGCAATTGGCTTTCAGGTCGGCGTGGTTGGTTTCATCTGTGACAAAACGCCCTGGGCCAAACATAGGGCTGAACTTGGGGTGAATGTCAGAGTTGGCAAAACTCAACCAGCGCATGGCTTGTGAACGTGCGTAGCTGCCTTGCGCGGGCAGTACAGAATTACCCCCCGCTTTTTGGCCGGATAGGTAATCCACAATGGCCACATTTTGAGTGATGATTTTGCCATCGTCCAATACCAATGCGGGCACAGCGCCCGTGGGGTTGATGTTTTTCATGTAGTCTGCGTGCCCGTCAGCACCGGGTCGTGGTGCACGCTGTGGGGTAAATGGAATACCCAATTCTTCAAGGGCGATATGTGGCACGAGTGAACAAGAGCCAGGGGAGAAGTAAAGAGTGGTCATGGTGCTTCCTTTTTAGATGTAAGTGTTGGGTTGACGAGAGGGCTTATTGTTTCACAAAAGTGGCAGTCACATTGAACGGACCGGATTGGCATCAATGGCAGCAGGTGTTTGTTTGACCAACACCAAATTCCGCAACACATCACGCACCAGCAGGGCGCGGTCTTTGGCTTCAGGAAGTTCACGTTCGATGCGCAGCTTGTCATTGCCGGTGAGTTTGATGTGTCGGTTTTTTTGGATGAGTTGGATGATGCTCATGGGGTCGACCGGCGGGTTGGGTTTGAAGCTGATGTTGATGACACCGGGCGCTGCATCCACCTTCACCACACCATAATCTTTGGCCAGTACGCGCAGGCGGTGTACGTCCAACAAGGTTTGCGCTTGGTGCGGCAGTTTGCCAAAGCGGTCCACAATTTCTTCTAGCAGGGCGTCGATTTGATCCGTATTTTTAGCGGTGGCGAGCTTTTTGTAAAAGCTCAGGCGCAAATGCACATCGCCACAATAGTCATTGGGCAACAGCGCGGGAGAATGCAGGTTGATTTCGGTGGTGACATGGGTGGGTGCCATCAAATCAGGCTCTATGCCAGCCTTTAAGCAACGCACAGCCTCAGACAGCATTTCGTTGTACAGCTGAAAACCGATCTCCAGCATATTGCCCGATTGGTTTTCGCCCAGCACCTCGCCTGTGCCGCGAATTTCAAGGTCGTGCATGGCCAAATAAAAGCCGCTACCCAGTTCCTCCATTTGTTGAATCGCTTCTAGGCGCTGACCCGCTTGCTTGGTCAATCCTTCAATATCTGGCACCATCAAATAAGCGTAGGCTTGGTGGTGGCTGCGTCCCACGCGGCCGCGCAATTGGTGCAATTGTGCCAAGCCAAACTTGTCGGCACGCGCCATCACAATCGTATTCGCCGTGGGCACGTCAATACCCGTTTCGATGATGGTGGAACACAAGAGCAAGTTGTAGCGTTGTGCCACAAAGTCGCGCATCACGCGCTCCAGTTCACGCTCTGGCATCTGCCCGTGGGCGATGGCAATGCGTGCTTCGGGCAAAATTTCTTCCAACCGTTCTTTGCGGTTTTGAATGGTATCGACTTCGTTGTGCAAAAAGTAAACCTGCCCGCCGCGCTTCAACTCGCGCAGCACCGCTTCACGAATCACGCCGTTGCTCTCGGTGCGCACAAAGGTTTTGATGGCCAATCGACGCTGTGGTGCAGTGGCAATCACACTTAAATCACGCAGCCCTTCCAGCGCCATGCCCAAGGTTCGAGGTATGGGTGTTGCGGTCAGAGTCAGCACATCAATCTCGGCACGCAGGGCCTTCATGGCTTCTTTGTGGCGCACGCCAAAACGGTGCTCTTCGTCAATGATGAGCAGCCCTAAGCGTTCAAATTTCACGTCTTTGCTGAGCAGTTTATGCGTGCCCACCACGATGTCGATGGTGCCGTCAGCTATACCTTTGATCGCAGTTGAGATTTCTTTGGCCGTGCGAAAGCGGCTCATTTCGGCCACTTTGACCGGCCACTTGGCAAAACGGTCAACCAGTGTTTGATAGTGCTGCTCTGCCAACAACGTGGTGGGTGCCAGCAGCGCCACTTGCTTGCCACCGGTGATGGCGATGAATGCGGCACGCAATGCCACTTCAGTTTTGCCAAATCCCACATCGCCACACACCAGCCTGTCCATAGGGCGTGGGCTGATCATGTCTTGAATCACATTGTGTATCGCTGCGCGCTGGTCGGCGGTTTCTTCAAAGCCAAAATCATTGGCAAAGGTTTCGTAATCTTGTGGCGAATAGCGAAAGGCATGTCCCTCACGCGCCGCACGGCGGGCATAAATGTTCAACAGCTCAGCAGCCGAATCTCGAATTTGTTCTGCTGCTTTGCGTTTGGCTTTGTCCCACTGCGGTGACCCTAGGCGATGCAGCGGCGCTTCGTCGGCACTGACGCCGGTGTAACGGCTGATGTGGTGCAATTGGCTCACTGGCACATACAGCGTGGCTTTGTCGGCATATTCCAAATGCAAAAATTCTTGCAATGCGGGTGACCCATCTGCTTGCACTTGCCCTAAGTCCAGATTCACCAAGCCACGGTAGCGCCCAATACCATGGGCAGAATGCACCACAGGGTCGCCGACATTGAGCTCAGACAAATCTTTGACCAATGCTTCCACATCGCTGACCTGCTCTTGCTTTTTGCGTCGACGCGTGACCGCGCCTGCGGCAAAGAGCTCGGTTTCTGTGATGAAATCAATCGCGTTTTCATTCCAGCTGAAACCGGTGGTCAATGCGGATGTGGCAATGCCCAGTTTTTCACTGCTGGTTTGAAACTCTTCCAAGCTGTCAAAAACCGGCAGTGTCAAATGACTGGCACGCAAAAAGTCCAGCAAACTCTCGCGCCTGCCATCTGATTCAGCCAGCACCAACATGCGATGTGGCGAGCTTTGAATGTGTGCTTTGAGCTTGGCCAACGGTTCGTCTGCACCTCGCACAGCAGCCAAATCGGGCAGGGTGGCGAATTCAGCGAAGGCGGTCACATGGTCTGGTGTAGCACGCACGGCCAGCTGTGCATAGTCTTTGGACCGCGCATAAAACTGTTCGGCACTTAAAAAGAGTGATTCGGGTGGCAGTGCGGGCCGATCGGGGTCGCCTTGCACCAAGCGGTAACGCTCTTTGGTGTCTTGCCAAAAATGTTGAAAGGCAGGTTCTAAGTCGCCATGCAAGACAAGGGTGGCTTGGTCCACTTGGCTACCCAGGTAATCAAAAACCGTGGCCGTTTCTGCAAAAAACAAAGGCAAATAATATTCAATACCGGCCGTGGCCACGCCGTTACCCATGTCTTTGTAGACGCGGCTTTTGCTCGGGTCGCCTTCTACCAACTCGCGCCAACGGCTGCGAAATTGCGTGCGTGCGTCCTCATCCATGGGGAATTCACGCCCAGGCAGCAAGCGCACTTCGGGCACGGGGTACAGACTGCGTTGGGTGTCGGGGTCAAAGGTGCGTATGCTGTCAATTTCGTCATCAAACAGGTCTACGCGATAGGGCATGGGCGAGCCCATGGGGAATAAGTCAATCAATCCGCCCCGCACGGTATATTCGCCAGGGCTGACCACTTGGGTCACATGGTTATAGCCGGCCAAGGTGAGTTGCGCTTTGAGCTTGGCTTCATCCAGTTTTTGTTTGGCGGTGAAGGCAAAGGTATATGCTGCCAAGAAACTCGGTGGCGCCAGTCGATACAGCGCCGTGGTGGCGGGGACAATGACCACGTCCGCACCATCGTCTTTGCGGTGCTGGTTGATGCGCCACAGCGTGGCCAAGCGTTCGCTGATTAAATCTTGGTGCGGTGAGAAGGCATCGTAAGGCAAGGTTTCCCAATCAGGAAACAAAGCCACACGCACTTCAGGCGCGAAAAAAGGGATTTCTTGCAAGAGCCGGTGTGCGTCGTTGGCATCTGCTGTGATGATGGCCGTGATGCGATTGGCCGCTTTGTCGCGTTGCGCCAGTTGTGCGAGTAAGAGAGAGTCTGATGAGCCGGTGGGGCGTGGTAGCGTGTGACGCTTGCCGACAGAGAGTTTGGGTAATTCCATGAAACCTTCAAAAATCAATCAATGCATTTTAGAATAGCCTGATGACCAATTTGAGCATCGACGAAAAAATGAGCCAACAACGCGCCAATCTTTGGGCATTGATACCCTGCGGTGGCACAGGGAAACGAGCAAACAGTGAAGCGCAAAGCGAGGTGCTGAATCAAGTGCCGAATCAAGTACCTAAGCAATACCGCGTACTGGCAGGGCAGCCCATGATTTTGCACACATTGACTGCGTTTGCTGCTGTACGCCAACTGCAAGGCGTGATGGTGGTGGTGGCGCCTGACGATGGCATTGTGGATGAGTTATTAGAAACCAGCAAGCAATCATTTGCTACAGTTATGATAGCTAATAAGGCAGGAAATACGCGGGCTGATACCGTATTTAATGGTTTAAAAGCGTTGCGCACGCAGGGCGCTCAATTGACAGACTGGGTATTGGTACACGATGCCGCTCGTTGCCTGATTGCACCGAACCAAATCAATGCATTAATTGCAGCTTGCCAAGATGACGAAGTGGGTGGCTTGCTGGCTTTGCCACTGGCGGATACCTTAAAACATGAAGAGTCTGGTCGCGTCGCGCAAACACTGGACCGCAGCGACAAATGGTTGGCACAAACGCCGCAAATGTTTAAATTGGGTGCATTGCTAGAAGCTCTAGAAGCCGCCAAACTTGCTGACGAAGTCATCACCGACGAATCAAGTGCCATGGAACGTGAAGGTTTTTCACCAAAATTGGTGCGTGGCAGTTCACAAAATTTTAAGATTACCTACCCAGAAGACTTTGCGTTGGCCGAAGCGGTACTCTTATCGCGGCAACTATCTCACGCAAAATAACGACAATAAATAAAGGCGATCAAAAATCGCCCAATCAATTACAGGAGGTACACATGTCTAAAGCCGTCTTTATCAACCTACCCATCAATAACCTCAAAGCGTCGATGGCGTTTTACGATGCTTTGGGCTTTAAAAACAAGCCACAATTCACCGACGACAATGCCGCATGCATGGTGTGGAGCGATGCGATTTATGTCATGTTGCATTCCACCGGTTCATGGCGCAGATTCACTCAGCGCCCAATACCCCCATCCACATCAAGCGAAGTGATGCTGGCTTTGTCTTTGGACAGCATCAAAGAAGTAGACACCATGAACGAACTGGCCGCCGCCAATGGTGGCACAGCGGACATCAACCCCAAGCAAGACCTGGGATTCATGTACAGCCGCGCTTTAACCGACCCTGATGGCCATATTTGGGAACCGTTTTGGATGGATCCTAAGGCTGTGGCGGGTTAATTTTCAATCTTGATTGCCGCTTCAATGGCGGCCACATCGATTTTGACCATGTCCATCATGGTGCTAAAGGCACGTTGGGCGACGATTGGGTTTGGGTGTTGAATGGCTTCAATCAATACACGCGGTGTGATCTGCCACGACAAACCCCAACGGTCTTTACACCAACCGCACGCGCTTTCTGATCCGCCGTTGCTGACGATGGCATGCCACAAACGATCGGTTTCAGCCTGGTCTTCAGTCGATATTTGGAATGAAAAAGCATCGGTGTGCGGCAAGCCGGGGCCACCGTTAAGCCCCAAGCAAGGTATGTCGCAGACGACAAATTCAACAGTTAAGACATCACCTTGCTGACCTGATGGGTAGTCACCAGGGGCAATGGTTACCCTGCCTACCGAGCTGTTGGGGAATGTTTTTGCGTAGAAATGTGCTGCTTCTTCGGCATCGCCGTTGTACCAAAGGCAGATGGTGTTTTTAGCAATCATACGGAGTGCCTCATCGGTTGCAACATGCTCACCCGATTGCCTTCAGTGTCCATGAAAGACACATACTGCCCGATGCCTGGAATCTCATAGGGTTCTCCCAGAACATCGCCACCAGCTTGGGCGACTTTTTTAATCGACGCAACTATGTCATCTACCCCAATCACCACTGACGGGTATTGCGCGGGCCAATCGGGTTTTTTGGGATAAAAGCCACCGTTGATGGCGCCTGCAGCAGAGCCTTTTTTGGCATCGGCGATGGCGGTTGTTGCCAAAACATAATTCCCCATGTCTTCGCCAAGCATCTCTAGCTTCCAAGCGAATGCGGATTCATAAAACATGGCGATGCGCTGACGATCAACGTATGGCATTTCAAAATGGACGACTGGGTTCATGTCAGTTCTCCTTTAGATGTTAGGCCTGCACAATTGTTTCAAAACCACCAAAAATCATGCGTTTGCCGTCGAAGATTTTGAACAATGATTCATCTTTCATGATCGGGTCTTCCATGCAAAGTTTCCAAGCTGCATCGCGCACCGCGCGGGATGGCCAAGTAATCCAAGAAAAGACGATGGATTCAGTCTCTTCGCGTTTGACTGCCATGGTGAATGAGGTGAGTTTGCCTTCAGGCACATCGTCGCCCCAGTTCTCAACAACGCTTAACGCGCCATGTTTTTTAAAAACAACCGCCATCGCTTCTGCCATCTTGCGATAGGCTTCGCGGCTGGCTGTTGGTACTGCTATCACGTATCCATCGACATAGTTCATGATTTACTCCTTGGGGTGAAATTAAATTGCTTGTTTGGCTTCAACGTGTTTGGCAAAATTGTTCAAAATAGCTTGCCAACCTTGCCGTTGTTGTTCGATTGAATTTTCGGTTTCTGCTTCAAAAGTTTCACGCACAGTGACACCGTCTTCGCTCTTGATAAATTCCACTTTTGCCGACCTGTCACCGAATGAAAATTCCAGCAATTCATTCGGCACAATTTGGGTGTATGTGCCTGCGAAATCAAAACCGAAGCTGCCATCTTTGGCTTCCATGCGTGAACTGAATTCGCCACCTACACGCAAATCCACACTGGCTTGGGTGGTGTGCCAATCGTCAGAAGCGGTATTCCAAATCTTGATGTCGCCCGGTGTCGTCCAAGCGGCCCAAACCTTGGCAATGGGTGCTTTAACGACGGTTTCAATGCTGATTTTCATGCTTTGCTCCTCTTTATGTGGATAAATTTAAAATTCACGACTCACTGGTTTAATTAACTGTCTTTGTTGACGCGCACTTCCCAAACAGCATTTCGACATATCTGCGCAAATGGTCCACGCTGTCGGCGGCAACGTGGGCAGTACCTTTGGCTTTGGCCAGAATGAACGCACCTTGCAACACGGCTTGGGTGTGCAAGGCAAGGCTGTCAGCTGTCCAATCAGCTTGAATGTTGTGTTGTTGCATGGCAGCGGCAATGTCTACGGCGATGTGCGCCGCATGACCACTGATGCTGCGCTCGCACGCATCACGAATGGTGGGCACCGTGTCATACGTTTCCTGCACCATGGTGCCGACTAAACAAGTGAATTCCGGTAATGTGCCTTGCAAAATGGTCTTGCGAAAGTCGATATATCCCAGCACGCGGTCCAGCGGGTCGCTGTGGGCGTGGTAGGGGGCAGTTGCAAAGAGTCCATCGGTCGTTTCTGCCCAATAGTTAGCCGCGCTGACGGCCAGCTCTTCTTTGCTGCTGAAATGATGAAAAAAACTGCCCTTGGTCACCCCAGCCGCATGGCAAATATCGTCAATCGTCGTGCCCGTATAGCCCTTGGTGCGGATGACGCGCAGCGCGGCATCCAGCAGTTTGGTTTTGGATTGATGCGCGCTTAAAGCTCTTGAAGTCGCCATTTTATTTGCATACCGAGTAGTTGGTATGGAATATACCGACTTATTATTTTGTTGTCAATCAGATATTTAACTCAAGCGGAAATTATTGACGTTTAAGCGGTATATGCTGGAAAATCAATGATTTTTATAGCAAAAAAGACAATGAATACGCTGGCTATAGGCGAATTTTATGATTAACGGAATGAGTTCACCGGTCAGCGCGGCTTTTTACGTAGGGTCGCTCGAATGATGGGTTATGAACATAGCTAGGTTTGAAGTGACCTCTTCCACTCTGCCAACGCAATTGCAAGGGAGCTTTCAAGCCATTCGGAAAACCGCTTTTGGGTGCTTTCATAGGTTTCGGCATAGTTGAACTGAAACAGATCAGTTGCAGCAGGATGAAGACTTACTGTTTCCGTGCCACCATCCTCGCGTGGTGCCTTAAGGTAAGTGAATGCGGAAGCGGCGAGTATTCCTGAGTCACCGGGGCCATATCCATGAAAGGTGACAACATAATCAAACTCTTGATCTGTTGTAAGCGTCAATCGAACCCAGGAACGATGCTTGTCAACATTTGCAAAGTAGTCGAATTGGTTTGCGGTTTCTACTATTTGTTTTTGAAAATAGTGCCGTTGCGGTGATGTGTTGTTGGCGGCGTTAGAACGAGCTTGATACGTGTGTCTTTGTGGGGGAGTCAGCGTACGAAGTTGGCTGTCAAGTGAAATAGCAAGTTCTTTGAATTTGGCATCGACGACAGAATAGAGCTTGTTTGCATGGTCGAAAACGGCGGACAATTTTTGCTTTTCTTTTGTGAATTTCGATTTCAATAGCTCTAAGGCAGAACTAATAATCTGATCAGCATACTTGCTTTGCTGAACCTGCTGCTCAAGGCCAATCGCCTTGAGTATGGAGTCTCTTTGCCGTCGAGCAAAAAATGAAACTAGAGGTGACAAATCACCGGCATCTGCTGTTTCAAGTGCATCAATATATTCTGTGCGGTCAGATTCTCGTACCACAAGCGGAAACAAGCCTTCACGCAAAAATACCAACGTTGCCAGCGCACGTGCAACTCGACCATTGCCATCTTGAAACGGGTGTATCTGAGTAAACCTGTGATGCAGCCATGCAGATCTAACCTCCGGCGTATACCTTGATTCAGCCTCACGGTACATGCGAACCATGCTTTCCATCTCCTCTTTCGTCAACGCGGGTGGGCAATATACATGCATTTCGCCATTTGGTCTGCGTGGATTATTAGGCAGGGTTTTGTATTCCCCCTTAAGAAGGGTAACTTGGACTAGTTCACCTGATTCGGTAATCGCATCGCTATAGTCTTGGTGTGCCGTGAATTGAGCCTGCAATCCGCGGATGAAGTATTCAGAGATTGGTTCTTCGCCTTTTATGTATCCAAAAAGGCCCTCGACGATTCCGAGATGATCATTTATTAATACTTGAATGTGTTCGGCGTCTTTTTGTGCAACGCCGCCCCGGTGCGAAATGATCGATGACTCAATTCCTTGTTCAATCAAGACCTCAGTGACCCCTCGATCCCATGTGTAGAGGCGCTCAATAATACCCGTTTCAATTGCCCATTCTCGTTGTAGCTTCTTGATGAACTCCTTATATGCACCATCGTCCTCAAGTTGCTCCTTCTTTTCACGCCAAACAGAGGTTAGAGCCCGAAGCTCTGGAAACTTGAAAACATCTGGATTCGGAAAGGGTTGAATTCGTTCATAAGTCATTGGACAACCTCTTGTGTGGATGAGTTAAACGTAATGAATACCGCAATACTTGCAACATAATCTGTAGCCTAAGGGAATATCTGATCATCTGCAACTCCTGAAAATGGCTTGTTTACTGGTTTGTTTCGAAATTAATCGATTCGCTGCACAGTTATAAAAATCCCATGAATCCCTGCAAACTCGCTTAGCAAACTGTTCGCTTACTTGATCAAGTAAAAGCATGGATTCGCTAACTCCACTATAGCTTAAGTACGTTGGCTAAACAGAAATCATCTGCTAAAAAAATTGTCATACCCGCGAAAGCGGGTATCCATCGCGGCGTTTGTGGATTCCCGCCTTCGCGGGAATGACGGGGATGTGTATTCAGATATGCTACAAATAATATAGCTAATTAGGCAATAAATACGCTGTATACAGGTATTATTTCTATATAAAATTGCTGTATCCAAGTAGTTACATCACATTGGCAATGGAAGCCAAACGTAATATATGTTTTTGCTGTTCAACGCGCCACGCACATGCGACCTGTGTATGTGCCGTAGACGCTGATCTCCTTGAGTAAGCGCACCATTTGCTCTTTGCTCAAAACGCTGTAGCTGAACATATCGATTTGGGTGGTGATGAATTTCATGTCTTGTTTGACGCCGGCGGCTTTGAGTTTTCAACAAACGCAGTGCGCATGGCTTTGATGCGGACATCGAGCATCTCAGCCAAGGTGCTCATCCAAAGATATGCATACCTTGCTGCATTCTTGCGCTGATCGCGACTAGGCTGCTTGCCATTGCAAAAATAATGAAGAGCAATCCGGTAATCAGGCACACGTAGAGCAATCTCCAAGCACCGACCGAGTCGGCTCCTGGTTGCTTCATGGAAATATTGACGCTGTTTAGGTAGATGCGACTCAAACTTCTTTCCACCCCGAGCATGATGCCTCCAAGCACACCAAACAGCAGTGCGACCGCGAAAGTGACGATTTGATACTGCATCTGGAGGTGTCCTGTACTGCCATCCCATAAAAGGACAGCGCTGTTGGTCCATGCTAACCCGGTACAAACCCAGGAGGCCAGTTGATAGATAAGTGTCAGCTTTGGGGTCATTGAATAGTCATTCCATATGCTTGTTTGCCTAACGTGGTGTAGACGGCAAAATCCGTTTGATACTTGCACTATAGCCGATTGCACAGGGAGTATTTACCTGCTTTGGGTCACATTTTTTAGGCAGAAAAAAGCCACCGCTTGGGTGGCTTTGGCTTTTGTACTGACAGCGTTTTAAATCACATGACCTTGGCAATACTTGCACAAACGTAGTCGATGTTTTTGCTGTTCAACGCTGCCACGCACATGCGGCCTGTGTCGGTGCCGTAGACGCCGAATTCGTTGCGCAGGCGCACCATTTGGTCTTTGCTCAAACCGCTGTAGCTGAACATGCCGATTTGGGTGGTGATGAAGCTCATGTCTTGTTTGACGCCGGCGGCTTTGAGTTTTTCAACAAAGGCAGTGCGCATGGCTTTGATGCGGACGCGCATTTCAGAAAGCTCATCTTCCCATTGTTGGCGCCATTCTGGGCTGGACAGGACCGCTGCCACCACGCTGCCACCGTGTGTTGGCGGGTTGCTGTAGTTGGTGCGAATGACGATTTTGAGTTGGCTTAACACGCGGTCGGTTTCGGCTTTGTCGGCGCACAACACGCTCAAAGCGCCCACGCGCTCGCCATACAGGCTGAAGCTCTTGCTGAATGAAGTGGAGACGAAAAAATTCAAACCGGCATCAACGAATTTCTGGATCACCGCACCGTCTTCTTTTAAGCCGTAGCCAAAACCTTGGTAGGCCATGTCGAGGAAGGGCACAAGATCATTGGTTTTGCAGATGGCAACGACTTGGTCCCATTGTGCCGCGCTGATGTCGTAGCCAGTTGGGTTGTGGCAGCAAGCGTGCAGCAGGGCGATGGTGCCTGCGGGTGCGGCTTTCAAATCAGCCAACATGCCTTCCACATTCAAACCACGGGTTTGCGCGTCGTAATAGCGGTAGGTTTCGACTTTGAAGCCAGCGTTGGTGAACAAGGCTTGGTGGTTTTCCCAGCTGGGGTCGCTGATCAATACTTTTGCGTTTGGGTTCAATTTCTTTAAAAAATCAGCGCCAATCTTTAAACCACCGGTGCCACCAATGGCTTGCACGGTGGCGACGCGACCTGATTTGACTGGCTCACTGTCTGCGCCAAACACCAAGGCTTTGACACCAGCGTCGTAGGCGGCGATGCCGTCAATCGGCAAATAACCACGTGCTTTGGGCGCAGCAGCCATGGCGGCTTCAGCAGATTGAACACATTTCAACAATGGCAATTTGCCTGTGTCGTCAAAATAAACACCCACGCCTAAGTTCACTTTATTGGGGTTGCTGTCGGCGTTGAATTGTTCGTTCAATCCCAGTATGGGGTCGCGTGGTGCCATTTCGACGGTACTGAACATGGAAGCTGAAGACATGAATAATCCTAAATTAAAACGGTAAAAAATGGATGTGAGGCGTCTATTTTATCGAGCAATTGACAGGGCTAAAGCAGATGCCTATAGCCCAATCGGATTGTTTGTGCAAAATGATCAACGACCAAACGAACGCGGTGGTCGTCCACCACTGCCGCCAGGTCCACGGGGAGGATAGCCCCCACCGCCACCTGAACGGTTGCCGCCACGATTGCCACCACCGCGACGTCCTGCGCCAGCCATGCTGTCGACGCTGGTGCGCAATGGGTCAGGTTGGCCGCCTGCTGTGTTGCGGCGGTCTTGGTTGTTGGCGCTGTAGCCTGTCACGTTACGGCCTGCATCCTGGCGGATGGTGCGAGGGTGAAAAACGTCTCTGTCATCGCGCATAGCGCCACCGTCAGCAGGCGCTGGGCGTGGGCGGTTGTGCTGGGGCGGGCGATTGGGGTTGCGGTTGGCGTTGTTGCCACCCGCATTGGAGTTGTTGCGGTTGCCGTTGTTATTACCGTTATGGCCACCACCAGCAGCACGCTTGGTGCGTACGCGGTCCATCATTTCAGAACGGGCAGCTCTGGCTGCCGCAGCCATCACTTCGCGGCTGGGTGGTTTGCCCAATCCACCCCAAATGGTTTGACGGCCCATGGCCAAAGGTTCTGCCTTTTCACCCACATCGGGGCCAAAACCTTCAATGAATTGAACTGGAATTTGTTGCTTGGTGAATGCTTCCACATCTTTCATGAAACCTTCTTCATCCAAGCACACAAAGTTGATCGCTTGTCCATCAGCCCCTGCGCGACCGGTGCGGCCAATGCGGTGCACATAGTCTTCGCTGACGTTGGGAATTTCGTAATTCACCACGTGCGGCAAATCGTCGATATCAATGCCACGCGCAGCAATATCGGTCGCCACCAAAGCCCGCACGTCGCCGCTTTTAAACCCTGCCAAGGCTTGGGTTCGTGCGCTTTGGCTCTTGTTGCCATGCAGTGCCATGGCGGTGATGCCATTTTTTTCTAAAAACTCTGCCACGTTGTTGGCGCCAAATTTGGTGCGTGTGAACACCAGCACTTGGCTCCAATTGTTTTCTTTGATGATGTGCGCCAGCAGTGCTTTCTTTTTGGTGCGTCCAACCGGGTGAATCACCTGCGTGATGCGCTGCACGGTGGTGTTGCGCGGTGTGACTTGAATCTGCTCTGGCTCGTTCAGCAAATTTGCTGCCAAATCGCGGATTTCGTCGCTAAATGTTGCAGAAAACAGCAAGCTTTGCTTTTGTTTGGGCACCAAAGCCAAGACTTTTTTGACATCGTGGATAAAGCCCATGTCCAACATGCGATCGGCTTCGTCCAAGATGAGCATCTCCACTTGACCCAAATCGAGCATGCCTTGTTGTTGCAAATCCAACAAACGTCCAGGTGTCGCCACCAATAAATCAACGCCTTTTTTGAGTTTGCTGATTTGTGGGTTCATGCCCACGCCGCCAAATATCACGGTGGATGTGAGATCCAGGTATTTGCCATAGGTGCGAATGGATTCTTCCACTTGGGCAGCCAGCTCTCGAGTCGGTGTCAGCACCAAAGCACGTATGCCGATGCCGTTGAATTTGCTTTTTGGGCGTTCGCCAACCGATAGTTTTTGCAACACGGGTAAAGTGAATGCAGCCGTTTTACCGGTTCCGGTTTGTGCACCGCCTAAGAGGTCGCGACCAGCAAGTATGCTGGGGATGGCTTGGGCTTGAATGGGGGTAGGGGTGTCGTAGCCTTGTTCGAGTACGGCTTTCAAAATGGCAGGAGCCAAGTTCAGTTCTTCAAATTTCATGAGTCAGTTAAGTAAATTGGCGCTCTTCCAGAGCGCTTGGGAATCAGCCTGTCGCGGTAAAGTCCGGACCAGTAAAGGGCAGATGGGGTATCAAAGAGAAACAGCAGCTTGCTGTGGCTGCGAACAAACTGGCGTTCACAGCAGACGGATTATCGCATAAATCACACCGATGACTTTGCAGGCCTCCCGCCAATCCATTGCTCAAGATGTGAATGCTACGCTTATGATAGCAAAGTAGGCAATAAATACGCCGGCTGTAGCTATTTTTTAGATTTTAACAACGCTATAAAATAAATAGCACTCTAGGCAATAAACACGCCGGCTAGAGCCCAATTTGGCACCTGTCTTCTCGTGCCAACACCGCTTACCCGCACCAACGCCACCTGCTCAGATCAACGCAATTTACCCGTCATTCCAGCATAGGTGGGAATCCACAATCACCACACTTCCATCCAATCCGCGCATCCGAATCCGTTCATCCTGAGCCTGTCGATGGATGAATACGTAAAAAGTTATGCGTTAATGAAATTTATTCAGCTAAACTAACATTTAAGCAAAACAATAAACAAGCCATTCTCAGGAGATTCAAATGACCAGATTAATACGCAAACGTCAGATTATGTTGCTGGTATTGCGGTATAAATTGCGTTAGGCCTCATATTCCGTCAATCTGAGCACACGGCCACATTTCATGACCATACCGAAAGTCTTCGTCTCCTACTCACATGACTCCCAAGCTCACAAAAAGTGGGTTCTGGAATTGGCTACCCGATTACGGAAAGTTGGTGTTGACGCCGCGCTGGATCAATGGGATCTTGGCCCGGGTGATGACATTCCGCTCTTTATGGAACGAAATCTTGCCAAAGCAGATCGCGTCCTCATGGTTTGCACTGGGAACTATGTTGAAAAGGCAAATGCCGGGACTGGCGGGGTTGGCTACGAGAAAATGATTGTCACAGCAGACCTGATGAAGAAGGTCGATTCCAACAAGGTGATCCCAATAGTGCGCCAAGAAGGTACCTACCTTGTCCCCGTGTTTTTGAATACAAAGATGTTCCTGGACTTCTCGCGTGAGGATCAGTTTGAGGAGTCATTTGATAACTTGACCCGCACCATTCACAACGCACCTCTATTCCAGAAGCCAGAGATCTCAACAAGTCCATTTGAGCCAGTCGCAGGAACCCCAAAACGTAGCGGTGATGCATTGCTGGAGTTGATGGCACATCTCTTGAGCGTTTTCGAGAGCGTGCGCTACAACCACTATATAGCCTACAAGTACATGGCAGAAAGCTGGCCGGGTTCGCGGACGATGCTGGATATTCTTCTTGAGCAAGCCAAAACCGCCGGGCTTATTAGAGAAGTGACGCCTGCATATATCGAGATCACGTTGAAGGGCAAGATGTATGCTATTGAGAACAAGCTTGTCGAGTAGATCACTCGCGCTGAGGTCTAGCCCTACCATCGAGCAGGCTCGCGGAGGCAGCGCAGGCTTGGCCCTCATTTCATTCTGGGTAAAGAACGCGCTGCCTTCGAGAGCCGCACATGTCAAACGTTAAAAAGCCTCCTGCTCCAGCATAGATGCCAGATATTTTTTCTTGCTTTGCTGTGGCATGCTGACGTTTAGCATGCGGTAAGCCGCGCTTCTTTAGGCTTGTTTGCCCAACAACAGGTATTCCATCAAGGCTTTTTGCACATGCAGTCGATTTTCGGCTTCATCCCACACCACCGATTGCGGGCCATCGATCACTTCGGCTTGCACTTCTTCACCGCGGTGCGCGGGTAGGCAGTGCATGAACAGGGCATCGGGTTTGGCTTTGTTCATCATGTCTTCATCGACACACCACGCTGCAAAAGCGGTTTTGCGCTTTTCGTTTTCGGCTTCATAGCCCATGCTGGTCCACACGTCGGTGGTGACCAAGTCTGCGCCTGCGCAGGCTTGCATCGGGTCTTTGAAAACTTTGTAGCTTTCGTTTGAACGCAGTCCTGCCACATCTTGGTCCACCTCATAGCCACTGGGTGTGCTGACATGCACGTTAAAGCCCAATATCTCGCTGGCTTGCAACCAGGTGTTGGCCATGTTGTTGCCATCGCCCACCCAAGCTACGGTTTTGCCACGAATATCGCCACGGTGTTCGATGTAAGTGAAGATGTCCGCCAAGATTTGGCAAGGGTGAAATTCGTTGGTCAAGCCGTTGATGACGGGCACACGCGAATGTTCGGCAAAGCGTTCGATTTTGGTTTGCTCGTAGGTGCGAATCATCACCAAATCGACCATGCGGCTGATCACTTTTGCGCTGTCTTCGATGGGCTCGGCACGGCCCAATTGACTGCCATCGGTCGTCAAATGCACAACCGACCCCCCCATTTGGTACATGCCGGCTTCAAAGCTCACGCGCGTGCGGGTCGAAGCTTTTTCAAAAATCATGGCCAAGGTACGGTCAGTCAGTGGCTGGTGCTTTTCGTAGGCTTTGAACTTCTTTTTAATCAGCGCGGCACGTTCAAAAATATACGCGTATTCGCTGGCGGTGAAATCGCTGAACTGCAGGTAGTGCTTCAATGGCTTATCGGTCATGGTCATGCTGGTCATTTACGCTGTTGTCGCCAATAATTTTTTAACCAGCGGCGTCAAAATCGCAATGATTTCGTCAATCTCAGCTTGCGTGATGATGAGCGGCGGCACCAAGCGAATGACCGTATCCGCAGTGACGCTCAAAAGCAAACCATTGTCTGCACATTGTTTAACCAACTCGCCACAGTGTTTGGTCAGTTCGATGCCGATCATCAATCCTTGTCCACGAATTTCTTTGACACCCTTGTTGCCAGCAAATGCTTTGATCAACTCGGCTTTGAAGTAATTTCCCATTTTGGCGGCGTGAGCCAATAAGCCTTCTTCTTCCATGATGCGAATGGTTTCGATACCCGCACGCATGGCCAGTGGGTTGCCGCCAAAAGTGGTGCCATGGTTGCCGGGTTGGAAAATATGGGCTGCTTTAGGGCCCGCTACGACGGCGCCAATCGGTACGCCGCTTCCCAATCCTTTGGCCAGTGGCATCACATCCGGCACAATGCCAGCCCATTGGTGGGCAAACCATTTGCCTGTGCGTCCCATGCCGCATTGCACTTCGTCAATCATCAAGAGCCAATCGTTTTCATCGCACAATTTGCGCACTTGCTGCAGGTACTCAATGCGCATGGGGTTAACGCCGCCTTCGCCTTGAATGGTTTCGAAGAACACAGCGGTGATGTTTTTGTTGCCGGCGGTGGCTTTCTTGAGTGCTTCGATGTCGTTCAGTGGCACGCGGATAAAACCTTCTACCAAAGGGCCAAAACCCGCTTGGACTTTGGGGTTGCCCGTGGCACTGAGTGTCGCAATGCTGCGGCCATGAAATGCTTTGTCGTAAACCACGATTTCGGGTCTATCAATGCCTTTGTCATGGCCATATTTGCGTGCAAGTTTTAAGGCCGCTTCATTGGCCTCTAAGCCCGTGCAGCAAAAGAACACGTTGGTCATGCCAGACAGTTCGACGAGTTTTTTCGCCAAAATCTCTTGCCCTGGCACATGGTAGTAATTGCTGCTGTGGATGATCTTGCTGATTTGGTCTTGCAAAGCCGGTACCAGCTTAGGGTGGTTGTGCCCCAAGGTGTTGACCGCAATGCCGCCCAAACCATCAATGTAACTTTTGCCATTCATGTCCCACAGTCGGCAGCCTTGCCCATGAGACAGCGCCATTGGCACACGGCCATAGGTGTTCATCACATGCGGTGAAGCGGCTTCGACGAAAGTGGTCATACAAGGTTCTCCGAAAAAACAACTAAATAGGCATTTTAGTTGCAAGTGATGCGATGCATGCGGTCTAAATGAGGGTGTGGAAATATGGCTACAAGCTAGAAAAATCAGGTTGCGCAAATATTTGTATTAAAAATGGCTGTATCCGGCGTATTTATTGCCTATACTGCTATAAAATGCATAGCATTGGCAAATTATGATTGCATGATTGGGAAATGGCGTAAGGATGTGCTGGTCGAGATTTTTGCCTTGAACAACTCAAGGCAACCGATTGATGCCGTGTTAATTGATTGATTGCCAACATCGCAGTAAGTTTGCAATAAGCATGTCGCGTAATTTCATCAATAAACGCAACTAAACCTATAAATTAAATTGTAGTTTTGAACTATTACTGTCATAATTCATGCGTGTTACCTAGGCCCTTCCTGCCACAGTCGCATCCGCTAATCGGTTAAGCCGTGTTGCGGAAGGTTTATTAAAACTGAACTAATGTTCCCTTCAGGGGAATGGAGATAAGCGAAATATGAGTCAAGCACCTGCGACGCCATCTGCTGCGTCTGTCTATCATGCCTATTCAGGCAATACCTTCTTATTTGGTGGCAATGCGCCTTATGTTGAGGAGATGTACGAAAACTATCTGGCTAATCCTGCGAGCATTCCAGAAAGCTGGCGTGAGTACTTTGATGCATTGCAATATGTGCCTGCTGTCGACGGCACCAATGCCAAAGATGTGCCGCATTTGCCCGTCATTAACGCTTTTGCAGACCGCGCCAAACAAGGCGGTACCAAAGTGGTTATGGCCAGTACAGACTCTGAAATGGGCCGCAAGCGCACCGCAGCGCAACAGTTGATTGCTGCTTATCGCAATGTGGGACAACGCTGGGCTGATTTAGATCCACTCAAACGCACAGAGCGCCCGAATATCCCTGATTTGGATCCGGCTTACTACGGTTTTACCGATGCAGATCAAGAAACCGTTTTTGATACCAGCAATACATTCTTTGGCAAGAAAACCATGCCTTTGCGTGAGTTGCTCAACGCTTTGCGCGAAACCTATTGCGGCACATTGGGTGCTGAATTCATGTACACCAGCGAACAATCTGAAAAGCGCTGGTGGCAAGAAAAATTAGAAAGCATTCGCAGTAAACCCAATTTCACTGCTGAAAAGAAGAAAAATATCCTAGAGCGTTTAACGGCTGCCGAAGGTTTGGAACGCTATTTGCACACCAAATACGTAGGTCAAAAGCGTTTTTCGCTAGAAGGTGGCGAAAGTTTCATCGCAGCCATGGACGAGTTGATACAAATGTCTGGTGCGCAAGGTGTGCAAGAGGTGGTGATTGGCATGGCACATCGCGGACGCTTGAACGTGCTGGTGAATACCATGCGCAAACTACCCGCCGATTTGTTCGCGGAGTTTGAGCACACGGCACCCGAAGACTTACCTGCCGGCGATGTGAAATACCACCAAGGTTTCAGTTCAGATGTGTCAACCCCCAGCGGTCCTGTGCATTTGTCATTGGCATTCAATCCTTCGCATTTAGAGATTGTGAATCCTGTAGTTGAGGGCTCTGTTCGTTCACGCATGGACAGACGTGCTGATCCATTGGGCAAACAAGTGTTACCGGTCTTGGTACACGGTGATTCGGCTTTTGGTGGACAAGGTGTTAACCAAGAAACCATGGCATTGGCGCAAACCCGCGGTTACTCGACGGGCGGTACGGTGCACATCATCATCAATAACCAAATTGGATTTACCACATCTGACCCACGTGACATGCGTTCCAGTGTGTTTTGTACCGACATTGTGAAAATGGTCGAAGCACCTGTATTGCATGTGAATGGGGATGACCCAGAGGCGGTGGTGTTGGCAACGCAACTGGCTTTGGAATACCGCATGACGTTCAGAGCCGACGTGGTGTTGGATATTGTTTGTTTCCGCAAATTAGGTCATAACGAGCAAGACACACCCGCACTGACACAGCCGCTCATGTACAAGAAAATTGCAGCCCACCCCGGAACACGCAAATTGTTTGCGGACAAGTTGGCAGCACAAGGACTGGGAGAAAGCTTGGGTGACGACATGGTGAAGTCATACCGCGCGGCCTTAGACAGTGGCAAACGATTGAGTGAGCCGGTTTTAAGTAATTTCAGAGCGAAATACACGGTGGATTGGTCGCCGTTCATCGGAAAAAAATGGACCGATGCAGGTGACACTGCAATCCCAATGGCTGAATGGAAACGTTTGGCGACAAAAATCAGCACCATTCCAGAATCGGTCACACCGCATAACTTGGTTAAAAAAGTTTTGGACGACAGAGCGGCGATGGGACGTGGTGATTTGCCAGTGGATTGGGGCATGGGCGAGCACATGGCATTTGCTTCTCTGGTGGCCAGTGGTTATCCCGTTCGCTTATCGGGTGAGGACTGCGGACGTGGCACCTTCACGCACCGCCACGCTGTGATACATGACCAAAATCGTGAAAAATGGGATACAGGCACATATGTGCCATTGGAAAATGTGGCCGATGGGCAAGCCCCTTTTGTGGTGATTGATTCGATTTTGTCTGAAGAAGCGGTCTTGGCGTTTGAATACGGTTACGCTTCAAACGACCCGAACACCATGGTCATTTGGGAAGCGCAGTTTGGTGACTTTGCCAATGGTGCACAAGTGGTGATTGATCAATTTATCGCCAGCGGCGAAGTGAAATGGGGACGAGTCAATGGTTTGACTGTGATGCTGCCACATGGTTATGAAGGCCAAGGTCCGGAGCACAGCTCCGCACGCTTAGAGCGCTTCATGCAGCTGGCAGCTGACACCAATATGCAAATTGTGCAGCCAACAACTGCCAGTCAAATATTCCATGTGCTGCGCCGCCAAATGGTGCGCAATTTGCGCAAACCATTGGTTATTTTCACGCCCAAATCATTGTTGCGGCATAAAGATGCGAGCTCTCCCGTCTCCGAATTCACCAAGGGCATGTTCCAAACGGTTATTCCAGAGCACAAAACGCTCAAAGCCGATAAAGTTAAACGTATCGTGGCTTGTTCAGGCAAGGTCTATTACGACTTGATGAAAAAACGGGAAGAGGCAGGGCATGACGATACCGCCATCATTCGCGTGGAGCAGTTGTATCCATTCCCGCACAAGGCGTTTGCAACAGAGATTAAAAAGTACCCCAACGCCACCGATGTGGTTTGGTGTCAAGACGAGCCACAAAACCAAGGTGCTTGGTTCTTTGTGCAGCACTACATTCATGAAAACATGTTGGAAGGTCAAAAGCTGGGTTACGCGGGGCGTGCAGCATCAGCCTCACCAGCAGTTGGCTATGCGCATTTACACCAAGAGCAGCAAAAGGGACTGGTTGAAGCCGCATTCAGCAAACTCAAAGGCTTTGTCTTAACAAAATAAAGTTAATCAAGTAAATAAATTACATCAATTAATCAAATTAAACGGTTTTGTATTGAAGCTGATACAAACTTCAAACAAACCCTCAATAAATATAGAAACACGGAATAAACATCATGGCATTAACAGAAGTAAAAGTACCGCAACTGTCTGAATCTGTGGCTGAGGCCACCATGCTGACTTGGAAGAAGAAAGCTGGCGATTTGGTCACTGCAGATGAAATTTTGATTGAAATTGAAACCGACAAAGTGGTGCTGGAAGTGCCAGCGCCAAGCAGTGGCGTGTTGTCAGAAATTTTGGTAGGCGATGGCGCCACCGTCGTTGCCGAGCAATTGATCGCACGCATTGACACCGAAGGCAAAGCAGGCGCCACTGCTGCTGAACCAAAAGCAGCGTCTGCACCTGCCCCCGCAGCACCAGTGGTTGCGGTCACAGCGGCAACTTCTAACAGCATGGCAGGTGTTGCAATGCCAGCGGCAGCAAAGATGATGGCCGACAATGGCTTGGCAGCGGGTGCTGTAACAGGTACTGGTAAAGACGGACGTGTCACCAAAGGTGACGTCATTGGTGCCGTTGCATCAGGGGCTGCAAATGCTACAAATATGATAGCACCTCAGGCATCAAATATGCCGGCTACAGGCCTAAATGCCAATAAATCTTTGCCACCGGTGGCGGCCAAAGCATTGGATTTGGGTGAGCGACCTGAACAACGCGTGCCGATGAGCCGCTTGCGTGCGCGCGTGGCTGAGCGTTTGCTGCAATCGCAATCGACCAATGCCATTTTGACCACATTCAACGAAATCAACATGGCGCCGGTGATGGAAATGCGCAAGCGCATGCAAGAACGATTTGAAAAAGAACACGGTGTGAAACTGGGTTTCATGAGTTTCTTTGTCAAAGCTGCGGTGCATGCCTTGAAGAAATTTCCAGTTTTGAATGCCAGCGTAGATGGCAATGACATTGTTTACCATGGTTATTTTGATATTGGCATTGCAGTTGGCTCACCACGCGGTTTGGTGGTGCCTATTTTGCGCAATGCGGATCAAATGAGTTTTGCCGATATTGAAAAGAAAATTGCAGAATTTGGCGTTAAAGCACGTGACGGCAAATTGGGTATGGATGAGATGATGGGCGGAACTTTCTCTATCAGCAATGGTGGAACGTTTGGCTCCATGTTGTCTACACCCATCATCAATCCACCGCAAAGCGCCATCTTGGGTATCCATGCGACCAAAGATCGGGCAGTTGTTGAAAACGGCCAAATTGTCATCCGACCCATGAACTATTTCGCCATGAGCTATGACCACCGCATCATTGACGGTCGCGAAGCTGTACTTGGCTTGGTTGCCATGAAAGAAGCGATGGAAGATCCAGCACGTTTGCTGTTTGATATTTGAACACCCCCAGGCTGCGCCTCCCCCCTTGCAGGGGGCAACACCAACGGCCTGGCATAGCCAGTTCCGGGGTGTTTGCTGGAAATGCAGTTACTTTCAGCAATTTTAACTTTGATGTGAGGAATTTATGAGTAAGCAATTTGATGTGGTCGTTATTGGTGGTGGTCCTGGTGGTTATATTGCGGCTATTCGAGCTGCGCAGTTGGGTAAAACGGTGGCCTGTGTGGATGCGGCTACTGGTAAGGATGGCAAGCCTGCATTGGGCGGCACGTGTACCAATGTGGGTTGCATTCCTTCAAAGGCGCTGTTGCAATCGAGTGAACATTATGAGCACGCCAACTTGCATTTTGCAGAACATGGTATCAGCGCCAAAGACGTCAAAATGGACGTGACCAAGATGATTGCGCGCAAAGACGGCGTTGTCAAACAAAACAACGACGGCATTTTGTATTTGTTTAAAAAGAACAAGGTCACTTTCTTTCACGGCCGTGCAGCTTTTGCCAAGGCCGATGCGGGTGTCTACACCTTGACAGTGACTGGTAATGACAAAACGGTGCAAGAGATCACTGGGACTCACGTCGTTGTGGCAACCGGTTCTAACGCACGTGCATTGCCCGGTGTGCCTTTTGATGAACAAACGGTTTTGTCCAATGACGGCGCGCTGGCTTTAACGGCTGTGCCAAAGAAACTGGCATTGATTGGCTCTGGTGTGATTGGCTTGGAGATGGGCAGTGTTTGGCGCCGTTTGGGCGCTGAGGTGACAATTTTGGAGGGTATGCCAACATTCCTTGCTGCAGTGGATGAACAAATTGCAAAAGAGGCAAAAAAAGCTTTCGACAAGCAAGGTTTAAAGATTGAATTAGGCGTCAAGGTTGGTGATGTCAAAGTTGCTAAAAAGGGTGTGAACATTGCCTACACCGATGCCAAAGGTGTGGCACAAACGCTGGATGCGGACAAATTGATCGTCTCAATTGGTCGTGTACCCAATACTGACGGCTTGAACGCGCAAGCGGTGGGCTTGGTGGTGGACGAACGGGGTCTGATTACGGTGGATGCAGACTGCAAAACCAACCTGCCCAATGTCTGGGCGATTGGTGACGTGGTGCGTGGTCCGATGTTGGCACACAAGGCTGAGGAAGAGGGCGTTGCCGTGGCTGAGCGCATTGCAGGTCAACACGGACACGTGGACTTTGGCACGACGCCGTGGATTATTTACACCCACCCTGAAATTGCTTGGGTGGGTCGCACCGAGCAACAGCTCAAAGCGGATGGCGTGGCGTATAAAGCTGGTAGCTTTCCTTTCTTGGCCAATGGCCGTGCACGCGCTTTAGGCGATACCACCGGCATGGTCAAAATCTTGGCTGATGCGACGACCGACGAAGTGCTGGGCGCGCATATTGTGGGTCCGCAAGCCAGTGAACTGATCGCCGAATGCGTGATGGCCATGGCTTTCAGAGCCAGTAGCGAAGACATTGCCCGCATTTGCCACGGTCACCCCACTTTGAGTGAATCAACCAAAGAAGCTGCCTTGGCAGTAGATAAACGCACTTTGAATTTTTAAAATCGCAGACATACCCCTATGTCGCAAACAGTACGTGCGGTTTACGAAGCAGAGTTGTTGGAGCGAGGCTTCAGCAGCGACCCTGCGCAAATCCACGCCATCGAGGTGCTGGACCGGTGTGCTGCAGACTGGTCCGCTTACAAAGTTCAACGCTCGAATGCGCTCAAAAAATTGGTGAACCACCCCGATGAACCACGCGGCGTGTATTTGTATGGCGGGGGAGGGCGAGGCAAAAGTTTTTTGATGGACTGCTTTTATCAAGCTGTGCCATTGAGACGCAAAACTCGTTTGCATTTTCATGAATTCATGCGCGAGGTGCATCGTGAGTTACGGGATTTGCAAGGCATAGCCAATCCATTGGATGTTTTGGCCAAGCGCATGGCAACGCGCTATAAATTGATTTGTTTTGACGAGTTTCATGTGGCCGATATCACCGATGCCATGATTTTGTATCGCCTACTCGATGCACTATTCAAGCATGGGGTCGGTTTTGTCACCACATCCAATTTCAAACCAAGTGATTTGTATCCAGGCGGCATGCACAGAGACCGAATTTTGCCAGCCATCGAATTACTCAATACGCGATTGGACGTGGTCAATGTCGATAACGGTACCGATTACAGGCAACAAACTTTGGCACAAATACACAGTTATCTCATGCCATGTGGCGAAGATGCTGATTTGGCGATGACCAAATCATTTGAATTGCTGACGGCATCTCCCGACGAAAATCCCATCATGCACATTGAGTCGCGTGAAATTAAAGCGCGACGCAAAGCACCGGGTGTGGTTTGGTTTGACTTTAAAGTTTTGTGTGGTGGACCTCGATCGCAAAATGATTACCTCGAAATCGCTGAGCAATTTCACACCGTGTTACTGAGCAATGTGCCATACATGCCACCCCGTATGTCCAGTGAAGCACGTCGCTTTACATGGCTGATTGATGTGCTGTACGATAGACGAGTGAAGCTGGTAATGTCAGCAGATGTTCAACCCGAAGCTTTGTACACAGAAGGGCCATTGGCACATGAATTTGTCCGAACCGTATCGCGTATCAATGAGATGCAGTCGATCGAATACTTGAATACGGACAGACGTTTGGTCGATACGCAATTGGTTTAAATTCATTCACAATGTCAATCCATACCTATTTGCCTCATTCTTTAATTCAAATTGCTATATATTTAATAGCAATATACGCATATATCACGCCGGCTACAGCGCAAAATAATACAAAAACCTCAATAGAACAATCAAGAATACTGATTCGCCAAGAAAAAGCTGAAATTGAATCCAGCTACAAAGAAAAAGAACGGCTTTGTTTGCAAAAATTTGTAGCAACCCCTTGTATCAATGATGCCAAGCATCAAAAGACAAAGGCGCTAGCAAATATCAAACAGAAAGAATTGGTTTTGAATGAGCAAGAGCGTGCATTGAAAAAAGCCAAAATTGAAAGCAAACCGACTAAATCTCCTACTGAGAATTCACAATCACAAACACCAGAGCAGAATCAATCGACTGATGCCCAGCGTAATAAGGAAGAGCAAGCAAACGTGACGCAACTGCAAAAACAACAGCAAAAGCTAACCCAAGCCGAAGCAAAAGCCAAGTTGCGAGTGAATCAGACCGATAAGAAAAAAATTGAATCGACCAAAAAAGCGAATCGACGTGCAGATAAAGGCAAACAAGAAAGCGTGAACGCAGCCAAATACCAAAACAAAGTAGCCGCGGCACAAGCCCGAAAAAATGCAATTGATGAAAGAAATGCAAACCGCAGTAAACCACAAGCTGCACCACTGCCACTGCCGTCGCCGATTCCGAAATGATCACGAAACGTGATGCGAGAATTTGTTTGGCTAGTTAAATCAGTCTTGCGTACTAAGCGTATTTAACGATCGCAATTGACAAATTATCACCGCGCTTGTTGCTCCTGGTTCTGGCGCTTTGAATCAAAAATTCAGTTGCTTCACGCGGTGGCAAGTTGGCAAGTATTTGTCCCAATTCTTGTACTGAGAAGTAGGCCCAAAGTCCATCACTGCAAGCGACAAAGCAATCGCCAGATTTTATTTTGGCCACATGATGAAAGTCGACAGTTGGGGGTGTTTTGCTACCCAAGATGCGTGTCAATATGTTGGCTTTTGGGTGTCGTTGTGCTTTTTCTTCGGTCAGTTCGCCGCAATCAACAAGGGCTTGTACATAGGAATGGTCAGATGTTCTTTTGATTAGCGTGGCATGGTTGTAATGGTAAATACGTGAATCACCCACATGCGCCCAATAACATTCTCCGGTACTGGTGGTCAAAAACGCGGCGAATGTGCTGTGGGGTTGTTGTTCAGCTGTGACGGCTGTCAGACCAATGACCAGATGCGCTTCTAAGGCAATTTTTTCGAGCAAATTTCTTGCATCATCAGTTGTGGAGTTAAATGACTTAAACAGTTGTTCGGCTGTGTGCATCACTTGGTCAGAGGCTTTGCGTCCACCTGATGCGCCTCCCATGCCATCGGCAACGATGACTAAAAGACATTTCGGTTCGCGTTTGTTTTTAAAAATATGAACCCTGTCTTGTTGCGACGCACGATCTCCTTGATGGATGCCTGTGGCAGCACTGAAATGCAAGTCTTTGCTCATATACTGGGCGACTTCGTGTTTAGGAATAATTCAGTTGGTTCATGGACGGCGGCAAGGTTATCACACCATTCAGAATGTATGACATGATGTTGATAATTTTTAATGGTTTTATTCGATTTTGATTAATAAAGTACTCATAGAAAGCAGTGATGCACCCGACTTTGTGCTGGATTCAGCAACGCGTATCAACGCTATCTTTGAAGAACACGGTGTCATAGCTCAACACGATCCATATTTCAAGCCACGTGCTGGGCAAACCGCCATGGCACTTGCAGTAGCCACTGCCATTCAAAAGGGTGACACCTTGGTCGTTGAAGCTGGAACGGGTGTCGGTAAGACTTATGCCTATCTGGTACCTGCTTTGCTGAGCGGTGAGCGTGTCATCATCTCCACCGCTACCAAGACATTGCAAGACCAGCTGTTTGGCCGTGATTTACCAAACTTGGTAAACATGTTGGGCTTGCCTGTCAAAACAGCATTGCTAAAGGGACGTTCAAGCTATTTGTGTACCTATCGTTTGGAGCTGGCGCGCCAAGACTTTAACAGCACCGATAGGGGAATTCATAATACGCTGGCCAAAGTTGAGACTTGGTCGCTGACCACTGAGAATGGAGATTTGGCAGAGTTGTCAGGATTGGATGAACGATCACCGGTATTGCCCTACATCACATCGAGTCGCGAAAATTGTTTGGGTTCACAGTGTCCAAAATTTCGCAACTGTCATGTCAATATGGCAAGACGCGAAGCACTGGCAGCAGATGTGGTTGTGATTAACCATCATTTGTTTTTTGCAGATTTGGCAGTACGTGATTCAGGCATGGCCGAATTGTTGCCTACGGTTCGAGTTGTGATATTTGATGAAGCGCATCAACTGAACGAAACAGGTGTTCAGTTTTTAGGAGCACTACTGGGCACCGCCCAAATCATCGATTTAGCGCGTGATGTGTTGACAACAGGTTTGCTGTTGGCACGTGGTTTGTGCGAATGGCGGGAATTGGCATCTGATTTAGAAAAAGCTGCACGAGATTTGCGCTTGAGTGTGGGTAAACATGCACCTGGTACAAAGTTGCGGTGGGTAAACACTTTGCCAGAAAATGTAGACGAGCACAGCTGGATTGATGCATTGGAGGCAATTTCTACAGCATGTGAAAAATTGGATGTCGCATTGCGAATGGTCAGTGAGTTGGGACCAGATTTTGTGCGATTACAAGAGCGTTGTTCGGTGTTACAAGAACGTACCGCATTGTTTAAAGATGCCAACAAAGTTGATACCGTGCGATGGCTTGAAGTGGGACAACACATTCGCTTGATTGAATCGCCATTGGATATTGCTCATGCGGTGCAAAGCAAAATGTTGAAACGCAATGATCCCGAAGTGCAGTCGCTGAAAGCGTGGATTTTTGCATCAGCCACTTTGGGACATGATGCCAATTTGAGTTGGTTCACTGAGCCCTGTGGTTTAACGCAATCAACGATTTTGCAAGTTGAAAGTCCATTCAACTATGCCCAACAAGCGGCAATTTTTGTACCAAAAACTTTACCCAAACCCAGCGATCCCACGCACAGCTTGCAAGTAGCCATGTCGGTTGTCGATGCCATTCGCATCTTGCAGGGCCGTACACTCATCTTGACCACCACACTCAAGGCCATGCGTGTCATTGGAGAGCGTTTGCAACAGGTGTTTGATGCAAATAATGGAATCGAAATTTTGATTCAAGGACAACAAACCAAACGGGAATTGTTGGACAGGTTCCGCGAAGGTTCTACACAGGGTCGTGCTGGGTGTGTGCTGGTGGCATCCGCATCCTTTTGGGAAGGCGTGGATGTGCCTGGTGACGAATTGGCATTGGTCGTCATCGATAAACTGCCATTCCCACCTCCGAACGACCCATTGGTGGAGGCGCGAAGCAAACGATTGGAGGCTCAAGGACGCAGCGCTTTCAATGATTATTTTGTGCCGGAAGCCTGTGTTGCACTGAAACAAGGTGCGGGCAGGTTGATACGACGAGAAACCGATATCGGTGTGTTGATGATTTGCGATACGCGATTAACGCAAATGGGATACGGCAGGCGAATCTTGGCTGCTCTGCCGTCAATGAGGTTATTGCAAAATGAAGATGACTTAAAACAAACTTTAATGCATCAAATGAAGCATTCTCAAGCCAATCAAGAATCTACCAAAGTTGCCACCAGCTTTTAGATCCCACTTGCATACCCTTGCTTAAGAACTCGCTGTTAGGGAATGATGTGGTCATGATACGTTTGGCATCGTCACGTAAATCGTTCATGTTCAAAGCTTCATACGACTTGTAAACAATGAACATGGCTTCTTCCAAAGCGGGCACATCTCGGTAGTCTGTTATGGCTTGCTGTGCGCGATTGATGGCGGCTACGTAAGCACCACGTGTAAAGTAGTATCTGGCAACATGCACCTCATGCAAAGCCAGTGAATTAGCAATATAGGTCATGCGTTGACGCGCATCAACAGTATATTTGGAGTCAGGGAATTTAATCACCAGTTCTTTGTAGGCATCAAATGATTCTTTGCCCGCTTTTTGATCTCGTTCAGATAAGTCTTGGCGTGTAAACGACCCGAATAAGCCTAAGTTGTCAGCAAATGTCACGGTACCTTTGAGGTACAAGGCGTAGTCAAGCGCAGGGCTGGTAGGATGTAGTTTCATGAAACGGTCAATTGTGGCCAATGCTGGAGCCAAGTCGCCGTTTTTATATTGAGCGAATGCCTTGTCCAACTGGGCTTGCTGAGCCAAAGGTGTTCCGGCTGCGCGGCCTTCCAACTTTTCCAGCAAGGCAATGGCCTTGTCAAAAGCACCGTCGGCCAGTTCAGACTTGGCATCGCTGTAAATTTTGTTAGGGCTGGCGTTAGCGGTTTTGTCATCTGGTGTGCTGGAACATGCCACCAAGCCAACGCTCAAAATAAGTGCCGTGATGGTTGGATTTAACAGCTGATTTTTCAATAACGACTGGGGTCGTGCTTGTAAAGAATCCATTTGCGTTGATAATTTATCGTTAAACATAAGAGGCCACCTTCTTGAAACAGAGCGAATCCATTATATCGACCGAACGCATATCAAGCGATGATGATGCGGTTTTCGCGCATGATATTGGCTTTTCTGACATTGGCTTTGAGGACAGTCAAGAAGATAGGCACGATGAGGCCGAAGAAGAAAACCAAGAAAAGCGCACATTCATTTGCGATGCCAATGTGCACGGAAAACGTTTGGACGCTGTGCTGGTCCATTTGGTTGAAGAATTTTCGAGAAGCTATTTACAGCAACTGATCGAACGTGGGGCAGCAACACTCAATTCACAAGTGGTACAAAAAGCTGCCACAAAAATCAAAGCTGGAGACACAGTCACTATTGTTTTGCATGCCACTCCGCAAAGCCAAGCATTTAAGCCGGAGTCCTTAGACATTGATGTCGTCTATGAAGATGCACATTTGATGGTGATCAATAAGCCCGCCGGTTTGGTGGTTCATCCTGCTCCAGGCAATTGGTCTGGAACTTTGCTAAACGGTCTTTTGCATCGTGACAAAGGCGCAATTTTGCTCCCTAGAGCGGGCATTGTGCACCGTTTAGACAAAGATACCAGTGGCCTCATGGTGGTTGCGCGTTCACGGCAAGCGATGGATGCGTTGGTCAAAAAAATTGCTGACCGACAAGTGAACAGGCAATATGTGGCATTGGCGCACCAATCTTGGGTGGGTGCGAAAACTGTGGATGTCGATCAGGCCATTGGACGCGATCCGCGTAATCGATTGCGAATGTCTGTGGTTGACCTTCACAAAACCAGTGGCAAATTGGCAAAAACCACCATCACATTGCTACAAAACGCAGATCAATCGTGTTTGGTTCAATGCCGATTGCATACGGGCCGTACACATCAAATACGGGTGCATATGGCGTATTTGGGACATCCTTTGGTGGCAGATGTGGTTTATGGTGGGACGTCACTCGCCGGACTGAAACGTCAAGCACTTCACGCAAGCAAATTGTCTTTTGAACACCCGATAACGTCAGAGCTTATGCAATTTGAATCAAAATTGCCTATGGACATGTCACAAGCACTGGATGCATTGGGGCTGGTATACTCTGCTACAGAGAACCGCGCTGTACCTTGATGTAGACCGTGAATAACAAGATAGTCGGAATCAAATTTCAACGTGCAGGTTGAAAGATTTTTCTACCAAGCATGTTGTCGCTGATGGAAGTTGAATATATCGCAAGCGATATACCTTTCTAATATAAGCAGTAATCACGCACGACCGCGTGGCAAGCACACTTGAATGAAGCAAACCAAATTGCCTAAAAATTAGTACTATGAATACTTCGGATGCCAAACGTATTCTTGAAACCGCGTTGATTTGTGCGCAACAGCCAATGCGGTTGACGGATATGCACATTTTGTTTAACGACGAAATTGGAGCAGATACCCTGAAAGTCATGCTCTATGAATTGCAACAAGAATGGGGTCTCAAGGGGGTGGAATTGGTTCAAGTGGCGTCCGGGTGGCGATTTCAAAGTCGGCCTGAAATGCGCGAATATTTGGATCGTCTGACGCCTGAGAAGCCACCTAAATACACCCGTGCCGTGCTGGAAACTTTGGCGATCATTGCTTATCGTCAACCCACTACCAGGGCCGACATGGAAGATATTCGTGGTGTGACCATCAATACCTTGATCATTAAACAGTTAGAAGACCGAGGCTGGATTGAAGTGATAGGGCACAGAGAAACAGTTGGTCGACCTGCTTTGTTTGCAACCACGCGACAATTTTTAGACGATTTGGGAATATCGTCATTGGACCAATTGCCTGAAGTTGGGCCATTGCAGGAACAGATTTTGGCAAGTTTAAATGTTGAACCATTCGAAGTTGACAGCACCTCAGACCGGCAGGCCGAATTGCCCATGTCCGTCAATGCAGAAACACAGAACGCATCACCCACTGCCGAACTAGAAAGTTCCAAGGAAATACAAGCCGATTAAGCATGGTTTTAGCATCACGCTTAAACGCATCGCTTTGAAAATTACACAGACCTAAAAGTGAAAATATGGAAGACAATTTGTTACCTGAAGATGTAGGTTTGCCGCAAAACGAAGCTGAGCAAAAAGACAAAGCATTGGTTCAGCCAGCCGATGATTTAATCGCTTTTGATGACATTGTTTCAGGGCGTTTTGATGCCGAGGATGACAATGTCACAGCACCTAAGCGCGTGTTACTGCCGCAAGTTGAGCAACCCAAGTTGCATAAAGTGCTGGCGCAAGCAGGCATGGGTTCGCGACTGGAAATGGAGCAGCTCATCTTGGAAGGACGGATTTCCGTCAACAACGAACCTGCGCACATTGGGCAACGGATTCAACTGGGTGATCAAGTCAAAGTCAATGGCAAACCCATTAAATACCGAATAGCGCCACCCCCAACCCGTGTCATTGCGTACCACAAACCAGCGGGGGAAGTGGTGACCCATGATGATCCACAAAACCGTCCCACAGTGTTTCGCAAATTGCCCAAGTTGTACCAAGGCAAGTGGCAATCGGTGGGTCGATTGGATTTGAACACCGAAGGCCTGTTGCTCTTTAGCAGCTCTGGCGAATTGGCCAATAACCTAATGCACCCGCGTTTTGGCCTAGAACGTGAGTACGCGGTTCGTGTGTTGGGACGTCTGGATAAAGAAGAAAAACAAAAGTTACTTGATGGCGTGCAATTGGATGACGGTTTGGCACAATTTGGATCAATTGAAGACGGCGGCGGCGAAGGTGCAAATTGCTGGTACAAAGTCACCATTTCAGAAGGTCGAAACCGCGAAGTGCGCCGCATGTTGGAATCGGTTGGGCATGCTGTCAGCCGTTTGATTCGCATACGCTATGGTGCCATGGTGCTACCTAAAGGATTAAAGCGTGGTGCATGGATGGAATTGGGTGAGTCCGATATACAAGCGTTGGTACGGGCGGTGAACGCTGCTTCCCCTTCACAACGACCAGCAAACCGTGCAGAGGGTGGAGAACATCCAGGTGGTGGTGGCACAGGCAATCGCAACAACCGTAACCGCAACCGTGGCAATCGTGGAAACAATGTCAATGGCGGGAAAGTTGGGGGTAGAGGCATGTCTGCGCGCTCAGGCGGGCAAACTCAGTCCCGTTCCAAAGCGCCAGACAACCGCCAGCCTGACCCGTTAAAGACCTCGCAGGGCTATATCGGTGCTGACAGTCTGAACCAGCAAAGGCAGCAGCGACGTGCCAGTTCTGGCTCGGGTTCGGGTGGCAATGGTGCGCGCCGCGCCTCACGCCGCCCATAAGCATGTAAATGCCAAAACACAGCTGGCTTCATGTTGTATCGGGTTGTTGGTCGTTTTATATGAAAAATTGGGCTGTATCTGGCATATATATTGCCTAGTGTGCTATTAAAACAATAGCAATTGGTTTCTTGCAATAATCCCAAAATTGGCGGTGATTTAGAGAAACTGGCTATAGAACGCAGCATTAGCAAGTTAAAATAGAGGGCTTGCTGTTAATTTTGAAATCAAACGATTTGAAACCATGGCAATCTAAAGACTTAACTCGTATCAAGGAAACTTACAAAATGGCTATCGAACGCACTCTCTCCATCATCAAACCTGACGCCGTTGCTAAAAACGTGATCGGTCAAATTTACGCTCGTTTTGAAGCTGCAGGCTTGAAAGTTGTTGCCGCCAAAATGGCACACCTCTCCCGTGGTGAAGCAGAAGCTTTTTATGCGGTTCACAAAGCACGTCCATTTTTCAACGACTTGGTCAGTTTCATGATTTCTGGCCCAGTGATGATTCAAGCATTAGAAGGCGAAGGCGCGATATTGAAAAATCGCGATTTAATGGGCGCAACCGACCCAAAGAAGGCCGACAAAGGCACCATTCGCGCTGACTTTGCAGACAGCATTGATGCCAATGCGGTACACGGTTCGGATGCCGCAGAAACAGCAGCGCAAGAAATTGCCTTCTTTTTCCCGGGCATGAACGTCTACGCACGTTAATCGTGTTTGCTGCGACGGTCTTCTGCTCATTTCACATCGCTCTAATCATCTTTTAGACGACCCCTATGTATGACGGTCAACCTACTCGATTTTGATCGCCAGGGGTTGATCGCTTATTGTGAGCAGTTAGGCGAAAAAAGCTTCAGAGCGACGCAGCTTTTTCGTTGGATACACCAAAAAGGCGAGTCAGATTTTGCTAAAATGAGCGATTTGGCCAAGCCTTTGCGCGATAAATTGGCACAAAATGCCCATGTGCAAGGCTTGCCCATCATCAGCCAAAAAGAATCCAGTGATGGAACCATTAAATGGTTGTTTGATGTGGGTGGCGGCAATGCAGTCGAATCGGTGTTTATTCCAGAGGACACGCGCGGAACTTTATGCATCTCTTCACAAGCCGGGTGCGCAGTTGGGTGTCGGTTTTGTTCAACTGGGCACCAAGGCTTTAGCCGAAATTTAACGACGGCCGAAATCATCAGTCAACTGTGGTTTGCAGAGCATTATTTGCGTAAGCACTTGGCTTCAGAGGAGCGCGTTATCTCTAACGTGGTCATGATGGGCATGGGCGAACCCTTGCAAAATTATGCGGCCTTGGTGCCAGCCTTGCGTGCGATGTTGGACGATCATGGTTATGGGTTGTCCAGACGCCGTTTGACGGTGTCGACTTCGGGTGTTGTCCCGATGATAGACCGCTTGGCTGCGGATTGTCCTGTAGCGTTGGCTGTCTCATTGCATGCGCCAACGGATTCTTTGCGTGACAACTTGGTACCGATTAACCAAAAATACCCGATTGCAGAACTGCTTGATGCCTGTCAACGGTACTTGGCATTTGCACCGCGCGATTTCATCACATTTGAATATTGCATGTTAGATGGCGTCAACGACAGCTTAGAGCATGCCAAGCAGTTGGTCGAATTGGTTAAAAGCCATGCTGGCAAAGGCATTCCTTGCAAATTCAATTTGATTCCTTTTAACCCGTTCCCAGCTTCTGGCTTGTTGTGTTCATCAAAGAGCCAAGTGCAGGCTTTTGCCAAAGTTCTGAGCGATGCGGGTATAGTGACAACTGTGCGCAAAACCCGTGGTGATGACATCGACGCGGCGTGTGGACAGCTGGCCGGTGAGGTGATTGACAGAACCAAAGTGATTATTCGCATGAAACAAAGGAAGATTGAATGACAGTCAGTAAAAAATCTCTTTTCGCAATAGCCACACTGTTCTTTGTCATAACTGGGCTCAGTGGGTGCGCGACCGAACCTACAAGTGCAACCGGCCAAGCGGATTTGGCAACGGCATCAGATGAAACAGAACAGCAAAAACGCGCAAAAATCAGGCTGGAATTGGCACAAGGGTATTTAGAACAAGGACAACTCACGGTTGCTTTGGACGAAGTTAAATTGGCCATCAATGCCGATCCCAGATCGACTGATGCATATAACTTACGTGGCTTGATTTACATGCGACTGAACGACTTGGGCTTGGCCCGTGACAGTTTTACACGAGCAGCAAGTTTGAATCCACGAGATGGCAATGTGCTGCACAATATGGGATGGTTGTCTTGCCAAGAAGCACGTTACACAGAGTCAATCGCATTTTTTGACCGCGCCTTGGCCAGCCCTGCATATCAGGGGCAAGCCAATACCTGGCTCACAAAAGGCGTTTGTTACTTGCGTGCTGGCGACAAACGTCAAGCCGAAGCCAGTTTCTCACGGGCTTTGGAATTTGACGCAGCCAATCCGATTACTGGCTATAACTTGGCGAATTTAATGTACCAGCGTCAAGAATTGGTACGCGCACAGTTTTACATACGCCGCTTGAATAACAGTGAATTTGCAAATGCCGAATCTTTGTGGTTGGCTGCCAAAATTGAAAGAAAACTTGGCAATCAACAGGGCGTCACACAATTGGGTGAAAGTTTGAAAAAGCGGTTTCCTGAATCTAAAGAAATGACCATGTTCGATCGGGGTTTATTTAATGACTAACGAATCACAAGAATTAATCCATACGCCAGAAGCGCCGAATATTCTGGCCGAGCAGGATGTGCAGAGCGAATCAGCACCAGAAATAAGTACACAGGAGCAACCGCAATTAAGTGCTGGTCAGCTGATCAAACAAGCTCGTACCAACGCAGGTTTGCACATTGCAGCTTTGGCAGTTACTTTAAAAGTACCTGTGAAACGACTCGAAGCGCTGGAAGACGACAACTTAAACGTGTTACCCGATATGGTGTTTGTGCGTGCTTTGGCAGCCAGTGTTTGCAACACACTCAAAATTGACCCTGAACCGATTTTGGCGTTAATGCCCAAGACTGGTTCGACACGATTAGACACAGCCAGCCAATCCATTGACACACCCTTACGTTCAGCTTTATCCAATGACAAAGTGAACCCCTTGGATTTAATAAAAACACCATGGATGATAGGTGGCGCCGTGCTGTTGTTGGGCGCAGCTGCCATCTATTTTTGGCCGGCCATGAAATCGGACAGCGCCAAGACCATTCAAGAGTCGAAAGCATCTGGTGCATCTGAGATGGCAACAAAAGAGTCCAATGCCATTTCAGTGACGCCAATTGTTGCGACACCTGTATTGGCGGCAAACGCAGCGGCCGGGATGACCACCACTGCCAATCAACCGAGTACATCGAGTACATCGACCAACACGGCAGCGACCGATGGTATTGTGACATTCAAGGCCACTGGGGATACTTGGATAGAAGTCAAAGATGCCAAAGGGAACACGGTTTTTAAACAGCTCATGAAAGCAGGTGAAAGCGCCGGAGCGAATGGTGTTTTACCTTTGTCAGTGACGGTTGGCAGCACCAATTACACGCAAGTGATGGTTCGTGGTGTGCCGAAAGATTTAACAAAAATTGCAAAAAATGAAGTTGCATTTTTTGAGGTGAAGTAATGCAGTCAACTTTGCCAGTTATAGAACCCATTCCCATCGCCAGTCCAACGGTAAAACACACGCGCCAAGCGTCTGTGGTTTGGGGTTCTCGTATAGTGACGGTGGGTGGTGATGCACCTGTTCGGGTGCAATCCATGACCAACACCGATACAGTGGATGCCGTCGGCACCGCGATTCAAATCAAAGAACTGGCCAATGCAGGCTCTGAAATGGTGCGCATCACGGTCAATACGCCCGAAGCGGCAGCCCAAGTGCCCTATATCCGCGAGCAATTGGATCGCATGGGCATCGATGTCCCCTTGATTGGCGATTTCCATTACAACGGGCATCGCTTGCTGACTGATTTCCCAGATTGTGCACAAGCCTTGTCGAAGTACCGCATCAATCCAGGTAATGTGGGTAAAGGTGATAAAAAAGACAAACAATTCGGTCAAATGATTGAAGCGGCGGTACGTTGGAACAAAGCGGTTCGCATCGGTGTCAATTGGGGTAGTTTGGACCAGGACCTGTTGGCGCATTTGATGGATGAAAATTCCAAACGCAGCACCCCGTGGGATGTGAAATCGGTGATGTTTGAAGCCTTGGTTTCTTCGGCAATCGATTCAGCCAAGCAGGCAGAATCTTTTGGGTTAAATGGTAATCAAATTATTTTGTCTTGCAAAGTCAGTGGTGTGCAAGACTTGATTTCAGTCTACCGTGGCTTGGCCAAACGCTGCGACTACGCTTTGCATCTGGGTTTGACCGAAGCGGGGATGGGGACCAAAGGCACGGTTGCGTCGGCATCGGCTTTGTCGGTTTTGTTGCAAGAAGGCATTGGTGACACCATTCGCGTATCACTCACGCCGCAGCCTAACGAATCACGCACGCAAGAAGTGGTCATTGCATCTGAAATTTTGCAATCCTTGGGACTGCGCAGTTTTGTGCCCAGCGTGACCGCCTGCCCAGGTTGTGGCAGAACCACCAGCACCACCTTTCAGTCTTTGACACAACAAATTGATGATTTTTTACGTGCCCAAATGCCCGTGTGGAAAGACAAATATGCGGGCGTTGAAAAAATGAAAGTTGCAGTCATGGGTTGTATTGTGAATGGACCAGGCGAGAGCAAACATGCCGATATTGGCATCAGCTTACCTGGTACAGGCGAAGCGCCTGCAGCACCTGTTTACATTAATGGTGAAAAAAGCGTCACATTACGCGGCGACAACATCGCTCAAGAATTTCAAACCATTGTTCAAAACTACATTGACAATCGCTACGGTAATAAACAATGACAGTCAGTCCCGCCAGCACATCGCCAAACAAAGTTCAGCCCATTTCAGCCGTTAAAGGCATGAATGACATATTGCCACCCGATTCCGCGCGATGGGAGTGGTTTGAATCGCATGTGCGAGACGTCATGGCAGGCAGTGCCTACCGAAACATCCGCACCCCGATTGTTGAACCCACCGCGCTTTTTGTTCGTGGCACGGGTGAAACCACCGACATCGTTGAAAAAGAAATGTATTCGTTTGAGGACAGGCTAAACGGGGAGCAATTGACATTGCGACCTGAAAATACGCCCGGTGTCGTGCGTGCAGCCATTGAACATAATCTGACCTACGATGGTGGCAAGCGCTTGTATTACATGGGCCCCATGTTCAGGCATGAACGGCCGCAGCGTGGTCGCTACCGACAGTTTTACCAATTGGGTGCCGAGGCCTTGGGTTTTGCAGGGCCAGAGGTGGACGCCGAGTTGATGCTATTGGCGCATCAATTGTTGTCGCGTTTGGGCGTGAAAAATGTACGTGTAGAAATGAACAGCTTGGGCGTGCCCAGCGAGCGACAAGCGCACCGCGCCGCTTTGATTGCCTATTTTGAAAAACACAAAGATGCATTGGATACGGATGCGCAACGGCGATTGCAAACCAACCCTTTGCGAATTTTAGATACCAAAAACCCGGCTATGCAGGCCATGGTGCAAGCGGCACCGCAACTGCTGGATTATTTAGGCGAAGCATCACTCCAACATTTGGACACAGTCAAACGCTTGCTGGACGCGTGTGGTGTGGCTTGGTCGATTAACCCGCGTTTGGTGCGCGGCTTGGATTATTACAGCCACACGGTGTTTGAATTCATCACCAGCGAATTGGGCGCACAGGGTACATTGTGTGGTGGTGGTCGCTACGACGGGCTATTTGAAATCCTGGGTGGTAAACCCACACCAGCAGTGGGCTGGGGCATGGGCATAGAGCGTGTCCTGGAGTTGCTTAAAGAGCAAGCCGTTATCAGCAGTCAACCCAATTTGGATGCCTATGCCATCGTGCCTGATTTGTCATCAGCACCTTTGGTGGCGGGTGTGTTGCAGACTTTGCGTGCCCAAGGTGTCAGCGTGCAAATGCACGCGACGAATGATGGTACAGCCGGTAGCATGAAGAGTCAATTCAAAAAAGCCGATGCCAGTGGCGCAAGGTACGCGCTGGTATTTGGTGCGGATGAATTGGCTGCCGGCCAGGTCACGGTGAAATCATTACGTGACGGGCAGGGCGCACAAAGCCTGCAGGCGTTAAAATCCATAGACAGTTGGGTGAATATGTTGCGTCAATAATGCTGCGTCAATGGTGAATTGGCATTCAAGCAATGTGATGCTATTTGTGTAATTTGCACCCTCATTTCGAATCTCTCTCAATCAAACTCAATTTTTTAAAAGTCATGGCTACTCAACTCAACCTCGAAGAACAAGAACAACTGGACGAACTGAAACACTTTTGGAAGCAATGGGGCAACTTGATTACGTGGGTGTTGATCGTGATCATGGGTGTTTATGCGGCTTGGAATGCTTACCAATATTACCAACGCAGCCAAGCCACACAAGCCGCGGGCATGTTTACTGAAGTCGAACGCAGTGTGGCCAGCAAAGATGCCGCCAAAATTGAACGTGCGCTGGCCGACATGAATGCCAAATTTGGTTCAACCACCTATGCCCATCAAGCCGGTTTGTTGGCAGGCAAAAGTTTGTTTGAATTGGGCAAAACGGATGCGGCCAAAGCGGCGCTGGCCACAGTGGCGCAAAATGCCAAAGATGAAGGCTACCAAGCGATGGCTAAATTGCGTTTATCCGCAGTGGCCATTGAAAGCAAAAACTATGACGAAGCACTGAAGCAATTGTCTGGTTCTTTCCCAGCCGAATTTACCGCATTGGCCGATGATCGCCGTGGCGACGTGTATGCCTTGCAAGGCAAATCCACTGAAGCCAAAGCCGAATACGTGAAAGCCTACAAAAGTTTTGATGACAAAACAGCTTATCGCCGTTTGGTTGAGGTCAAAATCAACGCTTTGGGCGGCGATGCGGTGACGACACCTGCTAAATGAAGCCCGCAGAATGAAACCAGTTTTAGCCCTAGTTGGTCGCCCCAACGTGGGCAAATCAACCCTTTTTAACCGCCTGACCAAAACGCGCGATGCCATCGTTGCCGATTTTGCGGGGTTGACACGCGACCGCCATTACGGCAACGGCAAGCAAGGCAAGCTGGAATACATCGTCATCGACACCGGTGGTTTTGAACCGACTGCAGAGACTGGTATTTACAAAGAAATGGCGAAACAAACGCGTCAAGCGGTGGCTGAAGCCAACGTGGTTATTTTCATGGTGGATGCCCGCGATGGCGTCTGCGCACAAGACCACGACATAGCAAAATACCTGCGTAAACTGGGCAAAACTTGCATTTTGGTTGCCAACAAAGCCGAGGGCATGACCAATAGCCATCAATTGGGTGAGTTCTTCGAATTGGGTTTGGGCGAAGTGCATGGCGTGTCGGCAGCACACGGTCAAGGCACACGGGAATTGGTTGACTTGGCGTTTGCCAGCTTGCACTTGGTAGACGATGCTGAAGATGCCGAAGCAGACTCTGGCGCTATCAAAATTGCAGTAGCAGGCAGACCAAACGTCGGCAAATCAACTTTGATCAACACCTGGTTGGGCGAGGAACGATTGGTTGCGTTTGACCAAGCTGGTACCACGCGAGATGCCATTGCGGTCCCCTTTGAACGCGATGGACAAAAGTTTGAATTAATTGACACCGCTGGCTTGCGCCGCAAGGGTCAAGTGTTTGAAGCGATCGAAAAATTCTCAGTCGTTAAAACCTTGCAAGCCATTGCCGATGCGAATGTGGTGCTTTTGCTGATTGATGCCGAGCAAGGTGTGACCGACCAAGACGCCCACATTGCAGGCTATATTTTAGAAAGCGGTCGCGCGGTGGTTATCGCCATTAACAAATGGGATGCGGTGGACGCCTACCAACGCCAGTTGGTGCAGCGATCAATTGAAACACGATTGGCATTTTTAAAGTTTGCTGAATTACATTTCATATCGGCTAAAAAACGCCAAGGCTTAGGGCCTTTGTGGACATCGTTGGCCAAAGCGCATCGCTCGGCCATGATCAAAATGACCACGCCAGTGCTCACGCGTTTGCTGCTTGAAGCGGTGCAATACCAAAGCCCTGAACGCGCCGGACTTTTCCGCCCGAAAATGCGTTATGCCCACCAAGGTGGCATGAACCCACCGGTCATCGTCATTCACGGTAACTCGCTGGAACATGTCAGCAACGCGTATAAACGATTCTTAGAAGGTCGTTACAGGCAAGCATTCAAACTCGTGGGTACACCACTGCGCATTGAGTTTAAGACGACTGCCAATCCTTATAAAGATAAATAAATCTTTTGGCTATACATTTGATAGCACTTTAGGCAATGAATACGACGCCTAGAGCCATATTTATCCGATTTTGACGACCTCGCATTGGGCTTGCGCCTGCGCTATCATCTGTAAAACGTGTGCGGGATTATTGCTGTGCGCCATGAGCGACAGGCTCAGCATTGCTAAGTACGGTTGCGCTTGCGCCTCGCCCACGCTGGCAAGGGCCTTGCACAGCGCGGTGTAAGTTTGGTCTAGCTCTTGGTCGGTCATACTGTCGCTCCCGTTTGTTGCATGGCTGCCAAAACTGCCGCTGTATGTATTCCTTTCCAGCGCCCCATGACATAACCATCAGGGCGTATGAGTATCAACGCGGTTTCATTCGAATTTAACAGTCCAAAATGGCTGTAGCTGGCATATTCATTGCCTATGCAGCTATAAATTTTGATACCGTGGCGCTCTAAATCTGCCGGTTTCAATGCCTCTAAGTTTGTTCCAAACACGATGCAAACAAAGCCTTTGCCAAATTGCTGCGACAAATATGAACCGTCGTCTAGCAACATGTCAGGCGCTGGCATACCGGGTGCGGCAAGGTCATTGGTCCATGTATCGACATCAGCCACATTCAAAGCAGATCCGACATACTGTATCGGTGTCGATTGTCGAGGGTTGATCAGGGAGCGTACTTTCGCATCGATCAGCGCCAGCTTCAAAGTGGCCTCGCGCATCAGCTTAAAGGCAAAGGTGGGTGGGGCCATGAATTCGGTGCTTTTCGCGCCGTAGGCCATGTTTTCATGCGCGGCGTGGACACGCTCGGTCGAATAGGTATCCAGCAAACTGTCTGGCGATGTGCCTTGAATCACACGTGCCAGCTTCCATGCCAAATTACCCACGTCATCCAGACCTGAGTTCAGCCCGCGCACCCCAAAAATCGGCACCAAATGCGCTGCATCGCCCGCAAACAGCACACGCTGGTGGCGGTACTTTTCCAGGCTCAAACATTTGGCGTTGTAAATGGAAATCCACAGCGCCTCCCACGGCTCATTCTCGCCAATCATGGACAAATGGCTTTGCACGCGGGGCAGCACGTTCTCGGGTTTGATGGCATCAATCGGGTCTTCGTCATCGCGGATTTGGTAGTCAATGCGCCACACATCTTCAGGCTGGCGGTGCATCAAAATGGTAGAGCCGGGGTTGCTGGGTGGGTCAAACCACGCAAGTCGCTCCACCTCACGTTGGGTTTTTTGGCGAATATCAACGATGACGTATTTGCCGTCGTACTGCATGCCTTGCAGCTGCAAACCCAGCTGCTCGCGCACAGTGCTGCGACCACCGTCACAGGCGACCAGCCAGTCGGCACGGATGGTGTGGGTTTGGCCACTGTCATCACCGTTAGCATCCACCACATCGACTTCATTGAAATCAGTCTGCTGCCGCACCGCTGTGACCGTGCAGTTCCACCGCACATCGACCAAGTCACCAAAGTTATCACGATAGCGCAGAGCGGCTTCATGCGCGTATTGCTCCGCAAAATACTGCTGAATGTTCACCATGGGCGCAAAGCGTTGCGCAGGGTCGTGCGGCATTTGAAAGTGCAGCACTTCGGTGTCGCGGTAATAGCTGCGCCCACCCACCCACGACAGCCCTTTGTCAACCAAGGGCTTGTCCGCACCCACCCAACCCAAAATCTCTTGCGAGCGTCGCGACATGCAAATCGCACGGCTGCCCGTGCAATAACTGGGGTCGTTTTCAATGACCACGCTTCGAATACCATGGCTCGCCAGCAGCGCCGCCAGCGTCAAACCAACCGGACCGCCACCGGCAATGAGTACAGGTGTCTGCGTAGGAAAGGTGGTTTTATTGACGTGATTTGTCATACTTGCGCCAGTAGGTAAATTCATCTTCATTCACTTCAAAGTCTAAATCGGCAATGCGTTGTTGCAAGCGCTCTTGTACATCTGCCACAGCTTTGTTGTAAATGCTAGGGCCAATTTCTTCTAACATAAAGCCCAACAAGCCACCCGCTGCAATGTTGCCAATTTTTTCCTCCATGTTCTCACGAAAATATCGCTCGATTGAAGCGATGGCTTGTGCGCGGTCTTCTTTGCTGAGTTCGATGGTCATGGTTGTTCTCTCAAATTGCTAAATTGACTCGGCTTCGTGGCAAGCCACACATACTTTATTCCCCTCAGTGTCACGAAAATATGCGCCGTAATAGTTGGCGTGGTAATGAGGACGTAGGCCTGGAGGACCTTCACATGTACCACCATTGGCCATCGCAGTGCCATACACCCTTCGCACCTGTTCACGTGAATCCGCTAAAAAAGCCACCATCTGGCCATTGCCCGCAAAGTGTGCATCTTTGTCATACGGTTTACCAATTAAAAACAAAGGCCGGTTCACATCTGGCTTTTGCCAGCCTGCCCAATGAATGTTAGCCACTGTATCAACTTCTTTAAATCGCAAAACCAAACCCAGTTCTTTCAAAACCACGCTGTAAAAAGCAAAAGCACGCTCAAAATCATTCACGCCGGTGTGGATGTGGGAGAACATGGTTTTGCCTGTTTATCGATGGGATGTGGTTATAGTCGATGCAATTGCAGCTTGTTAAATTGATTGCGAAATTTATTCTAACTGAGAGATTTTTATTTGAAAAATATTGCTTTCGATTACCAAGTATTTGCCATGCAAACCTATGGCGGTGTGTCACGTTATTATTTTGAGCTCTGTTCACGGCTACAAAACCTGTCAAATCAAGAAATGAATGGCCGTATTGTCGCGCCCATTCATGTCAATGAATACATCCAAAAACTACCCCAATCCCAAATCGATTATTTTTTGCGGGTCAATCGTTTTCCGGGTGCTTGGCGATTTTTGCAGCCATTCAATCAAATGATGTCTCGCTATAAGATGGCGACCAATCATACAAATTTGGTTCATGAAACTTTCTATTGCCAACAATCGGTAGCTCCCCAAAATTGCCCCCGAGTGATCACCGTTTATGACATGCTTTTTGAAGCACAAGCCAAACAGTCACGCGCCTATCAATCCATGCTGCAGACAAAGAAAAAAGCAATTGAACGTGCTGATAAAGTGATTTGCATATCTGCTTCTACCAAACGCGAGTTGATTCAGTATTTATCTGTTCCAGAATCAAAAATCAGCACCATTCATTTGGGTTTTGAATTGTCATCGGCTGTACCTTCGTTCTCTGCAAATACAAATACACAAGTACCAATCAATGCTGAAACTAATCACAACCATTTAACTGCAAAACCTTTTCTCTTGCACGTGGGTTATCGTGCTGGATACAAAAATTTCACCAACTTATTGAAAGCCTATGCCGCATCTGATTATTTGAAAAACACCTTTGATTTGGTCACCTTTGGACCCAATCCCTTCACACGCGATGAAAGTTTACATATTGAAGGATTAAAGTTGTCTGATCACGTTAGACAGGTCTCAGGCTCAGATGAAAAGCTCATTGCCCACTACCAAAATGCGGCTGCCTACATTCTTCCTTCTACTTATGAAGGCTTTGGTATTCCTTTGTTGGAAGCCATGCAATTCGGTTGTCCAGTGCTGTGCAGTGACACAACATCGATGCCAGAAGTAGCGGGCAATGCGGCATGTTATTTTGACCCACACAGTATCGACAGCATGCGGTCTGTCATTGAAAGCACGATGCAATCAACACACTTAAAAGATCAAAAAATACAACTGGGATTTGAGCGTGTTAAACAATTTTCGTGGAATAAGTGCACACTCGAAACCATCAATCTCTATCGGCAATTGCTTTGATAAGAGCACAGTATTCTCTTTAATCTAGCAATCCTTTGCCACTCATAATTTGCGGCGTGCATTTTTCAATCCGCGCTTCTCGCGTTTTGGCCTGCTTCGCCGCCGCAAAATGCAACAGATACGCCCGCTGTCGTCCTGGCGTCAGGGCTTCAAAAGCAGTTTTGAGTTTGGCTGATTGATTCAGCGCTGTTTCAAATTCCTCTGGTATCGCAAATTCAGCGGTGGGCTTCATTGCCACCTTCAACCCCGCTTTTTCCACCGCAATGGCTTCTTGCAGGCAGGCTTTGATGGTGGTTTTCAGCTTGGTGATTTCTCGCACATCCGTAAACCGCAACTGCCGCCCACCCTGCACATTTTCGGTTTGCTGTATCAAAATGCCTTTGGTGTCTTTCAGAAACGTACCTTTGAAGAACAGCAGGGCGCAATACTCTTTGAATGAGTGAATAATGACCACATTGCCACCATTGACCGTATAGCAAGGCACACCCCATTTGCATTCCTCCGTCAGCCCGCTGTCCAGCACCAGCGCCCGCAGCGCAGCCAGCTCCGCCGCCCAAGTGATGACCTTGCAAGCAGGCGTGCCGCCCTTAGCACATCGGCCACAGCCGTGGGTGAAGTAGGTTTCTGCGTGTTGGTTCATTTTAGACAAATAATACTATAAATATCATAGCTGTGTAGGCAATAAATACGCCGGCTACAGCCATATTTACCATTATTTCCGAGGTTTTTCAGACTTAAATGGTTTAGCCCCATTATCCCGAGGCGGCAAGCCCGTGTGCTGCGTCAGCGTCCGACCCGGTTTGGCTTTCACGTTCAGCGCCGCAGAAGTCCCAGCAGTTGAAGTGGAATTTTTCTTACGGGCACTGGTGTAGTTCGTGCTGCCAGAGCTGTTGAGCGGTTGGAAGGTGGGGATGAGGTGGTGTTTACCGTTGCCGATGAGGTCTGACCTGCCCATGGTTTTGAGGGCTTCGCGCAGCAATGGCCAGTTGGTGCTGTCGTGGTAGCGCAGGAAGGCTTTGTGCAGGCGGCGGCGTTTGTCGCCGCGCACGATGTCTACTGTTTCACTGTCGCGGGTGATTTTGCGCAACGGGTTTTTGCCACTGTGGTACATGGCGGTGGCGGTGGCCATGGGGCTGGGGTAGAAGGTTTGCACTTGGTCGGCTCTGAAGCCGTTTTTCTTCAACCACACAGCCAGGTTCATCATGTCTTCATCGCTGGTACCGGGGTGGGCGGCGATGAAGTAGGGGATGAGGAATTGCTTTTTGCCTGCCTCGGCGCTGTATTTGTCAAACAAGGTTTTGAACTTGTCGTAGCTGCCGATGCCGGGCTTCATCATTTTGGTGAGCGGGCCTTGCTCGGTGTGTTCGGGTGCAATTTTCAGGTAACCGCCAACGTGGTGGGTGACCAGTTCTTGAATGTATTCTGGACTTTTCACCGCCAAGTCGTAACGCAAACCCGAACCGATGAGTATTTTTTTCACGCCGTTGAGGGCACGGGCACGTCGGTAGATTTTGATCAGCGGGTCGTGGTTGGTGGTCAGGTTAGAGCAAATACCGGGGTAGACGCAGCTGGGTTTGCGACAGGCTGCTTCGATGGCGGGCGATTTGCAGCCCAAGCGGTACATATTGGCCGTCGGACCGCCCAAGTCTGATATGGTGCCCGTAAAGCCTTTGACGGTGTCGCGAATGGCTTCAACTTCTTTGATGATGCTTTCTTCGCTGCGGCTTTGGATGATGCGGCCTTCGTGCTCGGTGATGGAACAAAACGTGCAACCACCAAAGCAGCCGCGCATGATGTTGACGGAAAAGCGAATCATCTCCCAAGCGGGAATTTTGGTGGCGTGGTCGTGGCTGCCATTGCCATCGGCGTAGCTGGGGTGCGGACTGCGTGCGTAGGGCAGGTCAAATACGTAGTCCATTTCAGCGGTGGTCAGCGGTATGGGGGGCGGCGTCAGCCACACGTCTTTAGCAGTCGTTCCCTCACCATGCGCTTGCACCAATGCGCGGGCATTGCCGGGGTTGGTTTCTAGATGCAAAACGCGATTGGCGTGGGCGTAGAGCACGGGGTCGGATTTGACTTGCTCATACGATGGCAAGCGGATGACAGTTTTGTCTTTATCAGTTTTGACCAAATTGTTTTTGTGGGTCAGTGTTGGATTTGGCAGAAACTTGAGTGGTTTGATCGCGCCAGTTTTTAATTCAGTATCGAGCAAGCCATTCTTTGCATCGCTGGCAGTTGGGTCTTGCACACACGTCCCGCCTTGTGCGCGGGCGAGGTCGGCGCTCATCATGTAGGGGTTGACGTGCTGGTCCACGCGGCCGACTTCATCGACGTCGCGCGAATCAATTTCTAGCCAAGTTTCGGGGTTGCTGCGCTGAACAAAAGCGGTGCCGCGCACATCGGTGATGGACGTGATGGGTTCTTTGGCGGCCAAACGGTGGGCAATTTCGACAATCGCACGCTCGGCATTGCCATACAGCAGCAAATCCGATTTGGCATCGACCACGATGGAGCGGCGCACTTTGTCGCTCCAGTAGTCGTAATGCGCAATGCGGCGCAGCGATCCTTCAATACCGCCCAAGATAATGGGCATGTCTTTGTACGCTTCTTTGCAGCGTTGGCTGTAGACAATGGCAGCGCGGTCAGGGCGCTTGCCGGCCACATCGCCAGGTGTGTAGGCATCGTCACTGCGGATTTTGCGGTCGGCCGTGTAGCGGTTGATCATGGAATCCATATTGCCCGCTGTCACGCCAAAGAATAAATTGGGTTTTCCTAAAACTTTGAACGGCTCGGCGCTTTGCCAATCGGGCTGCGCGATGATGCCCACGCGAAAGCCTTGCGCTTCCAACATGCGTCCAATCACCGCCATGCCAAAGCTGGGGTGGTCCACATAAGCGTCGCCCGTTACCAGAATGATGTCGCAACTGTCCCAACCCAATGCGGTCATTTCGTCACGGCTCATGGGCAAAAACTTGGCCGTGCCAAAACGTGCCGCCCAGTGCTTTTTGTAGCTGGACAGCGGCTTGGCCATTCGCGGGAAGAAGGAAACGTCGGAGTAGCTGGTCATTGAAAAATATATGAAAAATATGGCTGTAGGCGGCGTATTTATTGCCTAATGTGCTATTATAAGTATAGCATTATGGTGCTTTAAGCGGTCAAATGCCTTCTACAATCAACACTGTGCGCTTGGCTGATTTGAGACTGATGGGCAAAATCGCTTGGTATTCGGCACTGTTGTAGAAATTCTCTGCTTGTTCGTAGCTGGGGAATTTCACCAACACCATGCGTTTGGGTGACCACAGGTCGGATTCTTTGATGCTCATTTTGCCACCACGCGCCAAATATTCGCCGCCGTGCTTTTCGGCCAATGGGCGAGCTTTGGTTTTGTAATCTTCATACGCTTCTGGGTTGGTTAAATCGGTATCGACAACGAGGTAGGCAGCCATGGAAATTCCTTTTATGCACGTCACTTCATTACAGCAAGCATTGAGTGTAATGTTTTACGCACAGTTGCGTTGAGTTAAGATGCGATACCATGAATCTTGCCATGAATCTCGATACCGCCGCACGACCACGCCCCCATTCCCTCAGCGATTTATTTTGGTCCATGACATGGTTGGCATTACAGGGCTTTGGTGGGGTGTTGGCGGTGGTGCAGCGCGTACTGGTGGATGAAAAACGTTGGTTGACGAATGAAGAATTCATCGAAGACTGGGCGGTAGCACAGATATTGCCGGGCCCCAACGTGGTGAACTTGGCGCTGATGATTGGCGACCGTTACTTTGGATTTCGTGGTGCTTTGGCAGCGCTGGCGGGCATGTTGGTCTTTCCGCTTTTGATTGTGCTGGCAGTGGCGGCATTGTTTGCCAGTGTGGCCGATTTGCCAACAGCAAAAGGTGCACTCAAAGGCATGGGCGCGGTGTCAGCGGGATTGATTGCGGCGGTCGGATTGAAACTGGTGGGCGCGTTGAAAGAAAATGTGATGACCTTGGGCATCTGTGCGGTCTTGGCTGCGATGACCTTTGTCGCCATTGCGATACTGCGCATACCGCTGGCATGGGTGCTGCTGGTGTTAGGCAGCACAGCCATGGCATGGGCGTATCGGCAATTGGGTGTGTTGGCGGATCAATCAGGCGATGGCAAAACAGGCGGTGAAAAAACTGGTGGTAAAACGCCATGATATTGAATTTAAGTGCCGCTGATTGGTTGGGGTTCTTCACGCAGTTTGCCTTGTTGTCGCTGTTGTCGGTCGGCGGTGCCATTACCACAGCACCCGATATGCACCGCTATTTGGTGACCGAGCAGCATTGGTTGAGTGAGTCGCAGTTCACATCATGTATTTCGTTGGCGCAAGCCGCACCAGGCCCGAATGTGTTGTTTGTGGCACTGATGGGGTGGAATGTGGGTTTGAATGCGGGCGGTGGTTTGCAAGCGGGTTGGATGGGTCTGGCAACGGCATTGTTTGGCGTTGCGGTGCCCATGCTGGGCATCATGATTCCCAGCACCACTTTGACTTTTGTGGCAGCAAGATGGGGACATCAAAACCGCGAATTGCGCATTGTGCGAGCCTTCAAACAAGGCATGGCGCCGATTGTGATTGCGCTATTGATCGCCACAGGTTGGTTGTTAATTTCCGCTAACAACAATGCCGCCAAAGATTGGCCATTGTGGTTGCTGTCCATTGTGTGCATGCTGTTGGTATGGAAAACCAAAATTCACCTGCTGTGGTTGCTGGGAGCAGGGGCTTTGTTGGGCGCGTTTGGCTTGGTTTGAAACTCAATGAAATAAAAATGACAGCGCCAGTAGCAATAGAAAAGATGCAAATACTTTTTTCAATGGCGCGATGTCGATGCGATGAGCCGTTTGTGCGCCAAGGGGTGCCAAGCTGACGCTGGCGATGGAAATGACAATCACAGCGGGAAGGTACACATAACCGATTGCACCTGGCGGCACATTGGTTAAGCTCAGGCCAGCCCAGATGTAGCCCAGCGTTCCCGCTAAGGCGATAGGAAATCCCAAAGCTGCGGATGTGGCGACGGCTTTGTGAATGGGAACATTGCACCATGTCATGAATGGCACCGATATGAACGCACCACCTGCGCCCACCAAGCTGGAGAGTAATCCGATTAGTCCACCCACGCCGAACATGCCCATGGGTTGCGGTAACACACGTGTCGGTTTTGGTTTTTTATTTAAAAACATTTGCAAAGCCGAATAGGCGATGAACACCGAGAAAAACACGCTAAGCAATTTAGTTGGCAAAGCCGCAGCAAATTGAGCACCGATGAATGACCCCAACAAAATCCCTGGCGCGAACGCCCAAGCAATGGGCCACAAAACTGCCCCTCTTTTGTGGTGTGCTCGCACTGATGAAAGCGAGGTAAAACAAATGGTTGTTAAAGAGGTGGCAACCGCCATTTTGAGGGTGATGTCGGGTGCAAATCCTTTGGCGTTCAATATCCAAGTTAAAAATGGAACCATTAACATGCCACCACCAATGCCCAATAATCCCGCCAAGAAGCCCGCGACAATGCCGAGTGCCAGTAATTCGATCACCAATAAAGGCTGTAACAGTAGGATTTGATCAAGCATGCGCGAATAGTGTGATTGGGTATATGTTGCTTGATGGGAAAAGTAGCAGAAAAGAGTGTCTGCAATGCGACCGAACCGCTATCCTGAACCGAGGTTCAGGTGGGCGAGGGCAGATTCACTTCGGGTTCATCTAACGCGAGACGATCGCACCAGCGAATCGATTTTCCAAGCCCGAGCTTCTTAAGCATTGGTTCTAGGAATTGCAAGCCCGATAAGCACTGCAGACAAAGGCCATTGTAGACCTAAAAAGTAAGATAAGTAAATGCGCAGGTGCTTACAGCAGTTGCCCGTCTTGTCCCAAAACGGTATCGAGTTTTTGAATCAAGGCACTGAGGTCAATGTGACCGGTAGTGTGTCCTGGTGCAGCAGTGTCAGACTGTGCAGCACCGCTGTTTGCACCTTCGGGTTGCTCAAATGCCAAATTCAGTGCGGCTAAAACAGCAATGCGTTCGCGGGCTTTGATTTTGGCGGCATCGCGTATTTTGCACATGGCTGAGTCGACTTTTTGCACCGCATTCATCATGTTGTGTTCACTGCCCTCGGGGCAGGACAGCAAATAACTTTGTCCCATGATCAGGGCTTCGATTTGTTTCATGCGTGGTCTTTCACTTCGCTTTGGGCGCTCATGGTCGAAACAGCAGGGTTAGCCGATTCAGGCAGGCGTTCCAGCAATGCATCCACACGGGCACGCGCTGCGCCCAAACGCGTTTTCAATGAATCACGCTCCAGCTCCACCATATGCAATTGCTCGGCCAACAATTTGTTGGTGCGTTGCAATTCGAGGTAACGTACCAAAAGGCGTTCAACGCGTTCGGTGACCTGTTCGATGTGGTTTGGGTTTTGCATGGGAATGGTGGTAAAGAGTGCGTATTGTAGATTAAGCGAAGGCTTTTTTGCGCAAAAAACATGGCAAACCGTTTAGAATTGCCATGTTGGTGCTCGCGGTGTGGTTCACATGCCGCAGTTCAACGGGAAGCAGGAGGGTCTGCCATTCTTGGCAAACCTAAGCTGCGCTGCCCCCGCAACGGTAAGTGAAGCAATGTGTTGACCTTAAACCGTCTTCAACATTGAAGCGCTGTCACTCAGCCACTGAGCATTTTGAACACATGCTTGGGAAGGCGATAGACGTATATTCACCAGCCCGGATACCGGCCAACAAGGTGCTTGTGCGTCATGGATTTATGACACTCAAGTGTGATACCCAAGGCTATCGGTGTGGATGGCAACGGGGCATTTATCTTGGTATTTTTCTCATGAAGACTTTTTCTAATTCCGAGCGCATCTCAGGCTTGACGTTAGCCCTGTGCGCAGCTTTTTCAAATACGGTTTGGGCACAAAATGCGCCAACGCCCCAAGCCACACAACTCAAACCTGTGGTGGTTACCGCAGCACGAACAGATACGCGTGCTGACGAATTGGTCAGCGAAGTGGTGGTCATCGACCGCGCCAGTATCGAATCAAATGCGGGGCGCACATTGACCGAGCTGCTATCACGTCAAGCTGGTTTGCAACTCACATCAAATGGTGGATTGGGTAAATACAGCAGCGCGTTTGTGCGTGGTACCGAATCACGCCACACCATTTTGTTGGTAGACGGGGTGCGCGTCGGTTCTGCCACCACGGGTGCGCCCAGCTGGGACAATATTCCCTTAGACATGGTTGATCGCATTGAGGTGCTCAAAGGGCCAGCTTCTGCGCTCTATGGCAGTGAAGCCGTGGGCGGTGTTGTGCAAGTGTTTTTACGCAAGGGTGTGAAAGGCTTGCAGCCTTCTGCATCACTGACATTGGGCTCGCATTCGCATGTGCAAGCAGACGCCAGTTTGCGTGGTGGTGATGGCGCTTTAAGTTATGCCATCGGTGTGCAGCGCGCGCAAGACAAAGGTTTTTCAGCGACCAATAGCAAAGCAGCTTTTGGCAACTACAACGCCGATAAAGATGGCTTCAAGCAAAATGCCCTGAATGCATCTGTCAGTTACCAAATCAGCCCCAATTGGAATATGGATGCTGGTTTGTTGTATTCGGACAGTGTCAACCACTACGACGATACGCTGGCTGGCGATACCCGCGCCGCCGTGCGCAATCAAACCCTGCACGCAGGTGTTGCAGGCAAAGTGATGCCAAGCTGGACCGCATCATTGCGCGTATCGCGCTCGAATGATCGCAGCCGTGATATTGAATCAGCGTACATGCCCAGTGCATTCGACACCCAACAAGACCAAATCACATGGCAAAATAATGTGGATACGCCGTTGGGTGTGGCCATGTTTGGGGCCGAACGATTGACGCAAAAAGTGGATGGTTCAACAGCCTACGATGTGTCCCAACGCCACGTGAATTCAGTATTTGCAGGTGTCAATGGTGCAGCCAATGGTCACAGCTGGCAAGCCAATGTGCGCCGCGATAGCAATTCGCAGTTTGGCGACAGCAATACTTGGCTTTTAGGCTACGGGTACGCGATCAACCCTGCATGGCGTGTCAATGCATCCTACGGCACCAGTTTTGTTGCACCATCGTTTAACCAGTTGTACTACCCAGGTTTTGGTAACACAACTTTACTACCTGAAAAGGGTAAAAATTTGGACTTGGGTGTGAGCTACAGTGCCAATGGGCACAGCGTTAAATTGATTCACTTTGACAACAAAATTCAAGGCTTTATCAGTAACAGCACCCAAGCGGCCAACATTCCACGGGCGCGCATCGATGGTTGGACACTGGGGTACACCGGTCAATTTGGTCCTGTCTCATTGCATGCCAATGTGGACGCATTGAACCCGCGCAATGAATTGACAGGTCAACAGTTGGCACGGCGTGCCAAAACACAAGTCAGTTTAGGTGCTGAATATGCGATGGGTGCGTGGTTGCTGGGAGGCCATGTGCTGAGTGTTGGTAAACGTTATGACGATGCGAAAAACACATTGGTTTTAAACAGCTACACGACCGTTGATTTGTTTGCCAATTACGCATTTAACAAAGACGTCAGTGCGCAGATGAAGATGAATAATGTGACAAACAAAAGCTATGAAACTTCTTATGGCTTTAACCAGCCCGGTCGCACAGCTTATCTCAGCTTACGCTATACATTGAAGTGATTTGGCAAAAAATATATGAAAAATAGCGGTGTAGGCGGCGTGTTTATTGCCTATACTGCTATTAAATATATAGCAAATTGAAATTTAACCCATGTTCAAACAATTCTTGCTACAGCTGTTGATGGTCATAGGCTTGACAGGGTTTTGTTTGACCAACGCACAAGCAGCAGAGGTGCGCGTGACAGATGACCGCGGTTTGGTACGCACGTTTGCCAAAACACCGCAGCGCATCGTTAGCTTGCTGCCATCGCTGTCGGAGACCGTTTGTGCCTTGGGCGAATGTGCGCGTTTGGTTGGTGTGGATCGGTATTCAAACTGGCCAGCAACGTTGAAAAAGTTGCCACAACTCGGGGGTGGGTTGGATCCGAACATTGAAGCCATCGTGATGCTCAAACCGGATGTGGTGTTGGCTGCAGGTTCAAGCAAAGCCATTGCACAATTGGAATCATTGGGCATCCCAGTTATTGCGCTGGAGCCAAAAAGTCACAGTGATATGAAGCGTGTTTTGTATGTCGTCAATGATTTATTGGCAATGCCGGTCGATGCAGGTGCCAATCGCGTTTGGCGTGAAATTGACAAGGCCATGGCAGGTGCTGCAAAAGCCATGCCTGCAAAAGCAACAGGGTTGCCGGTGTATTTTGAAGTGAACGATGCACCGTATGCCGCGGGTCGAACTTCTTTCATTGGTGAAACCTTGGCACGTCTGGGTCTTCAAAACATCATTCCTGCCTCATTGGGGGTGTTTCCCAAAATCAACCCCGAATTTGTGGTGCAAGCCAACCCAGCTCTCATCATGATTGGTCGCCAGGAGATCAAGGGCATGAAAGAGCGGCCCGGTTGGACAATGATGAGGGCGGTGCGCGAAAATCGCATCTGTGTGTTTTCATCGGATGAGAACGACGTACTGGTGCGCGCTGGACCACGCATGGCGCAAGCAGCCGAAATCATACTCAAGTGCATCAAAGACAAAGCACCATGAACATGGAAGCAATGGCAACCAAGCAGTCAACACAGCAACGCCGTGCAAACTGGCTTGCATTGATTTTGTTGGCGGGAGCCGCAGTTTTATCGCTAGTGGGCTTGGGGGTCGGTAGCACGGGTTTTGAAAAAATTTGGGAATTGTGGATAACTCCCCATACAAACTTCAATCAACAGCAAGCAGCGCTGCAAATTATTTGGGACATTCGTGCACCACGCACTTTGGGTGCTTTTTTGGCAGGCGCATTGTTGGGTCTTTCGGGTGCTTTGGCGCAAGGTTTGTTTCGCAACCCCTTGGCGGATCCGTTTTTGTTGGGCAGTGCTTCAGGTGCATCTATGGGTGTTGCTTTGGCGTTGGCATTGTTTGGTGCCAGTCCGTTTGCAACGCAGTGGGTGGTGCGCATGGGATTAACGGGTGCTGCTTTTGTGGGTGCCATGGCAGCGGTATTTTTGACTTTGATGTTGGCGCAGGGTGTGCAGCACACCTTGCGCTTGTTGCTGGCAGGCGTTGTGGTGGGGGTGGTCTTGGGTGCATTGGCATCGCTCGTCACCATTGTGTCGCCAGATATATTACCCGCCATGCAGGCATTTATGTTGGGCACAACTGGCTATGTGGGCTGGATGGCGTGCGCAGTGATGCTGGTCGTTTTGTTGCCCTGTGTGCTGATCAGTTGGATGCTCTCAAGGGTGTTGGATGCGCTGTCACTGGGCGAGGCTACCGCTCTGACGCTGGGCATGCCACTGCCAACATTGCGCAAGGTGTTGATTGTGCTGATGGCCTTGGCATGTGGTACGGCTGTGGCACAAACCGGTTTGATTGCTTTTGTCGGCTTGGTGTCGCCGCATTTGGTGCGATCCATGGTCAAAGTGACGCATGGTCGCATGGTGATACTGTCCAGCTTGATGGGCGGTGCGCTGCTCATGTTGGCAGATATTTTTGCACGCAGCCTGATTGCACCCCAAGAATTGCCCGTCGGGGTGTTGACAGCCATTTTGGGTGGAGGCTATTTGCTGTGGCTGATGAACAAGCGAGCAGTCTGATGAATGCTATTAATCATATAGCGCTTGAGGCAATCAACATGAGGGCTACACTGTCTAATGTTCACGTATTACACGATGTGAATGTGCAATTCGTCGCTGGACGGTGGACCAGTATTCTGGGCCCTAACGGCGCAGGCAAATCAACACTGCTCAAGGTATTGGCCGGTGTGTTGCCGTATACAGGGCAAGTTGCATTGTTGGGGAAAGCACTCTCAGAGTACACGCCCAAAGCACGCGCCAAAACGATTGCCTGGCTGGGGCAGAACGAAGCCAGTTCAGACGATTTAACGGTGTGGGATGTGGTCATGCTGGGGCGTTTGCCACATCAGGCTTGGTTGACAGCGCCCAGTTCCCACGATCATGCGCTGGTCGAACTGGCTTTGCGCACCACCCAAGCATGGGAATGGCGCCAAAGGGTACTGAGCCAATTGTCTGGCGGAGAACGTCAGCGGGTTTTATTAGCAAGGGCATTGGCCGTGCAAGCCGAAGTGTTGTTGATGGATGAGCCCTTGATGAATTTGGATCCACCCCACCAATCTGATTGGATCAAGTGGGTGCGAGCGTTGACTGCACAGGGAAAAACAGTGGTCAGTGTGTTGCATGAGGCAACAGTGGCTTTGCAGGCTGACGATATGCTGATCTTGAATGAAGGTAAAGTCATGCACGCTGGTGCGTGCTCTGATGCGTTGACACATCGGGCAATTGAACAGGCTTTTCAAAACAGAATCAGCGTCAAAGCCATTGAAAATACCTGGGTTGCCCTGCCAGATTTCAAAAACGCATGAAACTCATCAAACTCAGCTTCACTTAAGGGTTCAACCGATCTCATACGGTATAATTTTTTTGTATTTTCTTTGTGCGTCTGTGCCTTGCCCTTGGAAAAACGATTAGAATCTCAACCGTACCAAATTCAAAGAATGCTTCATTTACGTGCCTCACAGGCACCAACATGACAAAGAGGAATCAAAGTGAACAAATCTGAACTCATCGAACACATCGCCAGTCAATCTGATCTGTCTAAGGCAGCAGCAACGCGTGCTTTGGACGCGTTTATCGGCGCAGTTAAAACCACTTTGAAGAAAGGCAACTCTGTGTCTTTGGTTGGTTTTGGTACATTTGCTGCCAGTAAACGTGCTGCACGCACCGGTCGTAATCCACGTACTGGCGCTGCGATTAAAATCAAAGCGGCCAAAGTGCCAAAGTTTCGTCCAGGCAAAGCATTGAAGGATGCTTTGAACTGATAATAAGTTTTGTATAGATGGGTGCTTAGCTCAGTTGGTAGAGCGGCGCTCTTACACGGCGTAGGTCGGCGGTTCGAGACCGTCAGCACCCACCATCTACACATGTTGCATGATTAGTTGTCAAAATAGGCGAACCAGTGTTGTTCGCCTTTTGTGTTTTTAAGCAAGCGCAAAAGCGTTGTCGTTTTTGTAGTTTGCATTTTCAAGTCGTATTCAGCGTTCATTAGATTAAGAGAATAAATATGTTTGACTTTATCCATAAGCACAAAAAAATCATGCAAATTTTGCTGTTTATTTTGATTGTGCCGTCGTTTGCTTTGGTCGGTGTGGACGGTTACAACAGGATGTTGGACTCGGGTGCCAATGTGGCCAAAGTGGCCGGTGTCAGCATCAAACAAACGACTTGGGATAACGCTGTTAAAAATGACATCGATAGAATTCGTGCCAGCAATCTGAGTTTGGATGTCAAATTATTGGATACACCCGAATTTAAAATGGGTGTGCTAGACCGTTTGGTACGCGAACAAGTCACCATCGCCGCCGTGTCCGACGCGCGCTTGGAAACTTCTGATCAACGATTGGCAAGTGAGTTGCAAAATGATCCCGCCATCGCTGCGCTTCGCGGTCCTGATGGAAAATTAGACAATGAAAAATACAAGCAATTAGTGGGTAGCCAAGGCCTCACACCTGCAGGTTTTGAAGCACGTTTTCGCAACCAATTATCGATGCAACAAGTTTTTAAAGGCTTGCAAGATTCGAGCTTTGCACCCAATGCTTTGGTTGATGTCACATTGAATGCCTTCTTGCAAAAGCGTGAAATCCAAGTGGCCAACTTTGATGCAGCAACATATGCCAGCAAAGTGAATTTGACGGACGCAGACTTGGAAACCTACTACAAAGCCAATGCAAGCCAATTTCAAGCCCCCGAGCAAGCCAATATTGAGTATGTGGTGTTGGATGTTGAAGCACTGAAAAACAGCATCACCGTGTCTGATGCCGATTTAAAAAGCTATTACGACCAAAACGCAGGACGGTATGCAAGCCCAGAAGAACGCCGTGCCAGCCATGTGTTGATCAATGCGCCCAAGAGTGCACCAGCGGCGGATCGTGCCGCAGCCAAGTCCAAAGCGCAGGCTTTGTTAGAGTCGTTGAAGAAAGCCCCCAATACTTTTGCTGAAGTGGCCAAAGCCAATTCACAAGATCCTGGTTCAGCCGCAAACGGTGGTGATTTGAGTTTCTTTGCCAAAGGCGCCATGGTCAAACCCTTTGAAGATGCTGCATTTGCTTTGAAGAAAGACGAGCTAAGTGGTGTTGTGGAATCCGATTTTGGTTATCACATCATCAAACTCACCGACATCAAACCTGGCAAACAACGCAGTTTTGAGGAGGTTAAAGGAGAGATTACGGCCGAAGTTAAAAAGCAACAAGCACAAAAGAAGTATGCTGAAGCCGCTGACATTTTTACCAACACCACGTATGAGCAGTCGGACAGCCTGAAACCTGTTGCCGACAAATTGAAGTTGGAAATTAAAACAGCCAGCAACGTCACACGGTCACCTACTGCAGGCACAGCAAACGCCAGCAACGTATTGGCCACGCCTAAATTTTTGAATGCACTGTTCAGCGCAGATTCAATTGAAAAGAAACGCAATACGGAAGCGGTAGAAACACCTACCAAACAGTTGATTTCCGGACGCATCACACAATACACAGCGGCACGTACATTGCCATTGGCAGATGTGAAAGACCGTGTGCGCGCACGTTTGACAGCACAAATTAGTTTTGAATTGGCGAAAAAAGAAGGTGTGGCGCAATTGGCAGCATGGAAAGCTGCCCCCGCTAAGGCCACATTGCCAGCTGCGGTTGTGGTATCACGCCAGCAAGGTCAATCGTTTGCCCCACAAGTGATTGAAGCGGTCTTAAAAGCAGACAGTAGCAAATTGCCGGAATTTGTCGGTGTCGAAGTCGCAGACAGAGGCTACTATGTCGCCAAAATTAACAAAGTATTGGCACCTGAAGCAGCTAACCCAGCCCAAGCACAAGTACTGGCCCAAGGCCGTTCACAATATGCGCAAGCCTTAACCGCCGCCGAAGACCAAGCGTACTACAAGGTTTTGAAAGCACGTTTCAAAACAGACGTCAAAGTCGATCAATCCAAGTTGAGTGCTGTGCCTAACGCTTCAGATGCGGCGAAATAGTTGGGCACGCTGGCAACTTAGTCAACAGAGCAGAGCGCAATCGACTATCAGTGTAGAAAAAGCCGACGATGTTTGTCCATCTGCGTCAACACACTGAATTCTCAGTCGTCGATGGCACCAACCGCATTCCTGACACCATTGCTGCAGCCGTCCAGCATGGACAACCTGCATTGGCGATCAGCGATTTAAGCAATCTCTTTGGCACGGTTAAGTTTTACAAAACAGCGCGCAAAAAAGGCATCAAACCCATCATCGGGGTGGAAATTTTTTTAGAAGGTTTGGGTACGGATGCCAGCAGCCTGTCACGCATCTTGTTGTTGGTGCAAAACACTTTGGGGTTTCACAATGTGTCAGAGCTTCTCACCCGTGCATGGACGCAAAACATCGTCAAATCACAGGCGGTTTGCAAGTTAGCTTGGTTGAAAGAGTTAGGCGATGGATTGATTGTGCTCAGCGGCGCACAAGCGGGCCCTGTGGGTCAATCATTGTTACAAGGTGATAGTGAGCGTGCAACAGACATCGCGTTGCAACTGGCCAGCCTGTTCCCGCATCGATTTTATTTGGAGCTGCAACGCGCTGGTCGCGCTGATGATGAGACTCATGTGGCTGCCGCTGTGGCGCTTTCGTCACGCTTGAAATTGCCAGTTGTGGCGACCCACCCGATTCAATTTACAACTGAGGATGCTTATGATGCGCACGATGCACGCGTGTGCATTGCTGAAGGCGATATTTTGGGCAACCAACGTCGTGTGCGTCGCTTCACACGCGAACAATATTTCAAGTCCACCGAACAAATGTTGGCACTGTTTGCCGATGTACCCAGTGCCACAGCCAACGCGGTTGAAATTGCCAAGCGCTGCAATTTGAATTTGGTATTGGGTAAGCCACAACTGCCAGAATTCCCTACACCTTTGATTGACGGCAAGAAACTTTCACCTGAAGAGTACTTTCGCTATGCCAGTCACCAAGGGTTGGAAGAGCGATTGGCGCTGTTGTACCCGGATGTCAACCTGCGTGATGAGAAGCGAGCTGAGTACGTCACACGCTTGGACTTTGAAATCGCCACCATTTTGAAAATGGGTTTTCCAGGTTATTTTTTAATCGTGGGTGACTTCATCAATTGGGCTAAAAACAATGGTTGTCCCGTGGGTCCTGGTCGCGGTTCGGGTGCTGGTTCACTGGTGGCGTATGCACTCAAAATTACCGATCTGGACCCATTGCAATACAACTTGTTGTTTGAGCGGTTTTTGAACCCAGAGCGGGTGTCCATGCCCGACTTTGATATTGATTTTTGCCAAGCCAATCGTGATCGGGTGATTGATTATGTGAAGCATAAGTATGGCAAAGATGCCGTCAGCCAGATTGTGACCTTTGGCACCATGGCGGCACGTGGTGTGGTGCGTGATGTGGGTCGTGTGCTGGACATGAGCTACACATTTTGTGATGGCATTAGCAAATTGATTGCCAACAAGCCGGGTGCGACTGTCACTTTGCAATTGCCTCCCGATGACAGGAAAAAAGACGACAAAACCATTTATGCCACGGTCGATGAACCGGTTTTGAAAGAGCGAGAAGAGCGAGAAGATGAAGTCAAAACATTGCTTGATTTGGCGCGCCAGTTGGAAGGTATCACCCGTAATGTCGGTATGCATGCAGGTGGCGTGCTGATTGCACCTGGCAAATTAACGGATTTTTGTCCCTTGTACCAACAGCCGGGCAGTGAATCAGCGGTCAGTCAGTTTGATAAAAATGACGTTGAAGACATTGGCTTGGTGAAGTTCGATTTCTTGGGTTTGGCAACTTTGACCATATTGGAATTGGCGCGTGAGTTCATCAGCAAAGGCCACCCAGGGCAAGAAAATTTTGCGTATGAAACATTACCATTAGACGATGCGCAAGTTTATAAACTGTTTGCCGAAGGTAAAACCGAAGCGGTATTTCAGTTTGAAAGCCGTGGCATGCAAGGCACACTGCGCGATGCCAAACCCAGCCGCTTTGAAGATTTGATTGCGCTGAACGCTTTGTACCGTCCTGGCCCAATGGACAACATTCCCAGCTTTGTGGCGCGCAAGCACGGTCGCGAAGTGGTCGAATACCCGCACCCATTGGTAGAGAAGATGCTTTCTGAAACCTACGGCATCATGGTGTACCAAGAGCAGGTGATGCAAACAGCCCAAATATTGGGGGGCTACACCTTGGGCGGTGCCGATATGCTGCGCCGCGCCATGGGTAAAAAAGACGCCGATGAAATGGCGCGGCACCGCCAAATTTTCCGCGATGGTGCTGCCAAGAACAACATCACAGAAGACAAAGCCGACGAAATTTTCGACTTGATGGAAAAGTTTGCCGGCTATGGTTTCAACAAATCACACGCCGCCGCTTATTCATTATTGGCGTATCACACCGCATGGATCAAACTGCATTACACGGTTGAGTTTTTCTGCGCCAACATGACGATTGAGATGGGTGATACCGATAAGCTCAAGGTCTTGTTGGAAGATGCACAAAAGCCGATATTTGGTCAAGCGGGTATCACCTTTGAACCACCGGATGTGAACCGTGGTGTCCATCGATTTGAACCTGCCTCCAACACAGTCATCCGCTATGGCTTGGGCGCGATTAAAGGGACAGGGCAGCAAGCCGTAGAAGCCATCGTGGCAGCACGACAAGCAGGTGGCGCTTTCACCAGTTTGTTTGATTTTTGTGTGCGTGTGGACCGCAGCAAAGTGAATAAACGCACGGTAGAGGCTTTAATCAAAGCGGGCGCATTTGACTCGATACAACAAAATCGCGCAGCCATGTTGGATTCTGTTGATTTGGCTTTTGATTTTGCCAGCACCGTAGAAGCCAATGCCAACCAAGGTGGTTTGTTTGACATGATGGGTGAAGGTGACGACGCAGACAGTGCGCATGGCAGTGGCACCCAAGAGCCACCATTGGTTGACAGCACACCGTGGGGTGTGAAAGAACGTCTGAGCCAAGAAAAAACCGCCATGGGTTTTTATTTTTCAGGACATTTGTTTGACGAGGTTGCGATTGAGGTGAACCAGTTTGTCAAACGCAAAATTGTTGATTTGATGGATTCACGCGAGCCACAATTGTTGGCAGGCATCGTCAACGATTTTCGAGTCATCAACGGTCAGCGGGGCAAATTGGGTTTGTTTAAATTGGACGATAAATCAGCTCAGATCGACGCAACTGTGGACGATGCCTTGATGCAAGCGAATAAGAATTTATTCAAAGATGATGAATTGATCATTGTGATGGGTGTGATTCAGCAAGACCGATTCTCTGGTGGTGCAAATCGGTTAAAGGTCAATCAAGTGTGGGACTTGCCAACCGCGCGCTGTCGTTTTGGCAAACATTTGCTGTTGTCGCTCAGTCAAGCTACACCGGAGTTAGAGCGTGTGCTGCGGGATTTTCCACAACAAACAAGCCTCACTGAACAAGGTGAAGTGCGCCGTGGTTTGCCGGTTCGCATAGCACTGCAACGCCCAGCATCCTTCGGCCAAGTGCAGGCCCAGTTACAGTTGGGTGAGGAAGCCAAGTTTTACCCGAGTGATGCTGCACTGGCCAGTTGGACCGCATTAGCGGGCTTGGGTTTTGCAAATATTATTTACGATTAATACGTAAAATATATGCAAAAATATATGAAAAATTGGCCTGTAGCCGGCATTTTGATTGCCTAAGGTGCTATTAAAAATATAGCAAATTGGTCGTCTAATCGCGTGGCCTGAAATTCATTTCAAACGCGGCGGGTACACGCCCATCGATGTCGCGTGGCAAGATTTCTGTTTTATCGATGGCTCGCAGTACCGCATTGTCCCAAGCGCTGTTGCCGCTGGACTTGATGAGTTTGCGTCCGATAATGGTGCCATCTGGTGCAGTACGTACCTCTACGCTGGCAACGGGGTTGCCTAACACATCCTCAGTGAAAACAATATTTGGCTTGATGCGTGCAATCACGCGACCACCATAACCAGCGGATGGGCCGGTAGATTGCAAAGCTGTCCCTGTTGCTTGTGGACCACCTGAAGCACCTGCCAATCCTTTGATGCGCTCTAAATTGGCTTTACGCAATGCCTCTGCTTTGGCCGATTCCTTCGCTTCTTTGGCGTCATTGGCTTTTTTATCAGCAGCTTTTTTCGCATCCAGTTTCTTTTTCTTGGCTAATTCTTCTGAACGCTTTTCTTCAGCTTCCTCTTCTGCTTTCGCTTTTTCCAGAGCTTTTTCTTTCTTAAGTTTCTCTAGCTTCTTTTTCTTTTCTTTTTCCTTGTCTATCGCGATTTGAGGGTCAACAACAGGTTCAGGTTCAGCAACTTTGGGTGGTTCAGGCTTGACTTGTTCAACAACAGGTTGAGGTGGTTGTGGCGGTGGTGGAGGCGGTTCTGCCGCTGCAGGTGCCGCTTCTTGCACCGTGGTTGACCATAGTTCAGCTTGTATGGGTGCGTTGCTGGATTCACGCTTCCAACCCACACCCCAAGTTAACGCTGCTATCAAAATGGCATGCGCCACTATGGCAAATCCAATCGCTCGCAAACGACCACTGTTTTGTTGGGGTGGTGTGAACTCGGGTTTGTCGGTAGCGAGGGACATGGCTGTTAATGCTGGTGTTAATGCGCTTTACTTAATGCGCTTTACTTCGCCAGTTGCACCGACAAGCCAACACGTTGGATACCTTTGCGTTGCAGTGTATCCATGACTTCAACCACTTTTTCATATTTCACTGCTTTGTCAGCACTGATGACCACGGCTGTTTTGTTATCACCTTTTTGTGCTTTGGCAACCAACTCTGCGATGTTCTCGACTTTGATGCCTTTGACAGATTCTGCATTGGCATCAGCTTTTAAATCGATTTTTCCATCTTTTGAAATGCTGACTTGGATGACTTTATCAGGCTGCTTGTTTGCCTTGCCAATGCTAGGCAAATCAATCACGCTGGGCGCTATCAAGGGTGCCGTGACCATGAAAATGATCAGCAGCACCAACATCACATCAATGAAGGGAACCATGTTGATTTCATTGATGGTGCGTCGACCTCGACCTCTTGAAACGGTGGCAACCATATGCGCGACCTTATGCGTTGATTCTTGCGCTTAAGTTGCGCTGCAAAATATTAGAAAACTCTTCCATGAAAGTTTCCATCTTGATGGCGATGCGGTCGATGTCATGCGCAAATCGGTTGTAGGCTACCACGGCTGGGATGGCGGCAAATAAACCAATGGCGGTGGCAACCAATGCCTCCGCAATTCCTGGCGCGACGGTGGCCAAGGTCACTTGCGTCATGGCGGCCAAACCTGTAAAAGAATGCATGATGCCCCACACCGGGCCAAACAGACCCACATACGGTGAAACTGATCCGACCGATGCCAAGAATGATAAATTGGTTTCCACAACATCCATTTCGCGTTGAAAGCTGGCGCGCATCGCACGGCGTGCGCCATCTAGCAAAGCACTGCTGTCGTCAATCCGTCGTTCGCGCAATTTTTGATACTCACGCATACCACTGGCAAAAATGCGTTCCATGGGGCCTGAGTGGGGGTCGTTTTTCTTTGCCGCCGCCGCCAATTCATTCAAACTGGTACCAGACCAAAAGTCAGCTTCAAATTCGTCGTTCAAAGCACGCACGCGTTTGAGTGCAAAGTATTTGCGAAAAATAGCCGCCCAACTGGCAATGGAAAGGGCCATCAACAACGCAATCACCAGCTGCACCACCACACTGGCATGCAAAATGAGTTGAATGATAGAAAGATCTTGGTTCATGGCGCGTGTCGGTATTGAGAAATAGAGCAGGGGATAAATTTCAAATCAGTTTGACAGTTTAGCGGACAAAAGTTCAGCTACGCTTAACGGTATTTTGCTGGGGCGCATGCTGGCTTGTTGTACGCATGCCAACCGTACTGTTCTTTCGCATGCCAAAGTACGATGTGTGGCTGTACCGCGGGGCTCTATCCAAGCT
>CALMEI010000075.1 GCA_937863225.1 uncultured Polaromonas sp.
AAAACAAGCACTATTATGCATGTTTGACGCTGAAAGTGGCATCTATTTTCCTAGTAAAAACCCTTGTCTGGATGTTTTGTACATGGTTTAAATCTGTTGTATAGGTGATTTGTTGGGTAACCATTGTCAAATTCAAGGCTTCTTATTTAGGCGTTCAGCGCCAGTTGTGTGGCTCGCTCGAGGTTACGTTCGAGTTGTATTTTTCCACCTAAATATTGTTTTGGCCAAGTCACGGCGTTGTAACCTTGTGCCGCAGCAGCATGCAAAGTCCATGCCGGATCAGACAAATGCGGCCGGGCCAAGGCGCATAAATCCGCACGGCCAGCTGCAATGATGGTGTTGACATGGTCGGCTTCGTAAATGTTGCCAACTGCGATCGTAGGAACAAGAAGTTCATTGCGAATTTTGTCTGAAAATGGCACTTGGAACATGCGACCATAGATTGGCTTTTCATCTTTGCTGACTTGTCCCGCTGAAACGTGAATGATGTCAGCACCCGCGGCTTTAAATATGGCAGCTATGGCTACCGCGTCAGTCGGTGTGATACCGCCTGGAACCCAGTCATGAGCTGAAATGCGCACTGACATTGGTTTGTCAGCTGGCCAAACGTGTCTCATTGCTGAAAACACCTCAAGCGGAAACCGGCAACGGTTTTCTAGTGAACCGCCATAACCATCGGTGCGATGGTTGGTCAATGGCGAAATAAAAGATGACATCAAATAGCCATGTGCCGCATGGAATTCAAGCATATCAAAATCAGCGGCTTGTGCACGCTGGGTTGCAAGCACAAACGCAGATTTGACATCGTCCATGTCAGCGCGTGTCATTTCACGAGGTATTTGTGAGCGACCAGATACATAAGGAATGGCTGAGGGGCCGATTAAAGGCCAATTGTCGTCTGTCAGTGGTTGATCGATGCCATCCCAAGCAAGCATGGTAGAGCCTTTGCGACCCGCGTGGCCAATCTGAATGGCCATTTTGGCGCGGCTATTGGCGTGCACAAAGTCGTTGATTCGTTTCCAGGCGATTTCTTGTTCATGGTTCCAAATGCCTGTACATCCTGGTGTGATACGTGCATGGGGTGCAACGCAAGTCATCTCTGTCACAACCAAAGCTGCACCACCCAGTGCGCGTGCTGAATAATGCGCAAAATGAAAATCATTTGGCAATCCATCGTTCGCTGAATAGGTGCACATTGGGGAAACAACAACGCGGTTGACCAAGTTCATTTCTCGCAGCTTAAAGGGCGTAAACATGGGAGGAATGGGTTTGGCTGGCAAGCCGCTTTTTTGAGCGAACCAAGTGTCGAAATTTTGAATGTATTTGGGGTCGCGTAATTTTTGGTTTTCATGCCCCACACGCTGACTGCCCGTGAGCAATGAGAAGGCAAATTGTTCTGGTTCTAAATGGACGTACCTTTCTATATCCTCAAACCAGGTCATGCGGTTGCGCGCGGCACTTTGCAGTTTGAGTGCTTCGATTTCACGTTCTGCTTGGTAGCGCGCTAAACGTTCTGGCACACTGCCATCTGTGCTGTTGAGCACACGGGACAATGAAATGGCATCTTCCATGGCCAACTTGGTACCGGATCCAATCGCAAAATGTGCGGTGTGAGCAGCGTCGCCAATGAGCACAATATTGTCTTTGTACCAGCGCTCACACAGGACACGGTTAAATTTAAGCCACATGGCTGAGCCACGTAAATGTCTTGCGTTGGATATTAATGAATGTCCATCCAATAAATCGGCAAATAATTTTTCGCAGAAAGCGATGGATTCTGGTGCTTCAAATTGATCGATGCCAGCTTTGTACCACGTTGACTCTGGCGTTTCGACGATGAACGTTGACATCTCATCATTAAAGCGATAGGCGTGCAGATTAAACCAACCAAATTCGGTTTCTTTGAAAGCAAAAGTGAAAGCGTCCAGTTTCTTTTTGGTTCCTAACCAAATGAATCGGCAAGTTCGCAAATCGATACGCGGATTGAAATGAGATTCGTATTTGCTACGTGTGGTTGAGAAAACACCGTCTGCGCCAATTACCAAATCATAATTCTTGGCGTAATCATCTGGATCTTTGAATTCTTGTTCAAACACCAAATTGACACCCAAGCTTTTAGCTCGGCGTTGAAATATTTCTAACAACTTCAAACGCGCAATACCACAAAATCCATGTCCACCTGAAGTGATTTTTTGACCTTTGATGTGAACATCAATATCGTCCCAGTGGTGAAAATTCGCTTCGATTTCGTCCACCACTTGCGCGTCTGCAGTGCGATAACCGTCCATGGTTTTGTCAGAGAAAACAATACCCCAGCCAAAAGTGTTGTCGGCCGCATTGCGGTCAATGACCGTGATGTCGTGTGCTGGATTGGCCTTTTTCATCAAAATGGAAAAGTACAGACCAGCAGGGCCACCACCTAAGCATACGACTTTCATGAACATGCTCCTTGCATAATAAACCCGCAACCATCATTGAATTAAACTGGCAAACCGTCTTCAACTGAGATCTGCTTCAGGATTCACTTCGTTAAATACTTTAAATATAAACTATTTAACTATAAAAGAATTTAACTTGGCATTTGATGAGTGTCAATAGGGTAATTATGGATATTTCCAGCGTTGACAAAAAATAGTTTAGACATAAACTAATTCAATCTAAATTAAAAAGCTTGAAAATGGACTTAGAAGCCCGACTCCTTGGTACACAACAAAGTGAACATCCACAAGAACTGCGACTGTGGTTGAGACTGTTAACTTGCACCCAATTGGTTGAAAAAAAAGTGCGTACCCAACTGCGCCAGCAATTTGACACCACATTGCCTCGATTTGATTTGTTGTCGCAACTTGAACGATCTCCACAGGGTTTGAAGATGAATGAGTTAAGTCGTCGCATGATGGTCAGTGGTGGCAACATCACAGGCATTACCGACCAATTGGTGAATGAAGGATTGGTTGAACGCATCACTGTTGACAATGACAGACGCGCTTTTCGAGTTTGTCTCACTCAACAAGGACGCACTGTGTTTTCGACCATGGCTCTGCAGCATGAGGCCTGGATTGTGCAAGCTTTTGCCGGTTTGAAAGTCACCGAAATTGCCACGCTATACAAATTGCTAGGTAAAGTGAAGCAACATTCTATGAAAGAAATGCCATGAATCATTTTGTTAGCAAGAACAACCCAATGCACGGTCAATTCAACGCCAAAGCTGCCTATCAAGCAACCCATTTTGCTTGGCACTATGAACCAGTTGATGACAAGGGAGGTGTGGGTACCATCACCTTGAACCGACCTGATCGCAAGAACCCATTAACGTTCGACTCTTACCACGAACTGCGCTCGTTCTTTCATGAACTGCAATACGCTACCGATGTGAAGGCCATTGTGGTGACGGGTGCGGGTAATAATTTTTGCAGTGGTGGCGATGTCTTTGAGATCATTGGACCACTGACTCAAATGAGCATGCCAGAAATGTTGGCGTTCACCCGCATGACGGGCGATTTGGTAAAAACCATGCGCAACTGCCCGCAACCCATTATTGGTGCAATCGATGGCATTTGCGCGGGGGCTGGTGCCATGATGGCCTTGGCCTGTGATTTGCGTTACGGCACTGACAAAACTAAAACAGCGTTTTTGTTTACACGCGTTGGTTTAGCAGGTGCAGATATGGGGGCGTGTGCTTTGTTGCCGCGTGTGATTGGTCAGGGCAGGGCGTCTGAACTGCTGTTCACTGGCCGAGCCATGGGTGCACAAGAAGGATTGGCTTGGGGGTTTTTTAATGGCTTATGTGAGTCGACGGAACTGCTGGCCAAAGCACAAAGCATTGCCAAGGATTTGGCGACAGGTCCAACTTTTGCACACAGCATGACCAAAACAATGCTGCAACAAGAATGGGCGATGACCATTGAACAAGCTGTCGAGGCTGAGGCGCAGGCGCAGGCAATCTGTATGCAAACGCATGATTTCAAACGCGCTTTTGAAGCTTTTGCGAGCAAACAAACACCTGTATTTGGAGGTGATTGAATGACCACGCAAATGCAGCTCGTCGCAACAACATCGCAGTATGAATTACCGTTTTTTGACGCTGTTCATGCGCAATTGGCCAGTCGTTTGGTCGATTGGCTACCGCAACAGCAGTTTGATGAATCAGACGACAGACGTGCATGCAAAGAATGGGTGAAACGATTGGGGCAGGGCGGATGGTTGCGTTACTGTGTGCCGGCCGGATTCGAGGGAGAATTGGGCGGTGCCTTGCCACAACTGGATTCACGTGCGTTGGTGATTTTGCGCGAAACACTGGCGTTCCATTCTCCATTGGCAGACTTTACTTTTGCCATGCAAGGTTTGGGCAGTGGTGCGATTACATTGGCTGGTACCGCCCAACAACAAGCACATTACCTGCCAGCAGTGGCACGTGGAGACAAAATTGCCGCATTTGCTTTGAGCGAACCTGATGCCGGCTCAGACGTGGCGGCCATGCAAACCAGCGCGACTAAAGCGTACACCCAAACTGCTATAAATAACATAGCACATCAGGCAATAAATAAGCCTGCTACAGGTCAATTTGATGCTAAAAATGATGGGAATCATGAAGCGTACAGTTTGTCGGGTGTCAAAACATGGATCAGCAATGGGGGCATCGCAGATTTTTATGTGACATTTGCAAAGACAGATGTCACAGTCGGAACCAAGGGCATCAGTGCGTTTATCGTTGATGCCGATGTGCACGGTTTGGATACCTCTGAGCACATCCAAGTCATGGCACCGCACCCACTGGCAACGCTTCGGTTCGCAAACTGTCGTGTTCCCAGTAATGCATTGTTGGGTGTAGAGGGTGAAGGATTCAAACTTGCGATGCGCACTTTGGACATCTTTCGCGCTTCGGTGGCTGCGGCTGCCATTGGCATGGCGCGTCGTGCCATGGCTGAGGCACTGCGCTTTGCCGGCGCACGCCGCATGTTTGGTGGCACTTTGGCGGATATGCAACTGACGCAGGCCAAATTTGGCAGCATGGCCGCATTAATTGATGGCGCTGCATTGTTGACCTACCGTGCGGCATGGATGCGTGACACAGTGGGAACAGAAGGTAAAGAATCTGCAGCTCATTACAGTCGCGCATCGGCCATGGCCAAACTGGTTGCCACAGAAAACGCACAGCAAGTCATCGACATGGCATTGCAAATGCATGGTGGTCAAGGGGTCCAAGTTGGCAATGTGCTTGAACATTTGTACCGTGATATCCGTTCACTGCGAATCTATGAAGGTGCAACTGAAGTCCAGCAGCTCATCATTGGTAAATCGGTGCTTAAAACGGCGATTAATTCGGTGGCGTAAGGAGAGATTGAGCATGGTTGATTCAAAAAGCGCGGCATCCTCACAGCAAGATCGTTTCATACACGATGGTTTGCCACCGGTTTCACAATGGCCTGTATTGCAGTATCCGGTGCCCGATCAAACGGCACCCACGCATCTCAATTTAGTTGTGGAGTTGTTGGACAAAGCTTGCAACAATGCTTGGGCTGATCGTCCCTTGCTGCGCAGTCCAAAAATCGTACTGAGTTACAGCGATGTACTAGAACGCGTGAACCGAATTGCACAAGTTTTGACGGATGATTTGAAACTGGTTCCAGGCAACCGGGTACTTTTACGTGGCAGCAATTCGATTGGTTTGTGTTTAAGCTGGTTAGCGGTGGTCAAAGCAGGACTGATTGCGGTCAGTACCATGCCTTTGTTAAGGTCCAGTGAGTTAGGCGACATCATCGCCAAAGCACAACCCACAGTGGCTTTGTGCGATAGCAAATTGCTTGACGAACTTGTCACAGCGCAAAGCCAACACCCTGTGTTGCAAACCATTGTGCCATTCAATACCATGACAGATCCCGATGGTTTGGCCAGTCGTTCGGCTCAAAAAAATGGGAACTTCACTCCTTGTAATACCTTGGCGACGGACATCGCACTTTTGGCATTTACGTCTGGTACAACAGGCAAGCCCAAAGCACCCATCCATACACACAGAGATGTTCTGGCCGCTTGTGAAGCGTGGCCAAGGCATGTTTTGCAAGCCACACCGGACGACATTGTGATCGGTTCTCCGCCTTTGGCGTTTACTTTTGGTTTGGGTGGTTTGTTGATTTTTCCAATGTGGTCAGGATCATCTGTTTACTTTCCTGATGTGCCCTATACACCAGAAGGAATGGTTAAATTAATCAACGAAGTGGGCGCAACGATTTGTTATACCGCCCCCACGTTTTACCGTCAAATGGCGCCTTTTGCCAAACTTCATGGTTTACCCAAGCTGCGTATTTCGGTGAGTGCGGGTGAGGCTCTACCCGACACAACGCGCCAATTGTGGAAAGATGCCACCGGCTTGCAAATGCTGGATGGCATTGGCGCAACGGAGATGTTCCACATTTTTATTTCTTCAGCTGGAAAAGATGTGAAAGCGGGTGCGATTGGGAAAGTTGTACCCGGCTACACAGCAAAAGTGGTAGACGATGCAGGTAATGAAGTGCCGCGCGGCACGCTGGGTAAATTGGCTGTGGTGGGTCCAACAGGTTGCCGCTACTTTGATGATGCACGTCAACTCAATTACGTTAAACAAGGTTGGAATTACCCGGGGGATGCATTCATACAGGACGCTGAGGGGTATTTTTGCTACCAAGCACGCGATGACGACATGATCATCACGGCAGGATATAACGTGGGTGCGCCAGAGGTTGAAGATGCGCTATTGAAACACCCGGCGGTTTTAGAGTGCGCAGTGGTTGGTCAAAAGGATGAAGAACGCGGTATGGTGGTGCGGGCTTTTGTGGTGATGAAGCCAACTTATGCTGCCAATGACAGCATGATTAAAGCATTACAGGATCACGTGAAGGCCACCTTGCTCCTTATAAATACCCGCGCATTGTGAGCTTTGTTGATAAGCTGCCACGCACTGAAACGGGCAAGTTGCAACGCTTTAAATTAAAACAAGAAAGCCAGATATGAAAAAACTCCTCCAGCCTGAAGGATGGCTAACACCCAAAGGTTATGCCAATGGAATCGCTGCACGCGGCACGTTGGTATTTGTTGGCGGACAAATAGGTTGGAATGCACAGCAACAATTCGAATCTGATGATTTCATACTGCAAACGGCACAAACATTGCGCAACATTGTTGCTGTTTTGCAAGAAGCCAATGCGGGACCCGAGCACATGGTGCGCATGACATGGTATGTGACTGACCGCGTGGAGTACAACAGCCGGTTATCTGAATTAGGAAAAGTTTACCGAGAAGTCATGGGTAGAAATTTCCCAGCCATGGCCTGTCTTGAAGTTTCAGGTTTGATGGAAGCGCAAGCGAAAATTGAAATCGAGGTGACCGCAGTAATTCCTGACAAAGAGAATTAGAGCTTTAAGTGTGATTATCTAAAAGGCCGCAATTCCTGTCATGGCGCGACCCAAAATCAAAGCATGTATGTCGTGTGTACCTTCATAGGTGTTGACCACCTCGAGGTTTACCAAATGCCTTGCGACTCCAAACTCATCAGATATGCCATTACCACCCATCATGTCGCGTGCCGTGCGAGCAATATCAAGTGCTTTGCCGCATGAATTGCGTTTCATGATCGACGTGATTTCGACGGATGCTGTTCCTTCATCTTTCATGCGCCCCAAGCGCAGGCAACCTTGCAAACCCATTGTGATTTCTGTTTGCATGTCGGCTAATTTTTTTTGTATCAGTTGATTGGCTGCCAAAGGCTTGCCAAATTGTTTGCGATCAAGCGTGTATTGGCGTGCGCGATGCCAGCAGTCTTCGGCCGCGCCAAGAGCACCCCAAGCAATGCCATAGCGTGCACTGTTCAAACAAGTGAACGGTCCCTTTAACCCGCGTACGTCAGGGAAGGCATTTTCTTCAGGACAAAACACATTGTCCAAGACAATTTCGCCAGTGATGCTGGTTTTTAAGCCAACTTTTCCTTGAATCTTGGGCGCACTTAAGCCTTTAAATCCCTTTTCGAGCACGAAGCCGCGAATCGAACCCGCATCGTCTTTGGCCCAGACCACAAACACGTCGGCGATAGGGCTGTTCGTGATCCACATTTTCGCACCCGTGATGCTGTAGCCACCAGGCACGGATTTGGCACGTGTGTCCATGCTACCTGGGTCAGATCCATGATTGGGCTCGGTCAAACCAAAGCAACCAATCCATTCGCCACTGGCCAGTTTGGGCAAGTATTTTTGTTTGGTGGCTTCGTTGCCAAATTCGTAAATCGGTACCATCACCAAAGATGTTTGCACGCTCATCATAGAACGGTAACCCGAATCAACACGTTCAACTTCGCGCGCGGCCAACCCATAGCAGACGTAGTTCAATCCTGCTCCACCGTATTCTTCAGGAATCATGGTGCCTAGCAAGCCCAATTCGCCCATCTCTTTGAAAATGCTGGTATCCGTGGTTTCGTTTCGAAAAGCACTGACAACGCGTGCGCCCAATTTGCTTTGACAGTAAGCCGCAGCAGATTCACGCACCATGCGTTCATCTTCAGTGAGTTGTTGGTTTAACAACAATGGGTCATCCCATTGAAATGATGTTTTTTGTGATGTTTTCATGGGGTAATTAGTTTAAGCTTAAAGTATTTGTGTGCCTAGTATAGCGCTTCTGTTTGCGAATTGAGATTTTTAACGTGCTAAACCCGTTGCATCGTTCTCGTTGGATATACTCATTGGAATATGCACACATCTACAGTAACTTTTACGCGCGAGCGCACCATCCGGTTTTCTGATTGCGATCCTGCCGGCATTGTCTTTTACCCGCAATATTTCGTCATGTTCAATGGTTTGGTGGAAGATTGGTTCACCGAAGGTTTGAACATCTCATACCAACAAATGATCATGACAAGACAAATTGGTTTACCCATGGTGCATTTGGAAGCCAGTTTTCGTGCCATCAGCAAAATGGGTGATAAAGTTTTGTTGCGTCTCAATGTTGAAAAATTGGGTGGCAAGTCCATGCGTTTATTGATGCAATGTGTGAGCGCAGTGGATGGTCAATTGCGAATGGAAGCCAAACAAACATTGGTTACCACGTCGCTGGTCACCCATCAGGCCATCGATATTCCCGACGATTTTCGTGCCGCCATCACTGGTTTGGGATTTGCTGACTCAATGCCATGAATGCAGCGACGGCATCAATCACTTGCGCGCTTTGATCTTTATGTGGCGAATGACCACAATTTGCCAGTTCTAACAACTGTGTTTGCGGTATCACACGTTTGATGCCATGGATTTGTTCCAAACTGCCATATTCATCATCCAGGCCTTGAATCGCCAGCAGTGGGCAAGTGATGGTTTTGATGGCCTCATTCAAATTCCAAAAACGAAATTCAGGTTTTAACCAAATGTCATTCCAGCCATAAAAAGCAGAATCGGCATCGTCATGAAACCGGCTTAATTTTTGGCGCAAATCAGTAGTCTGGTAAGTCAACTTTGCTTTTTCAATGCTGCGAACAGTCACATCTTCGACAAAAATATGAGGTGCCACTACGATGCAACCCGAGGTATGATGGGCATACCTTGCTGCAAAAAGCAGAGCAATCGAGCCGCCATCGCTGTGTCCAAAGAGCCAAGGTTGATGCTTTTCGGTGTCAATATTCAGTGCACTTAATAAAGCTGGCAATACTTCAAATGCTTGGCGGTGCATGAAGTCCACTTGCCAATGTTCGTCTGTGCTGCGTGGGCTCGATTTTCCATACCCAGGTCGCGAATAAACCAATCCTCGGCAGTTCGCCGCTGCGCAAAGTTGCTGAGGAAAAGCTTTCCACATGGCCACAGAACCCAGGCCTTCATGCAAGAAAACGATCAATGGTTTTGTGGTGTCTGCACTACCAACCCATTGGTATTCAATGCGAATGGTTTTGCCACGCCAATCTATGTTTACAAAGTGACTCGATGGCACGTGTTAGTAGGCTGTTATTTATTGGATTCGCTGTCACGCAACTTGAAGCGCTGAATTTTGCCTGTGGCAGTTTTAGGTAATTCAGCGATGAATTCAATGACACGTGGGTATTTAAATGCTGCTAACCGGTCTTTCACAAAGGCTTTGAGTTCTGCATCAGTGGCCGTTTGACCCGATTTAAGCACCACAAAGGCTTTTGTTTTGGTGAGCCCATTTTCGTCAATCACGCCAATGACAGCAGCCTCTAACACAGCTTCATGCTGTATCAAGGTTGACTCCACTTCAAACGGCGAGACATAGATGCCACTGACCTTCAGCATGTCGTCTGAACGCCCGGAATAGGTGTACGTGCCATCTGTATTGCGCACATATTTATCGCCGCTTTTGGTCCAAGCACCTTGAAATGTTTCGTTCGATTTTTCGCGGTTGCCCCAATACAATAAAGCAGAACTGGGGCCTTTGATATACAAATCGCCTGTTTCCCCGTCTGGTACGGGGCGACCATCATCACCGCGCAGTTCAATGTCATAACCTGGTACGGGCCAACCAGTTGTGCCGTAGCGTACCTGACCTGGTTGGTTGGACAAATAAATGTGCAACATTTCAGTTGAACCAATCCCATCAACGATGTCAACATCAAATTGTCGCTTGAATTTCTCACCAATTTCGGCTGGCAATGCTTCACCAGCAGATGAGCACATGCGCAGCGTGATGGCAGATTTTTTTGGCAGATTGGGAGATGCCAGCATACCTGCAAAACCAGTTGGTGCACCAAAGAAAATGGTTGGGCGGTAACCAGGACGAGGGTCAGTCCATCGTTTGAAAACTGCATCTGGTGTGGGGCGTTCAGCCATTAATACCACAGTTGCGCCTGTGCTCAAAGGGAAGCTCAAAGCATTACCCAAGCCATAAGCAAAAAACAACTTGGCCGCTGAAAAGCACACATCTTTTTCGGTGATTCCTAGTACACCTTTGCCATACAGTTCGGCTGTCCAAAACGGGTTGGCATGGGTATGCAATGTGCCTTTGGGCTTACCTGTAGAACCTGACGAATACAACCAAAATCCGGGATCGTTTGCAAGGGTGTTGGCGGCGGTCGGAGAGGGCGCATACGTGTCCAGTAACACATTCAATGCCACATTCTTCACAGGCATTTCCAAATTTGAATCTGAATCTGAATTTGAATCTGAATTTGACACCACAATCGATTTAATTTCATGTTCACCTTGTGCCATGGCAGTCATCAGGTTGGGCAACAAAGCATGCGACACCAATGCCACTTGCGCACGACTGTGTTGCAACATGAAACGGTAATCTTCTGGACTCAGTAAAGTATTGACAGCGACCGGAACGATGCCTGCATACATGGCTCCCAAAAAGCTGACAGGCCAATCATTACAGTCGTGCATCAACAACAGCACACGTTCTTCACGTCGCACGCCAAGTGCTTGCAAAGCGCTCGCCATGCGACGCACCTTGTCAAATAATTCGCTGTATGACAGCGTACCCTTTTCGTCGATGAAAGCGATTTTTTGTGGACGATGGGTGTTGAGATTAATGAGATGCTGGGGAAAATTGAAATATTCGCCAACAACAGGAGTTTGTTTGGGAGTGGTCATCACAGTATCTTGAATTGAGGTCTAATGATTAAGCTGGGTTAAAGGCGCTTAAAACGTTGGTGCTGGCTTGTATGGCACTGCGGCGGTGGTAGAAGTTCAAAGCACGAATTCCGCCTAATTCTTCACCGCCACCAGCACGACCCGGCCCGCCATGCAGTGATTGCGGCATCACATTTCCATGACCCGTATGCAGGGCGGCAACATCGGGTGAAATCACATGCACACGTCCGTGGCTGTCAGCCAATTCAATTGCCATGTTAGCCAAGGTTTTGGGATCATTGCCATACAAAGAGCTGACCAATGAACCTTGTCCACGGCGAATCAAAGCCAAGGCATGAGCTGTGTCGCGGTAAGGTACCAGCGTGGCAACTGGTCCAAACACCTCGGTGTCGTGAACGCGATTGGCCATGTCGCTGCCTTGCGCATTTTTCGTCCCCAATAAGGTTGGGCCGACGCAGCAAGCAAGGGTTGCATCTGCATCGACCAATGGATGCGATGCACCATCGTGCAAGACTTCTGTTTGTTCTTTGAGGTACTGCAAACCCTCTTGCACTGTGACGAATTGTGCTCGGTTGATCAATGCACCCATGCGCACCGATTCATTGCGTGGGTTACCGACAACGGTTTTTGCCAATCGTTCTTTTATGGCGGTTGCAGCTGCTTGGTAATGAGCCTCGGGTACCAAAGCGCGGCGTATGGCGGTGCATTTTTGGCCTGATTTGACCGTCATTTCACGAGCCACTTCTTTGGCAAATAGATCAAATGCTTCACTGCCCGGCGTTGCGTCAGGTAACAACATGGCCGAGTTGACGCTGTCTGCTTCAATATTCACACGCACCGATTTTTGCACAACGGCGGGATGCGATCGAATCACCGTCGCTGTTTCAGCCGACCCAGTGAATGACACCACATCAAATGGTTGCAATGCATCCAGCAAACCTGCCGAACTGCCACACACCACGGACAGTGCGCCTGCAGGGAATATGCCTGCATCAATCACATCTTTGACCATGCGCTGGGTTAGCCATGCTGTCGCTGTGGCGGGCTTAACAATAACCGGCACACCTGACAATAGAGCAGGCGCAGCTTTTTCCCACAAGCCCCAGCTGGGGAAATTAAAGGCATTGATGAACAAAGCCACACCGCGAGTTGGCGTCAGAACATGCTGCGCTTGAAAAAGTGGGTCTTTGCCCAAACGTGCCGCCTCGCCATCCAGCATGAAATGGCGGTCACCCAAAGACTCGCCCAATTTGGCATAAGTTCCCAAGGTAAAAATGCCGCCATCCACGTCCACTGCCGTGTCGTTCTTAACTGTTCCGCTATTGGCCGTCGCAATCTCGTAATAAGCTTCCCGATTAGCCTGCAATATTTTGACTGCAGCGCTCAACATGCCAGCGCGTTGGCGATAACTGAGGGCGCGCAATGCTTGACCACCCTGCTCACGGGCAAAGTTGAAACCAGCAGTGAGATCCAGACCGGTGGAATCGACCCTGACTAACTCAGTTCCTAAGACAGGATCAAACAAAGATGTGCCGCTGCCAGTGCCGTTTTGCCATTGACCATTGATGAAATTGGGGAGTAATGTGCTCATTTGGGTTTAGTTTGTTTCGTTTGGTTAGCCATCAAAAATTTGATGGCGGATGGTTTTTGACAATTATTTTGCGTTAATATGTATTATTGTGCAGCTAAGGACTTTATTACCTAAAAATCATCATGTCAAGCACTATATTGCATAAAAATGGATTTTTGAAATCTTTGGGTGAGCGAGTTCGTGAATTACGTTCACGACGCGGGCTCACGCGCAAAGCGCTTTCAATGGCTGCGGATGTATCTGAACGTCATTTGGCCAATTTGGAGTATGGCACGGGGAATGCATCGATTTTGGTGCTGTTACAAGTAGCACAGGCTTTGCAATGCTCGTTGGCTGAATTACTGGGAGATATCACGACCAGCAACCCTGATTGGCTGATGCTGCGCGAACTATTGGAACATAAAGACGATGCGACGCTGCGTCGCGTGCGCGTAGCGGTGGGTGAGTTGCTGGGTACGGGAGGGGGCAATGCCGCTTGCAGTCCACGCGTGGCTTTAATTGGCTTGCGTGGTGCGGGTAAATCAACTTTGGGGCAAATGTTGGCCAACGAACTGGGTTTTCCTTTTGTCGAACTCAGTCGTGAAATTGAGAAATTTGCTGGCTGCAATATTTCTGAAATTCAAGCCCTCTATGGTATGAGTGCGTACCGGCGATATGAGCGTCGCGCGCTAGAAGAAGCCATTCAGATCTATCCCGAAGCTGTCATTGCCACGCCCGGTGGATTGATATCTGACCCTGCGACTTTTAACCTCTTGTTGGCTCACTGCACCACAGTTTGGCTACAGGCCGATGCCGAAGACCATATGCAACGCGTCGTGGCCCAAGGCGATATGCGCCCTATGGGCAACAGCAAAGAAGCCATGGAAGATTTGCAGCAAATTTTAAAAGGTCGGTCTGCTTTTTATGCCAAAGCCGACATCACCATCAATACCAGCGCACAAGACAGAGATGCCACTTTCGCATTGTTGGACGCACAAATACGAAAATTGCTGGGGATAAACACCAAACCATAAGGGTACAGTGCAGTCATTTTAGTCAAAATATATGCTAAATTAGGCTGTAGACGGCGTATTTATTGCCTATAGTGCTATTAAAAATATAGCATTTGAGTGGAATGCCAATCACATCCAGTTCAATTTGGTAGCCTTTTCGAAGAGTTACAAATATTTTCAAATTAGGGCTTGCAAGTTCGATAATATGCAGTATGATGCAATAAACGTTGAAATCAAGCACTATTGTGCATAATTGGAGAAATGAAATGACAGACGCTTTGCAAGTTGAATACCAAACCCACCCGTCAGCCTACAAACACTGGAAATTGTCTTTCGATGGCGCTGTGGCCACACTCGCTGTTGACATTGATGAGAACGCAGGTTTACGGCCTGGCTACAAACTCAAGCTGAACAGCTACGACTTGGGCGTTGATATCGAACTCAATGATGCGATCAATCGCATCCGCTTTGAGCACCCTGAAGTGCGCACCGTGGTGATGACCAGTGCCAAAGAAAAAGTCTTTTGCTCTGGCGCTAATATTTTCATGTTGGGCGTTAGCAGCCATTCATGGAAGGTCAACTTTTGCAAATTTACCAATGAAACGCGCAATGGTTTGGAAGACTCTTCGCAATACAGCGGCTTGAAGTTTTTAGCCGCTGTCAATGGTGCTTGTGCAGGTGGTGGCTATGAGCTGGCTTTGTCGTGTGATGAAATCATTTTGATTGATGACCGCTCATCCTCAGTTAGCTTACCTGAAGTCCCACTCTTGGGCGTGTTGCCAGGTACCGGTGGTTTGACACGTGTGACCGACAAACGCCATGTGCGGCATGACTTGGCTGATTTGTTCTGCACCAGCGTAGAGGGTGTGCGTGGTCAAAAAGCCAAAGACTGGCGCTTGGTAGACGACATTGCGAAATCATCGGTATTTACACAAAAGGTACAAGAACGTGCCTTGCAATTGGCCGAGCAAAGTGATCGACCTGCTGATGGAAAAGGCATCGCTTTAACGCCATTGAATCGGATGAAAGAAAAGGATTCTTTGCGTTATGGCTTTGTGACCGTTGAAATTGACCGTACCAAACGCAGTGCAACCTTGACCGTTAAAGCGCCATCGGGTGCACAGCCACAAACAGTTGATGCCATTTTGCAAGCTGGCGTGAGCTGGTGGCCATTGCAAGTGGCGCGCGAATTGGATGATGCAATTTTGCAGCTGCGCACCAACGAGTTAGACATCGGTATCTGGTTGATCAAAACAGAAGGTGATGCCGCCGCTGTCTTGGCCAGTGATGCCGTGATGATGGCGAATAAAAACAACTGGTTTGTCCGCGAAACAATTGGCCTGTTGCGCCGCACATTGAGTCGCTTGGATGTCTCATCGCGCAGTTTGTTTGCACTGATTGAGCCTGGCTCATGTTTTGCTGGCACATTGCTTGAACTGGCTTTGGCTTGTGACCGCAGCTACCAACTGATGCTGCCAGATGATGACAATGCTTCACCCAAAATAACCGTTTCGGATGTGAATTTTGGAATCTATCCCATGGCCACCAAACAAAGTCGACTGAATCGTCGTTTTTATGACGAAGCACCCGCGCTGGAAGCGGTGCGCGCCAAAGCGGGTCAAGCTTTGGATGCCGATGCCGCGTTTGCATTGGGTTTGGTAACATCAAACCCAGATGACATTGATTGGGCAGATGAAGTGCGCATTGCCATCGAAGAACGCGTGGCCATGTCACCCGATGCGTTAACCGGAATGGAAGCCAATTTGCGCTTCAACTGCCAAGAAAATATGGTTACCCGCATTTTTGGACGATTGACAGCATGGCAGAACTGGATATTCCAACGCCCCAACGCCGTGGGTGAAAAGGGTGCGTTAAAGGTTTATGGCAAAGGTGATAAAGCGGTATTCGATTGGAATAGAGTTTAATTTTCTCAATAATGACACATTAGGAGCAACAAATGAGCAGCATCAACTACAGCGAAAAAATTCCCAACAACGTTAACTTGAGCGAAGACCGCACATTGCAACGCGCGCTTGAGCAATGGCAACCCAATTATTTGCAATGGTGGGGTGACATGGGTCCTGATCACTCTCAAAATTTTGATGTTTATTTACGCACCGCCATCAGCGTTGATCCGCAAGGTTGGGCACAGTTTGGACATGTCAAGATGCCAGATTACCGTTGGGGCATCTTTTTGAATCCTGCTGAAAAAGATCGCAAGATTCATTTTGGTGATCATTTGGGAGAAGACGCTTGGCAAGATGTACCTGGTGAGTACCGCGCCAATTTGCGACGCATCATCGTCACACAAGGTGACACAGAGCCTGCTTCAGTGGAGCAGCAGCGTCACTTGGGTTTGACTTGCCCCAGCCAATATGATTTGCGCAATTTGTTCCAAGTGAACGTTGAAGAGGGGCGCCATCTGTGGGCCATGGTGTACTTGTTGCACAAGTACTTTGGACGCGATGGTCGTGAAGAAGGTGAAGCATTGCTGGAACGCCGCTCAGGTCAGTCCGATAACCCACGCATCTTGCAAGCTTTTAACGAAGAAACCCCAGATTGGTTGTCTTTCTTCATGTTCACTTACTTTACTGATCGTGACGGTAAATTTCAATTGTGTGCGCTGGCAGAAAGCAGTTTTGACCCTTTGGCACGCACCACCAAATTCATGCTGACAGAAGAGGCGCACCATATGTTTGTGGGTGAGTCAGGTATCAGTCGCGTGGTTCAACGCACTTGTGCCGCGATGAATGAATTGAAAACCGACGATGTCACCAAATTGCGCGCTGCTGGGGTGATTGATTTGCCTACACTGCAACGTTATTTGAATTTTCACTTCAGCGTCACCATTGATTTATTTGGTGCGGATGAATCAAGTAATGCGGCTACTTTTTATACGACTGGTTTAAAAGGCCGGTACGAAGAAGGTAAACGCATGGATGACCACATGCTCAAAGGTCAAACCTATAAAGTGCTGTCCGTACAAGGTAATCAATTGGTTGAGCGCGAAGTCCCCATGCTAAATGCATTGAACGAAGTGCTGCGTGATGACTACATCAAAGACTCCATTGGTGGTGTAGAGCGCTGGAACAAAGTGATTGAAAAAGCCGGCATTCCATTCAGACTGAAAACGCCGCACAAAGCTTTTCACCGCAATATTGGTTCTTTGTCAGGTGTTAAAGTATCACCCGATGGGCGCGTTGTGAGCGCTGCAGAATGGAGTGCCAACGTCAACAATTGGTTACCATCGGAACAAGACCGCGCATTTGTAGCGAGCTTGATGGGGCGCGTGGTTGAACCTGGCAAATTTGCCAATTGGATTGCACCTCCTGTGATGGGCATCAATCGACAAACCATCGATTTTGAGTACGTACGTTTTAATTAAGGTATCTTATTAAGGTATTTTCAATGGACATGGCAACTTCAACATCAACTGCTGTGATTAATCAGCATCTCATCGATCCAGAGATTTGCATCCGCTGCAACACATGTGAGAGTATTTGCCCTGTCCAAGCCATTACCCATGATTCGCGTAACTATGTGGTGGATGCAGCCAAATGCAATTTGTGCATGGATTGCATTTCACCATGTCCAACGGGTTCAATTGACAATTGGCGAAACATGCCACGACAGCACGCTTATTCAATAGAGTTGCAACTGTCGTGGGATGAATTACCCGCAGAATTGAGTACTGAGCAGTTGGCAGAGCAACTCGGAATTGAAAATGCCGAAGCCGAAAATTTTGTAGCAGACAATTCGCCTGCAGTTGTCGATACCTCTTTTTTAACCAACACAAGCTCAGCGATTCAAGTTAATTATGGGGCTACGATGCCACCATGGTCAGCTGCACATGCATACACCAATCTATACAGTCTGAAATCGCCTGTCACAGCCACTGTCGTTGGCAATGTCAGGGTGACGGAAGTTGGCAAAACCAGCGGTGCAGACTACGATACACACCACATCGTATTAGATTTTGGTGTCATGCCTTTCCCTGTTTTAGAGGGGCATTCAATGGGTTTCTTGCCACCAGGTGTTGATGCAGACGTTAAGCCCCCCCATGCCCGCCAATACTCAATCGCCAGCCCACGCAATGGTGAGCGCCCCGGCTACAACAACTTATCATTAACGATTAAACGTGTGCTGCAAGACCACCAAGGCAAACCCGTCCGAGGTGTGGCTTCAAATTACATGTGCGACTTGAAAGTGGGCGACACTGTTCAGGTCATTGGTCCGTTTGGAAGCAGCTTTTTGATGCCCAATCACCCCAAATCGAATATCGTGATGATCTGCACTGGCACTGGCAGCGCCCCCATGCGCGCCATGACCGAATGGAGAAGGCGCTTGCGTCAGTCAGGTAAGTTTGATGGTGGCAAACTGCTTTTATTCTTCGGCGCACGAACACAAGAAGAGCTGCCATATTTCGGTCCATTGCAAGGGTTACCTAAAGATTTCATCGACAATAATTTCGCATTCTCTCGCACGCCTGGTCAGCCCAAGCGCTATGTACAAGACCTGATGCGCGAGCGTGCCGCCGATTTGGCGCCCTTGTTGGCCGATGCCAACACCTGCTTTTACGTCTGTGGATTGAAAAGCATGGAAGAGGGCGTGCTTTCTGCCTTACGTCATATCGCAGAAGAGGCAGGGTTGTCATGGGAAACAGTCGGAGCAAAACTCAAAAAAGAAGGGCGCTTGCACCTAGAAACCTATTGAATGTTTACACTGAAAACTGTTGAATTTTTTTGAAGACTCAGTTGGGGCAAATTGATCAATCTCCCATCACAACGCCTTCACGTCGGGGATCTGCGCCGCCAAAAAATCCATTGTAATTCGATGAATTGGGGGCAGTGGTGCGTTCGATGGCTTGCAAACCACTGGTCATGTCAATTTCGCGAACTTCGTGTCCTTTGGCTTTGAGTGCATCAACCACTGTGGATGAAAACCGTTTGGCTTCCAAAATACTGGGTCCATTGAGTGAACCAAAGTTAGGAAGGTTGATGGCTTCTTGCGCATTCAAACCCCAATTCAACATGCCAATGATCGTTTTAGCGGTGAAGTGAATGATGAGTGCACCGCCTGGACTGCCTGCGCTCATGATAACTTTCCCTGTCGTTTTATCGATCACCAAAGTGGGTGACATGCTCGAACGGGGGCGTTTGCCAGCTTCGACACGGTTGGCAATCGGTTTGCCGTCGTTGCCGTTGGGTGCAAAACTAAAATCGGTTAATTCATTGTTCAATAAAAATCCACCTGACAGTTTTTTGCCGTCTTGTTCTAGGCTGACCATTTGCTGTGAACCAAAAGCCGCTTCGATGGTTGTTGTCATTGCCAGTGCATTGCCCTCGGCATCAATGATGCTGATATGAGAAGTGCCATATTCAGGTTGATCAAGCATGGGTGCGTATTGGTTATTTGCACTTGTTTTAATGGCACGAACCGATGACGGCGCACCTGCTTTTGCCGTCTTCATGGATGTATCTGCAATGAGTTTGGAGCGTTGTGTCAGATACAGTGGGTCTAACAAACTGGACCAGTCGTCCAGCGGCGCTTTGACAAAATCAGGGTCGGCAACATACTGCGCGCGGTCAGCAAACGCCAATCGTGAAGCCTCTAGGTACAAATGCAACCACTCAGGGCTCAAATACTCATCCGCAGTGGGTTGTTTACTGGCGTTCAATGGCATTTGTGGAGCGGGTGTATTGTTTAGGATGCCTAAAATTTGACCGATCGCGATGACGCCTGAACTCGGTGGTGGCATGCCGCAAATTTGGTAGTGTTCCGGCGCAACATCGTAGTCAAAACACAAGGGCACGCGTGTCTTGGCTTGGTAATTGACAAGGTCTTGCATCGTAAGCGAACCTGCATTGCTGGGGTGATTTCTCACCTTGGATACGATGGCTTGCGCGATGTCACCTTCATGCAATGCTTTGGCACCATGCGCCGCAATTCTTTGCATCACCAAGGCATAAGATGGGTTCTTTAATAAATGACCCACAGGCCACGCTTCGCCTGATGCACTATAGAAATAAGCAGCTGATACGGGGTCAGCCTTCAATAATTTTTCGTTTTTCAGCAAGGTATTCAAGCGTGGGCTGACTTTGAAACCATTGGTTGCCAATGCAATGGCTGGTTGAAACAAAGTAGCCCAGGGTAGTTTGCCGTGTTGTTGATGAGCCAATTCCAACATCCGAGTTGTGCCAGGTACACCCACCGATCGCCCCCCAATCACTGCTTCAGTAAATGGCATGGGTTTGCCATCTTTTCCTATGAATAGTGTTTCAGTTGCCGCCAGTGGTGCGGTTTCCCGCCCGTCATAAGCTTGCATTTTTCCGTTGGGCTTGCCTTCGTGGTGCAGCAAGAATGCACCACCACCAATGCCACTGGATTGAGGTTCAACCAAGCCCAGCACCATTTGTACAGCAATGGCCGCATCGACCGCACTGCCACCAGCTTTCAGAATTTGATATCCGGCATCAGTGGCCAATGGATTGGCAGCAGCCACTGCAAATTTTTTCGTAACCCACCCAGGTTTATTGGTATAGCCTGAAGCAGACTCAGGTAAAACAGGTGGGCTGTAAGTGAAACTCGGCTGCTGAGTGGCACATCCAGAAAGCAGCCCCACTGTGACAAAAATTGAAGATACTGCAAATGTAGAAAACTTTATAAAAAGCGGCATAAAGACCTTTCAGTGGCAAGAGGGGGGCTGGTTTGATGCATGGGTGTAATCCTCAAGCAGTATCCGACAAAATTAGTCTACTTCTGTTATACTTGAGTTAATTACTCGACAACATAATAAGTTCGAGCTTATATAGATGGTGATTAATCCAATTAACGATTGAAGGAGCAAATGATGCGACTCACTACCAAAGGGCGATTTGCCGTGACAGCGATGATTGATTTGGCACTGCGTCAAAACAGTGGACCTGTTACTTTGGCCACGATCAGCGAACGCCAGCAAATTTCATTGTCTTACTTGGAGCAACTTTTCGGTAAATTGCGCCGTGCACAGTTGGTTGACTCCACCCGTGGCCCTGGCGGCGGTTATACCTTGGCACGCAAAGCAGCCGATATTTCAGTCACCGACATTGTGATGTCGGTGGATGAACCCTTGGATGCCACGCATTGCGAAGGTCGTGAAAACTGCCATGGCGAAGGATCTGGCCGCTGTATGACACATGATTTGTGGACCGCGTTAACCGCTAAAATGACAGAGTTTTTGGATTCTGTGTCGCTTCAGCAATTGGTGGATGACCAACACGAAAAAGGCGTAGAAACCGCTGCGGGACCGCTCATCAAGCGCGGCATTTCAAGTCTACCTATACAAAAAATTGTGCGAAACAATACACCCAATTCGGTCTTTGCTTTGGGCGAAATTTACGGATCGCAAACCCTATCATGAGTTCTACCCCCCATTTCCCCATCTATCTAGACTACAGCGCTACCACGCCGTGCGATCCGCGTGTGGTCGATGCCATGATTCCATGGTTGCGCGAGCATTTCGGCAACCCTGCATCCAGAAGCCATGCATGGGGCTGGGAAGCAGAAACCGCTGTTGAAACAGCACGCAGCCAAGTCGCTGATTTGATTGGCGCAGATCCGCGTGAGATTGTGTGGACCAGTGGAGCAACAGAGTCTAACAATCTGGCGCTCAAAGGTGCTGCGCATTTTTATAAAAGCAAAGGCATGCACATCATCACGGTTAAAACCGAGCACAAAGCGGTATTGGACACATGCCGTGAACTGGAGCGACAGGGTTTTGAGGTGACCTATTTGGATGTGCAAGAAGACGGTTTGCTGAATTTGGATGTTTTCAAGGCTGCCATTCGCCCTGATACCATTTTGGCGAGTGTCATGTTTGTGAATAACGAAATCGGCGTGGTGCAAGACATTGCAGCCATTGGTCACATTTGCCGTGAACACGGTGTGATCTTCCATGTTGATGCAGCACAAGCCACTGGTCGCATAAACGTTGACACTGCCAATTTGCCCGTTGATTTGATGAGCCTCACATCGCACAAAACCTATGGACCCAAAGGAATCGGTGCTTTGTATGTGCGACGCAAACCACGTGTGCGTTTAGAAGCGCAAATGCACGGTGGCGGACATGAACGCGGTTTGCGATCTGGCACCTTACCCACGCACCAAATAGTGGGCATGGGTGAAGCCTATCGCATCGCTAAATTAGAAATGGCGGCAGACAATGTCCGCATCCAAGCTTTGCACGACCGCTTGATGAACGGCTTGAAAGATGTGGAGCAAGTTTTTTTGAACGGGCACGCCACGCAACGCATCCCACACAATTTGAACATGAGCTTCAATTATGTGGAAGGTGAATCGCTGATGATGGGTATCAAAGGCCTGGCTGTTTCAAGTGGTTCGGCTTGTACATCCGCTTCGTTAGAACCCAGCTATGTGCTGCGTGCTTTGGGTCGCAGTGACGAACTGGCACACAGCAGTTTACGCATGACGATTGGTCGCTGGACCACGGAAGCCGAAATTGACTACGCAATTGAAACCATCAAACTCAATGTCGCCAAACTGCGCGAATTGAGCCCGTTGTGGGACATGTACAAAGACGGCATTGATATCTCGACGATTCAATGGGCGGCGCATTAAAGGAGAACAACCATGGCATATTCAGACAAAGTGGTAGACCACTACGAAAACCCCCGCAATGTGGGTAGCTTTGAAAAGGGTGATGATTCTGTCGGCACTGGTATGGTGGGTGCACCCGCTTGCGGCGACGTGATGAAGCTGCAAATCAAAGTCAACCCAACAACTGGCGTGATTGAAGACGCACGTTTTAAAACCTACGGCTGTGGCTCTGCCATTGCTTCAAGTTCGTTGGTGACGGAGTGGGTCAAAGGTAAAACTTTGGATCAAGCAGCGGCACTTAAAAACAGTGAAATTGCCGAAGAGCTGGCCTTGCCTCCGGTCAAAATTCACTGTTCTATTTTGGCAGAAGATGCCATCAAAGCCGCAGTGAACGATTACAAGACACGACACCTCGGCGCTGCAACCAACGCGAACTGAACATGGCTGTATCACTGACCGAACCGGCTGCACGCCATGTCATGCGTTATTTGACCAAGCGTGGCAAAGGCGTGGGCATCAAACTGGGTGTGAAAACCACGGGTTGCTCCGGCTTGGCTTACACCTTGGAATATTTGGATGAATTTGCCCCCGAAGACACTATTTTTGAAAACTTCAATGTCAAACTGGCGGTTGATCCCAAAAGCTTGGCTTACATTGATGGCACGCAACTCGATTATGTGCGCGAAGGCTTGAACGAGGGCTTCAAATTCAACAACCCCAACGAACGCGATAAATGCGGTTGCGGTGAATCGTTCCGTGTTTGATTGGACGAGGTGAGGTCCTTGTCCATTTTGCTTTTGAATCTGCAATCCACTGATTTTGAACTGTTTGATATTCCTGCACAGTTTGCGCAAGATCGTCATCTCATAGACACCAAGTGGAAAGACCTGCAGCGCCAGGCGCACCCAGATAAGTTTATGTTATATGGCGCTGCCGCACAACGCATCGCCATGCAATGGTCGGTACGCATCAACGAAGCGTATGCCCGCTTGAAAGACCCATTAAAGCGCGCCAGCTATTTGTGCGAATTGAACGGCGCACCCATCAACGCGCACACCAATACTGCCATGCCAACTGATTTCATGATGATGCAAATCGAGTGGCGCGAAGCTTTGGAAGATGCTAAATCGTTTGAAGATTTAGATAAAATTGAGCTAGAGACGGCGAATTATCAGCGTATTGTGCTATCAAAAATAGAGCAATACATTGATGTTGAACACGATTTTTTGGCCGCAGCCAACGCGGTACGGTCCTTGATGTTTGTCGCACGTTTTGTAGGTGAAATTGAGGCGCGTCAAGATCAAATATAAGTTCTGATGGGACAATACCCGATTGTCTCGAAAATTCAAATCACCTAAAGACTCTGCACGAATTCATGGCACTCTTACAAATCTCCGAACCCGGCCAAACGCCGAATCCGCACGAGCGGCGCATCGCTGTCGGTATCGATTTGGGGACCACGCATTCCTTGGTGGCTGCTGTCAAGAGTGGTGTTGCAGAGTGTCTGCCAGATGAACAAGGCCGTGTGATTTTGCCATCGGTGGTGCGCTATTTGCCTGATAACAAGCGTCAAATTGGTTACGAGGCGTTGCAGCACATTGCCACTGATTCGGTCAATACCATCGCCTCGGTCAAACGACTGATGGGACGTGGTTTGAGCGACATAGCGAATCGCGAAAAGTTGCCTTATAAATTTGACGCTTCGCAATCAGGCATGGTCAGCGTGGTAACAGCAGGGGGAGCGAAGTCACCCGTCGAAATCAGCGCCGACATATTGGCAACGCTGCGTTACCGTGCCGAAGACACCTTCAACGACGACCTGTTTGGTGCCGTCATCACCGTGCCAGCTTATTTTGACGATGCCCAACGTCAAGCCACCAAAGACGCGGCGCAACTCGCTGGCATCAATGTGTTGCGCCTCATCAACGAACCCACTGCCGCTGCCATTGCTTATGGTTTGGACAATGCAGCCGAAGGCGTGTATGCGATTTACGACCTGGGCGGCGGTACCTTTGATATTTCAATTTTGCGTTTAACGCAAGGCGTGTTTGAGGTGATTGCAACGGGTGGCGATTCTGCCCTAGGCGGTGATGATTTTGACCGCGCATTGGCGGACATAATGACTCAAAAATCTGGCTATGTGCCACAAACATCGAACGAGCAAGCAGCCTTGTTGCACGCGGCAAGACGTTGTAAAGAAGCTTTATCTGCTACAAATAAATTAGCACCTCAGGCAATATATACGCCGGCTACAGGCCAAAAAAGCATTGATATTTTGCCATTTGAGATCAGCCGTGAGGAATTTGTGGCTGCTACGCAAAATTTGACAAACAAAACTTTAACGGCCGTCAAAAAAGCTTTACGTGATGCCAAGCTGAACAAGGATGACATCAAGGGTGTGGTGATGGTGGGTGGCAGCACACGCATGCCGCATATACAGCAAGCTGTGGCCGATTTGTTTGGCAAGGCACCTTTGACCAACGTGAACCCGGACGAAGTGGTGGCTTTAGGCGCAGCGATTCAGGCCAATCAGTTAGCGGGTAATGGCACTGGTGGTGCAGGGGACTTGCTGTTATTGGACGTGATTCCATTGAGTTTGGGGATTGAAACCATGGGCGGTTTGGTTGAGCGCATTGTGCCGCGCAACCAAACCATACCCACAGCCATGGCGCAAGATTTCACTACCTACAAAGATGGTCAAACCGCGCTGGCTTTGCATGTGGTGCAGGGAGAGCGCGACTTGGTGGCCGACTGCCGTAGTCTGGCGCGCTTTGAATTACGCGGGATCCCACCCATGGTCGCAGGCGCGGCCAAAATTCGAGTCACATTCACCATCGATGCGGATGGTTTGCTCAACGTCGCGGCGAAAGAATTGGTCAGCGGGGTGGAGTCGCAAATCACCGTCAAACCATCATACGGTTTAAGCGACGACCAAATCGCCAGCATGCTCAAAGACAGCTTTAACACCGCACAGCAAGACATGCAAAGCCGAGCTTTGATCGAAGCCCGTGTCGATGCAGACCGCATGGTGTTGGCCACACGCACCGCGCTGGAAGCCGATGGCGCATTGTTAACCGCAAGCGAATCAGCCGAAATTGAGTCGCAGATTACTGCTCTTTTGGCAGCCAAAGGTTCTGCAGACGCGGCAGTGGTCGAAGCAGCCACCAAATCCCTCGCCAATGCGACTGAAGCCTTTGCCGCTCAGCGCATGAACAGCGGTATTGCCAAAGCATTGGCCGGTAAAAATATAGAGACCATTTAGACTGACAAAACATGCCAACCATCACCATACTTCCCCATGCAGAATATTGCCCCGCTGGCGCCACCATCAGCGCACCCGCAGGCACAACGATTTGCGAAGCCATGTTAGATAACAAAATCAACATCGAACACGCTTGTGACATGAGCCGCGCCTGCACCACCTGCCATGTGATTGTCAAAGAAGGCTATAAATCTTTGGGCGAACCCGACGAAGAAGAAGAGGATTTACTGGATCGCGCATGGGGTTTGGCACCCACCTCGCGCCTAAGCTGCCAAGCGATTTTGGCGCAAGACGATGTGACGGTGGAGATTCCCAAGTATTCGATTAACCATGCGAAAGAGAATCACTGAGTTAGTCAACAGTCTGCACTGAAGTTCAAATAGAAAATTTCAATTTCTATTTTCTGAAATAAACCATTCGGCAACAGCGATATTAATCGCCCAGCCTGCCCCCATGCACAGGGTTCGTGCTAACTCGCTGTGGATCGATGGGAAGATGAACCACGGAATATGGGTGAATACCTGTGTGCCAGCACCCAATGCCAAGGCGTAGCTGCGCATCATCCACGCGCGATGGTGTGGGATGTTGCGTTTGCGGATGGCCATTAATCCGAGGTAAATAAAACTGATCATCGCCACACTGACCGCAAATCTGATGGCTTGCAAGTAAGAGCCATCAAAACTTGCAACGACAGACGCATCTGCGATCAAGGGTTGCGTGTAAAAAAGCGTCATCCACAACCCCGAAAACGCTGTCACCAAGCCCAAAGGTATGAGCAATCTGCCACTTGTTCTGTGCCATGATGGATTGTTGCGGCGAAAACTAGCCGAGAATTGAAATGCACCCAAAATGCTATAAATGGCCGCGCTGATAATATGCAACACCACGGGCATTGGCGCAGAAATAAATCGTGCATTTTCCATGGTGACGGGTGCGCCACTGCCGATTTGAAACAGCCGCACCGAACCAGCCAGTAGGGGGACAATGCTCAGTGCGATGAGTACAAAAGGCAGGCGCCAGTTTGATTTTTGAGTCGCGCTGTGGCCATTAACCTGGATTTGGTCGTTCATGGTTTAAGTGGATTGCCTTGCATTGCCACTTGCATTGCTGTGTTGACGTCTTGGGGCAATGACTCTACACCTTTTAACAACATGGAGCCGCCATTTTCCCAGTGCAGTCGAAAGTTGGCGATAAGAGTCCCGGTGTCAACATTGGTGGCCACAATATCAAATACGACCTCTGTTGTACCCTCTATCAATGCGGCAGAACTAAGCAGCCTGACAACGGGGCCCAACTCGCTGACCGTCACCACAATGATGCGGTTGAGTTTTGGCTTTATATTTGAAGCCTGTTTCAACAGCTCTGACAAATTGAAGTGCTGCCCATTTTGACTGGCCTGCACGCGCTTCAATTCGTAGGTTGAAAAACAACCAGATTGGGTAAAAAAGAGTTGAAGTCCTTGCTGGAAAGCCAATTCTCGTTGCTGAACGTCCTTTTGATTAGGACGCCATTTGGTTTCCCATAAAACCAAAGCAGACAGTGACTCGCTGCTGGATTGACAAATGGAGCGCGACGGAGCTTCTCCGGTGTAGTTGACCTTAGTCGAAGTGCAACCAGCAACGCACAAACACAGACAAAGCCCCGCGATTTTGGTTATGTTCAGCATTTGCCTGCCGCACGCAAGAGTTGATTGCAACTGGCTTTGTTGGTTTTCCCAGCATCAACAGATCCCTTTGTAAAGTCTGTGCACATCGCTCCAGCGCCCGTGCCAGTGCCAAAAGTCATGACTTTACCGAAACCGGAATTTTCCAGGATGTCGCACTTATAGGTTTTCCCGTTTTTGGTGTTAACTGTGTATTGCGTACCCTCGTAACCCATGGGCGCGTCGGTGCTGACTTGGTTGACGATGGTGAAATCAGAAATTTCTCTTCCAATTGCCATGGATATTTTCTTTTGTGCTTTGCTGTTATCTCTAGCTGTTGAAGTTTGTGCCGATGTGCTGGTTGAGGTTGATTCTTTTGACGCGCATCCGAACAAAGCTGCACTGCATGCAATTAGCAGACATAAGTTTGATAGTTTCTTAATTAACATTGTTGACTCTTTCATGGAAAAATAGTTGAACCCTGATGTGCCTAGGCCAGGTCTTGATGGTTTGCACTGTCATTGACGGGCATTGCGGGCGATAGGGGATGCGTATGTGCATTAACCTCATAGACCAGCAAATCACCTGGCTGGCATTGCAAAATGTTGCAAATTTTTTCTAAAGTCTCAAAGCGCACACCTTTGACCTTGCCTTGCTTGAGCAGTGATAGATTGGCTTCGGTGATGCCGACTTTTTCGGCCAGGTCTTTGGACTTGAGCTTGCGCCTGGCCAGCATGATGTCAAGTTGAACGATGATTGGCATGTTATTTCACTCGTTCAATCAGACAAAAGAAGCATTTTCTTCGGCCAGCATCTGGCCTTGTGCAATGACCTGCGCCATGCTCCACACCATCGCGGCAAACAGGGCGGACAGCACATGGTCAGTACCAATGCCAATGGCCAAATGACGTGCGGCAGGCGGGTTGTGCATGGTCAACATTACCGATAAAACAGGGCTGGTCAGCATGTCCGCCACAATGGCCGCCAGTGCCCAGGCCGCAAATGCACGCAAGCGTTGCACAGCCTGCCCTGTAAACACCCGCCCTTGTGCAAATTGCAATAAGCATTGACGTGCCTGCCATAAACCAAGCAGCATCAACACCACAGGCACACCCGTCACAACGGCACCCGCCCAGCGTTGCCAGTCTTGCAGCGGGGCTTGAATGGCACTGGGCAGCAGATTGGCGCGCACCGCCAGCAAACCCACATCCGCCAATGCCCAAAAAGCAAACACCACCCCAGGTAAAACCACCATCAGCAACAAGCACGCAGCAGCGAGCCAGCTGCTGGTACGCTGCATAGCGTGACGCTCAAAAGCTGAATTAATTAGTTGGATCATCACAAAATCCTTTTTTTTAAATTGCTGTACGTTCAAGATTTAATAATTGAATTATAGCAATAAATTATCATAAAACAATAATTAAATTAGAAATATCAAACTTTATTGCAGTATGTAAGGTTAAAACTAAAAATTCTCTGGTCATTCCACACACAAATTAATCGCAGCAAAAAGTAGAGACACAAAAAGCCTCGCTCGACAAAATGAGTTTTTATCAAAGGGGTAAGCAAATACAGCGACAGCCAAATCATGGCTATCGTGAATCAGGGTAATCAGGTGTGACAGTTAACACCCTGTAGAGAACTCGACATAAGCCGCACCTGAGGTTTTGCGCCCACATCATCGCGCCTAAGCTGCCAAGCGTTAATGGCGCAAGCCGATGTGACGGTGGAGTTTGACTAAAATTCGATTAACGATGTGAAAGAGAATCACTGAGATGGTTTTTAATAAATTAAAAAGGTAATTAACCTTTATATTTCATAGATGCTGGCACTCTAGCTAGTATGTTCATCGCCTAGAATACTATCAATACTCTAGCAATCTTATCTAACTGTTAGATCTAAATAGTAATTTTACCGGCTACAACCGGGGGGCACCAAAAGAAGTTGGTGTACAGTGGCTTGGAAATATTGAATAATGCATCCGTAATGTCGTCATCTGCGCCCACCATGCGTTTGAATTGCAATTCAAAAGATTCAAAGCTTTTACCAAATGCAGCAAACATCAAACCTGAATTCTTGCCATCGCTCCAAGGCAAAGACCGTCTTAAACTGAATCCTTGCGTTCCGTCTGTCAATGTGAAATCTTCTTGCGTGCTGCGTTTGACGTGAGCAGATTGTGGTGCAGTTTCCAATTCTGCGTTGGTTTTCTTATTACGACCGATGGTTTTATTCATATCTGCCACGAGCGTAGAGTTGATTTTGTCCCATTGGTGTAGCCATTTTTGCAATGCCAAATAGCTGCTTCCATCAGGCGCAAAACCAAACGATTTTGCCTTTTGACCTTTGGGGTTTTCAGTGCCATCTTCGTAGCCTGTCAAATCAAAGCTTTCTGCGCTGTGCTTAACTTCGTACTTAAAGGATTCAACCACGTCCGCCACAACAAAGCTGTCGGCGAGGAGCAATTGCAAATGTTGAGATTTTTGAATTAAATCGCCACGGTTTTGCTTGTCAGTAGCGCGTATCCAGACCAACAAATCAACGTTATTTTGTTCGGTAACTTTGATTTTGCTACCCGCTGGCATTTGAAAGTCATGCAATTCTTTGGGAAATTTGATGCCAAGTTTCTTACATAAACTTAAACTTAATCCCAGAACAATGCGACTGCCATCGGCCATCGCAAACAGTTGTCTAAGAGCTGTAATACCAGTAGATTTGCTTATGCCATCTTTCAGTCGAAAGCTGAGGTAGGTCGCAAGCAAAGGTACAGGTTTCAGAATGCCTATTTGCATTTCAACTCTTCAAATCTTATAAAGCTTCCCACCATTTTTGAGCTTTTTGTCTGTCAAATGCTGGCATGAGCGCTTTCTTGATTTCAATTCCTTCTAATGCTTTAAATTTTGATCTGAAAGTTTTTTCATCCTCGGCTAAACGGTCAGAGTAAACGATATCAAAAGTACCGCCCGATGCGCCAATGATTGCTTGGTCAATTAATGGGATTGATGGACCTGCCTTGAACTCGTTATCTTTGCGTTCTCTCACGGTTGCATCAATATGACCCAAGTAATAAACCCCATTACCCTTTGCTTGAATCGGTGTAACAAGAGGTGTCAAAAATGTTCCTATTATTGGAAAAGAACGAGAGTGGCTGGTCATCCCAACCAAATTGTATTCACCAGCGGGCAATTGAAAACGTAAAAAGTAAGTATTGCCGTTTTTGCTATTAACAGTTTCTACGCGTGCAGCAGCATCGGTGAGAAAATTCAAACGGTCTTCGCTGTTTTTTGCATCAGCTTTTTCAATGTGAGTGACGGTTAGTGTGGGTTGATTATTTTTGTAATTGTTTTTGATCGTCGCTGTCAACAGGTACACAGGTGCACTGGTGGGGGTAATTTTTTCTGCGGGATCTTCAAAAGCCATTTGGGTACGAGTGGCACAACCGGTCGTTAAAACCACAATGCCAAGTGTGAGGGCGCTGAATAGACTCTTGATAGATAATTTCATGTGTTTCTTAAATATAATTGTTACCGAATGTATTATAGTCACCAGAAAGCACTTGCTTAACAACAATTTGTCTAATATTCATTCTGCCGCCTCCAAACCATTTTTGAAATGGTTTTGCATCGCTGCCACAGCTACTGTTTTATCGCGGGCTGTGATCGCTTGCATAATCGCACGGTGCTCGGTTAATGACTCTTCGATTCGGCCTTTTTTGAGTAAGGAATGGTGTCGATTGAGTTTCATCACTTTACGCAAATCGGCCACCATTTGATTGCGCCATTGGTTGTTTGCAAATTCTAAAATGAGCATGTGAAATTGTTCATTGATAACAAAAAATTTATCTTTATCAATGGGTTGGGTCAGGACTGATTTTTCTAAACTTTGATGTAAATTATCTAATTGGTTAATTTGCTCTTTGGTTGCATTATTTGCCACAACACCGGCAGCATCGCTTTCTAATAAGCTCATTAAGTGATAGACATCTTGTAGATCTTTGGTGGAAACCTCAGTCACATAGGCGCCACGTCGCACTTTCATGGTGACCAAACCTTCGGTTGCCAATACCTTCAGGGCCTCACGCAGAGGGGTGCGGCTGATGCCGTATTCTTGGGCAAGTTTCAGTTCATCTATCCAGCTGCCGGGTTCTAAATCATCTGGGTTGCGTTTGAAAATGCGTTGACGCAGCAATTCAGCCACTTCAATATAGAGCGGAACGGGTTTGAGGCGACCTGTTGAGATGCCCTTATCAACAGCATTGATGGCATTTTTGGGGTTCATGTAAGTATTCTAACGGAAATCTGAATTTATAATTATGAATTATAAAATGACAAAACCACAAGATAACTTGCTAAGATAAGCCTATGACAACAGAATTCAAACCCTCAAGCTTGGCCGATTGGCACAAAGCCGCAGCCAAATCCGCGCCCAACGGCGATGTCAATGCACTGAATTGGATGACGCCTGATGGCATCAGCGTCAAACCGCTTTACACAGCAGAAGACACGCAAAATTTGGCATACACCAACCCTTTGCCTGGGTTTGAACCTTATGTGCGCGGCCCACAAGCCACCATGTACGCCGTGCGTCCATGGACGATACGTCAGTACGCAGGGTTTTCAACCGCTGAAGAATCAAATGCGTTTTATCGCAAAGCATTGGCCGCAGGCGGACAAGGTGTATCGGTGGCGTTTGATTTGGCGACGCACCGCGGCTATGACTCTGACCATCCGCGTGTGACGGGTGATGTCGGTAAAGCGGGTGTGGCGATTGACTCAGTGGAGGACATGAAAATCCTTTTCAACCAAATTCCGCTGGATAAAGTCTCTGTATCAATGACCATGAATGGTGCGGTGTTGCCTGTTTTAGCCGGATACGTGGTAGCGGCTGAAGAGCAGGGTGTGAGTCAAGATAAATTGAGCGGCACGATTCAGAACGACATTCTGAAAGAGTTCATGGTGCGCAACACCTACATCTATCCACCGGCGCCGTCCATGCGCATCATTGGCGACATCATTGAATACACGGCAAAAAATATGCCCAAGTTCAATTCGATTTCCATCAGCGGTTACCACATGCAAGAAGCGGGTGCGAACCAAGCGTTGGAATTGGCTTTTACGCTGGCAGACGGCAAAGAATACGTTAAAACTGCGATTGCCAAAGGCATGGACGTGGATGACTTTGCAGGTCGTTTGAGTTTTTTCTGGGCGATTGGCATGAACTTCTATTTAGAGGTTGCCAAAATGCGCGCAGCACGTTTGTTGTGGTGCCGTATCATGAAAGGCTTCAACGCAAAATCGCCCAAATCACTCATGTTACGTACCCATTGTCAAACCAGCGGCTGGAGTTTGACAGAGCAAGACCCGTACAACAATGTGGTGCGCACAACGGTTGAAGCCATGGCCGCGGTATTTGGTGGCACGCAAAGTTTGCACACCAATTCATTTGACGAAGCGATTGCTTTGCCGACCGAATTCAGCGCCCGCATTGCTCGCAATACCCAGCTCATCATTCAAGAAGAAACCCACATCACCAACGTGGTCGACCCGTGGGCAGGCAGCTACATGATGGAGTCATTGACCAATGAAATGGCAGAGAAAGCGTGGGCCATTATTCAAGAAGTTGAAGCCATGGGTGGCATGACCAAAGCGGTGGACAGTGGCTGGGCTAAGCTCAAAATCGAAGCGGCAGCGGCGGAGAAACAAGCCCGCATCGACAGCGGTAAAGATGTGATTGTCGGCATCAACAAATACAAACTCAAAGAAGAAGCCGCGATTGAAACCCGCGAAATCGACAACGTCAGTGTGCGTGATGGGCAGATCAAACGACTGCATGAAATCAAGTCAAAACGCGATGCAGCCAGCGTTTCTGCTGCCTTGGCTGCTATCACAACTGCAGCAAAAGACAATTCAGGCAACTTGCTCGATTTGAGTATCAAAGCCATTCGATTGCGTGCAACCGTGGGTGAAGTCAGCGACGCGTTAGAGCAAGCCTATGGCCGCCACCGTGCAGACCCTCAAAAAGTGCAAGGGGTGTATGCCGCTGCGTATGGTGCCGATTCAGAAAGCGATGGTGACTCGATGGAATACTGGAACGCCTTGAAAGCCGATATTGCCAAATTCGCCGACAAGCAAGGTCGCCGACCACGTGTGATGATTTCAAAATTAGGTCAAGACGGGCATGACCGTGGAGCCAAAGTGGTGGCGACAGCTTTTGCAGATTTGGGTTTTGACGTCGACATGGGTCCACTCTTTCAAACCCCAGAAGAATGCGCCCGCCAAGCGATTGAAAACGACGTTCATGCTGTCGGCGTTTCCACATTAGCAGCAGGCCACAAAACCCTTGTCCCTGCCATCATCGCTGAGCTGCGCAAGCAGGGTGCAGACGACATCATCGTCTTTGTAGGCGGCGTCATACCGCGCCAAGACTACGACATGCTCTACCAAGCCGGCGTCAAAGGCATCTACGGCCCAGGCACACCGATACCAGTGAGTGCGCGGGATGTGTTGGTGCAGATTGAGAAGGTCATAGGGTAATACGGTGGTATCTGCTGGCTTGATTGACGGTGTTTTGCAGCTGGCTGCCCCAGCAGCCCAGCGCCGCGCCATCGCCAAAGCCATCACCTTGCTGGAATCCACCCGTGCTGACCATCGCACGCAGGCAGATGATTTGCTCACACAGCTGTTGCCGCACACCGGCAAATCGCTGCGCTTGGGTATCAGCGGCGTGCCGGGTGTGGGGAAGTCTACTTTCATTGAAGCGCTGGGTTTGTATTTGATAGAGCGTGGACATCGCGTTGCGGTGTTGACGATTGACCCATCGTCTACAGTGTCGGGCGGCTCTATTTTGGGCGACAAGACACGGATGGAAAAGCTTTCGGTCGATGAACGCGCCTACATCCGCCCCAGCCCCAGCAGCGGCACGCTGGGCGGTGTCGCAGAGAAAACGCGTGAGGCCATGCTGGTGTGTGAAGCAGCGGGGTATGACATCGTGATTGTAGAAACCGTGGGCGTGGGGCAATCTGAAACAGCTGTATCCAACATGACCGATATGTTCGTGCTGATGCAACTGCCCAACGCTGGCGACGATCTGCAGGCCATTAAAAAAGGCGTGATGGAATTGGCAGATGTGGTGTTGATAAACAAAAGCGATATTGACAGTGTGGCCAGCGAACGTGCGCGTCTGCAGATCACATCGGCGATGCAGCTGTTGGGAATGTTTGCAGCGCAGTCGGAGCAAAACTGGCACCCCAAAGCCTTGTTATTAAGTGCCTTGATCGGTCAAGGTGTTGAAGCTTTTTGGAAAACGGTGCAGGAATTTCAAACTTTGCAAACGGCTAACGGCAAGTTTGCAGCCAAGCGGCAACAGCAATCGCTGGCGTGGATGTGGGAGCGGATTGACGCTGGTTTGAAACAGCAGTTCAAACAAAACCCCAAAGTACAAGCCACGCTACCAGAGTTGATTGACGCCGTGGTGCAGGGCCGTGTGGCTGCATCGACCGCTGCCAGAACTTTGCTTAATTTATGAAATATAGTATAAAAAATGGCTGTAGACGGCGTATTTATTGCCTAGAGTGCTATTAAATTTATATTAAATGACTTATGACCTATTGACCTATTGACATCTCAAACGATTGAATCGATAAAAAAATTTTCAACGACAACTTAAGAAGAAAACCATGCAAGACATCCTCAAACAACTTGAATCTAAACGTGAACTCGCGCGACTCGGAGGTGGTGAAAAACGCATTGATGCGCAGCATAAAAAAGGCAAACTGACGGCGCGTGAGCGTTTGGAAGTGCTGTTGGATGAAGGCACATTTGAAGAGTGGGATATGTTTGTGGAACACCGCTGTACCGACTTTGGTATGGCAGACAACAAAATCCCGGGCGACGGTGTGGTGACTGGCTACGGCATGATTAACGGGCGTTTGGTGTTCGTGTTCAGCCAAGATTTCACCGTGTTTGGTGGCGCATTGTCAGAGGCGCATGCCGAAAAAATCTGCAAAGTGATGGACCAAGCCATGAAGGTGGGCGCGCCCGTGATTGGTTTGAATGACTCAGGCGGCGCGCGTATTCAAGAGGGTGTTGCGTCATTGGGCGGCTACGCCGATGTGTTCCAACGCAATGTCATGGCGAGCGGCGTAATTCCGCAAATCAGCATGATCATGGGGCCCAGTGCTGGTGGCGCGGTGTATTCACCTGCCATGACCGACTTTATTTTCATGGTCAAAGATTCGTCTTACATGTTTGTCACCGGACCTGAAGTGGTGAAAACCGTGACGCATGAAGAGGTCACTGCTGAAGAACTGGGCGGTGCTGTGACCCACACCACCAAGAGCGGCGTGGCCGATTTGGCTTTTGAAAACGATGTCGAAGCGCTCTTGATGCTACGCCGTTTGTACAACTACTTGCCCTTGTCGAACCGCGAAAAAGCCCCTGTGCGCAAGAGTGGCGACCCATGTGAGCGCATGGAATTGTCCTTAGACACTTTGGTGCCAGACAACCCCAACAAAGCCTACGACATGAAAGAGTTGATTCTGAAAACTGTCGACGATGGCGACTTTTTTGAAATTCAACCCGAATACGCCAAAAACATCATCATTGGCTTTGCGCGCATGGATGGCCAGACCATCGGCATTGTGGCGAATCAACCTTTGGTGCTGGCGGGTTGCTTGGACATCAAATCATCCATCAAAGCGGCGCGTTTTGTGCGCTTTTGCGATGCGTTCAACATTCCGGTCGTCACCTTTGTCGATGTACCCGGCTTTATGCCCGGCACCAGCCAAGAGTATGGCGGCATCATCAAGCATGGCGCTAAATTGCTGTACGCCTATGCCGAATGCACCGTGCCGAAAATCACAGTCATCACCCGCAAAGCCTACGGCGGCGCGTATGACGTGATGGCCTCTAAACACCTGCGCGGTGACGTTAACTTTGCATGGCCGAATGCCGAAATCGCGGTGATGGGTGCCAAAGGCGCGGTGGAGATCATTTTCCGCGAGGACAAAGGCGACCCCGCCAAACTCGCCGCCAAAGAAGCCGAGTACAAAGCCCGCTTCGCCAACCCATTCGTTGCAGGTGCGCGTGGCTTCATCGACGACGTCATCCTTCCCCACGAAACCCGCAAACGCATCTGCCGCAGTTTGGTGATGTTGAGAGACAAGAAGCTAGAGAATCCGTGGCGCAAGCATGGAAACATCCCGCTCTGATTACGAACATGTTGACGTTGCGAGATACCTTCAGGCGCTTTGATTTGCGCCAAGACCAGGCAAGTACCGCTGATATTGATTCAGCCCTGCGTGCGGGTGCGCGCGCAGGGGGCACGAATCTTTGGGTTTTATTTTTTGCCATCTTGATAGCGTCGGTTGGTTTGAATGTCAATTCCACCGCCGTCATCATCGGTGCGATGTTGATTTCCCCTTTAATGGCTCCCATAGTGGGTGTGGGCTATGGTGCAGCAATCTCAGACTTGAAATTGATGCGCAGCAGTGCGTCAACACTACTTGGTTTCACTTTGGTCAGTTTGCTGACATCCATCGTTTATTTTTCACTCAGTCCATTGGATGAGCCAAGTACTGAGATGATGGCGCGCACCAGCCCTAATCTATGGGATGTATTGATTGCCGCATTCGGTGGTGCTGCTGGCATGGTGGCAGCCACACGTCGGTCCTTTACCAATATTGCGCCAGGTGTGGCAATTGCCACTGCCTTAATGCCTCCTTTGTGCACCGTGGGGTTTGGTCTGGCGCATCAACGATGGGACATGGCGGCGGGTGCGTTCTATTTGTTTTTGATTAACAGTATTTTTATTGCCAGCGCCACATTGTTGGTCGGTCGCATCCTTCGTTTACCTAAACACCAAGATCTTAGTGAGCGCACCGTGAAACTTCACCGCTGGGTGATTGCCGCATGTTTGTTGGCGGTACTTATTCCCAGCGTTTGGCAAGGCTATCGTTTTGTGCAACATGAATTTTTTCGCTCAGCTGCCAACGCATCGATGCGTATGCTGATGCAGTCTGAACGATCAATTATCCAACGTGACATTGATGTCAATAAACGACGTATCAACTTGGTGGTAGTCGGTTTAGCGAACGATGTTGCATTGAAAGAACGTGCAATCAGCGAACTCAACAAACGCGGAGTGCAGCAAGTTGAAGTTTCAGTTGTACGCCCAGATTCTGCACAATGGGAAGAACAGGGCAAACGCAGCTTAGCGCGCGACGACGCTATACACCAGTTGGTAGACCGTATCGACCAATTGCAAAAGCAAGTAACAGATTTGCAAAAAAATCAAACCGACATGGCCATAAAAGGCACAAACCACAACATCCACTCTGTACATAAAGGAAAGTAATGTTTAACAAAATCCTCATCGCCAACCGTGGCGAAATCGCTTGCCGTGTGATTCAAACTGCACGCAAAATGGGCATCAAAACTGTGGCGGTTTATTCTGACGCTGACAAAGACGCACGACATGTGGCGTTGGCCGATGAAGCCGTGTGTATAGGCGCAGCGCCCAGCCGCGAAAGTTATTTGGTGGCGGACAAAATCATCGCCGCTTGCAAAGCTACCGGTGCACAGGCCGTGCATCCGGGCTACGGCTTTTTGTCGGAAAACGCTGGCTTTGCCAAACGCGTGGAAGAAGAGGGCATCATTTTCATTGGCCCTAAGCACTATTCCATTGCCGCCATGGGTGACAAAATTGAATCTAAAAAATTGGCCGGACAAGCGGGTGTGAACTGCATCCCTGGGGTCAATGATGCGATTGAGACGCCAGAAAAAGCGGTCGAAATTGCCAAAGGCATTGGTTACCCCGTGATGATCAAAGCCTCTGCGGGTGGCGGCGGCAAAGGCTTGCGTGTGGCGTACAACGACAAAGAAGCTTTAGAAGGTTTCACCAGTTGCCGCAATGAAGCGCGCAACAGCTTTGGCGATGACCGCGTCTTTATTGAAAAATTTGTTGAAGAGCCGCGCCACATTGAAATTCAATTGGTGGGCGACAGCTTTGGCAATGTCATTTATCTGAATGAACGTGAATGCTCCATTCAACGACGTCATCAAAAAGTGATTGAAGAAGCGCCCAGTCCCTTCATCAGCGATGCCACCCGCAAAGCCATGGGCGAACAAGCCGTGGCGCTGGCCAAAGCGGTGAAATACCAAAGTGCAGGTACAGTGGAATTTGTGGTCGGCAAAGACCAAAGCTTTTACTTTTTAGAGATGAACACGCGTTTGCAGGTAGAGCACCCGGTGACCGAATGCATCACGGGTCTGGATTTGGTGGAGCTGATGATTCGCGTTGCTGCGGGTGAAAAACTGCCACTGACGCAAGCGGAGGTTAAACGCGATGGTTGGGCGATAGAGTGCCGCATCAACGCCGAAGACCCGTTCCGCAACTTCTTGCCGTCCACAGGTCGCTTGGTGCGCTTTGCACCGCCAGCGCAAACCATGCACCAAGCCAATGTGACCGACTGGTATGGTGTGCGCGTGGATACGGGTGTGCAGGATGGTGGCGAAATTCCGATGTACTACGACTCGATGATTGCCAAGCTCATCGTGCATGGCAAAGACCGTAACGACGCCATCGCCAAAATGCGTGAAGCATTGAATGGCTTTGTCATTCGCGGTGTCAGCAGCAACATCCCGTTCCAAGCGGCGCTGTTGGCCCACCCTAAGTTTGTCAAAGGCGATTTCAACACCGGCTTTATCGCAGAGCATTACGCCAAAGGTTTCAAGGCGGAGGATGTGCCGCACGATGACAACGATTTTTTAATTGCACTGGCTGCCTTTGTGCGACGCAAATCACGCGAACGTGCAACCAACATCACAGGGCAATTACCCGGCTACAGCGTGCAGGCTGGCAGCGACTACACCGTCATCACATTAGATGCATCGGGCGAACATGTCTATACACCTGTGCATGTGACCGAGTTTGAGGATAAAACGGGCTCTTGCCGAATCACTGTGGGCCAAGAAAGCTATGATATTTGTAGCGCTTCAAGACTGAATGATGTAGTGATTCAAGGCACGGTCAATGGCAATGCCTTCACCGCACAGGTTGAACGCGGCGCCAATAATGTGGCGATTAAAAACCCACTGGCCTTGCGCGTACAACACAACGGCACCAAGATGGACGCCATGGTGGTGTCGCCGCGCATGGCTGCACTGCACCAACTCATGCCGCACAAAGCGGCCCCCGACATGAGCCGATTTGTGCTGTCGCCCATGCCCGGTTTGTTGGTCGACGTGGCCGTGCAAGTCGGTCAAAAAGTGCAAGCAGGCGAACGCGTCGCCGTCATCGAAGCCATGAAAATGGAAAACGTCCTGTTCGCCGCCGCCGACGGCGTCGTCAGCAAAGTCGTCGCCAGCAAAGGCGAATCTCTGGTGGTCGATCAGGTGATTGTTGAATTTGCTTGATTGCGTCCTAAGCGTCATTCCCGCGCAGGCGGGAATCCAAATCTATTAAGTCAGCACCGCTATCGCCACCGCCTCAGCCACCTTAATCCCATCCACCGCCGCGGACAAGATGCCGCCGGCGTAGCTGGCGCCTTCGCCGGCGGGGTAGAGGCCTTGGGTGTTGATGCTTTGGTAGTTGTCACCTCGCGTCATTTTGATGGGGCTGCTGGTGCGGGTTTCTACGCCGGTTAATACGGCGTCGGGCATGTCAAAGCCTTTGATTTTTTTGCCGAATGCGGGGAGGGCTTCGCGGATGGCTTCTATGGCGTAGCTGGGTAGTGCGGTGGACAAGTTGCCCAAGGTGACGCCGGGTTTGTAGGAGGGCTCTACGTTGCCCAGTGTTGTACTGGCTTTGTCTTGCAAAAAGTCACCCACCAGTTGGCCGGGCGCTTGGTAATTGTTGCCACCTAAAACATAAGCGTGCGACTCTAAACTGCGTTGCAAAGCCATACCGGCCAGTGGCGATTTGTTCGGGAAATCACCCGGTGTGATGCCCACAACAATACCTGCATTGGCATTGCGTTCGTTGCGTGAATACTGGCTCATGCCGTTGGTGACGACGCGTCCAACTTCGCTGGTGGCCGCCACCACAGTGCCACCAGGACACATGCAAAAGCTGTACACCGCGCGACCATTGTTGGCATGGTGCACCAGCTTGTAATCGGCCGCGCCCAAAATGGGGTTGCCAGCATGTTTGCCCCAGCGCGCTTTGTCGATGATGCTTTGTGGGTGTTCAATGCGAAAGCCGATGGAGAATGGTTTGGCTTCGATGTAGACACCACGTTGATGCAGCATTTCAAACGTATCGCGTGCGCTGTGGCCCAGTGCCAGCACCACGTGCTGTGCGGACATTTGGTAAGTTTCGTTTTTCGCAATATCCAGCACGGTAATTGCTTGCAGGCGACCATCCTCAATGTGGACATCGGTCAAGCGCTGCTGAAAGCGAATTTCGCCACCCAGCGCAATGATTTGTGCACGCAAATTCTCCACCACTTTGACCAACTTGAAGGTGCCAATGTGCGGGTGTGCCTCGGTCAAAATGTCGTCAGGTGCACCCGCTTTGACAAATTCTTGCATCACTTTGCGCCCCAAAAAGCGCGGGTCTTTGATTTGGCTATACAGCTTGCCGTCGGAAAACGTACCTGCACCGCCTTCGCCAAATTGCACATTGCTTTCAGGGTGCAGATTGTGCTTGCGCCACAAATCCCACGTGTCTTTGGTGCGCTCGCGCACAGGTTTGCCACGTTCCAACACAATCGGTTTGAAGCCCATTTGTGCCAACACCAATGCGACAAAAATTCCGCAGGGTCCAAAGCCCACGACCACAGGTCGCTCTGACAACTGAGCAGGCGCATGTGTCACCGGTTTGTACGCCATGTCGGGCGTGGGGCGTATGTGGGGGTGATCCGGGAAGCGAGCCATTGTTTCGGCTTCTAACGCAGGGCTTATCAATGTCACATCGACAATGTAGACCTGCAAAATATCGGCTTTACGCGCATCAAAACTGCGTTTGTGGATGTGCGTGGCCGTTAAATCAGCAGCTGCTATGTGCAGCTTGCCCACGATGGCTTGGGTCAGATCTGCATCGGTATGGGCGAGCGGTAATTTGAGTTCTGAAATGCGAATCATTGAAATCTTCCTGGGCTTGTATTTATCAAGCAGAGGTTAGATTTTAGATGGCTTTTATGATGTCACTTTTAACTTGTCATTTACTCTGTTGGCAAAAAGCCTTCTATCGACAAATAGCGTTCGCCCGTATCGTAGTTAAAGCCCAGCACCGTGGCGTTTTTTGGCAAGTCCGGCAGTTTTTGCGCAATGGCGGCCAAGGTGGCACCAGAGGAGATGCCAACCAAAATGCCTTCTTCGCGCGCACAACGGCGCGCCATTTCGCGTGCGTCTTCTCCACCGACTTGAATTACACCGTCTAACAAAGCGGTGTTCAGGTTTTTGGGGATGAAGCCTGCACCAATGCCTTGAATCGGGTGGGGTGCGGGTTTGCCACCAGAGATAACGGGGGAATCGACGGGTTCAACCGCAAAAACTTTGAGCTTGGGCCATTTGGCTTTCAGCACTTGGGCGCAACCGGTTAAATGGCCACCTGTGCCCACGCCAGTGATGAAGGCATCAATGCCATTTGGGAAGTCTGCGATGATTTCCAGCGCGGTGCTGTGCACATGTGCGTCCACATTGGCTGGGTTTTCAAACTGCTGCGGAATCCATGCGTCGGGCAAAATGGCAGCCAATTCTTTGGCGCGGGCAATTGCGCCAGACATGCCTAAGGCGCGTGGTGTCAAATCAAAACTGGCACCATAAGCCAGCATCAAGCGACGGCGCTCAATCGACATGCTGTCGGGCATCACCAACATCAGTTTGTAACCTTTGACAGCAGCTACCATGGCCAGACCCACACCGGTGTTGCCAGATGTCGGTTCGATGATGGTGGCACCGGGTTTGAGCGCGCCACTTTTTTCTGCGGCTTCTACCATTGAAAGCGCAATGCGGTCTTTGATCGAACCGCCAGGGTTGCTGCGCTCTGATTTGATCCACACATTTTGACCTGCACCAAACAAACGGTTGATGCGCACATGCGGCGTGTTGCCGATGGTGTCTAGGATGGAATTGGCTTTCATGGCTGTCTCCTTGTCTGTCTTTTTATATACTGCGTGATTGAGGTCATCAGTGCTTTGATTTGGATTGTATATGCTGCACATGCGCCAATAACGAGCGTTTGGCAATGGGCCACAGATGTGGCGACACATCGTCATACGCGTGTCGCACCCATTCGTCCATACTGGCGTTGGGGTAAGCTTGCATCACACCCGCTATTTTTTCATCACGCCCTAAGCGGTGTGCTTTCAGGTGTGCGATCACGTGCAGTGCATCGGACATGACATGGCCGTGCGCTGGCAAGATGTGGGTAAGGTCGTGCTGTTGGCACAGGTGCGTCAAGGTATCCAATGATGCCAAATAATCACCCATGTGACCATCGGGTGGGTTGATGACGGTGGTGCTGCCATTCAGTATGTGATCGCCGCTGAACAATATCCCGCATCCAAGTAAAGCCAAACACACATGGTTGGACGCATGGCCAGGCGTGTGAATGGCTTGCAAAATATATGACAAATCAGCCTCAAGCCGGCGTGAAATAAGCCTAAGTTGCTCATTATTTTGTAGCACTGTATCTGGCGTGAAGTAGGAATGCAACTCTGCACCTTCACCATTGGGCAATCCATAAATGGCGGGGTCGCTGTTGATGGACTGGCGGCACAGCGCTTGCAGTGGCTTGGCGGCAGGGGAATGATCGGGATGCGAATGGGTACAGACGATGGCCGCTATATCGCCAAGAGTGGCGTCGTAGAGGCGTTCAATGTGTTCGGCATCATTTGGCCCTGGGTCGATGACGATATAGCCTGTGTCAACCGTGCCTACGATGTAGCTGTTGGTACCAGGCCCGGTCATCACGCTGGGGTTGGGCGCGGTGAGTCGGCGCACATAGGGTGTGAGTTGTATGGGTTTTAGGTGCTGCCAATCGTGCTGCGTCATCAAGGCTGTGGGGGCATCATGTTGGGTCATTTCTTTCATGGCATCATTATTGACCAAGTTACAATTGATTGATGCATCCAGAAACAAAAACAACACTGCGAAAGCAGAGACATGAAAGCACTTAAAAAATGAAAGCAGTCATCCTTGCCGGTGGATTGGGTACGCGCATCAGCGAAGAGTCAACCACGCGCCCTAAACCCATGATTGAAATCGGCGGCAAACCGATTTTGTGGCACATCATGAAAATCTATTCGGCCCACGGCATCAATGATTTCATTATTTGCTGCGGCTACAAAGGTTATGTCATCAAAGAGTATTTTGCCAATTACTTTTTACACACCTCGGATGTCACTTTTGACATGGCCAACAACAAAATGGAAGTGCACCAACAATCGGCTGAACCATGGAAAGTGACCTTGGTTGACACAGGCGAGAACACCATGACCGGCGGGCGCTTGAAACGCGTGTCGGATTATTTGAAAAACGAAGAAGCCTTTTGCTTCACTTACGGCGACGGTGTGTCCGACATCGACATCACCGCGCAATTGGCTTTTCACAAAGCCCACGGCAAACAAGCCACCATCACCTCCATCACACCCCCCGGACGCTATGGTGCATTGGACATGCAGGGGAACCAAGTCAAAGGTTTTGCAGAAAAGAAACCCGGCGACGGAGGCGCATTCAACGGTGGATTTTTCATCTTGTCGCCCAAAGTCATTGCGCAAATCAAAGACGATACCGTTTCATGGGAAAACGAACCGCTGCAAAACTTGGCGCACAGTGGCGAGCTCATCGCCTACCGCCATGAAGGCTTCTGGCAACCGATGGACACCTTGCGCGAAAAAAACATGCTAGAAGGTTTGTGGGCCAGCGGCCAAGCACCGTGGAAGGTGTGGGTCTAAAATTTATAAGAAATTGACCTGTAGACGGCGTATTTATTGCCTAGACTGCTATTAAATATATAGCATTTTAATTCGTATTCAGCATGTTCAAAAAATACATCATCCCCATTTTGATGGCAGCCGCCTTGGTGGCGGCGTTCCAATATTACAGCTGGAAAGGCGTGGCTTTGGTGGGGACGGGTTTGGTGTTTTGGTTGCTGATGCATTTCAATCGCACCATGCAAGTGCTCAAACGCGCGGCAAATCGGCCGATTGGCTATGTGGACAGCGCCGTGATGCTCAACGCCAAGTTGAGCCAAGGTGTAACCCTGCTGCATGTGATCGCACTGACCAAATCGTTAGGTGCGCAGCAATCTCCCAAAGACACGCAACCTGAGGTGTTTCGCTGGACCGACGGCACACAGTCGCATGTCAACTGTACCTTTCATGAAGGTAAATTGTCCGCTTGGACTTTATGGCGACCTGATCAAAATTCAGCAACGCCTGAGCCCGAAGTGAAACAGTCAGTTCTATAACAGGGTATTTCCTTTAAAATTTCACTTTCATCTTTTGAACAGCAATCGGAATTTTTAGCACCATGTCCACCGCCAAAACCAACCATGCCATTGAACTCCTTGCTTCGGATTTAAACCGCGAAGGCGGCATTTATTGCCCCAGCCCCAGTGCGCACATGCAAGTATGGAACTCGCATCCAAAGGTGTTTTTGGACATAGCGCACACGGGCAGCGCCAAGTGCCCATATTGCGGTACCGTTTATGCCCTGAAAGCGGGCGAGCATGTGGCTGCTGGGCACTGAGCCTGAGTAGATTTGCCAGCCAATTTCTCCAGCCAACCACGTTCACTTTCACGGTTTGCGTTAAAAGAATTCACGCCTAAACGAGCGTGGGGTGAGTGTTTTAGGGCTGATTGCCGCTAACATTGCGCCCATGGCCACCATCACTACCAAAGCGTTAGCAACAGATTTGAACCCGTTGATTGACCGCATTCAAGCTGCGGCAGCCGCCAAAACACCGTTACGCATTCGCGGTGGTGGCAGCAAAGATTTCTATGGACAAGCGCTGGTGGGTGAGATTTTGGACACCACCACTTACCCTTGTTTGCTGGGCATCTGCAGCTACGAGCCCAGTGAATTGGTGGTAACCGTCAAAGCGGGTACACCGCTGAATGAATTGGAAGCTGCGCTGGCAGAAAAAAACCAATGTTTACCGTTTGAGCCACCGCATTTTGGTCAAACTTGGGATGGCAAGCACATCATGCCAACCTTCGCCAGCTCACAAACAACCGTTGGCGGCATGGTGGCAGCAGGACTCAGCGGCCCGGCGCGAGCCAGCAGTGGTGCGTTGCGTGATTATGTGTTGGGCGTGGACATCATCAACGGCAAAGGCCAGGCGTTGCACTTTGGCGGTACGGTGATGAAAAATGTCGCGGGCTATGACGTCAGCCGATTGATGGCGGGGTCCATGGGTACCCTGGGACTCATCACAGAAGTGTCGCTCAAAGTGCTGCCCATTGTGCCGGCCGAAGCCACTTTGAAATTTGTGTGTACACAGCAAGAAGCCATCACCATGCTCAACATCTGGGGTGGCAAGCCATTGCCTTTGAACGCCAGTTGTTGGGTGAAGGATGAAGGTGTGGGCGTGCTTTACGTGCGCTTGCGTGGTGCGGTCGCGGCGGTCAATGCAGCCATCAAAAACATGGGTGGCGAGTTGCAAAATTCCGCTTCTGGCAATGCGACCGTGGCGGCCGATTGGCAAGCCCTGCGCAACCAAACCTTGCCTTTTTTCAATCTCAAAGAAGGTGAATCGTTGTGGCGTTTGAGTGTGCCCGACACCACGCCCGATTTGCAATTGGATGCATATGGAGAAACGCTGGTGGAATGGCACGGTGCTTTGCGTTGGGTGAAAGTGCGCGCTGAATCTGCCGCCACAAATCCCATGGTATTGCGCGAAATCGCTACTCGTGTGGGTGGTAATGCTACTATTTTTATAGCTTCTCAGGCAATAAATACGCGGAATACAGCCAGATTTAATCAATTATCTGAGCCATTGCGGCGCATTCACAGGCAATTGAAGCAAGAGTTTGACCCAGCCGGTATTTTTAACCCTGGTCGCATGTTTGCGGATCTGTAATTGACTGGGCCCTTGAATCATCATGCAAACCAATTTAGCGCCTGAATACATCAACACAGCCGATGGACAAGCCGCAGAAGCCATTTTGCGCAAATGTGTGCACTGTGGATTCTGCACCGCGACATGCCCCACTTACCAATTGCTGGGCAATGAATTGGACGGTCCACGAGGGCGCATTTATCTGATGAAGCAGGTGTTGGAAGGCCAAACCCCCACACGCGAAACACAATTGCATTTGGACCGGTGTTTAACTTGCCGCAACTGCGAAAGCACCTGTCCAAGTGGTGTCAACTATGGTCAGTTGGTAGACATCGGACGCAAATTGGTCGATGCCAAAGTGGCACGACCTCTGGTAGAAAAGACCATTCGTTGGGCCTTGAAAGAGGGACTCACATCACCTTTGTTTGCGCCTGCCATGGCGATGGGACAATTTGTGCGTCCTTTGTTGCCCGCCACACTCAAAAACAAAGTTCCCGCTAAACAAGCTGTGGGTCAACTACCTTCACAAAAACACCAACGCAAAGTGCTGATGTTGGAAGGCTGTGTGCAACCGTCCATGAGCCCGAATATCAACAGCGCTACCAGGAGAGTGTTGGACGCGGCTGGGATTGAAACGCTGCTTGCCAGTAAAGCGGGTTGTTGTGGCGCGGTGAAGTTTCACTTGAACGATCAAGAGGGCGGCAAAGCACAGATGCGTGCCAACATCGATGCGTGGTGGCCATTGATTGAAAGTGCAGGGATTGAGGCGATTGTGATGAATGCATCCGGCTGCGGTGTGACCGTCAAAGAATATGGGCATCTGTTGCACGATGACCCGCAATATGCCGCCAAAGCCAAGTGTGTGAGCGATTTGACCAAAGATTTGAGCGAATTGTTGCCCGATTTGGTGGGCAGCTTGAAAAGTAAAGTGAATGTTAAAAAAGCGCAGACGGTCACTTTTCACCCACCTTGCACTTTGCAGCATGGGCAACAATTGCGTGGCGGGGTAGAAAAGCATTTAGGTGAGTTGGGTTTCAATATCAACACCGCTGGTTGCGAATCGCACTTGTGTTGTGGCTCAGCGGGGACTTATTCTGTTTTACAAGCCGATTTGGCTTACCAGTTACGCGACCGCAAATTAGGGCACTTGAAGGCCATGCATCCGGATGTGATTGTGTCTGCCAATATTGGCTGCATCACACATTTACAAAGTGGGACAGACACACCCGTTAAACATTGGGTGGAGTTGTTGGATGAATCGCTGACGAATCGCTGATTTAGGCTTTTTGCACCAATCGCGTACCAGCCCATGCATCGTGCCAAAACTGTCGATCGGGGTGCAAACGGCTGAGTTGGGCGTAGACCAGCACCCAGATTACCACCGATGCCACCGTCTCTAGCGCGGTCAGCGGAATCCAAGCGGCAAGAGGCAATGGTGGTAGCAACCACAGCCAGCTCAGAACATATCGTGAAAATGCGCGTTTTTGCGAGATGGCTTGCCCAGTTTTGGCATCAACCACACGGATGTGCCAAGTTTTCATTGCCAAGGTTTGACCCTTGTGCCAAAACCATGTGAAGTAAATAGCAAAGACCACAAAAAGAAAAGCTTGCAATGCGTGTCGGTTGTCCAGTGCGTGACGTGTTTGACTCAAAGTGCTGAACAAGTAGCCCGCAATGAAGACCACACCAAACATCAACAAGCCTTCATAAAACCAGCTCGCCATGCGGCGACCCATGCTGGGTACGGTGACAGTATTTGCAACCTCGTTGCCAATAACATGGCTCATGTGTTCTGCGCTTAGTGGTTAACTAACGGGGATTTTGAGGGGTATTGAGCAAGGCTTTTGGCCTGTCAGTGCCAGGTTTGGCTGCTATGGCTGTAGGCGCTGTTACAAGCGAAGTACTGGGCTTGAGTGCGGGCGCAGCGCCGGCTACTTTATTGGTTTGATTGTCTTTGGCCAGTTTCAATTTTTCTTCAGGGCTGAGTGCTTGGTACGCAAGCCATTTGTTTTGCTTATCTTCTGCTGACAATTTTTTAGCTTGTGCAAAATTTTGTCTGGCTTGTTCACGCTGTTTCTTTGTCAGACTGGCCCATTCTTTCATGCGAAAGTGCAAGGTCGATTGTCCCTCTGGCGACAGCAGGTGATAGCCCACTGAAATATCCAGCCATTTTTGTTTTTTAACAGGGGAAATATTGGACCAGACAGACTCAAGCGGTGCCAAAGCGATTTTTTGTGATTCGGTTAATCCAGACCAATTCTTAGCAGGCGAAGCTGGCGCTGTTGACTTGGCCACAGGCTTTTTAGCAAGTTCATTGGCTGGTTTGCCCGTGACATCTTGTGCATTGGCAAATTGATTCAACAATATGACCAATACCGCGATGAGGGTGTGATGGAGAAAAGCTTTCAAAAACATGCTGTCGGTAAAGAGATCGGTGAAATATTAAATTTCTTGCACCTGATTCACTTCGTTTGTTGACAGCGGTGTCAATGGCATTTGACTTTCTAAGACTGTCGTATCCGCATTCATTTTAAGGAACTGTGCAAAACCAGGATCTACATAGGCGCTGGCTGGTAATGTGTCCGTCAATATGTCTGCATCAAGTTCGGCTGCGAATTGCGCTTGCTGGGTGGTTTGGATGTCAGATATGGCAATTAATCCAGCCACCAATGCCAATAAGGGCAAGAATGACGCAAAGCGATTCCACCAGCTCAAGCCCTCGTCATCAAATGACAAGGTTGCTGATCCACCGCCGCCGTAGACCGCTCCGGCTGTTTTAGCCATAGGCGCACGTTTGCGTTTGGAAACAGCCATTTGTCTGGCAATGCGCAGACGTTCAGAAATGTCATGGTGAATATCGGATTGCCCAGCTGTCAAACGCGCAGCAATTCGTTGACCAAATTCATCGTGGGACTGTTGCGCAGTTAATGCGACAGTTAATGCGAGAGATTTGGCCACAGTTGTTGAGTGACCCTTATTTTGTTCTGAGGATAAAGTGTTTTGTAAAGTATTCATAGTTGTATGCCTCGTGCTTTCAATGCCTTGGCCAATGCTGCAACGGCTCTAGAGCAGTGCGTTTTAACGCTGCCTTCCGAGCAACCCATCGCGGTTGCAGTCTCAGCCACATCAAACTCCTCCCAATAACGCATGAGGAAGGCTTCTCGTTGACGTGCTGGTAACTCTTGAATCTCTTTTTCAATTTCTCTGAATATTTGGGCTCGACTGGTAACTGATTCAGCACTTTCTGTGCCATCTGAGTCGTTTTCTAGTTCTAAAGTTTCCAAAATATCGAAATTTCCGTCTTCATCGCTGTTGGCGAAGTCACTGAAATTCGAAAAAACACCTTTTTGAGTCTTTTGTCGCCGAAACCAGTCCAAGGTGCAGTTGGACAAAATACGCTGAAACAGCATCGGCAATTCTTCAATCGGCTTATCGCCATAGTGCTCGGCCAACTTCATCATGCTGTCTTGCACGATGTCCAAAGCGGATTCTTCGTTGCGCACATGGTACAACGAGCGCTTGAAGGCGCGTTTTTCTACGCTTTTCAGGAAGTCAGAAAGTTCAAGTTCGGTTGCCAAGTGATTACGCCAATGAGGCTTTTGTATGTCGTTCTAAAGATAGGTGTGACGTTTTGCGACGAATTATGGCACCGTATATCTCAAAAATAGGAAGATTGGTGGCTCGAGCCTGATATTTTGTGTAATCAAATGCGATAATGCGCATTGCAAATTAAACGGCAAACGGATCGTGGCAGAGTGTTTACATCATGCGCTCATGGCAACGGTCCTAAGTCCTGATGCGGTTCCACAAGAACTCAGCAAAGGGGCACCCAAGGTATTTCGTTAGAGAAATTCACAAAGGTTTTAGTAAAAGGATCACCATGAAAACGAATCAAGCTGAGTCTTCAGCTTCCGCATCTGCCCCCGTGTCAGCAGCATCATCATCGCCTGAAATACGTGGCGCTGAAATACTGGTTAAAGCACTCCAAGCCGAAAACGTCAAATACATCTGGGGTTACCCGGGCGGTGCGGTTTTGCACATTTATGACGCTCTCTACAAACAAGACACCATGCAGCATATTTTGGTGCGCCATGAGCAAGCGGCTGTGCATGCTGCCGACGGCTATGCCCGTGCAACAGGCGAGGTCGGTGTCGCATTGGTGACATCTGGCCCAGGCGCCACCAATGCCGTAACTGGCATCGCAACGGCTTACATGGACAGCATACCAATGGTGATTGTCACGGGTCAAGTACCGACGGCTGCCATTGGCTTAGATGCATTTCAAGAGTGCGACACCATCGGTATCACACGTCCCATCGTCAAACATAATTTTTTAGTCAAAGATGCACGCGATTTGGCTGAAACAATGAAGAAGGCATTCCACATCGCTCGCAGTGGTCGGCCTGGCCCTGTGGTTGTTGATATTCCAAAAGATGTGTCATTCAAAAAAGTACCGTACCACGGATACCCAGAGTCAATTGAAATGCGCGCGTATAACCCAGTTCGCAAAGGACACAGCGGTCAAATACGCAAAGCATTGCAGTTGCTGTTGGCCGCCAAACGCCCTTATATTTATACAGGAGGGGGTGTGTTGCTCAGCAACGCAACGGCTGAATTGCGTCTACTTGCCGACATGCTGGGGTTCCCGTGCACCAACACCTTGATGGGATTAGGCGCTATTGCAGCCAGCGATCCCAAATTCTTGGGCATGTTGGGCATGCATGGCACGTATGAAGCCAATCACACCATGCAAAACGCCGATGTGGTGTTGGCTATCGGTGCTCGATTTGATGATCGCGTGATTGGAAACCCCAAGCACTTTGCACAAATTGAACGCAAAATCATTCACATTGACATCGATCCTTCCAGCATTTCCAAACGCGTCAAGGTGGATATTCCCATCGTGGGCGATGTGAAAGAAGTGTTGTTGGAAATGATCGCCATGATCAAAGAAGGCGCATTGAAACCAGATACCAAGGCTTTGGGTGAATGGTGGAACATGATTGAAAGCTGGCGCAAACGTGATTGTCTCAAGTACGACCATGGCAAAGGCGATGTCATCAAGCCGCAATACGTGATTGAAACGCTTTGCAATATGACCAAAGGTGAAGAAACCTACATCACATCGGATGTGGGTCAACACCAAATGTGGGCCGCTCAGTATTACAAATTTGAAGAGCCACGCCGTTGGATCAATTCTGGCGGTTTGGGTACCATGGGCGTGGGTATACCTTATGCCATGGGTATCAAGTTGGCCAAACCCGATAAAGAGGTGTTCTGCGTTACCGGTGAAGGCTCGGTGCAAATGTGCATACAAGAATTATCAACCTGTTTACAGTACAACACACCCATCAAAATCGTCGCCCTGAATAACCGCTTTTTGGGCATGGTGCGTCAGTGGCAAGAAATTGACTACGAAGGCCGTTACAGCCACAGCTACATGGATGCTTTGCCCAACTTTGTGAAATTGGCAGAGGCCTACGGCCATGTGGGCATGTTGATTGAATCACCCAAAGACGTTGAACCCGCATTGCGCGAAGCACGCAAATTGAAAGATCGCACGGTCTTTATGGATTTCCGCACCGACCCCACTGAGAATGTGTTCCCAATGGTGAAAGCGGGCATGGGAATTGACGAAATGTTGCTTGGTTCCGAAGACTTGTAAAGAAAGGACGATCAAAATATGAAACACATTATTGCTGTCCTTCTTGAAAATGAAGCGGGTGCATTGTCTCGCGTGGTGGGTTTGTTCTCAGCGCGTGGCTATAACATTGAGGCTTTGACCGTGGCACCAACGGAAGATGCAACCCTTTCGCGCATGACCATCCAAACTTCTGGTTCGGATGATGTCATTGAACAAATCACCAAGCATTTAAACCGATTGGTTGAAGTGGTCAAGGTGGTTGATTTAACCGAAGGTGCATACACCGAACGTGAGCTCATGATGGTAAAGGTTCGTGCGGTGGGTAAAGAGCGTGAGGAAATCAAACGCATGGCCGATATTTTTCGTGGTCACATCATTGATGTCACAGAGAAAAGTTACACCATTGAGCTGACTGGCGACCACGCTAAAAACGATGCGTTCTTGGAAGCCATGGACAAAACCGCTATTTTGGAAACGGTTCGCACAGGACCGAGTGGCATTGGTCGTGGCGAACGCATATTGCGTGCGTGATCACATCACCAACTTATAAGGATATGAATGGCCCGGCGCTTACAATACGGGGTCATCATGAGGTTTGTATTTTTTAGCATTTATTAACGGAGATTGAGATGAAAGTTTATTACGACAAAGACTGCGACCTGAGCTTGATTAAAGGTAAAACCGTGGCAATCATTGGTTACGGTAGTCAAGGCCATGCACACGCCCAAAATTTGAACGACAGTGGCGTAAAAGTCGTTGTTGGCTTGCGCAAAGGCGGTGCTTCTTGGGATAAAGTGGCCAAAGCAGGATTGAATGTCATGGAAGTGAACGATGCAGTGAAGTCTGCGGACGTTGTCATGATTTTGTTGCCTGATGAGAACATCGCCGCGGTGTACCAAGGCATTGAATCGCATTTGAAAAAAGGCGCTTCACTGGCTTTTGCCCATGGTTTCAACGTTCACTACAACCAAGTCACACCTCGTGCCGATTTGGATGTGTGGATGGTCGCACCTAAAGCCCCAGGACACACCGTACGCAACACCTACACCCAAGGTGGTGGCGTGCCCCATTTGGTGGCAGTGCACCAAGACACATCAGGTAAAGCGCGTGAATTGGCAATGTCCTATGCAATGGCCAATGGCGGCGGTAAAGCTGGCATCATTGAAACCAGTTTCAAAGAAGAAACTGAAACCGACTTATTTGGTGAGCAAGCGGTGTTGTGTGGTGGCGCAGTTGAACTCATCAAAATGGGTTACGAAACTTTGACAGAAGCCGGCTACGCCCCTGAAATGGCTTATTTTGAGTGCTTGCATGAACTGAAATTGATTGTTGATTTGATTTATGAAGGCGGCATTGCCAACATGAATTACTCCATTTCAAATAATGCCGAGTATGGCGAATACGTGACAGGCCCTGAAGTCATCAATGACCAAAGCCGTGTGGCGATGCGCAATGCTTTGAAACGCATTCAAAATGGCGACTACGCCAAAATGTTCATTCAAGAAGGTCGATTGAATTACCCAAGTATGACTGCTCGCCGTCGCAATACGGCTGATCACAGCATCGAAAAAGTGGGTACACAATTGCGCGCCATGATGCCTTGGATTGCAAAAAATAAATTGGTTGACCAAACCCGCAATTAAGCCTGTAATCAATCTGAAAAGAATTTGACAACAGGGGTAACTATGCACGACGGTGAACAGGTTTCGAAAGATGATGAAAGCTTGAAACAAATTCAAGCCCTACCCAAGCGACGCAAGGGCATTTACATCCTGCCTAATCTGTTCACTTTAGCAGCATTGTTTGGCGGGTTTTACGCCATTGTGATGGCCATGAATGGCCGCTTTGAAATGGCGGCCATTGGCGTATTTTGTGCCATGGTGCTTGACAGTCTAGACGGCCGAGTCGCACGCATGACCAATACGCAAAGCGCATTCGGCGAGCAAATGGATTCGCTCTCTGATATGGTCAGTTTTGGCGCTGCACCGGCTTTGATATCCTATATTTGGGCACTCAAGGGTTTGGGGCGTTGGGGTTGGTTTGCTGCGTTTGTGTACTGCGCTTGCGCAGCACTGCGCTTGGCACGATTTAATGTCAACACAACCGTGGTTGATAAGCGCTACTTTCAAGGTTTGCCATCACCAGCTGCCGCCGCATTGGTGACAGGCTTTTTGTGGATTGCAACCGAAGCGGGCATCAAAGGAAGTGAGGTCGCATGGCCCATGTTTGCTCTGGTGTTGTACGCCGGTTTGACCATGGTGACCAATGTGCCGTTCTACAGTTTCAAAGATGTGCACTTCAAACAAAGTGTGCCGTTTATTGTGATTGTCGTTATTGCTTTGGTGATCGCCATCATCGCATTAGAACCCTCAGTGGTGTTGTCGGTCTTGTTCGTGATTTACGGCATCAGCGGATATGTTATTTTTGCTTGGCGCAAAGCCAAAGGTATACAAACCAGTGTCATCAGCACATCGACTGATGAACCTGAAGAACGGGGCATGCATTAATACAGCCCCAGTTGCCTTATAAATCTAGGCGATTAAAAATCGATAAAGATTGCGCAGCATACCTGCTGTAGCGCCCCAAATGAAGTGAGTCGCATCTTCGTCTTTAACCTCATTCAATGTTGCAAGATTCCCATCCGGATTTTGTTTAGGGTAGGGCATTGAAAACCAACGACGCTGTTGACCCTGCCACAGCACCTCATGTTCATTGTGATTGCCTGGGTGCATTAAAAATGACAATGGAACTTCAAACACGTGATCGACTTCAATCGGGTTGGGCAGAATATGAAATCCCGGTTTGATTAAAGCAATGACAGGGCTGACAATGAAATGTGTGCCCGTGATGTAATTGGGTAGCGAACCAATCACCTCGACAAACGAAGCATCCAACCCTATTTCTTCTTGCGACTCGCGCAATGCGGTGGCAACATTGTCCGTATCTGATAAATCTGATTTGCCACCAGGAAAGGCAATTTGCCCAGCGTGAGTGGATAGGTTTTGGGTGCGTTGTGTGAGCAGAACCATCAACTCATCCCGCATCACCAAAGGTATGAGAACCGCTGCGTTGGCGGGTTCACGCTCGGTAAAACTGGCTTCCCGAATCACTTCAGGCGTCCAAATCGGCGGGTTTTGAAACCGTTGCCTTAGGGCTTCAGGACTGAGTTGAGCAGGATGTACCGCACGCAAATGTTCGCCGGTTCCAACGACAGGAACTTTGCGTGGGTCGAAGACAGGTGTTGTTTTATGCAGCAACTGATGCTGTTTTAGCTTTTTTAGGTGCCAATTTTTCTTTAATGCGTGCTGATTTACCGCTGCGATCGCGCAAGTAGTACAACTTGGCACGACGCACATCACCACGACGCTTCACTTCGATGCTGGCGATCAAAGGGCTGTAGGTTTGGAATGTGCGCTCAACACCTTCACCACTGGAGATTTTGCGAACGATGAAGCTGCTGTTCAAACCGCGATTGCGAATGGCAATGACAACACCTTCAAATGCTTGCAAACGCTTGCGAGTACCCTCAACCACGTTGACATTGATGACAACGGTATCGCCAGGTGCAAATTCAGGGATGGTTTTATTCAAGCGAGCAATTTCTTCTTGCTCTAAAGTTTGGATTAAATTCATAGTTTCCTCTTATAGATCTTGGCAGCACCAATGTCGGGATTGACATATGCATCAACGGTAAGACTCGAAATAGTCCTAGGTATAAACCTTCATCGCATGCGGTCGGCCAGAGGATCGAAAAGCCTCTAATTATAGCAAATTATTCTGTATCAGCTAAATGTCCCGCTTTCCCTGCGCTGGCGTTGGTATTGGTTGGGTTATTGCCTGTTTTGCTTATGTGCAGAATGCAAAGCGTGCGCTAAAAATACTACATATTTCACTATGTTTTTGATAGCTGGTAAGGCAATCGATACGCCGGATACAGGCATAAATGGTGCTTTAAATTGAGATCTAACGTTGGAGGTAAGGGGCGCGGAGCCGGCTTGCTGGCAGAGCGTCCCTCTTGATCGAAGTGTTAGACATATAGCGATGAAGTACTTGCTCATATGGACGAATAAACGACATGGGAAACGGCTCTCCTCGCCTTTTCAGAACTTGGCGCTCTACGGACACCCGGCAACCCATCGTTACGATCTGAAAATTTAGCATCCAGTCCGATCAGCTTGTTGCCCATCTCTGTGATGCTAACCACGTATCGCCGCCCTTTTTTGTCTCCACGAGATTGTGCCTTAACGAACCCACGGTTATGAAGCTCTAACAAAGTATCTGTCGTTGGCTCTTGGAAAACAGACGCCAATCCATACTCATAGTCCATTGGGTTAGCGATTTCTTTTGCTCTTCTAACCACGCGCGCTTCTTCACTGCCGTAGCGATTCAGCTTCATATTCGGAAGAACTATTTCAGAAGTTCCATCTACCTCTCTGAGCACTTGAAGATGAAGCCTACTTAGGCCAATCGTCTCCACAATCTCCCTCCACCCGTAACGTGATTTCAACAAAAGCATTGCTCCCGTTGAGTCTGGAAGTTTAGAGGTCGCCTGCGCAATCAACTCCATCTCGGCTTGCGCTTCTTCTGTTTTTTTTAGTGTCTCCTCGGCTTTTTTCTCGGCAGCACGAGTTTTCGCGTCAGCTTCGTCACGAGATGAACGCAATGCTCCATACCCAAAGAACAGAATAACTGCGGCCCACGATACTGCGGTGACAATTTCCGACGCGCTCATGGTTTATGCCTAACGTAATATACACCGCAAAACTTGCAACATAATCTGGCGACTGCGGGATAAGCTGGTCATCTTAATCTCCTGAGAATGGCTTGTTTATTGGCTTGCTTACACTATAGCTTAAACAAACAGCAATTCAACAACTCCCAATACATTTCATCAGCTTGAATTCAAACAGCGATTCAGATGCTACATATTTAATAGCAGTATAGGCAATAAATACGCCGGCTAGAGCCATATTTTATATAAAAATTGTTCCCTTGACAGGGGGGTAAACCTGTTACTGGCTTTTGATGTATCCGTGGTTTGCTTACTTTGATAGCAACCGCATGGCATCTTCTAGGCCTTTGAGGGTCAGGGGGAACATGCGTTGGCTCATCAGTTGCTGAATCACAGCGATGCTTTGTCGGTATTGCCACACCCCTTGTGGTTCTGGGTTGATCCAAGCAAATTTTGGAAAGGCATGCGTTAAACGCTGTAACCATTCTGCGCCAGCTTCTGGGTTGTTGTATTCGACGCTGCCACCGGGTTGCAAAATTTCGTAAGGGCTCATGGTGGCGTCACCCACAAAGATGAGTTTGTAGTCTTTGTTGTACTTCCGAATGATGTCCCAAGTTTCAAACTTTTCGGCATACCGTCGGCGGTTGTTTTTCCACATGAAGTCGTAAACACAATTGTGAAAATAATAAAACTCAAGGTGTTTGAATTCCGTTTTTGATGCTGAAAACAATTCTTCGACACGCTGTATGTGGTCATCCATGGTGCCGCCCACGTCCATCAAGAGCAAAATTTTGACGTTGTTGTGCTTTTCGGGCACCATTTTGATGTCCAAATAGCCTGCATTGGCGGCAGTTGAATGGATGGTGTCGTCTAAATCCAGTTCTTCTTCATTGCCCAGTCGTGCAAATTTGCGTAAACGGCGCAAGGCAACTTTGATGTTGCGCGTGCCCAGCTCTTGGCTGTCGTCATAGTCTTTGTAAGCCCGTTGGTCCCAAACCTTGACCGCACTCTTGTTGCGGCTTTTGTCTTGCCCAATGCGTATGCCTTGTGGATTTTGCCCATAGGCTCCAAATGGCGAAGTCCCACCCGTGCCTATCCATTTATTGCCACCTTCATGGCGTTCTTTTTGCTCTTCAAAACGCTTTTTAAGTGTTTCCATGAGCTCGTCCCAACCCATTTTTTCTATTTTGGCGCGCTCTTCAGGCGACAAATTCAATTCGAGATTTTTGCGCAGCCATTCCAGTGGGACATCTTTGGTGAAATCTGCGATGGTTTCTATGCCTTTGAAATAAGCCGCAAAGGCACGGTCAAACTTGTCGTAGTGTTTTTCGTCTTTGACTAAAACCAATCGGCTCAGGTAATAAAAATCATTGATGTCATAACCACTGCCAGTGTCACTGTGTTCGCGTTCATCATCTGGGGTGTTGGGTCCTACAACGCCTGCTTTCAAAGCGCCCAATAAATCCAAATATTCCTTCACCGAAATCGGCAATTTGGCTTCGCGCAGCGTATAAAAAAAATCAATCAGCATGGCTAAATCAGTTGCGTTGCTTGTTCAATGCGTACAACAAATGCGCCTTGACTTCTGGCCATTCGCCACGCGTCAAGCTGTACATCACTGTGTCGCGGATGGTGCCGTCACGGCGCATGGCATGGCCACGTATGACACCGTCTTTTTTGGCACCCAATCGTTCAATGGCGCGTTGGCTTGCAAAATTGAAATTATCAGTGCGCCAGCCCACCACGTTATAGCCCAAGGTTTCAAAGGCATGTGTCATCAAAAGTAATTTTGCTGTGGTGTTGACATGGCTGCGTTGGGCACTTTGGGCGTACCAGGTATAGCCAATTTCTAAACGCTTCACGGCAGGCAATATGTCGTGGTAACTGCTGGTGCCAAGCACTTTGCCGCTGGCACTGTCAATGACTGCATAAGGGAGTCGTTTGCCTTCTTGTTGCATCGTCAGGGCATCTTCGATGTATTGACGTGTTTTGTCGGGTTCGGGGACGGAGGTGACACGGATGTTCCACAACTCTCCGTCGGCGGCGGCCATGCGCAAACCTGCTTCATGTTGCAGTGCCAGAGGTTCAAGCCGCAAAGACTCGCTGATGAGCGGTGTGTGGGTTGGAAAATTCGCGTTCATGATGCCGTTATCAGTTGTACTGAGCGCTTGGCGCAGTGCTGCGCAAGAATCCCATCAATTTCGACGATTGCAAATTCATGTAAGCGGTTGACTCACCCAAAGCGCAAGAACTCGAGCTGCCATAGGATGTGGTGCCAGCTAATTTGGCTTGACCATTTTGTTGAACCAAAAGCGGGCCACCCGAATCACCAAAGCAGGTGTTGCTGTTGCCGTCTTGCGATACACCAATGATTAATTCGGGTTCAACACTGGCTATCACCATTGCACCTATGCGTAAAACACCCGCATCAGACGCGTTCCCACCAGTGAGTCCAAATCCTGCGATGGATACTTTCTCGCCATTTTTTGGCGCACTGTTGGCGGCGATTGGGATGGGTGTCATGGACAAAGGGCTGACCATGTTGACCACACCAATATCATTGACCAAGCGACCCGAGGGCGTTTGCGCAAATTCAGGATGAACAACCCAAGACGAGCCGCGCATGCGTGCATATTGATCAGCGGAAATGCCATGAATCACATCAATGCTGGCCGCACCACTTAAGCAATGTGCTGCGGTCAGAACCTGGGTTGCAGTTATCAAGGTGCCTGTGCACAAGCCTGAACTCCCATCTGGCATGTTTTTAATGATGGCCAGCACGGGTGATTTGTTGACATCGGTACACACACGACCGCTGGTAATTTTGGGTGCAAATTCAGAACCTGTTTTTTCAGTCAATCCAATGGCACTGCACTGTCCTGTCAAATCTTCACCATCGCCACCACACGAAACGAGTAAGACCACGCAAGTTAACAAGCTAAGCCGTTTCATCAATGAATGCATATTTCAATTCCTCTTTGGATATCAACGGTTGCGGCTTTGCATGAACACCAGTTTTTCAAACAGCGTCACATCTTGCTCGTTTTTTAACAATGCACCCACCAGTGGCGGAATACTGACTTTGTCGTCCTTGCTTTGCAGTGCCTCAAGGCTAATGTCCTCGGCCACCAATAGCTTTAACCAATCTAATAATTCGCTGGTAGAAGGTTTCTTTTTCAAACCGGGTAGGTTACGCACTTCATAAAACGTCTTCATGGCGGCGTTCAAAAGTTCTTTTTTCAAGCCGGGGTAGTGCACATCGACAATTTTTTGCATGGTGACCGCATCAGGAAACTTGATGTAGTGGAAGAAGCAACGGCGTAAAAACGCATCGGGTAATTCTTTTTCGTTGTTGGATGTGATAAAGACCAAAGGGCGGTGTTTGGCTTTGATGAGTTGGCGTGTTTCGTAGACATAAAATTCCATGCGGTCGATCTCGCGCAGCAAATCGTTTGGAAATTCAATGTCCGCTTTGTCGATTTCATCAATTAACAGCGCGACAGGCTGCTCAGCGGTGAACGCTTGCCACAACACACCCTTCACGATGTAGTTATTGATGTCTTTGACTTTGTCGCCCCCGTCGATGCTTGACAGCTGTGAATCACGCAGGCGGCTCACCGCATCGTATTCATACAAGCCTTGCTGGGCTTTGGTGGTCGATTTAATGTGCCACTGTAAAAGCGGAATGCCCAAGGTTGCAGCCACTTCTTCTGCCAACATGGTTTTACCGGTGCCGGGTTCGCCTTTGACCAAGAGTGGTTTTTGCAAAGTGGATGCGGCGTTGACCGCTAACATCAAATCATCGGTCGCAACGTAATTCTCAGATCCTTGAAATTTCATGGCTTGGTTTTCTTTTAAAGTGGAAAATAGTTTGAAAAGCGTTTGGCATAGATTATTCCACCGAATTGCTGCAAGAACCCAATTCCACTTGCCAAAGCCGTGCCAACGGTGTCCGGTATGTGTGTAGCCAAAATCGGTCACCCACTCGAAAATGACGCCAGCAGAGCAATTTATATGACAAATTATGCTGTAGGCGGCGTGGATATTGCCTAAAGTGCTATTAAAAACATAGCATTGTGCAGGGTTTTAATAGATTCACAAAAACTACAGATGCAGCTAATTACCGCGAAAGCCCAAGCGTTCAGATAAGCTGCGTGCGACGCCGCACAAGGTGGTGGCGATGTTGCCTTTGAGGTTGACATCCAACAAAGCGCTGGCGCCAATGGTGGTGAGGCTCAGGGCTATTTGGCCGGATTGGTTGAAGACGGGCGCGGCGAGGGCGTTGATGCCGGGGACGATCAACCCTTCTGCGGCACTGATGCCATTCTGCCGCACCGCGTTTAAAGATTTTAAAAATTGCGCATCCCTGCTTTTGGAGCTGTTGGTGATGGATCTGCTGGTGGCATTCCCGTGCCGTTGTTCATAACTGCGCTCTTGTTCCAAAGCTTGCAACACCACCGATTGGGGCAAATGGGCAGCAAATAATCGACCCGATGCGGTGTTGCGTAAGCTCATGACCGTACCGTGACGCATGGTGACGTGCACCAGATTGGGAGAATCTTCCACCCGCACGATGGTCGGCCCGCGGTTACCCCAAACGGCAATTGCCACTGTGTGCCCCAATTGTTTGGCCAAATCAGCCAGCAACGGCGTGGCAAGTCGCACAGGGTCATACTGCTGCAAACTGATCAAGCCCAATTGCATAGCCAAAGGACCTAATCCATATTTGCCACTGGCTTCGTCTTGCACGATCAAACCCAGTTTATTAAAGCTAACGAGGTAGGGATGGGCTTTGGCAGGCGCCATGCCAGCGTCTTGTGCCAAGTCTTTCAGCGCCATGGGGCTGCCGTGTTGTGTCAGTGCCAGCAGCAATTGCCCACCCACCTCCATGCTTTGAATGCCGCGCTGCGGGGTGTTAGGGGCGGCGGCGGATAACGGGCTTATGGGGGGCGAAAGTCGAGTCGACGGTTTTGTTTTAAGCATTGCTGAAGTGAGAATTTAACCTGACTATAAAACAAAAATTAGACAATGACAAATAGGTTAGTTAAAATTGAACTATCAATGAACAGCCACCATCTCAGCAGAACATCAACAAGGAAAGCCTCAATGAGCAACGCACCCACCAAAACATTCGCCAGCCAAGCCGATTTGGAAGATAAAAAAGTCAGTTTTGACAAACTGTCTGACAACGCCTATGCCTACACGGCAGAGGGCGACCCCAATACCGGCATCATTATTGGTGACGACGCGGTGATGGTGATAGACACACAGGCCACACCCGTGATGGCACAAGACGTGATTCGCCGTATTCGTCAAGTGACCGACAAACCAATTAAATATGTCGTGCTGAGCCACTATCACGCGGTGCGTGTGCTCGGTGCCAGCGCGTACCAGCCTGAGCAAATCATAGCCAGCCAAGACACTTATGATTTGATTGTGGAACGGGGCGAGCAAGATAAAGCCAGTGAAATTGGTCGCTTTCCGCGTTTGTTCAATGCCGTGGAATCCGTCCCACCTGGGATGACATGGCCTAGCATGACCTTTACCGGCAAGATGACGGTGTGGCTGGGTAAGCTGGAAGTGCAATTGTTGCAACTGGGTCGTGGCCACACCAAAGGCGACACAGTCGCATGGTTACCGCAACAAAAAATCATGTTTGCCGGTGACTTGGTAGAGTTTGGTGCAACACCTTATGCGGGCGATGCGTACTTTAAACAATGGCCAGCCACCTTGGATGCCATTGCAGCACTCCAACCTGAAAAGTTAGTGCCAGGTCGTGGTGCTGCATTGCAAACGCCAACGCAGGTGAAGCAAGGATTGGCAGACACACGTGCCTTCGTGTCCGATTTATATGCCAGCGTGCAAGCAGGTGCCAGCGCGGGCAAAGATTTGAACACGGTGTACAACGAGACCATGGCAAAGCTCAAACCCAACTATGGTAAATGGGTGATTTTTGACCACTGCATGCCATTTGATGTGACGCGCGCATATGACGAAGCCACACAGTTTGCCGACCCACGCATTTGGACGGCTGAGCGCGACATCGAAATGTGGAAAGCTTTAGAAAACCAATAAGCCACAAAGAAGGGTTGGTTCAAAACTTAGTTGCAAAGATAAATCAGGAAGAAATAAGGAGATAAGCATGAAAATTAATCGAATTCACCACGTAGCCTATCGCTGTAAAGACGCAAAAGAAACCGTGTTGTGGTATCAAAAAAACTTAGGGATGGATTTTGTGTTGGCCATTGCGGAAGACCAGGTGCCATCCACCCACGCTCCAGACCCTTACATGCATTTGTTCATGGATGCAGGGCAGGGCAATATCTTGGCATTTTTTGAGTTGCCCAATTCACCCGCAATGGGGCGCGATACCAACACACCAGACTGGGTGCAACACATCGCTTTTAAAGTCGACAGTGTGCAAACCCTGATCGACACCAAAGCCAAGCTGCAAGCCAACGGCATTGAGGTTGTCGGCGTTACCGACCACACCATTTTCAAATCGATTTATTTCTTTGACCCCAATGGTCATCGCTTGGAACTCGCCGCTGATACGGGCACACCCGATATGTATCAAAAGTTGGACGAGGTCAAGTGGGATATGCTGGAAGAATGGAACAAAACCAAACGCGCTCCCAAGCACGCAGCGTGGATGCACGACGCGGAATTTAAAAACTAATTTAATTTGAGATGGGGTTTGGGTATGAGTCAAGTCGTGCAGAAAACATACGTCTATCCAGAATTTACTTACAAGATCAGTGATGAACAAAAAAGTGGTGTGCTCAAGCGCCACCCAGTCGTGATTATTGGCGCAGGACCAATCGGATTAACAGCCGCTTTGGATTGTGCCCAGCGTGGCATCCCTGTGGTGTTGATTGACGATAACAACACTGTCAGCATCGGTTCACGTGCAGTTTGTTATGCCAAACGACCGCTTGAAATTTGGGATCGCTTGGGTGTGGCGCAGCCTATGGTAGACAAAGGGGTAAGCTGGCAAGTGGGCAAAGTGTTTTTGCGCGACGAAAAGGTATACCAGTTTGACCTGTTGCCCGAACCTGCACACAAAATGCCTGCCATGATCAATTTGCAGCAATATTATTTGGAAGAGGTGTTGGTCAAGGCTTGCGAGGAGCACCCTTTGGTGGACTTGCGCTGGAAGCACAAACTCATCAGCTTGCAGCCAGGCGCACCGCTTGCCGATTTACCCGCAGCATTGACACTGGAAACGCCCGATGGTGTGTTTGACATGCAAGCGGACTGGGTCATTGCATGTGATGGTGCCAATAGCGACACACGCCGCATGGTCGGTGCTGGCTTTACAGGGAAGTTTTTTCATGATCGGTTTTTAATCGCCGATGTGGTGATGAAAGCAGATTTTCCTACCGAGCGCTGGTTTTGGTTTGATCCGCCGTTTCACCGAGGTCAGTCTGTGCTTTTGCATAAACAAAGTGATAACGTTTGGCGGATTGATTTTCAATTGGGCTGGGATGCAGACCCTGAACTTGAGAAACAGCCAGAGCGTGTGATACTACGCATACAAGCCATGCTCGGTGCGGATGCAAAGTTTGAGTTGGAGTGGGTGTCTGTTTATCAATTTGCATGTCGACGCGTGGACAATTTCCGCTATGGACGTGTTTTGTTTGCGGGCGATGCGGCACACCAAGTTTCACCTTTTGGCGCGCGTGGCGCCAATACAGGCGTGCAAGATACCGATAATTTAGCTTGGAAATTGAAGCTGGTTTTAGATGGCTTAGCGCCAGCTAGCCTGATGGACAGTTACCATGAGGAACGTGCTTTTGCCGCAGATGACAACTTGCTCAATTCCACCCGCTCGACCGATTTCATCACACCCAAAAATCAAGCCAGCTTGCGCTATCGCAATGCAGTTTTAGATTTGGCCAAATCTGAAAGCTTTGCCAGACCTTTGGTCAACAGTGGTCGCTTGTCCACACCCACACCTTATCTCCATTCGTCACTGAACACGCCCGATGATGGGACGGAATTTTTTGCCGGCAAAATGTGTCCTGGCACAAATTGTGCTGATGCGCCGGTGCGATTCAATGGCGAAAACACATGGTTATTAAGTGTCTTGAATGGTATCGCGGGACAGTATCAAACTTCAGCCAGTGTATTTGTGCTTTTGTCTTTTGGGAATTCGACTTCGCAAGAGGCACATAGCAAACTCAAATTACTTTTGCCCAAAGGTGTCGATGCACCTATTTTGCAGATTGGTTCTGAGACCCTAATTGATGTTGAACAAAAATTGATGGAAAGATATGACGGGCAAACAGGAACCGTTTATTTGATCCGGCCTGATCAGCATGTGGCAGCCAGATGGCGTTCATTTGATGCCGAAAAAATTGCCAGAGCCATCAAGCGCTGCATGGGCTTGATTGAAGCGAGTTTATGAAAGATTTTTAGCCATGCCACTCATTCGTACCCCCAATATCCGACAAACAGATGCGTTTTACCAAGCCTTGATTGATGCTCAGCGTGACATGAGTGATGAGCAAGCAAACATATTTAGCACCAAATTGGTATTGATTTTGGCCAACCACGTTGGCGACAATGCCGTCCTGAATGAGGCCATCAAACTTGCAATGTCAAATCAAGATAATTTAACAGCGCCTGTGTAAAACAGAAA
>CALMEI010000076.1 GCA_937863225.1 uncultured Polaromonas sp.
GCACGCGCACCCATGCTGAGTTTGCCCCATGAGCTTGACATTTCTTCCACCACAAACAAGCCGGTTTGCGTTGTTTGGCTATAGGGCGCAAATGATTCAGCACCGTCGGCAGAAAATTGGGTTGATTCGCTGTGTAAACCAACCACACCTTCAAAACCCCCCAGCTTGCCGTGCTTGGCGGTGATGCGCAGGTCAGTGCCTTTGTTCTTGAACACGGTGCTTGCATCATCACCTTCAAATTCAGTGTGTTGGTAGTCACCATAACTCAGTTGGCCTTTAATGCTGCTGATCAAGCCACCCAGATTGCGTAATTCACCTTCAAGAGCCAAGCGGTTTGACTTCATGCCAATCGTCACTTCATCTTCTGCCACAGTGCCGTAATTGCTTTTGTATGAAGCGATTGAAGCCCCTACATAACCATTTTCAAATAACAGCGAGCCGCCCACTGCACCACCTTTGACATCATTGGCAGAGTTGCAGATTTTTTTGGCAAGATCGGGGCGTCCTGGCTTGCTGCATTCCAATTCGGTGGGTACCGCCACATCACTTGATTGACGGGCAGAAACATCTGCATGGATGACATATTGATGGTTACCCGCTTCAAGCAAAACCGCGCCCGACTTTTCTTTGCTACCCGTGGCATAGCCTAAATCAGCCCGACCTGAGACACCGCCTTTGGCGTCAAACTGCGACTCTGTCGGTATGCGGTTATCGATCACATTCACCACACCACCCACTGCGCTGCCACCATATTGCAAAGCGCCGGCGCCGCGCAACACTTCAATGCGTTCAATGCTGATGGGGTCGTTTGGCACAGCATGGTCAAAACTCAAGGCAGAAGCATCGATGTTTGCCCCGCTGTTTTGCAAAATGCGAATGCGGTCACCGTCTAAACCGCGCACGATGGGGCGACTGGCATTGGGTCCGAAATAGGTGCTGCTGACACCCGACGTATTGTCTAAAGTTTCGCCCAAGGTGGCTTTGGCACGCAAGGTGAGTTCGTCTCCCGTTAATTTTGACGTTGGCGCAATGATTTCAGTAGCACCCAGGGGGTTACCAGTGACGATCACTTCTTTGAGTGCGCTTTGAGTGGCTGTTTGAGTGGCTGTTTGTGCCAACGCGTATTGTGCTGAAAGGGTCACTGATACCACGGCAATGGATACCGCACGTAATCGGAATGATCGGCCAAAAATATGCCCGAATGAATGGCGAAATGTGTTGTTTATCATGAAAAATCCTAAAAATTTTGAATAAGCAGCAAGCACCCTGCAAGCCATGTTGCACGGTACAAGTGTGAAATTGGGGGGTTAAGAAGCGAGCAAAATGGCCGGCGGAGCGCGGGCCTGCACCAGCGAGCGTTGATGCGTGTAGATGTCTTGGCCGTCTATGACCAGAAGTATCGCTTCGGGCGTTGCATGCGTTTGCGCGATAGCGTTGCACACCAATGCACCGCCCATGCTGAGCTGGTCATACAGTTGGCACGTGGTTTCATCATCGTGACCTGCGAATAAGTCGTGATGGTCAGCGTCTGCCTGATGAGTGGCTTGAACAGTATCTGTCTTGCTGTGGCGCTGCGAATGCTCAATGCTGTGCACCAAACCCATGGTTTGGCTCAGCAACAGGCACAGAATCAGCACATATTTCATAGTAGGTTGATTTTATTTCACAGCCATTACTTCACAGCGACTGCATCTGTCATGCGGTAGTACACACCCAATGGGTCGTTCAACAGCACTTGAAAAGGGCCTTCGACCACCACCGGTTCCATGCTGTATTTCACAGGGGTTTTGGTTTTCACTTCCACCATGCTTTCAGGTCCACCTGGGGTGCAAAACCCGCAATTGAGCGGCACACTGCTGAGCAAGAAATGCTTTTGTTTTTCACCAGGCCCCAACGGCATCATGAAACCTTGCACGCGCTGGCTGCGTTGGTTCAGTGCCATTTGGCTGGCGTTGAATACCGGGGTGATAGCGCCTTTGTTGACCTTGGTTTTGACATCGGTCAGCAGCGCCCAAGGCAGCACATCGTGGCGTTCGGGCAGGGGTTTGAACGGGCTGTTGGGACTGTGTACACCCGCGCCCGTACCGGCAGGCAAACCCAAGGACGACGAGGATGCGCTGCTTGAATTTGGTTTGACTGGCGCAGTACCCGGCATGGGTGAACTCAATTGCGCGTTCGCCACGACCGTGTTGGCCAGCAAGATGGCCAGGGTGATCAATTTAATGTTCATGCTTCATACCGCAATATTTGCCGATCGCCAAACCTTTGCAGGCGGTTTGCAGTTCTTTGTTGCAAACGTTTTCGTCTTTTTTAGCTTCCAGGCATTTGGCCGCGGCCTCATGTGCTGCCGCCATGGCGCGGTGGCGGGAAATGTCTTCTTTGCGTTCTTTGTCGCTGTGGTCGGTCGCAGCAAAGGCAGACGTAATGGCAGTGACGCTCAGCATGAGTGTCAATAACACGTGTTTCATTTTCATTCTCCCAAGAATTAAAGTTAAAAAAATAAATATCAAAAATCAAAAATTCAAATCATTGTGCACAAAATAGCCATCACTTCAGCAGTTGCTGCACATCAACACGGTATGCAGCCACCGCCGGCAACAACGTCGCAATGACAGCCACCACAGCCGCCAGAGCAGGTATCACCCATTCGGCTGACAGCCAAATCCAACCCGTGATGGGCAACGACCGGTCTGCTTGCAACATCCAGCCTACAGCATGTGTCAAGAGGTGTCCCAAGCCCAAGCCTAAAATGGCGGCCAACACGGCCAAACACAAGGCTTCGGCCAGTAAAAGCCCAGCCAATTTGGTGGGGCTGGCACCCAACATGCGCAACATTGCCAAATCGGCATTGCGCTCGCGCACCGCATTCCACAGGGCGATAAAGACACTCAAGCCAGCCGTCAGCAAAAGCACCCAGCCAAAGCCGCGCAACACATCGGTGCCCACACCCACCATGCGCAGCAATCGCGTGATTTCGACCGCAGGCGCTGCAGCTTGCATGTTGGTGGTGGTGTTGACCATGCGCGGAAAACTGACTGCCGCCAAGGGGCTGTTGTAAGTGATCAACGCCAAAGTGATTTCGCGTTCGTCCGCAATGGCTTTTTTATCGGCTGCATCGAGTGGCGTATCGCCTTCGATGGCTTTTTCATGCACCTGCCAAACCGATTCAGTGGCGGTCAAAATAAGTCGGTCCAGCACGCAAGCGCCCGGGGCCAGCACGCCACTGACGGTATAAGGGTTGTTGCCGTGCGCATGGCCCTC
>CALMEI010000077.1 GCA_937863225.1 uncultured Polaromonas sp.
TAAGATTCGTAATCGTGCCATTGGCTGCAGTTAAGTCCGTGGCTCCAAATGTGCCAGTCGTCAAACTAGAAATTGAACCGCTTGCCGCTGTGAGATTGGTGATAGAACCGTTGACTGCAGACAGGTTGGTGATCGTACCGTTAGCTGCTGAGAGGTTTGCTGTAGTAATGCGAGTAGCGGTCAGGTTAGTCGTATCTATCCGGACTGCAGACAGATTATTTGTATCGATCCTTACTGCAGTCAAATTCGTCGTGTCGATACGCACCGCTGTGAGGTTTGTTGTATCGATTCGTGTCGCTGACAAATTCGTTGTGCTGGAATTGGTCGAAGTAAGATTCGTAATCGTGCCATTGGCTGCAGTTAAGTCCGTGGCTCCAAATGTGCCTGTCGTCAAACTAGAAATTGAACCGCTTGCGGCTGTCAAGTTGGTCGTCGCCGTATCAACTGTGGTCAAGTTCGTGATTGAACCATTTGCTGCGGTGAGATTGCTTGCACCAATCGTACCTGCAGTTACGGTGCCTACGGTCAGACCGCCTGCCCTGACGTTTGCTGCTGTTAAGTTGACCACGCCTATCGTGCCCGCAGTTACGCTGCCTGCAGTCAGGTTGGTCGTCGTCGTATCTACCGCCGTCAGGTTCGTAATCGAACCATTTGCTGCGGTCAAATTACCTGCACTCAAATTCGCTGCTGTCACGTTTGATGCATTGATGGTATTTGCGTTGATACTGGTTGCCAGTAATGTATTGGCTGCAATCACATTCGCAGAAACATTTGCAACGGTCAAAGTTCCTGTCGACAAGCTTCCCACCGACCCAGTACCCGCGCTTAAATTGGCAGTGGTTGTGTTGGTTGCACTGAAGGTGCCAGCAGTCAAGTTGGTAATTGAGCCACTTGTAGCCGTAAGGTTTGTTGTATTGACACTGCCTGTTGTCAAATTCGCGATAGTGGCATTTGATGACGTTAGGTTAACGATCGATCCGTTTGTCGCCGTTAAACTAGTAGTGCTGATAGTCCCCGATGTCAGATTGACGATTGACCCTGTACCCACGGTGAGCGAATCACCTGTGTCACAAGTGTCTGCTATTGTTGAATTAGGACCACCTGCTGTAACCAAGGTATTATTTGATCCAACTACTGAAAAGCAAACAGTAGTGTTTGCAGCAGGTGCTGCAGCCAATGCGTTCTGCACTGGCAAGGTCATGACAAAGCCCGAGCTCACTAACAGCATTGCCAGTGTCTTGCTAACTTTGGTGTTAACCACTCGCTGTGTTGTTGTAACTTTTGTCATACACCCTCCTCGCAATTTCTTGATTTTTGAATTTGCTTACATTCGTCAGTCAAATTCACGCATATTTGGTAACCGTTTTTACGCAACTTAAGGACATCTTAACAAACTAACGCAAAAAAAGTGTGAAATATTACAAATTTATTCTTATTTTTTGCCTGTGAAGAAAGGCAATGCAACATAAAGCGCTACATATTGGAATGCCAAAATCAGGGTTTACACTTAGTTACCCTGACTTTTGGGCATGTGGTGCTTGCTTTATTTGATCCACAAGCGTATGGCATCCCACGCTTTGCCCAACAAACCAGCTTGTTGCACGGCATCCAATGCTGTCAATGGGATATCCAGCACGTTTTGTTGGTCCAAACTCACTTTGAGGACACCAATTGTTTGTCCTTTGCTGACAGGTGCTATCAAGGGCTCGGGCCGTGCGATGCTGGTTTTGATGCGGCTGGCGCTGCCTGTGGGTAAAGCCACCACAATGGCATCGGGTTGACCCAAACGCAGGGTGTTGTCCGCGCCTTTCCAAATTTTGGGTGTGACCACTGCTTGCCCAGCATCAAACAATTTCACTGCCTCAAATGCTGTGTAACCCCAGTTCAATAATTTTTGCGCCTCGTTGGCGCGCTCACCCTCGCTGCTGGTTCCCAACACAATTGCCAACATGCGACGACTGCCCACAGCAGCGCCCATGCCAAGTCCTGCGAAATCGCGCTTGGCAGTGGCTATCAAACAATAGCCAGCCGCATCGGTATGACCCGTCTTCAAGCCATCAACCGTGGGGTCGCGAAACAACAGCAAGTTGCGGTTGCTGTCATTGGCGGTGGGAGTTCCTTGGTAGCGGTATTTTTTGATGGCATAAAAGTGCACGTACTCTGGGAAATCACGCATCAGGCGCATAGAAAGAACACTCAAGTCACGCGCCGTGGTTGTGTGCCCAGCTTGCGTCAACCCCTCGGGGTTTTTGTATGTGGTGCTCTTCAAACCCAACAACTGCGCTTGTGCATTCATCATTTGGACAAATCGCTCTGCGCTACCTCCCACACCTTCGGCCAGCGCCATCACCGCATCGTTACCCGATTGCACGATCATGCCTTTAATCAGATCCTCCACGGGCACTTGCATTTTGGGGTCGATGAACATGCGCGAGCCGGGCATTTTCCAAGCGCGCTCGCTGACGGGCATGGTTTGTTGGAGGTTAATTTTTTTGGCCTTGAGTGCATCAAACACCACATAAGCCGTCATCAGTTTGGTTAACGATGCAGGCTCGATCGGTGCGTCGGCATTTTTGGATGCCAAGGTCTGATTGGCAGTGACATCAATCAACAAATAAGCGTTGGCTGCGACCTCAGGAGCCGCCAAAAGTGGCACCGTTTGGGCATTGACTACGGCACCCAAACACACCAGACCAATGACTACCGCGCGTTTGAAAAAATGTGACATGGAATGTGAATTTTATATAATTAAACAATATGCTATATATTTCATAGCACCATAGGCAATAAACATGCCGCCTAGAGGCCGATTTTATATATATTTTTGGGTAAACGTGTGACAAACCAGCTGGTGGGCTTAGCGCCCTACTGCGTCTGGCAACACCAAGCGCTCAACGATTTGCCCCTTCTTCAGGTGCGAATCGATGATTTCGTCAATGTCTTGGTTATCAACATAGCTGTACCAAACACCTTCGGGGTAAACCACCGCCACGGGACCGCCCGCACAGCGGTCTAGGCAACCCGCTTTATTGACACGCACCATGCCTTGGCCGCTTAAGCCTTCGTTTTTGATGCGCTGCTTGCAGTGGTCAAAACCAGCTTGAGCGCCATGGGCAGAGCAACTTTCTTCGCCCGCTTTGCGTTCGTTGAGGCAAAAGAAAATGTGGTGTTTGTAGTAGCTGGCGCTTGGTTGGGCTGATGGGTTTTCTGGATTCATACTGCAATTTTACGTGAGTTGCGCTGTGTGATTGGCAATCATGGCATCGACTCCATCCACAAATTGCGATGCGTCACCATCAAAAAAGACCCGCCAACGGGCTTCATGTTGCAGCTGCTGCCCCAAAGTTTGTCTCAGCCCTGGCGTTTCAATTAAGCGACACAGTGCATCTTCATAGGCTTGCTCGTCGTTCACTATCGTCCATTCTGGCATGCCCATGCGCCGCCACATACCGGTTTCTATCGTTTCATGAACCTGTGGGCCTTGCATGCGAATGCCAGGAATTCCGAGCATGGCATAGTCTATGACCGTGTTCATGCCTGAATAGGGAAAAGTGCTGACACTGATGTGCATTTCACTCAATGCATCCACATAGTCTTGAAAGTTTTTTGACAGATGGATGCATGCTTCAGGCAGATAAGAGGCAATGAGCTTTCTGTATGTCTGTGCTGACATGCCCTCACCATGCGCGGCCACAAAAAAATGAAAGGCAATCTGGTGTGCCGAGCCAGCATATTTAACCGCGACATTTTTGCAAATTTGCAGAAGCTTGTAATTTAATTTCATGGACGAGGCGCTGCACACAATGTTCAACTTGGCATCATCTGCCCAATGGTTATCACGACTTGGATAATGGATGTCGTTGGGTGGATAAAACGGCATCGCACCTGGCCTTAATGCAATCACTTTTTCAGAATAAGTGCTGTGGTCACCCGCAATATCGCTTTCGATTAAGAAATAGTCAATTTCAGTAGCAAAACTGCTGGCACCATGACCAATGGCAGCAAACTGAACTGGCGCTAGACGCATGTTGGAGTGGTAAATGGCCCAAGGTGACATGCCCACTGCGGGGTAATAGACGGCTACAGGTTGGTACGCTGCAGCAATATCAATCATCTCTTGTGCGCAATAAAACTCACCCGTGGCTGACAAGGTAATTAATTGATCGAAAAAATCTTCACCTATATGCACATAGCCAGGCCAAGCCACAGCCACAAGGATGTACTTCTGCTTGAGAGCCAGCAAACTTTTGCCTAACACCCGATAGACTGAGTGGGTGGTGTTGAAAAACTCCAGATTGACCAAGATAACTTGTTTGTTGCGGCCAGGCTCTGCATGAGATTGTTGAATACAGTCAATCGCTTGTAGGGTGTGTTTATTTTGAGCCAATGGCGTAGGTTGCAAATTAGCAGACGCAATTTGTTTGCGAACCAGCTGGTTCAAATACGTCTTCAATGCATGTTTGTTGCTCGCAAACCCATAACTGCTGTGCATGAAAACGCCATGCAACTTGTATTTTGGAAAATTGGGCGCCTCCAGTTTGCTGAATAAATCGGGAATTTGTGCATAGGCCCATTCGCGGTTCGCACAGGATTGCGCAGTACCACTGCAACCCCACACCAAAGACAGGCACACATTCAAAAGTAGCTCTGGATTGCTTTGCAAAATTGGCGCCAGCATTTCAGCTTGATTGGTTTCGGTGCTGAAAAGCAAACACAATTTCAAAACATTGGCGCTCGAAATTTGACCATTCGTTTGCTGCAGTATCCGATTGACGGCTGATTCAGGTGTGGGTGAAACAGCTAAATTAAACAAAGTTGACAATGTGTTGTGCCAAGACATTAATGCGTCATACCCTGGAATGCTGATATCGATTTCAGGGCTCACTATCATTTGATGCACAGATAGTGCAACGTGTTGGATCAATTCATCTTCATTCAAACCAGTCGAACGGGACGAAAATACCGATTCTGAAAGTGGCTTGTGACTGTTTTCCTCAATGACGCGCATCAATTCCGCAAAGGCACAACCCGCATCAATTGGCAATTGATTTTGCACAGCCGCATTCAAGGTTTCAATATCAAACATAAGCCTGCTTCATGCGTCAAACGGCGAGATTGGGTGCCAAGATGCGGCGATTGAACAAAAATACATTTTCACCTTTGTGCACAAAATCAAAATCATGTTGCACCATGGCTTTAAAGAAATGGCTGGACGAACCAGAAAATGGCAGCATCCAGTCGTGCAGCTCAATGACAATCAAAGCAAACTTGTCCATCCACGATGTGTCACCATCAAACAACTGCTCTTCAGCGCCCTCAATGTCAATCTTAAAAATCAATGGCGTCATATGGGCGAATTGGGCGTTGTTCAAAATGGATTGTGGTGAGATGCATGGCACACGCGTTTGCCTCATGTCACCTGCACGACTCGTCTCTGTTCGAAAGCCCCAATCGGACAAACCTGGGTCTATCAGATTCAAGGTGCCGTCCACATTTGAAATCGCACCATAAAAATTGGTTTTGTCACCATATTTTGATGTGTTGATTTCCAGCAGTTGCCAATTGTTTATTTCGGGTTCAATCGCATACACATACGCTTGTGGATAGGTATTTTTGAAATACACTACGGATGCACCAATATTGGCGCCCGCATCGATGATTAAGGATTGACGAATTTTGGACTGCTCTTGGTGGTATGCCAATAGTTTTTGGCCTTGCACCCAGTGTGAAACATCGTAATCGAGATTTTGAAATATTTGTTGCACCACACCGTGATCACCCGTAGAGTTCTCTCTGACTTTGAATATCAAATCAGAACCATGGATGTGTAGATTGATTGGCGTTAAATTCATTTGTTGGAAACCCCTTTGCTACTCGACACACGTACCAACGCGTAGCCCATAACCACAAATGGCCAGAGCCAACCCAACCACTGCGCCACACCATGAAATCGAATAAAGCGCCCTTGCTCCCAGGTTTGTAACGTTTGCGCAAAGTACGGGTTGGTGGGTGCCAAGTTCAAAACAAACAACAACACCAATTGAAGCATCAACAGCATGGCCAAACATGCACGAACTGGCAGAATTAAAAAAAATAGGGAAATCATGAAGGCCAGCATCAGTCCAACTTTCACGGGGTAGCTGATCCAAACCCAGGCATGTTCTGGACCAAAGCTAAGTGCTGTTGACAGCGAAGTCACCATGATTGCCCCCAGCCAGGTGGTCATCAAAAAAATCAAACGTTTTGGTGTGTGCGTGATGATCGAATACCCCAACAAAACAGGCACAACAGCACCTAGCACCACACATAAAACTTCTGCTCCTGGTAACAAGGGTTCAAGCTCTACGGACCGCATTGGCAACCACTCCAAAAATGCGGTGCCCAGCAAAGCCTCGCCCAAATACGTTTCAAATCTTTCTAGCACATGCCCCAAACCCAACGGCACAGCAGCTGGGAAAATCAAGGCCACTGGCCACAAACCCAGCAACACCATCGCGCCCCTGGAATCTTTGATGAACCATTTTGTTTTGAATTGATGCCAATGGTTGATTGCGCCAATACGCTCCAAACCCCAAGCGCAAACCACTCCGATGAAAGCACCGAATACATTCAAAATAAAATCAACATTGGATGACACCCGTGCAGGTAAATAGCTTTGTATGCTTTCCAGCAAAAATGACAGCAACAGAGTGAGCAAGCTCACCAACCAAACGGCCTGCTTGGCATAGCCCATGCGCAATGCGGTTAATGCACCCAAAAACCCCAATGGCGCGTAGCCCAACATGTTGATAACGATGTCAAACCAAGTCCAGTACTTTGGCCAGGGCTGAAAGATAAACGCCCATGGCACCACGCCTTGATCTCGCCATTGCTCAAACGGGTACAAACTGGCGTAAACAACCAATGCCAGATAGACCAAGGTAAATGGCCATGCGATGGTTTGGTGCTGGGTTTTTGCAGTGTATTTAACCATTTACCAGCATGCGACCATTTGCTACCAGGTCAATCAAAATGGTTTTAAAACCACCAGTATCACAATCGCCAAAAGCAGCAATACGGGCAATTCGTTGTACCAGCGGTACCAAACGTGACTGCGCTGGGTGGCTTGGCCATGTGGTGTGCTTTGAAACTTCTTCAGCAATCGTCCACAGCTGTGGTGGTAGCCCAAAAGCAACAGCACCAAAAAAAGCTTGGTGTGAAACCAAACATTGTCTGCGCCCTTACCAATGCCGTAATACAACCAAAGCCACAGCCCAAAACCAACCGCTGGAACGGCCAATATGGTCATAAATCGGTACAGCTTATGTGCCATTAAAAGAAGTCTCTCGCGTTCAGCGACAGAGCCGTCTGGCACCATGGCCAAATTGACAAAGATGCGCGGCAAATAAAACAAACCAGCGAACCAACTGGTCACAAAAACGATGTGTAGTGATTTAATCCAAAGCATGGGCTCTAGTTTATACCTTGAACATACTTCGCCACGTGCTAAAGTACGGGGAAATCTACTTTTGCAACTTTTGCTTTTCTGCTGCCGCCATGAACACCACACCACAAGAAACCGTTCAAACCACAGACCCAAACATGGATATGGCCAAAAAGCGCCCCAAGCCTGGAGAACGACGTGTGCAAATTTTGCAAACGCTGGCAGCGATGCTAGAAGGTGCAGGCGCTGAGCGCATTACCACCGCCGCACTCGCCAAGAAACTCGATGTCAGCGAAGCAGCGCTGTATCGGCACTTTGCCAGCAAAGCACAGATGTTTGAAGGTTTGATTGAGTTCATCGAATCTTCTGTTTTCAGTCTCATCAACCAAATCTATGAACGCGAAGCCAACCCAAAAGCACAAGTCGCCAAAATCATGACCATGTTGCTGCAGTTTGCAGAAAAAAACCCAGGCATGGCGCGTGTCATGGCCGGTGATGCTTTGGTGTTCGAGAACGAGCGCTTGCAACAGCGCATGAACCAGTTTTTTGATCGCTTTGAATCCAGCCTCAAACAAAGTTTGCGTTTATTGGCCGACGTGCAAAAGTCCAACACCCCCACAGTGGATGCGCAAGTCAAGGCTTCGGTGCTGACTGCGTTTGTGGTGGGACGTGTGCAACGCTTCACGCGCACTGGCTTTAAACGCATGCCCACTGAGCATTTGGATGCCAGTTTGGCGCAATTGTTGGCCTAACCTTTCGCACCTAAAATTATGAAACTGGTACGCTTTGGACCTGTCGGTAAAGAAAAGCCGGGCTTGATTGACAACGGCGGCAAGCTGCGTGATTTGAGTGCTGTTATTGCAGACATTACACCAGAGCAGCTCGGTGACAAAGCACTGGCGAAAATTCGCAAATTGGATGCGTCAAAATTGCCGCTTGTCAAAGGCAAACGCCGATTGGGCAGCCCCGTGAGCCAGATTGGCAAATTCATTGGCATTGGGTTGAATTATTCTGATCACGCGGCTGAAGCGGGTATGCCCATACCCAAAGAACCCATCGTGTTCATGAAATCGACCACCTGCATTCAAGGTGCGAACGATCCGGTGATGCTGCCGAAAGGTTCAACCAAAACAGACTGGGAAGTTGAACTGGGCATTGTCGTCGGCACCAAAGCACGTTATGTTTCGCAAAAAGAAGCGCTCAATTTTGTGGCGGGCTATTGCATTGTGAATGATATTTCTGAACGTGAATTCCAATTAGAGCGTGGACCACAGTGGGACAGAGGAAAAGGCTGCGACACATTTGGTCCCATTGGTCCGTGGTTGGTGACGCGTGATGAAGTTCCAAACCCACAAAGTCTCACACTGTGGCTGGACCTGAATAGCAAGCGCATGCAAAGCGGCTCAACCAAAACCATGATTTTCAGTGTTGCCAAAATTATCAGCTACCTAAGCCAGTTCATGACCCTGATGCCAGGTGACATCATCACCACAGGGACACCGCCGGGCGTGGGCATGGGCATGAAAAAAGATGGCAAACCCGCACCATTGTTTTTAAAAAAAGGCGATGTGATGAAACTGGGCATTGAAGGATTGGGCGAGCAAGAACAAACCGTGGTGGCGTTCAAGCGTTAGCACATCACTTCTGCTGTTTTATTGGGTTTTTTGGCCTCTAGCCGGCGTATTGATTGCCTAGACTGCTATTAAAACAATAGCGCCCAACCTTGCAAGGCATCTTGCCTTAGACCAATCAACGTGCGTTAATGCCATCAAAGCATGTGGCCATCACCAAGTCGATGACCTGATCGTCATTGTACAAATCGCCCATTTTCAAGAATTCTAAAACAGGGTCACAGGCGCGCGCGTACAAAGTGTAGAGCACCGCTATGGCGGGCAACTTGTTGCTGATATCGCCTTGCACTTGCGCCGCTTCTATCCATGCCCCTAATCGGTCGCTGACATCCATCAAACCATCCATATAGTCTTTGTTGTTCATCAATGTGGTGCGCAAGCTGGAATTCTGGCTCGGCAATGAGGGCATTTCGCCCGCGAGTTTCAACGACATCACCCAGCGCACAACTTGCTTGATTTTTTCAAACGGTGTGGCTTCTGTCGACAGTTCATCCAAATAGTGCTGCGCACGCCGCATGACAAACACCATTGCCGCAGCAGCCAAGTCTTCTTTGCTGGGAAAGTGTTTGTACAAACTGGCCTTGGCGATGCCCACATCGGCGGCGACTTCGTCCACCGTCATGGCATCGAACCCTTTTTGCGCCAACATGCTATTCACCGACCGGATGATCGCGTCTTGACGCGCCAACAACATTTGGGTTTTGAATGAAACCTTGATAGGCGGGTTTTTGGTCATCCGCGTATTTTAATCCGTAACACACAAAAAATGAACATTGAGGCCAAATAAATACAAAATAGATTAAATTATTACCAAACAGTATTTATAAATACTAATTGGTATACAATTGCCTGAAATTAATGTTCAGGAGCTTGTGTTCAATGAAAGTCGCGATTGTTGGTTCTGGTATCTCTGGCCTTGCAGCTGCCCACGCACTCAAGGGCAAAGTGGATGTCACGCTGTTCGAGTCTGGCGACTACTTTGGCGGACATACCCACACCGTCGATGTCACCTTGCACACTTCAATTGGGCCTGTGACGCATGGGGTGGATACCGGTTTTTTGGTGTTCAATGAACGCACTTACCCGCATTTCATATCACTCATGGCAGAGCTGAATGTCGCAACCGTTAAGTCCGACATGTCTTTTTCGGTACAAGCACCCGATCCCGCATCACCAGCAGCAAACATGGAGTGGAGTGGAACCAACTTGGATTCGGTTTTTGCACAAAAACGGAATTTGCTGAACCCCCGTTTTTGGCGCATGTTGCGCGATTTGTTGCGCTTTAACAAGCTCACCACGCAATTGGCAACTCAGGGAAACGACGATGAATTGACCATGCCCTTGGGCGATTTTTTACGTACCCACCACTTCAGCACCGAGTTTTGCGATTGGTATTTTTTACCCATGATGGCGTGCATATGGAGCTGCCCAACCGAACAAATGCTGCAGTTTCCGACCAACACCATGGTGCGCTTTTGCCACAACCATGGATTGCTGCAAATCAGCAATCGCCCACAGTGGTGGACGATTGCAGGTGGTGCGCGCAACTATGTCAATCAAATCATCCAAGGTATCGATGACAAGCGGCTCAATTCTCCCGTCTTAAAAATTGAAACCGTCAATGCAGGCGATGGAAGCGGACAACCCAGCGGGGTTGGTATTCACACACAGACAGGCATTGAATGGTTTGACAAAGTTGTCCTCGCTACCCACTCGGATCAAGCTTTGAAAATCCTAACTGCACCTAGTCAAGAGCAAAAAGCAGTTTTAAGTGCGATTCCCTACCAGCACAACACCGCTGTGCTGCATACCGATACCAGCGTCTTACCGCAAAACCCAAAAGCTTGGGCGGCGTGGAACTATGAACGCGCCAATGTAAAAGGACGGGAGGGTCAGCAAGTTTGCTTGCATTATTTACTCAACAAACTGCAACCGCTGCCATGGCAGCAAGCCGTCATCGTCTCGCTGAACCCTGTGCGTGCGATAGACCCGCAAAAGGTATTGCAAACCATTGACTATTCGCACCCTGTTTTTGATTTACACGCGGTCGCAGCGCAAAAAAGAATGACCCAACTGCAAGGACAAAACAATTGCTATTTTGCGGGCGCCTGGATGGGCTATGGCTTTCATGAAGACGGTCTCAAAGCTGGTTTGAGTGCCAGTGTCAAACTCTTAAGCGATGCCGGTTTGTTGGGAGCAGACCGTTGAAAGTAAACACACCCCACATCGGCTTTGGTCATGTGTTCCATGCACGTGCGCGCCCGCAGCGTCATGCGTTCAAATATGCCACCTACTTTCTCATGCTGCCCATGCGCAGCATGGTTAACGCGGCACACACCACCAGCGTGTGGCAAAACAACCGTTCCGGCTTACTGAGTTTTTTTGACAGCGACCACGGTGACCATCGTGGCATGGCACAAGGCGGCGCTTTGGCCTGGCTGGACGAGCTCTTGCGGCAGCATGGCATACACGACGCCACCGGAGAAGCATGGTTGCAAACTTACCCACGGGTACTGGGTTACACCTTCAAGCCAGTGAGCTTTTGGTATTGCCATCGCGCTGACAGCGATCAAGGTGGCACCTTGCGCGCCATCGTGGCTGAGGTCAACAATACGTTTGGAGAAAAACATTGCTATTTGCTAGACGTACCCCGCTTTGGTGAAAACTTATTTGCAAAAAAAGTTTTCCATGTCTCACCTTTTAACCCCGTCAATGGGCAATACCGTTTTCGCTTTGATCAGCTCAACACAGAGCAGGGCGCACAAATTTCGGCCAGTGTCGATTATTTCGAAACAACTGAAACGCTGGAGACAACACCCACGTTGTGCACACGCATACAAGGCAATTTGCAACCCATCACTGCACGCACCTTGCGCACCGCTTTTTGGCGTTACCCCGCCATGACATGGGGGGTGCTGTTTCATATTCATTCACAAGCCTTGCGCTTGTGGTTAAAAAAAGTTCCGTTCTTCCACAAGCCTTCGCCTCCCGAAGTGCTTGTTTCTCGCTAATTGTGCAAGTTCATTTTTTATATGGATTGATGATGAATACAGCTACCACTTCCTACCCTACAGTCAGCAACACAGCCGTTCCCAACACCGCGCGCTACGCTTTGAAACTGCTTGAAAAGTTGCAGCATGGTGTTCTCACCGTTCATTTTCCTGACGGATCATGCCGTTACTTTGGCGACTACCACGCGCCAACATCCTCCAACACCGAAGCGCATTTCAATGCCAGCATCACACTGCACAACTGGAAGGTGTTTGCAGCCGCATTGAAATCGGGTGACATTGGTTTTGCCGAAAGCTACATCGCTGGCGATTGGAGCACCCCCAATCTGACTGAGTTGCTCAAACTCTTGAGCTGCAACAGACAGGCCATTGATGCCATGGTATTTGGCACGTGGTATGGGCGTTTGTTGTACCGCATCAAGCACCTGCTGAACCACAACAGCCGCAGCAACAGCCGTAAAAATATCCATGCGCATTACGACTTGGGCAATACGTTTTATCAACTATGGTTAGATAAAACCATGAATTATTCAGGCGCCTTGTATGAAGGCGATTTCACTCGATCATTTGAACAAGCGCAAACGGCTAAGGTGCAACGCGCTTTGCGCATGGCAGGCGTGATGAACCACAGCCGGGTGTTAGAAATAGGCTGCGGTTGGGGCGCTCTGGCAGAAGAAGCCACACGCCAATTCAACGCTCATATCGTTGGCGTCACGCTCAGCACCGAACAATTGGACTATGCCAATACCAGAATGCAGAAGTTAGGCATTGCAACTGGCCAAGGTCAGCAAGCCGATTTACGTTTGCAAGACTATCGCGACATCACAGACGCGCCTTTTGATGCCATCTGCTCGATTGAAATGGTTGAAGCAGTGGGCCAAGCCTATTGGCCTGAATATTTCAATACTGTACATAAACTGCTGAAACCAGGGGGTCGCGCCTGCATCCAAAGCATTGTGATACGCGATGATTTGTTTGAGCGCTACGCCGCATCAACTGACTTTATTCAGCAATACATTTTTCCGGGTGGTTGCTTGCCCAGTCCGCATAAATTCCGCGAACAAGCCGAGCAAGCTGGGTTGCAAGTGATCGATGCGTTTGCTTTTGGGCCTGACTATGCCCAAACCTTGCGGGAATGGCGACAAGCATTTCTTGCACAAAAAGAACACATTGCCAAACTGGGTTTTGATGAACGCTTCATGCACATTTGGGAATTTTATTTGGCGTATTGTGAAGCAGCGTTTGACACCGGCGATATCAACTTGATGCAGTTCACTTTGGTTAAACCCGAGTGAATTGAAACGGAGTCACTTCACCATGTTCTACAAACGTTTGGCATTTGCCACCTTAACCACGGTCTTGCTGCACCATGCGACGGTCATCGCTCAAACGCTGCCGACCGACATACGGAGCAATTCCCCTACGCTGGCGTTATCGGGTGAGTCCAAGTTGACTTTTTTTGGACTCGAAATCTACAAAGCCAGCCTCTGGCGCAATGCCAATTTTGTCGCCGAAAACTATGCCCAGCACGAATTTGCTTTGGATTTGAATTACTTGCGAAATTTTCAAGGAAAAGACATTGCCAAGCGCTCTATCGAAGAAATGCGCAGGCAAAGCAAGTTTGATGAGGCATTGCTGCAAAACTGGGAAATTCAAATGCAAAAAGTATTCCCCAATGTGCAAGCTGGCGACAACATCACCGGCTTTCACCTGCCGGGGAAAGGCGCTAAGTTTTGGCACAACGGCAAATGGCGTGGCGACATCAACGATGCGGAGTTTGCCAAATACTTTTTTGGCATATGGTTGTCTAAACAAACTTCCGAGCCAAAAATGCGACTGGCCTTGTTAGAGCCTAAATTTAGTCCAGAACGCGTTTTGAGTGAACGCAAATGAATGATTCAAAACCCATCACGCCAACCAATGCGGTAGCCATGACTGCCAAGCCTTGGCACATTCAGGATGGCATGCGCTATGGCTTGTTGGGCTTGCCACTGGCCTTTTGCGCGTTACCTCTGTATGTTTTGATGCCCAATTTGTACGCGCAGCAATGGGGCGTATCACTGGCAGCCCTAGGGTTTTTATTGATGGGGGTTCGTCTATTTGATGCCTTGATCGACCCTTGGCTTGGACTTTTATGCGATGGCTTGTATGCGCAATCCAAGCAAGCTCTGTTCCGAATCAGCACCTTAGCCTGCGTGGCTTTAAGCATTGGATTCACAGCCCTGTTTTCACCCATGACACACGATGCCCATGCGCTATTGTGGTGGGCTGGTGCGGCGCTGGTGCTGACTTACACAGCCTATAGTTTCTTAAGTTTGGCCTACCACGCTTGGGGCGCCATGTTGGGCGGTGATGCCAAATTCCGAAGCCGTGTGGTGGCGTGGCGTGAAAGTTTTGGTTTGGCTGGTGTACTGCTGGCAACAGTCACCCCCACACTGGCCGGCATCACTGCCATGCAGATTTTGTTTGTACTGACTTTATGGCTTGGCTACGCCGCATGGCGCATGTCAACGCCACCGTATGGCTTGCTAGCAGTGACAACGCAGGCATCACACACCACAATCACGCCTGCTCGAACTTCACAAGACATGCGCTTGCCCTGGAAATATGCCGAATTCAGGCGTTTGTTAGCAGTTTATTTATTGAATGGCATTGCCAGCGCCATACCCGCTACTTTGGTTTTGTTCTTTTTACAAGACCGACTTGATGCCAGCGTGGCCATGCAGTCTGCCGCTTTAGGCGTTTATTTTTTATTTGCTGCACTGTCAATGCCCATCTGGTTGAAAGCGGTTGCACGTTGGGGTTTGGTGCGCGTGTGGCTATTTGGCATGCTTTTGTCAATCGCTGTTTTTGCGGGCGCGGGTGCATTGGGTGCGGGTGACATTGCTTGGTTTTTATTGGTATGTGCTTTATCTGGGGCGGCACTGGGCAGTGACTTGACCGTTCCTACCGCCATGCTGGCAGGACAAATTCAAGCACAAGGACCCAAGCAACAAACTGCAGGGATTTATTTTGGTTGGTGGAACTTTGCCAGCAAGCTGAATCTGGCTTTGGCAGCTGGGCTGGCATTGCCCCTTTTGGGTTTACTTGGCTACACCCCGGGCGCACGTGATGCACAGGCTTCACTGTTATTAACGTTGGCATATTGTTGGCTGCCCTGTCTGCTTAAAACCACGGCCGCTGTCGTGCTGTATTTTTCTTTCATCCAACCCAGCACATCTGTAACGTCACAGACAGCCCCTCATTCATTTTTTAGAGACCACACACCATGACAACCTTAACCATGACAACCCTGTTCCAGCGCTGCTGCACACTCTTACTCATCAGCACCGTTGCATTGCTGACGGCCTGCAGCACGCCGCAGATTCAAGACTATGCCAACGAAAAACCAATGCTTGAACTGGACAAATACTTCAACGGCACATTGGATGCTTATGGCGTGTTTACCGACCGATCAGGCCAAGTAGTGAAGCGCTTTACAGTGGTGATGGACTGCACTTGGAGTGGCGACTCGGGTGTTTTAGACGAAGCGTTTACCTACTCTGACGGCAGCAAACAGCGCCGCATTTGGCGGCTTACTCGCCATGCTGATGGTCGTTTTACGGGCCAGGCTGACGACGTGATCGGTACAGCCCATGGCCAACAAC
>CALMEI010000078.1 GCA_937863225.1 uncultured Polaromonas sp.
CGCCGCCATCACCCCCCCCCCCATCCCTCCATTTTTTCCCGTGACAACCCTCGGATTATACAAAGTTTTCCCCCTAGGCTGGGTGGTTTAACCCGCCGTATCACCATTTAATTTCACCGATTCCCATTTCACGCAAGAACTGATTTGTCTTGGTGAAGTGCATACAGCCCAAAAATGGAACCGGTGGCCGCATCGCGGACAATGGAGATGGGTGATTCGCACATAAAACCAAATGTTGCCCTGGCACCGGAGTAATGTCCGCCAACAGTTGTTGCTTGGTTTGAGCGTGGGCACCCCAAAGTAAAAAAACCACGTGTGAATTATGTTTAGCAACTTGGCGGATGATGGCATCAGTGAGTACTTCCCAACCCAACTTTGCATGACTGGCGGGCTGGCCTGATTCCACACTTAAGCAGGTATTTAGCAATAAAACACCTTGCCTAGCCCAGCTCACCAAACAGCCGTCAGTGCGCTTTGCAATTGACGCATTGCCTAATTCCTGACCAATTTCTTTGAAAATATTTCTCAGTGACGGTGGGATTTTGACGCCAGCGGGCACTGAAAACGCCAAACCATGCGCCTGCCCTGCCCCGTGATAGGGATCTTGACCCAAAATGACAACCTTGACTTGGTTTAACGGTGTCAATTCCAACGCTCTAAAGGGCGTGGGCGGATAGATGCATGCCCCTGTATCCAGCTTGAATTGCAATGTTTGGGCCAGTTTGACACCTTCAGGACTGCTGAAAAATGCGGCAACCACTTCAGACCAACTCCCATCAATGGGCCAATTTTCAGGCTGCCAGTGCTGCAAACGATGGGAATGGTCGGCCGTATGAAAAAGCTCGTTTTGCATCAAATATATGGATTTTATGCCTGTATACGGCATATTTATTGCCTATATTGCTATGTTTTATATAGCAAATAATTTCGCCAATTCTTCACCTGGATCTTCGGCGCGCATGAATGCTTCGCCCACCAAAAAGGCATGCACGCCCACTTCGCGCATGCGTGCCACATCTGCTGGTGTCGCAATGCCTGATTCTGTGACCAACAAACGATCTTTGGGAACATCGCTCAACATGCTGATAGTGGTGTCCAGCGTGACTTCAAAAGTCTTTAAGTTGCGGTTGTTGATGCCAATGAGTGGGGTTTTGAGTTTTAAAGCACGCTGCAATTCAACTGCATCATGCACTTCAACCAATACGGCCATATCCAGTCGGTGTGCGATGGACTCAAATTCTGCCATTTGTGCATCGGTCAAACACGCCGCAATCAGCAAAACAGCATCCGCCCCCATCGCACGTGATTCATAGATTTGGTAAGCATCAACCATGAAATCTTTGCGCAGCACAGGCAATGTGCACGATGCGCGCGCTTGCCGCAAATAATCGCTACTGCCCTGAAAAAAATCTTTGTCGGTAAGCACTGACAAACACGCTGCCCCATGTTCAGCATAGGTTTGTGCAATGTCAGCTGGCTCAAAATCGTTGCGCAGCGTGCCTTTGGACGGGCTGGCTTTTTTGATTTCGGCAATCACTGCGGACTGGCCAGCGGCTATTTTGGCCCGCATCGCACCGACAAAATCACGTGTTAAAACGCGGGATTCGGCATCTGCCCGCATCGCCTCGAATGATTTGCGCTTTTTGGCCGCAGCAACTTCTTGGTGTTTGACGGTGGTGATTTTTTCAAGAATATCAGTCATGCTTGGACTCCTTGGCAACACCCGACTGAGCGTCCGAAGTGCCATTTTTTAAAATTCGAACGAACACGCGGTGCATCACAAAGGCCGCTACCAAAAACAAAACCGAGATGCCGATGGCAATCCACGCCCCTTCATCTTGCCACACGCTGCTCATTTGTTAAACGCCCAAAGCTTTTGTCGCCGTCATCAAAGCCGCTAATTTTGCTTTAGCAGCGCCTGATTCAATAGCAGACTTGGCCAGCAATATGCCGTCTTGCATTGTTTTTGCGACATTTGCCGCATAAAGGGCAACGCCTGCATTGAGGATAACGATATCGCGTGCTGGGCCAGCTTGGTTGTCTAACACGCCTTGGAGCATGGTTTTGGATTCTTCGGCGGTCTCAACGCGCAAGGCGCGGTTGCTGACCATTTGCATGCCAAAGTCTTCGGGATGAATTTCGTATTCGGTGACTTCGCCATTTTTCAGCTCGCCCACCAAGGTACCCGCGCCCATGCTGACTTCGTCCATGCCATCTTTGCCGTACACCACCAAAGCGTGCTCTGCGCCCAAGCGCTGTAACGCGCGAACTTGAATACCCACCAAGTCTGCATGGAACACGCCCATCAATATATTCGGTGCACTGGCTGGGTTCGTCAGTGGCCCCAAGATATTGAAAATCGTTTTCATGCCCAACTCTTTGCGTATGGGAGCTACATTTTTCATCGCTGGGTGATGGTTGGGCGCGAACATAAAACCCACACCAACCTCTGCAATGCACTGCGCTATGGCGGCTGGCTTCAAGTTGATATTGATGCCCAAAGCCTCAAGCACATCGGCACTGCCTGATTTGCTGCTGACACTGCGACCGCCGTGCTTGCTCACTTTTGCACCTGCTGCAGCTGCCACAAACATAGAACAAGTTGAAATATTAAACGTATGCGAACCATCCCCGCCTGTGCCCACAATGTCTACCAAATGGGTCTTATCAGCCACTTCCACTTTGGTTGAAAATTCACGCATCACCTGTGCGGCTGCGGTGATTTCGCCAATGGTTTCTTTCTTCACGCGCAAACCTGTGATGATCGCAGCCATCATCACCGGCGACATTTCGCCGCCCATGATGAGCCGCATGATGTGCAGCATTTCGTCGTGAAAGATTTCGCGGTGCTCAACGGTACGCAACAGCGCTTCTTGAGGGGTGATTTTGTTTGGCATGGTTATATTACCTATTTATATGGTTAAATATGGCTGCAGCCGTCGTATTTATTGCCTAAAGTGCTATGAAATATATAGCGTTTTGGCTCTAAAGTTTGTGTTCTCATGTTTTCATTCTAAAAAATTCTTCAACATCGCATGGCCATGCTCGGTCAAAATTGACTCGGGGTGGAACTGCACACCTTCCATGCGCACAGCAAATGGCAGTTTGTGATGGCGCACACCCATGATTTCACCGTCATCAGTCCATGCCGTTATCTCCAAATCAGCGGGCAAACTGGCACGTTCAATCGACAAGGAATGGTAACGGTTCACGGTGAACTGCTTGGGCAAATTGGCAAACACGCCTGTTTGCGTGGTGGTGATCACGCTGGTTTTGCCATGCATCAACTCTTGTGCCCGAATAATTTTGCCCCCCATGGCTGCACCAATGGCTTGATGCCCCAAGCACACACCCAAAATTGGCAAATTGCCCATGAAATGTTTAATCGCCGCCACAGAAATACCGGCTTCGTTAGGCGAGCATGGGCCAGGTGAAATAACCAAACGGTCTGGCTTGCGTGCTGCGATGCCTTCTAGTGTAATCTCATCGTTGCGAAAAACTTCCACTTCTGCGCCCAACTCAGCAAAGTATTGGACGATGTTGTAGGTGAAGCTGTCGTAGTTGTCGATCATGAGGAGTTTCATAGCAAGCCCTCCTCAACCAATTCACTGGCGCGTAACAGTGCCCGCGCTTTGGCTTCGGTTTCCGCCCATTCCAGCTCTGGCACGCTGTCGGCTACCACCCCAGCAGCGGCTTGCACGTAGAGCGTTTGGTTTTTGATGATGCCGGTGCGAATGGCAATCGCCACATCCATGTCACCTGCAAAACTGATGTAGCCGCAGGCGCCGCCGTAAATACCGCGTTTGGTGGGTTCGAGTTGGTCAATCAACTCCATCGCATGTACTTTGGGAGCGCCTGTCAATGTTCCGGCAGGGAATGTGGCTTTCAAGACGTCCATCGCGGTCATGCCATCATTGAGAACACCCTCAACGTTGCTGACGATGTGCATCACATGGCTGTAGCGCTCAACCGAAAAAGCTTCGGTCACTTTGACCGTGCCAATTTTGGCAATGCGACCAATGTCGTTACGGGCTAAGTCAATCAGCATGACATGCTCAGCACGCTCTTTAGGGTCGTTGATGAGTTCAACTTCAGCCGCTTTGTCCAACTCTGGCGTTGCGCCACGAGGCCGTGTACCAGCAAGGGGGCGTATCGTCACTTTTTGTGCCCCCACGCTTGCGTTTGCCACTGCCTCTTGCCGGACCAAAATCTCAGGGCTTGCGCCCACCACTTGAAAATCACCAAAGTCATAGTAATACATATAAGGCGATGGGTTGAGTGAACGCAGCGCGCGGTACAAACTCAAGGGTGATTCGGTGTAGGGCTTTTTGATGCGCTGTCCAACCTGTACTTGCATGAAATCGCCGCCAGCTATCAGTTCTTTGGCGCGCAGCACAGCGCTCAGGTAATCTGCTTTCGCAAAATCACGCACAGCCATTTGGCTGTTTGATGGTTTGATTTCAGGTGCATTAACCGGTGCTTTCAATAACTCCTTCAAAGCATGTAAGCGCGACACAGCCTTGGCATATGCATCATTTTGTGCCGGATCGGCATAAACAATCAGCGAGAGTTTGCCGCTGAGGTTGTCAATGACCGCCAGCTCTTCACACTGCAACAGCAAAATATCGGGACAGTGCAGCTCATCGGTGGGGCACGTTTTTTCTAACTTTTTTTCAATGTAACGCACAGCGTCATAGCCAAAATAGCCGGCCAAACCACCGCAAAAACGCGGCATTCCCGGTTGTATGGCAACTTTGAAACGTTGTTGGTACTGCGCGATGAAATCCAATGGGTTCATATGGCTGGTTTCAAGCACAACACCATCTGTCACCACTTCAGTTTTTGCGTCAACACCAAAACCACTGGCACGCAGCAAGGTACGAGCAGGCAAACCAATAAAGCTGTAGCGCCCAAATCGCTCGCCGCCAACGACAGATTCAAGCAGAAAACTATGCTTATTCTGGATATATCCAGCGTATTTATTGCCTATATTGCTATTATTAGCATAGCAATTTGTTAATTTCAAATACAAAGACAGCGGTGTTTCTAAATCAGCAAATGCTTGCAGCATCAAAGGTATGCGGTTAAAGCCTTGCGCTTTGAGTTGGGTAAATTCTAGTTCGGTGATCACAATAAGCCCTTTTTATCGGTACCCAAAGTCTGGTTGACTTTCAGTACCTGCTTCCTTGTCAAAGTCCCTGTTTGTATCAAGGAATAAGCACTGAAGCGGTTCAAACAACGTTGCCAATTTATGCTTAGCGAAATAAACGGCAACAAAGGTGGAGTGCGTTAATTCGAAGGTCGCCAAAGCCAAGCTCCTCGGTCAAAATGACCTGTGCTGGATGGCGTTAATGAATTGTGTTGTTTGAACATGAACCACAGTGTAACAAATTAACCGTTCAGAATAAAAAATACCACTGCACTTGGCGGTTTTTTTAAAGTTCTTAAGCGTAAACCCCATGCCAAAAAATCACATTTCGTTTGATAATTGGATTTTTAAAAAAGCACGGTCGTTCGTTTTTTACAAGGATTTAGTCATGTTACATGGTGTGATTTCGAAGCGAATAAGCGCGTGGGTCTTGTTGTTAGCGATTGGATTAATCGGCCCTGTCGGCAGTATGGCGGCGGTCATGGATGTATCAGGCGTTAAATATGACGATGTCGTAGACCAGCGCGGAAGTAAACTTGTTTTGAATGGTGCCGGCATACGCTACAAAGCCGTTTTTAAAGTTTACACAGCCGGACTGTACTTGCAGAGAAAAGCAACTACCACCGAAGACGTGCTTGCCATGCCAGGATCGAAACGAATCACATTGACCATGTTGCGAGAAGTTGACTCCAATGAGTTGGGGAAACTATTTACGCGTGGTGTTGAAGACAACACACCCAAATCGGAAATGGGTAAATTAATTCCTGGGCTGATCAAAATGGGACAAATATTCAGCGATCAAAAGAAATTGTCGGTGGGTGACACCATCATGGTTGAGTGGGTCCCAGGAATCGGCGGCATCATCTCTTCAAAAGGTAAGCCACAAGGCGAACCATTTAAAGAACCCGAATTTTATAACGCGCTGCTGCGAATTTGGCTGGGTCCCGTTCCGGCCGATTTCAAACTCAAAGATGCATTGCTAGGACGCACCAATTAATTGTTTTTTTAATGAAAGAAGGAATCTAAATGGAAAAAATTTGGCTGAAAAGTTATCCACCCGGCGTGCCTGCAGAAATTAACCCAGAACAATACAAATCGCTGGTGCAATTGTTGGAAGAATCGTTCAAGAAGAATGCTACAAATCCGTTTTCAGTTTGCATGGAAAAATGGATGACCTACAAGCAAGTGGATGATTTGTCGACTGCACTTGGCGCGTGGTTGCAATCGCAAGGTTTGGCTCCCGGCTCACGCGTTGCCATCATGCTGCCGAACATTCCACAATTTTCTGTCACCATGGCCGGCATATTGCGTGCAGGATACACCTGTGTCAATGTCAACCCACTCTACACGCCACGTGAATTAGAGCATCAACTCAAAGACTCAGGCGCTGAGACCATCATTATTCTGGAAAATTTTGCCACCACCTTAACGCAAATCATTGATAAAACACCCATCAAACGCGTCGTACTGGCCACCATGGGTGATTTGCTCGGACCCGTATTTGGCAAATGGATCACGTTTGCGGTGCGGAATATCAAAAAAATGGTTCCTGCCTTCAGTTTTGATACATCCAAAGGCTTGCAAGTAACACCTTTCAACGTTGCCATTGCCAAAGGCAAAGGGCTTTCTCTAAAACCAAGTCCAGCCACATTGGATTCAATTGCATTCTTGCAGTACACAGGCGGCACCACAGGTTTGTCAAAAGGTGCAGTTCTCACTCACCGGAATGTTGTCGCAGCCACATTGCAAGCCGAAGCTTGGTTTTTTCCAGCGGTGGAGCGCATTGGCGATGTGAGCAAAATCAACATTGTTGCCGCATTACCTCTGTACCATATTTTTGCACTGACCACGAGCTTGCTTGCCATCCGTTGGGGCGGGTTTATCACCCTAGTGCCCAATCCGCGCGATTTCCCTGGCTTTGTCAAAACACTCAAGTCACGTCCATTTCACATCCTGCCCGCTGTGAACACATTGTTCAACGCATTGCTACAAACGCCTTCATTTAAGACTTTGGACTTTTCAACATTGTGTCTGTCACAAGCAGGTGGTATGGCAGCAACCGAAGGCACTGCCAAAGCATGGTTAGCCGCCACTGGCAGCCCCATGGTAGAAGGTTGGGGCATGAGCGAGACCGTTGCCATTGGCACCAACAACCCTGTCACCAGCAAAGCATTTACTGGAACGATTGGTTTACCCCTTCCCAGTATTGAAGTTCACATTAAAGACGAAGCTGGCAAAAGCTTGGCACAAGGTGAGTCCGGCGAAATTTGCATTCGTGGTCCGAACGTCATGAAAGGTTACTACAACCAAGCCGAAGAAACCGCCAAGGCATTCACAGCAGACGGCTTCATGCGCACGGGCGATGTGGGCATCATGGACGATAAGGGCTTTATTAAGATCGTCGACCGTCTGAAAGACATGATCATTGTCAGCGGCTTTAACGTGTTTCCGAATGAATTAGAGCAAACCGTATCACTTTGCCCCGGTGTACTGGAGTGTGCAGTGATTGGCGTGCCAGACGAAAAAACAGGCGAAGCCATCAAACTCTTTGTCATTAAAAAAGACCCAAACCTCACCGAAGAAGATGTCAAAGCTTATTGCAAACAACATTTAACTGGCTACAAAACTCCTAAATACATTGTATTTAGAGATGACTTCCCTAAAACCAACGTCGGCAAAATTTTGCGCCGTGAGTTGCGAGCTGGCAAATAAATCAGTTAGCAAACTTAATTAAAAAAGCCTTGCTTCTATGCAAGGCTTTTTTACTTTGTTATGGCAATCAATTTTCAGATTTAGACCAATGGAATTCACAACCTTAATCTTATCAATTAGTGTGTAGAATAATTGCCAAACATTAGTGGATTAGTTTCTTGCAGTAATAGTCATATGAAATATTCATGATTGCCACAGACTACGCAATTCGTGTCCAAAACCTAAGCAAGAGTTATCAAATATATGATAAACCAGGGGATCGACTTAAGCAGTTCATTTTCCCCCAACTTAGAAAATTAATAAACTTACCAACTCAAGCGTATTTTTATAATTTTCCAGCATTGATGGACATATCTATCAATATTCAAAGAGGCGAATCAGTCGGTATTATCGGACGCAACGGCTCGGGCAAATCTACTCTATTACAGATCATTTGTGGAACTTTAACACCAACCAGTGGATTTGCACAAACCAATGGTCGAGTCGCAGCCTTACTTGAGCTTGGATCTGGATTTAACACCGAATTTACCGGGCGAGAAAACATTTACTTCAATGCATCAATTCTTGGTTTAACAAATGTAGAAATTGAGACATCTATTAAAGACATCATTAACTTTGCAGATATAGGTCCATTTATTGACCAACCTGTAAAAATTTATTCCAGTGGAATGGTGGTCCGCTTGGCGTTCGCAATCATTGCACATGTAAATGCGGACATCTTAGTTATAGATGAAGCACTTGCAGTAGGTGATGCATTGTTCACACAGAAATGTATGCGGTTTTTACGCAAATTCATGTTAAGTGGAACTGTATTATTCGTTAGCCATGATACCGCAGGAATTAAAAACCTTTGCAATCGAGTAGTCTGGTTAGATAAGGGTAAATTGATTCTTAGTGGATCACCTAAAAATGTTTGCGAAGCATATTTAAAGACCCTATATACGGAACAACAAGGTGAAATTAAATTAGAAAAAATTGAATCTTCAGTGCTTGACGAAAAATTCAATAAACTTAAAGATCAACGTAGCAAGTATTTCAATTGTAGCAATTTAAGAAATGATCTTCGAGTATTTCAATTCAACAATCTAGCACCATCCTTTGGCAATGCCGGTGCTAAGATTTTAAGTGTCAGTATTCATGATGATGACAATAATCAACTAGCTTGGATTGTCGGGGGTGAAAAAGTAAGACTTAGTGTTTTTGGTGTAGCACATGACAATCTAGACTCTCCAATCGTTGGTTTTTTTGTAAAAGACAGGCATGGACAAATTTTATTTGGTGACAACACGTATTTATCCCAAGTCAATATTGAGAAACCATTTGTGCGTGGGAGCACTTTCCAAGCAGACTTTATTTTTATGATGCCCATATTGCCTATTGGCGAATATTGCGTTGATGTTGCAATTGCGAATGGAAACCAACACGAACACGTACAACATCATTGGGTTTATGATGCGCTCATCTTAAAATCAGAATCTACTTCGCTAACTACCGGTCTAGTTGGGGTATCGATGATAGATATTAGCCTTCGCACTCATTAACATTCAAAGTTATTTTTAACCATGACCGAAGCACTAGAGCTGATCAAAAAACTGGCAATGAGCGACACTTGGCATCAGGAAGAAAAACAACGATTAGTAGACGCTCAACTCACACTTCTTCAGAATTGCCTGATCGGTGCAATATATGAAGACCCACCTCTAGTTGCATCTGGGGCAAACCATTTTGATGCACAGATTCGTAAATACGGCAGAGATTGGCCATCTCAAGCGCATACGATGATTGGCGAAAAAAGATTGTCTAATGTTCGAATGTTATGCGAGATTGTCATTGGTTTAGGTATAGAAGGCGATTTTATTGAAACCGGAGTTTGGCGTGGTGGCGCCTGTATCATGATGCGTGGTGTCTTGTCAGCCTGGGGTGTGACCGATCGTACTGTTTGGGTGGCAGATTCATTTGAAGGATTACCCCGCCCAAATGCAGATAAATATCCGGCAGATTCTGGTGACAAATTCTATACATTTCCAGAATTAAGTGTTTCATTAGAAGAGGTAAAGAATAATTTTAAAAAATATGGATTACTTGATCAACAAGTTAAATTTATCAAGGGGTGGTTTAAAGACACATTATTGAATGCACCGATCAACAAATTGGCCATATTAAGGCTGGATGGAGATTTGTACGAATCCACAATGGATGCATTGCAAGCACTATATGACAAAGTTACAGACAATGGTTATGTCATTATTGATGACTATCATGTAGTTGCAGGATGTAAGAACGCAGTTCATGATTTTTTTACTTTAAAAAACATTACTCCAAAAATAATTGAAATTGATGGAGTTGGTATCTACTGGCAAAAAAACACAATGTCCGCATTTGGCAAATCACTTACTTTGCCAGTAATCAAAAATTATGAAACTTATGAAAAATTATTAATAGATCATTTTGTTACACAAGAAAATAAAATTCTCAGTCTAAATTACGAAATTGAAAAAATATTGTTAAATCTTCAAACTGAAAAGAAAAAAATAATAGATCTGACTAGTAATTTAATAAAAGAAGGTAATCAAGTAAGTGAATTAACAAATATTTTGAGATTCAAAGAAGAGAAAATACAAGAATTATCTTTTACTTTGCAAAACTTACTTCAATCACTTAGTTGGCAAATTACCCAACCATTTAGATCGATAACCAGCATATTCAAAAACCATCTAATTAAAAAATCAAACGATTTAGATCAAAAGCCACCATCTCACTTAATCTGGAAAAGTAACACACAACTTCAAATTAATGAAATAAACTTCAATCTATCAATTGATACAAAAGAACTCCAAGATCAAAAATCCTCCCAGACCAACTTTCTATTGGGTAAATCGCGATACATGGTCGAGAAATCCGAGAAAATAGGGCAAAAAAAGAAAATTTTGAAAGTTTTTGAAATGGGAATATTTCAAGGTGGTAGTGTTGTTTTATACGACAATTTGTGGTCTCCAGAAAAAATAGTTGCTATAGATTACAACTTAAAATCAATTGAGCCTTTAGAAAAATATATTCAGAATCTAAATAAGCAAGATCAAATAAAAACATTTTATGGCATCAACCAAGCTGACAAAGATGCCATGGAGAATATATTAAATAGCGAATTTCCTGATAGAGATATAGATTTCATAATTGATGATGCATCTCATTTGTATCAAGAAACGCGAAGTGCTTTTAATATTTGTTTTCCATATCTAAAAGAAGGAGGTCTTTACTGCATTGAGGACTGGGCATGGGCACATTGGCCTGGCGATTTTTGGCAAAACACTGCACCAGATACTTTCCTGCATGGCAAAACAGCTATGAGCAACTTACTCATAGAGTTATTTATGTTGGCAGCCAGCCGAAGAGATTTAATCACATCTATCGTAATTGAACACAGTCTAATAACTGTAACCAAAGGACCGGGAGTAATTGAATCCGGCGTTTTCAATATTTCAGATCATTATTTGTTAAGAGGCAAATCATTTGAAGCTTGGTTATAATTTTATTATTAATAATTAACAATTAATTCAGTTTATTCAATCATTTCTAGGGAAAGCAGTATGGAAAATAATGTTGAAATAGCTAATGAATTGAACAAAAAGACAACTGAAGATAATTCTTTTTGCATTTACCCATTTAAAGCTATTAATGTGATGCCCAATGGCAATGTTCATCCATGTTGTGCTTTTGCAAAACCAATAGAGAAAAACAGTCGTGAAATGTCAGTATATGAGTACCCATTTCGAGAAATTTGGGACTCAGAATTTATGCGTGAAATTCGAAAAGACATGATCGAAGGAAATGAAGTCAAAGGATGCACTTACTGTTATGAACAAGAACAGCAAGGTCTTAGCAGTATGCGTGTCGAAGCGAATAAAAGTTGGGAAAACGGTTATTTAAACGATGAGCATGACACGATTGATCAACTCAAATCTCGAGTTAAAGCTGCGAACTTTAGAATATCTGAAGGTCCTGAGAATTTGGATTTGGACATGGGGAATTTATGCAATTTAAAGTGCAGAATGTGTAATGCCACCTACAGTTCAGGACTTGCAACTGACTCCACTCATTCCCGTTGGATGCCTACAGGCACGATTGCTCGATGGCAAGGCAGATATTCAATTATTGCACCAAAACGAATTTGGGGAATTACATACAAAGGGTTTAGTGAACCAGAGCAAGCATCGGTTAATCGCACAACATGGACTGATGGCAATGCGACTATTCTATTACCCAAAGCTAGAGCAGAATTAATAGGCTTCGCAGTTAAATTGTCTGCCGAAAAGCCCGACAATCACTCCTTAAAAATCACGCTAAATAACAAGATACTTTTCGAAGGACTTTTAACTGAAGGAGCCTGGGAAAAGACTTTTTACACCGATATCCCAGCAAATGAAGAATTTGTTGAATTGCGGTTTCAGTCATCCGTTTTCAAACGCCCGTCCTCCAATACAGTCGTTGGGGTTGGTATAGATGAAATCAAGCTTATCCGTTCGGATATTGGGCGCAGTGAAGTCACATTCAGCAGAATTACTAGCGGAAAACAATGGTTTCAAGATCTAAATTTTTTAGTTTCTGAGCTAGTTGCCAACCCAAAAAGCATTAAAAGACTCAATGTGATCGGCGGTGAACCACTGCTAATCAAAGAACTGCGTGATTTAATGCGCCACTTGATTAATGTTGGTGTTGCTAAGCAAATCAATTTGGTAATTTCAACTAACGGCATGTATGCGGATGATGAATGGTTTGAGTTGGCAACAAACTTTAGACATAACCTTGTAGGAATAAGTATAGATGGCTTTGATAAAGTGAACGAGTACATACGTCACCAGTCAAATTGGAAGACGATTTCATCAAACTTATGTAAGTTTAGTATACAAGCTAATACCTATTTGTACATTAGCTATACTGTACAAACATATAATATTTTTGACATAGTAAATGTCGTAGATTTTTGTATTAAAAATAATATTATATTCAAATATCATTTTCTAACTTATCCAAAATTTCTTGATGTATACATATTACCCAAAGATCTTCGCCAAAAAGCTGCCGACAAAATAAAAGAATACATTTCTCAGAAATTTCCACTGATCAAAGAGAACTCTACATCCATCAACGAATCTGAAATAATATTGAATTTGAATCAATTAATATTTGCATTAGAATCCAACAAAGATTCAGATAACATTCAAGCTTTGGATGATTTTATAAAATTTACAAACGACATTGATTTATCCAGAGGGCAAAATATAAACCATACTATACCTGAGTTAGTTGAAGGTCTTTCTAAATCAGGGGTAAACTGGGTTGCAGACACAAAATACTTTACTAAAAACATTTCTGAATCAAGTATTTCTCTACCGAATTCCAATAACAATGTGGTGCGACTCATTGAAAATAATACCAATACTATATTTAAACATAAGTATGAATATACAGTACATATTGATTCGGGATCTGCTGCCTCAAGTGTCATTAAAATGGTTGGGCAAAACAAATATGTATTAGATGTCGGGTGTGGGCCCGGCTCAATAACAAAAATCTTATCTGAACAGAGCAATTGTAAAGTAATCGGTTTGGAGTTTGATTCTGAGGCCATCGAAAAAGTGAGTCCATATTGCGTAAAGGTTTTAAAAGCAGATCTGAATTCAGATGACTGGCCTGATTTACTTGCCAATTTGAATCGATTTGATGTTGTCGTAGCTGCTGATGTACTCGAACATTTGCTTGACCCGTTAAGGGCACTTAAGGCCATGGTACCGCTTTTAAGTTCGACGGGTACTATAGTAGTATCTATGCCTCATATAGGCCATGCGGCTGTATTATCTTGCTTATTTCATGGGGATTTCAAATATGGATCTTGGGGTTTACTTGATAACACACATATACGATTTTTTGGATTGAAAAATATTGAAAACTTATTTAAAGATGCTGGTTTGAAAATTATTGAAGTTCAATTTATAACGAAACTGCCAAGCGAAACTGAATTCTCAGATATTTGGTCCAAATTAACTCCAACAATACAAGATACACTGATGTTAAGTGAGCATGCGCTTGTTTATCAGGTGATTATTCGTGCTGTACCGCTTGGGCGAACTGGTGACTCAGTACCCCTGCAACCACCATCTTTTACTTACGAACCACAGATAAAGCACATTGAAGAGTTGCATTTCAAATCAAAAATTGGTATGTTTTTCACTACGGAAACAAAGAAAAAAATTCGACGAGTTTTAGACAAATTAGGTTTTAATATTTAATGTTCAATAAGAATGTCTTCGCAATCAGACTCAAATGATCAAATAAAGCATCCGAGAATAATTGCTTTCTATTTGCCACAATTTCATCCCATACCAGAAAACGATTTGTGGTGGGGGAAAGGATTTACTGAATGGACAAATGTTACAAAAGCACTACCATTATTTGAAGGGCATTATCAACCTCACCTACCAACAGATTTTGGTTTTTATGATTTACGAGTCAGAGAAACCAGACACAATCAGATTAAAACTGCCAAACAATATGGGATTGATGGTTTTTGTTACCACTACTATTGGTTTTCTGGCAAAAGGTTATTAAATAAACCATTAGATGAAATGTTGTTAGATCCTGCGAGTGATATGCCATTTTGTTTATGCTGGGCTAACGAAAATTGGACACGTCGATGGGATGCATCTGAACATGAGATATTGATTGAACAGAGATATCAGATTGATGATGATCTAAATTTCATTAAAAGCATTGTTCCTTTTTTCAAGGATCCTCGATACATTAAAGTTAATGATGCACCATTTTTCATCGTATATAGACCGCAACAACTGCCTGACGCTAAACGTAGTATAACCATTTGGCGTGAATATTGTGCGAGCATAGGCATTCCAAATTTGCATATCGTGAGTGCACTTACACATGGTAACTTAGATTATGAACAGTTCGGCTTTGATGGTGGTGTTGCTTACCCTCCACATAACTTAAATGGTTTACAAAAATCTATTCCCAATAATACGTTGGAATTTTATAATGACTTTAGCGGCATCGTATGCAATTATAAAGATGTAGCAGAACTTTATTTGAACCGAAAATACAACCAGCCAAATGTCTTTCGAACTGTTTTTCCTTCATGGGACAACTCTGCCAGAACCGGTAATCGCGCTTTAATTGTTCTTAATGGCACCCCAGCCAATTACCAAAATTGGCTGTCAAAAACGATTACACAAAGTATTCAAGAATATCCTAATGAAGATAGGCTAATTTTCATTAATGCTTGGAACGAATGGGCAGAAGGATGTCATATTGAGCCGGATCGTAAATATGGACTTGGTTTTTTAGAAGCAACCCATAATGCAAAATTTGGATTACATAATTCAACAGCATTTCCTGATATTGATTTGCCTCAAACAAAAAACGAGAGTTATCAGCGATCTTTTCCAACTAATCTAGCAATCAAACCGAATTGGCTTGTCCACAGCCATTTAATGGAGCATCTTCCTTTTATTGCTTGGTTGATTAAATTATTAACACCAAATGTTGTTGTCGAATTGGGTATGGGGTGCGATGGCAATTCATTTTGCCTGATAAATCAAATCATCACTGAAAATAAATTCAAAACAAAAGTTTTGGCCACAGTTCATGATACGGAAAGAGACGTGTATAAAGATTTATTATCATACGTTAAAACTAATTACCCTACTTCAACTATTAGTTTTCAAGATAACAATGAATTAATTGGCAATATCTTAGATTCAAGCGTCGATTTATTGCTATTGAGTGATATTAGAAATGCTGAAAAAGCTAGTGAATTGATGCGTCAATGGAAACCAAAATTATCTGATAAATCTGTAATACTTGTCGGTAATACTAACTGGCATAGTACAGATTGTGATATGTCTAAATTTTGGAGTGAATTCAGGTTGAATGGTACAACTTTTCACTTTTTAAGATCCCATGGAATGGGTGTATTATTATTTGGTGAACATCAACCAAAAATTTTGCAAAAAATGGACGACGCAGATGTTGGTAACCCTACATGGGTGTATTGCAACCATTTGTTTGAGACAGCAGGGAAGCTGCTTGAAAAAGAGTTTCAATTAAAAAAATCCAAAGCTGAAGCACAATTTTACAAAACCGATTTACTTGCTTTGCGTAACTCTAAAAGTTGGCGAGTGACATCTCCATTCAGAAAAGTTGTTGCAATCATAAAAAAGTCAAAGCGTTTATTTACAACGAATTGATACTGCTTTTCTATTGAAACCCCTGCAAACCATGCCTGCAGCTGCCAGCTAATGCGACAAGTTCCACACCGAAGGTACAATTCTATTTTGACCATATGTGATTACTCAGCATTTGTGGAAGTCTAGAAGTCTTCTAAAATTATGTGACTTACATTCGCTTTGATTCACAAATCACTTTTTGCGGCATTTGAGTATTGAGCAATATGATGGTTTAAATAGGCTTCAACTGGTTCAACACACAAATTACTTCGCATAATATTTAGATATGAACCCTCACACCAGTCACCCAACATCACTGTCAGCCATGCTGCACAGTTTGTGGACCAATCGGGCGTTAATCATTCAAATGAGTCGCCGTGAAATACTGGGCCGTTATCGTGGTTCTGCCATGGGATTAATGTGGTCATTTCTAAACCCTTTGTTCATGTTGTTGGTTTATACTTTTTTCTTTGCTGTGGTGTTCAAATCACGTTGGGGTGCGGCGCCCAGTGGCAGCACCGGTGCCGAAGAATCTAAGACCATATTTGCAGTTCTGTTGTTCGCTGGCATGATTGTTCATGGTTTATTTGCTGAAGTGCTCAACCGGGCACCAAGTTTAATACTCAGCAATGTGAACTATGTCAAAAAAGTCGTTTTCCCTTTGGAAATACTTCCTGTCATTAACATGGGCGCAGCATTGTTTCATGCGTGCATCAGTGCCACCGTACTTGCTATCGTATTCATTGGTGTCAACCACTATCTACATTGGACTGCTATTTTCTTGCCATTGATTTTTATGCCATTGGTTATTCTCACGATGGGTTTTGCGTGGATGTTGGCATCACTGGGCGTTTACCTGCGCGACGTAGGCCAATTCATCGGTTTGGCTATGACAGTTATGCTGTTTTTGTCCCCTGTTTTCTATCCTATTTCTGCATTACCTGAAAAGTTAAGACCTTGGATGCACGCCAACCCATTAACGTTCATTATTGAGCAAACGCGTGAAGTCATCGTATGGGGAAATTTACCTAATTTCACAGGTCTTTTTGTGTACACCATCGTCGCCATCTTCGTTGCTTGGGTAGGTTTTGCTTGGTTTCAAAAAACCCGCAAAGGGTTCGCTGATGTTTTGTAAACAAACATCCAAATAATTTCAAAAATCATGGCAGAAGATATCGCTATTCATGTAGATCAGTTGGGCAAAACGTATCAAATTTTTGATACGCCAAGCGACCGCATGAAACAGTTTGTATTGCCTAAGTTGAGAACCCTCATTGGCCGACCAGTTAGACCTTATTACAAAGAATTCCGTGCATTAAATGATGTCTCATTCAGTGTCAGACGTGGAGAAACTGTTGGGATATTGGGGCGCAATGGTTCCGGAAAATCTACTTTGCTACAAATCATTGCTGGCACACTGACGCCAACAAGTGGCACAGTGCAGACACGAGGACGTATTGCAGCATTGCTTGAATTAGGTTCTGGATTTAATCCCGAATTTACGGGAAGAGAAAACGTATTCTTTAATGCGGCCATATTGGGCTTGTCGAAAGAAGAAATTGCAGACAGATATGAAGCCATCGTTGATTTTGCCGACATCGGTGACTTTATCGATCAACCTGTCAAGACTTATTCAAGTGGTATGACCGTACGGCTGGCTTTCGCCGTCCAATCGCAAATTAATCCAGATATTTTGATAGTAGATGAAGCACTGTCCGTTGGCGATGCGAAGTTTCAAGCCAAATGCTTCGACCGTTTACGCCAGCTTAAAGAAAATGGCACCAGCATATTGCTTGTCACCCATTCCAGCGAACAAATCGTCACACACTGCACACGGGCATTGTTAATCGATAAAGGCATTCAGATCGAGTATGGGGAGCCAAAAGCTGTTGTCAACACATACATGGACATGTTGTTTGGCAAGGAAGCACTGCCACTAACCACCTCGCCTGTTCTTGATAGTGCACGGGAATCGATCGATACAGACGCAACACAGCTCAGTACCACTGAAGATATTTTTGCCACCCACATTGGCTACAACGAACACGAATATCGATGGGGCGATGGACAAGCTCGCATACTCGATTTCAAGCTAACGGCTGATCAGATTGCATACCCAGCCTCGATAGTCACAGGGCAGAAGATAGAGCTTGTAGTTAGTGTCAGATTTATAAGTGAGATTTTGAACCCGATCTTTGGTGTAACTTTCAAAACAAAAGAAGGTGTCACCATTTACGGCACCAATACCGACACTTTGAAATGCCAGCTACCGAGTGTTTGCTCTGCAGGCAAGGCCATACAAATTCATGCCTCATTCATGTGCGATTTAGCACCCGGCGACTATTTTTTATCTTTGGGGTTAGCATCAAAAAATGGCGAAGAAGTGACACCACACGACCGACGCTACGATGTGATACACCTTCAAGTTCGCCCAAATGACCAATTTTTTGGCCTCATCAATCTCGGGATGACCATGCAAACCAAGGTAATTGCTCCATGAAAAAGCTGCTACATGATGCGGGTTATATTTTAGACACCAAAGTGAATGTTTGGTCTAACCCCAACTACCGTGGCATCGCCTATAACGATGGTGATGAAATCGAAACACGAATTGCCAACATCATCCGAAATGCACAAGACATCACGACGTTATCGACTGAACTGCGACAAAATATCACCGACTGGCCTTCGCAATACCATCTCACAAGCGAACGCGCCAATATCATGCGCCCGTTTGAATCCATACTCAATGGCGCGCAAGTTTTGGAAATCGGGGCAGGATGCGGCGCGATATCGCGTTACTTGGGCGAAAGTGATGCCCATGTTTTGTCATTAGAGGGTAGCCCACGTCGCGCCTCTATCGCGCGCTCACGCACACGTGATTTAAGCAACGTTTCAGTGCTGACAGAGAAATTCGATCAGTTTAAATGCCATACACAATTCGACGTCATCACCCTCATCGGCGTTTTGGAATACGCCAACCTGTTCACGCCTGGACATAACCCAGCCCTGACCATGCTGCAACGTGTTCGAGAGTTGCTAAAACCAGAGGGTAAACTCATCATTGCCATCGAAAACCAACTCGGGTTGAAATATTTTGCGGGCGCGCCTGAGGACCATTTTGGACAAGCGATGGTGGGCATTGAAGGTCGTTATGGCAAAGACCAAGCGCAAACATTTGGGCGCTCAGTTTTGACCGAGCTATTGCGACAAGCCGGTTTTGAAGCCTCCAATTTTTTAGCCCCTTTTCCAGATTACAAACTGCCTACGTCAATTGTCACTGAAGCTGGTTTTGCACACACCCATTTTGATGCATCAGCTTTCGCATCACAGAGTGTCAGGCGCGATCCGCAGCTCCCGGAGATATGCAATTTTTCACAAGAGTTGGCATGGCCGGTAGTATTTGCCAACGATTTAGGTCTTGATATGACCAATTCGTTCTTGGTCATCACATCACCCCGCCCACAAACCCTGGTACCAACTGGCGACTTGGCTTATCACTACTCCACCACACGATTAGCAGACTTTTGCAAAGAAACTATTTTTTCGAGCCAAGATGCACAAACCGTGTCTGTTGAATATCGACGCTTAAAAAAACTTGGCGCAACATTCCATCATTCTGCAACCACGCATTCGCCTATTCAATTCATCAGTCAGCCCGTCGATCAATACGTTTTAGGCACACCGCTGTCGCAAGAATTCATACAAATCGTCACCAAAGATGGCTGGACATTCGAGCAAGTTGGGCAATTTATCAAACATTACTTGGCGGTGCTTAAGACATTTGAAAACTCTGGCCTCAATTCTGACCAAACAAGCCCTAACCCAAATGTACTTCCAGGTCAGTACATAGATTGCATCCCCCAAAATATCATAATTGATACCAAAGGCATCCCCACTTTTATCGACAAAGAGTGGCAATTAGCATCGCCCGTTGAAGTCAATCATTTGGTGTTTAGGTCTATATTGATGATGTGCAGTGCGATCACACGATTTGGCAGACCCGCTGGAGGCGAAAATCTCACGGTTTACCAACTCATCGAAATGGCGTTCAAAGCAGCAGGTTTGTCATGCCAATCTGCTGACATGGATCGCTTTGAATCACTTGAAGCAGAAATACAAATGGCTGTCAGTGGCATTGCCACAAAGGCAAACTTTCAATTGCAAAAATCCCGTTTGTTACCAACGATGTCCCTAAATCAACAGCTTGCTGATCGTGATGGACAAATTGCGCAACTTAAACAACGGATAGAAGATTTGCAAAACTCAGCGAGCTGGAAACTGATGTCACCATTGCGCTCATTTTCTGGAAAAATTAAAGCCTTATTGGGTTGATATCTACCACAGCAAATGAAGGTTCAGTATAAAAAGTTAGACATTGGTTGCGGTGCAAGCAAATGCGAATCAGATGCAACGGGGATAGATATTGCTCCTGGGCCTGGTGTAGATTTAGTGGGCGATGCTTTGTTGATATTGCAAAGCATGGAAGCCAATTCGGTGGGAAGTATCTACAGCAGCCATTTTTTAGAGCACCATGATAATCCAGCCGCGATCCTCAAAGAAATGGTTCGTGTCGTCATACCTGGCGGGCAAATTGAAATTCGCGTTCCACACTTTTCCGATCCTTGGTTTTACTCAGATCCTACCCATAAACACATGTTTGGTCTTTACACGTTTTGCTACTATTTTGCATTTGCAAAATTTCAAAAAGGCTTAACACTATCGCACACAAGTTGCGCGG